>JABGRN010000039.1 GCA_018648265.1 Prolixibacteraceae bacterium | reverse complement strand
CATTTGAGACATAATAAATTAAGAATCCGACTTTAGTCGGTTAATAGTGAAAAAAAATATGTCATAAAAAACAATATCGATGAAATCAATAAAATTAAAACGCATTCTTTCCGGATTGGCGATTACTTTCGTTATTATCTGCTTGCTTATGGCAACACCAAGGATTTGGTCGGCTTTAAATCCCGAAAATCCACCTGTTGGTTATCATTTTGTGGCTCCTGCTTACCTCGCGGTCGGGATTGGATTGGAGAAACTTATCAATCCGGTGCCCGAGATTCCTGACGATGTAGAAGAGATCAAAAATATTGAATACAAAAATATTAATGGGAAATCATTGCAACTTGATATTTACAAACCTAAAAACATTGATGATAACTCGCCCCTATTAATTTTTATACATGGTGGTGGTTGGAAAGGTGGTGAAAGATCCGACTATCTTATATATCTGGTGGACTTTGCAAAAAGGGGTTACATCACTGCCACAGTTTCGTACCGTTTGTTGAAAGATGCGTCATATCCTGCCTGTGTTGAAGACATTAACGATGCTTTAAACTGGTTCTACAAAAATGGGGATAACTACGGTTATGATCCTGATCGGATTGCCTTGATCGGAGGTTCAGCAGGTGCACACCTGGCCCTTATGGAAGCTTATGGTTGGGAAAATCCACAAGTAAAAACTGATTGTATAGATATTTTTGAAACAAAGCACAAGATAAAAGCCGTAGTCGATATTTATGGCCCAATAGATCTGACAACCGAATATGCCAGAAATCAATCGTTGGTAACATCTTTTATTGCACATTCGTATGAAGATGCACCTGAATTATACCGGGAAGCTTCACCGATACAATATTTAGATAAAAACGATCCTCCTACAATGATCCTTCACGGAACATCGGATAAGTTGGTTCCAATCAGCCAATCGGATTTGTTAAAAACCCGGCTCGACAGCCTTAGTGTTCCGTGTGTTTACCACCGTTTTCCGTTATGGCCACATACCATGGATGTTGTACAAAGAGTAAACGATTTTTCGCAACAAAAAATGATAGAATTTTTTGAACAATACCTATAATAAGCTATTCTTTTTGTAGGGCATTTATAAAATCTCGATACCTGATAAATTGTAATAAAACAAAAAAATAGAGACAGATAAAATATTATTAGTATCTTTTCAACCCATCTGAATTCAGTAATTAAATATTTGAACTTGATTAAAAAATAAACATATATTTGTCGAACCTTTATCTAAAAAAAACAAACTATTATGGAACAAAAAACTACTTCAGTCTGGAAATCATCACTTATGTCAGGGGTTTACCTGGGAATTGCATTAATCCTGGTTTCTGTTGTTTTTTATGTAACCGGAAATACTTTTGCCAAACCTGCTCAGTGGGTTGGTTATGCCGTTATGGTTGCGGGAATTGTACTCGCACAAATCGGATATAAAAAAGTCCTCGGTGGAACAATGACTTATGGCCAGGCTCTTGGTGTGGGTGTTATAACCATGCTTTTTGCATCAATTATTTCAAGTATTTATACTTATTTGCTTTTCGAAGTTATCGATCCTTCTTTACAAGAACAAATGCGCTTATTCACGGAGGAACAAATTATTAAACAGGGGAATGTTCCTGAGGAACAAATGGAAGTGGCAGTTAATATGGCCGCAAAATTCCAAACTCCTATAATGATGTTGGTTATGGGGATTTTTGGCGGCACTTTTATTGGTCTTATTATTTCGTTAATTACTTCAATATTTACAAAAAAGAATCCTACGGAAGACGTAGTTGAATAGTTCGTTAGCAAATTTTTGAATATGGATATTTCCGTAGTTGTGCCCCTGTTTAATGAGGAAGAATCATTGCCTGAATTATCGGTTTGGATAAAAAAAATTATGGACGAGAATAATTTCTCGTACGAAATAGTTATGATTGACGATGGCAGCAAGGATAATTCGTGGCAGGTAATTGAAAAATTACAAAGTCAAAATTCAAATATCAAAGGGATAAAATTCAGGCGCAACTACGGAAAATCTGCTGCACTCTTTTCTGGTTTCGATGCAGTAAAAGGAGATGTGGTAATTACAATGGATGCTGATTTGCAAGACAGCCCCGATGAAATTCCGGAATTGTTCAGAATGATAAAAGAAGATGGTTTCGATTTGGTTTCGGGCTGGAAGAAAAAACGTTTCGACCCGGTTTTATCAAAAAATATTCCCAGCAAATTTTACAACTGGACCGTTCGCCGGATAACAGGAATTAAACTTCACGACATGAATTGCGGATTAAAAGCATACCGCAAGAATGTAATAAAAAGCATTGAAGTTTATGGCGAAATGCACCGTTACATACCAGTGCTGGCAAAATGGGCAGGATACAACAACATTGGCGAAAAAGTGGTAGTACACAGCGAACGAAAATACGGAATTACCAAATTTGGATTAGAACGTTTTATCCGTGGTCCACTCGATTTACTATCAGTAACATTTATTTCCCGGTTTGTAAAAAGCCCAATGCACTTTTTTGGGATTCTTGGGATTGTAATGGTAATTGTTGGCTTAGCTGCCGCCATTTGGCTTGCCATTGAAAAAATAATACAAATAAAAAACGGGATTATTGGAAACCTAATCACTAACAGCCCATATTTTTATATTGCCCTGACTTCAATGATAATTGGTGCGCAATTTTTCCTTGGCGGATTTCTTGGTGAATTAATATCGAGAAGTTCGAGCGACCGCAATACTTACAAAATCGAAAAGAAAACCTTTGATTAAAATCACCATATTTTTATAATGCATGGCCGAAAAAGAAATTCAATTCAGAAAAAAAAGAGAATTGGGCGACATAATTACCGATTCTTTTGAATTTTTAAAACAGGAATATAATCCAGTTTCAAAGTTGGTTTTTACTTATGTATTTCCATTTGTCCTGATTTATGGCATTTTACAGGTTTACGTTCAAATGAGAGTAATGGTAAACATCGACTTTACAGACCAGGAAACAATGTTGGCAAACATTGGCCCTATTTATATGAATGTTTTTCTCTCTTCGCTTTTTGGCCTTTTTGTTCAATCGCTTTTAGCCGGCACCTATTATTCATATATTGAAATTTATGTAAAAAAAGGAAAAGGTAATTTTGAATTGAGCGAGATTACACCATTATTATTTTCCAACGGATTACTCGCGCTTGGAGCAAACCTGGTTTTATTTATTGCGGTAATGTTGGGGGTAATTATGTGTATTTTACCGGGCCTCTACATTGCAAACACACTTTCGATTGTCGTTATAATTTTAATTTTTGAAAAGAAAAGATTGGGAGATGCCTTGACGCGTTCGTGGAACCTTGTAAATTCCCAGTGGTGGAATACATTATTAATTAATCTTTTGGGATTGCTTATTGTTGGGGCGGTAAGTTTTGTAATTTCAATCCCTTCAATGCTTGCCGGAATTGGGTCCAACATTTTCAGTTTGCAAGAAACCGCAACAACTGAATACCCTGACTGGTACTGGGTTTTAATAGGGACTGCTACCATTGTTTCAACAATTTTTTATGTTATTCCCTACACTTTTCTGGCCTTTCAGTATTTCAATTTAGATGAGCGAACAAAAATTTCGCAGCCGCCTGTTCAACATTTACAGGATTAATCTTTCAGTTAAAATAATCTTAATTAGCAGTAGAAATTATATTTTCTTCCAGAAAGGTGGTAAGCCCTTCTTTCGAAATCCTGCGTTTTATTTCACCGTTTTTGGCAAATGAAATAGACCCTCTTTCTTCTGAAATAATAATTGTTATGGCATCGGTATTTTCGGTAATTCCAATTGCTGCACGATGTCGCAAACCTAAATTTTTGTCCACTTCTTTTTGTGTTAAAGGAAGGATGCAACCTGCTGCTGCAATTCTATTACCTTTTATAATTACTGCCCCGTCGTGAAGAGGCGAATTTTTAAAAAACAAGCTCCGAAGCAAGGCAGAAGAAATTCTGGCATTTAATTTTTCGCCCGTATTAATTTGTTCAGCCAGCTCCAAATTCCTTACTATTACAATCAAAGCCCCGGTTTTAGATTTCGACATTGAAACACAGGCATCAACCAGGCTTTCAATTTGTTCGTGATTAATAGTTTTTATTTTCCCAATACCAAATAATTTATCGATCGAAAATACACGATTTAGATTATAATTTGTACCAATAAAAACAAGGAATTTTCTAATTTCAGGATGAAAAACAACAATTAACGCAATGATTCCAACCCCAATAAACTGTCCCATTATCGAACCCAACAATTCCATATTAAGCGCCCGCACAACTATCCAAACCAGATATAGCGAGAACAATCCGATTACAATATTAAAAGCAACTGTCCCTTTAATTAATCGGTACAACTGGTAGAGCAAAAGAGCAACCAGGAAAATATCGAGGATGTCGAGAAAACGTATGGTAATAAATGCCGGCATTATTTTATTGTTGATTTAATTTCACTAATAATTTTTATTGCCTCAGTAGCTTCTTTAACATCGTGGACGCGTAAAATATCAGCCCCCCCCATCAAAGCCAGGGTATTCGCCACAGTTGTTCCGTTTAATGCTGCATCTGGTTTAATATCCAATGTTTTCCAAATCATCGATTTACGGCTTAAACCTACCATTACCGGAAGTTGGAAAACTTTAAACGAATCGAGCCGGTTTAGTAATTCATAATTGTGTTCAAGGTTTTTGCCAAACCCAAATCCGGGATCAATAATTACATCGGCCACACCTAATTTTGTCAATCGTTTAACTACCTCACTAAAATAATTCGTAATATCTTTAATTATATCATCATATTGCGGATTATCCTGCATTGTGCCTGGTGTCCCCTGAATATGAGATAAAATGTATGGAACTCCCATTTTACCAATAGTTTCAAACATTTTCGAATCCAGTGTCCCCCCTGAAATATCGTTTACTATTATTGGGCCAATTTCGTCGATAACCCGAACTGCAACCCACGATCGAAAGGTGTCAACAGAAATAGGGGTTTTGGGGAAATTTTTTCTAATTACCTGAATTGCAGGTAGCAGCCTCCCCAATTCAATTTTTGTCGAAATCGTTTGTGCGCCGGGCCGGGTTGATATTGCTCCAATATCGATAATCGCTGCGCCTTCTTTTATCATCTTTTCAACGGTTGAAAGCAGGACTTTTTCATCTTCCATTTTTCCGCCGTCGTAAAATGAATCTGGCGTAACATTAATAATACCCATAACAATTGGCACAGAGAAATCGATAAGTTCGCCGCCTAAGTTTATCGAATTCTTACGTTTTTGAAAATTGCCCGCTGACTGGGTAAACAACATCAGTTCAATGTTTTTTTGTTTAACAAATTGTTAACTACAAATGTAAAACAAAACCCCTCATATTTCTCATTTTTTAATATTTTTACACTTCCTTATTAAAATAGCATGGAAAAAACCAACCAGCAATACGATCAGATAATTTCGATATGTCGGAATATTTTTTTGAAGAAAATGAAGGATTACGGTACTGCCTGGCGCATTTTACGGCCCATTTCGGTAACCGACCAAATTTATATAAAAGCCCATCGAATCAGAAGTATCGAAGAAAAAGGGGTAAGCAAAGTTGATGAAGGAATTGGCTCTGAATTTATCGGAATTGCAAATTATGCAATTATGGGACTAATTCAATTAGAACTGGGAACTACAAACAGTGAGTTGCCTAATGAAAAAACACTGGCATTTTACGATAGCTATTTCGCAAATGCAAAATCACTTATGCAGGCTAAAAACCACGATTATGGCGAAGCCTGGCGAAATATGCGGATTAGTTCGTACACCGATTTAATTTTAATGAAACTAAAACGTACTAAACAAATTGAAGATAGTAAAGGGGAAACATTAATTTCGGAAGGTATTGATGCAAACTATTACGACATAATAAACTATGCTGTTTTTGCACTCATAAAAATTGAATTTGAAAACACTAATTAAACCAAAACATGAGGATAATAAATCATTTAGCCCGCATTTTAGTAGGAATAACTTTTACCTTTTCAGGATTTGTTAAGGGGATCGACCCATGGGGCTCGGCTTATAAATTCACCGATTATTTCAATGCGATGGGCATGGAATGGTTACTTTGGGCAGCCTTCCCGCTTGGGGTTTTGCTGGCTTTTGCCGAATTTGCAATCGGTGTAGGATTATTATTTAACGTGCTGCTACGATTTTTTTCGTGGCTGGCACTTATTTTTATGGTGTTTTTTACCGGACTTACTTTCTGGGTTGCCTTAAAAAATCCGGTTACCGATTGCGGTTGCTTTGGCGATGCATTGGTTATTTCAAACTGGGAAACATTTTACAAAAACATTGTTTTACTAATTCTGACCCTTATTATTTTTAAATATCGAAAGGATATTAAAAATTTCGCAGGGAAGAAAATCCCTCATATAATTAGCCTGCTTTCGGTAGCTGTTTACTTTTTAATAGCGATTTATTCGTATAACCACCTGCCAATTTTCGATTTCAGACCCTACAAAGTTGGGGCAAATATTCCCAAATCGATGTCAGTTCCCAAAGATGCACCGAAGGAAGTTTACAAAAACGTGTTTTATTACAAGAATAAAAAAACAGAAAAAATTAAAAAATTTACAGAACAAAACTATCCCTGGCAAGACACTATCAACTGGGAATACGATAATGTAGAATCTATTCTTGTTCAAGAAGGTTACCAGCCGCCCATTCACGATTTAAGCATTGAAACCCCTGACGGCGAAAATATCCTTGACTTTTTTATTTACGACGAAAATTATGTGTTTATGTTGGTTGCATACGATCTAAACAAAACCAACAAAAAATATCAGGAAGACATTAATTTTATTGCAAGCTGGGCACTGGAAAACGGCTTGTCTTTTATTTGCCTCACTTCTTCGTTACCCGATGAATCGCTGGCATTTGCTGAAGAAACGGGTGCTCCTTACGAATTTTTTAATTGCGACGAGATTACGCTAAAAACCATAATCCGTTCCAACCCCGGATTAGTTGTTTTGAAAAATGGGACTATTCTCGGAAAATGGCATTTTAGCGACATTCCAACACCTGAAGAATTTCAAAAAGAATTTATGAATGAATAAATAGTTAATTGTCAAAAACAATTTACATCCTTATTCCCCAATTACCGGTTAACCTCTTAATTTTGTATGTGAATATTTTTATCCTTAAAAACTAAATATCAAAAAAATGAGACAAAAAATAGTTGCCGGAAACTGGAAATGTAACACCAATTTACAGGAAGGAATTGAATTGGCAAAAGCAGTTGACACAGTTGTTGCAAGCAAAGGAGCAGACGATGTAGTTGTGGTTTTAGGAACACCGTTTACACACATCACAAAAGTGGTTGAAACTGTTAATACTGAAAGAATCGGTGTTGCTGCACAAAATTGTGCCGCCGAAGCCAAAGGTGCTTACACAGGGGAAGTTTCAGCAGAAATGGTTAAATCGACTGGGGCCAATTATGTAATTCTTGGCCATTCAGAACGTCGTGAATATTACGGCGAAACCAGTGAGACTTTGAACAAAAAGTTGGCTTTGGCGCTCGAAAACAAATTAACTCCCATTTATTGTTGTGGCGAAGCCCTCGATATTAGGGAAGCCGGAACACAAAATGCATTTGTTAAAAAACAATTGGATGAAACTATTTTCAAGCTTTCTTCCGATGATTTCAAAAAAATTGCAATTGCCTACGAACCTATTTGGGCCATTGGAACAGGGGTAACTGCAAGTTCTGAGCAGGCACAAGAAATTCATGCTTTTATTCGAGGCACAATTGCTGAAAAATTTGGAAATGAGATTGCCGAAGGAACTTCAATTCTTTATGGTGGTAGCTGCAAACCAAGTAATGCAAAAGAACTTTTTGCCAATAAAGATGTTGATGGTGGATTAATTGGCGGCGCTTCAATGAAAGCAGAAGATTTTATTGGGATTATTAATGGATTTTAAAAATAGTACTAAGTAGGTTTTGTCTTTAAAGTCTGCATTCAAAATAATTAATAAAAATCTCAATTGACAAGCACCAAAATTCAAATAAATCACAATGACCGAAGTCTTAATATTCAAAACTATTTTAAACATTTGAACATTGATATTTGGAATTTATTTGTGATTTTAATTTTGTTATTTGGTGCTTCATTTCAGAAATTGCCAACTTTATAGACAGACACTAAGTAATTAGTGATAAGTACATTGATAAATATTATTATAGCCATCTGTTCGTCAATCGACGGGCGGATGGTTTTTTTTGTAATTTAGCCATAAATATTTCAGAATGGATTATTACAAAATAACAATAAATTTCATCCCATTTGAAAAGTGGCTCAGCGATGTTTTGATCTCACAATTGGGTGAAATAGGCTTCGAAAGTTTTGTGGAAACCGAAACCGGTTTTGAAGCTTTTGTCCCGGTTCATCAATTTAACGAAGAAAGTTTAAACCTCATACTTAATACCTTTGAACAAAATTTTAAATTCTCGATAGAAAAAGAGATTATAAAAAGCCAAAACTGGAATGAAGTGTGGGAGAAAAATTATTTTAAACCTCTTGTAATTTCTGGTGAATGTGTAATCCGCGCACCTTTTCACACCGATTTCCCAAAAGCTAAATACGAAATAATTATCGAACCGAACATGGCTTTTGGCACTGGCAATCATGAAACCACGTCGATGATGGTTGAAACAATTTTGGAAGAAAACCTTGAAAACAAAAATGTCCTGGATATGGGATGTGGAACCGGTATTTTGGGATTTCTGGCTTCAATGAAAGGTGCAAAAAAAATTACTGCAATTGATATTGACGAATGGTCATTTAAGGGAACCCTGGAGAATTCAGCTTTAAATAAAATCGATAACATTGAAGTTAAAATGGGAGACGCATCTTTACTCGGCAACGAAAAATACGATGTGATTTTCGCAAACATTCATAAAAATGTTTTGCTGAATGACATGCAAACCTATTTCAATGTTTTGCAGCCAAATGGAATTTTAATAATGAGTGGGTTCTATTCCGAAGATATTCCGGATATTAAATTAACAGCTAATAATCTGGGATTAAAAGACAAAGGAATCAAAACAAAGAATAATTGGGTGGCAACCACATTCAGCAAAGTAAAATAATGGACTCGATTATTAAATACATGACCTCGAACTTTGAAAATCTAAACGGTTCGACGATCGATCTAAAAATCATTCAAAAAATAAATAAACTAAACCGCTCCGACCGGGCAGAACTTCGTAATAAGTTATTTGAAAGAGCCACGTTTCAGGAAGAAACCAAAAATGGGGAACAAATTGTAAAGTGGTTACAAAACTGCTTTCAAATAATCGACAAATACAGTTTTCGGTTTAACAATGTATTTTTCAGTCCGGGCAAAGAGATAAAAGAATCAATAGCATCCATTCTTCGCGAAGCTCATTCAACAATTGATTTATGCGTTTTTACAATAACCGATAACGAATTGGCAAAACAAATTATCGACTGCCACCGACGTCATATAAAAGTCCGTATTATTACCGACGATGAAAAAACAACGGCAAAAGGTTCAGAAATATTTAAACTTGAACGAGCCGGAATTCAAATAAAAATTGACCACTCGCATTACCACATGCATAATAAATTCGGAATAATCGACAACCGGATTGCTTTTACCGGAAGTTTTAACTGGACTTACACAGCCACAAAACACAATCAGGAAAATTTACTGGCTACTTCAAACTTCGATATCGTTAATCAGTATAAAGATGAATTTGGCAGGCTTTGGAATGAAATGTTCAACTTTTAATTTCTGACACTAATTTTAAAATCATGTTTTTGCGAATAGTATTTTAACCCCTTTAAAACATTGTCCTTTCGGAATTGTGTGTGCTTTTTGTCATTCCCCTTATAAATATACTCTATGTTTTTAATGTATTTATTTGCAAAATCGCATAAAGTTTTAGGAGAATATTTAATTGAAGTTTTAATCCCGCAAATTTCAACAATTCGTTTGTCGAGGTAATTATTAAACTTTTCCTTCCCCGAAAAATCATTTCGGTGCGAAATCGTGTCATCACAATTTGAGTTTTTCAGATGAATACAATTCTTACAAACCTCATCAGATTCAACTACAATTGTCAATTCAGTATTTGCATTCTCCCTGATTTCCTGAGCAACTTTGTGGTACGAATGTAAATATGGGTGAGGAGTAATATTTTTGTTGCTGCCAAAGTCGCGAATTATATCAAAAAAATGGTGAATTCGGATTTTCATATTATCAACTCTTTTCTTTTCATTTCCCAAATCTCTAAATCGCGAATATCTTTTCCATCGATTACAAAACGCAGAGCGGTACAAACTTTATGTAAACCTTTGTTACCTGCAGCACCAGGATTCATGTGGAGAAAATCCAGTTTTTTATCATAAATAACCTTTAGGATATGTGAATGTCCGCTAATAAACAAATTGGGTGGCTTAACAAAAACATCAGGTTTTACATATCTTTCGTACCTGCCCGGATAACCGCCAATATGTGTTATCCAGACATCAACTCCCTCACAAAAAAAACGTAGATGTTGCGGATAAATAACCCGAACATCCTGCCCATCCATGTTTCCATAAACCGCTTTTAAAGGTCTAAATGCCCCTAATTGATCGGCAGTTTCAATATTTCCAATATCGCCGGCATGCCAGATTTCATCCACATTTTCAAAAAATGAAAATATACGGTGATGTAAAAATCCATGTGTATCCGATAAGAGTCCAATTCGTTTCATTAAAAGAAAAAATAATTTGCCATGTAAATGTAAATTAAACTAAATTTGTTTGTAATTGAAATACGGACTAAACAAAAATTGAATATTATGAAAAGAGTAGTAATTGTAAGACACGCCAAATCGGTTCCATACGGTTACGACGACGATTTTAGCCGCGACCTCCGCGACCGTGGAAAAAATGATGCTAAACTAATTAGCAGTGAATTAAGTACTCAAGGGACAAAACCTGACATTATGATTTCGAGCCCGGCAAAACGGGCCTTAAAAACTGCTCGTATTTTTGCCGAAAACCTCAACTTCAACAAAAAAAATATTTTAGAAGTTGATGATATTTATGAAGGTTTAACAACTTCGGGATTTTTAGGTTTGATTCAGGATTTGCCCGAAGAAAAGGAAACTGCTTTCATTTTTGGGCATAACCCCGGATTCCATTATTTTGCAAATAACCTTCTCGAAAATTTTGGCGGCGACATGCCAACCTGTTCGACAGTTGGAATTGATTTTTATGTCGATTCGTGGAAAAAGATTGAGGCTCGAACAGGGAAAAAAGCTTTTCAGTTTGTGCCCAAGATGTTTAAATAGATTTTAATACGAAGAATCAAAAATCTGTTTACAAATAATTTATTTATTTTGATTCCGTAATTTTAACAAAACCTGCTTTTTATAACTCCTGCCAATATTCAAAACTATCCCATCCAACTCAACTTCATTAGAATTAAATCGAGCTATTCTTTCCGAATTTACAATAAACGATCGATGAATACGGATAAAAACACTGGGTAGTTTTTCTTCAATTGCACTTATCTTTTCCTTGCTGCCGATTTCCCTTTTTCCGATCGAGTGAACTTTAATATAATCCGCCAGGCTTTCGATGTAAACAATTTCATAGTAAGGTATTCGAACTGATTTGCGGTTGGAAATCAACCCCAGGAAAGGAATTTCCATTTTCTTCTTTTCTATTTTTAACTCCTCCAATTCGCGGTGACTTTCGAAAAGTTGTTGTACCATTAACAGAAAAGAACTGAAAAATACCACCATGTACAACACCACCGCCAAAAGCAATGTGTCGGAAGAATTGAGGCCCATTTGTCCGAGATCAAAATTTGCAAGGTAGATTAAAGAGAAAGTCAGCACCAGCATTTCAAGATAAAGCGAAACCACCAGCGTATAAAAAAAGTACAGGACAAACCAGAAGTATTTCTTTTTCAATAAAAACTGTGGAACCAGATAATAATTAAAAAAATAAGACGTGCCCATTACAACCGGCAATAACAAACTAATAAAATAATACGCCGGCAAACTATTTCCCCACGAACGGCCAAAAACGCCTGTGAGAATAATAAGTACGATTATCCAAAATAAAATATGAAAATATGGATTGCTAATTTTCGACTTCACTCTAAATACTTTTTTCGGGTTTTAAAACTAAATATTTTGTTACTTCGATTCGAATTTCGTTAAAAAAATCATATTTATAAACAAAAGTCGATAAACAACGCACTTAGAACCGGATTCGACCTTGCATTTTACCTCCTGTTCAACCTAAATTTGAAAATCGTTTAAAACATTTAAAATTTGAATTATGAAAAATTTATTTTACATGGGAGGTCCCCTATTTATGGGCATACTTACCGCTTTGTTAATTGTGCTGGTTGCATGGACAGTGTATCATTTTTTGCCGGTTTTTTTTAAAAAGGAAAAAAACTTTGCAAAAACAAGGTCGCAGTTAAAACAAATTAAAACAATTGGAACATTTGCCCTAATTACAGGAATTTTGGGTCAATTGATTGGATTATATAGTGCTTTTTCAGCTGTTGAAGAAGTTGGAAGTGTAGCACCGGCACTTTTAATGGGAGGATTAAAAGTTTCGATGATTACAACAATATATGGAATTTTAATTTTTCTGTTTTCGCTGCTTATTTGGTTTATTGCGGATTTAATCGTCTCAAAAAAATCGGAATAACAATTTTCTTAACTTTGGCACCTGAATCATAATTTGTTCGTATGCAATTGTTTTATGTTCCAAATATTTCGGGTGCTGAAGTTATTTTAGATGAAACGGAATCGAAACACGCTGTAAAAGTGCTTCGCCTTTTCGAAGGAAATAAAGTACAAGTTATTGATGGCAACGGTGGCTTTTATGAGGCCGTAATATCAGATGCGCATCCAAAAAAATGTAAGCTTTTAATCACAAATTCTATTCAAGAGTTTGAGAAAAGAAATTTCAAACTTCACATTGCAATTGCGCCAACTAAAAACATAGATCGCTTTGAATGGTTCCTGGAAAAATGTACCGAAATTGGAATAGATGAAATAACACCACTTTTGACTGAACATTCAGAAAGAAAAATTATTAAGCCCGAACGCCTGGAAAAAATATTGGTGGCAGCAATGAAACAATCGTTAAAAGCTTATCTTCCAAAACTCAATCAGATTAAACCATTTAACGAATTCATTACCAATACCAAATACCAAAAAAAATACATCGCACATTGTTACGAAGGACATAAAACCCATTTAAAAGATTTAGTTAAAAAAGGAGAAGACACTTTAATCTTAATTGGACCGGAAGGTGATTTTAACCAAATGGAAATTGATCTAGCAATAGAAAATGGTTTTACCGAAATTTCATTGGGAACAGCACGGTTAAGGACAGAAACCGCCGGGGTTGTAGCTTGTAATATTGTAAATTTAGCCAACGAATAAATTTCTCATTTCAATAAGGAATTGTATTTTCGGGAAAATTTAAAAATGAAAATTTATTTAATTTTATTATTTATACTGATCGGATTTTCTGGCAGTACGCAAAACCAAGGGGTAAGGATTGCTCTTTTAAAATATAACGGTGGAGGCGATTGGTACGCCGATCCTACTGCTTTGCCCAATTTAATTGATTATTGCAACCAAAACTTAAAAACAAATATTTACCCCGAACCATCGACAATTGAAATTGGCACCCCTGAAATTTTTAACTTTCCGTTTGTACATTTAACCGGTCACGGAAATATTATACTTTCAGAAAACGAAGCAATAAATTTAAGGGTTTACCTGGAAGCCGGCGGTTTTTTGCACGTTGACGATAATTACGGCTTAGATGAATATTTCAGGCGGGAAATGAAAAAAGTTTTCCCCGAAAAAGATTTTATGGAACTGCCACCCTCGCACCCGGTTTTTCACCAGAAATACGATTTTAACGAAGGATTGCCTAAAATTCACGAACACGACAAAAAACCACCACAAGCATTTGGGCTATTTATTGAGGAAAGAATGGTTTGTTTATATACTTACGAGACAGATTTGGGAGACGGTTGGGAAGACAAAGATGTTCACAGCGACCCTCCTGAACTTCGCGAAAAAGCGTTAAAAATGGGGGCAAATATTATTTCTTTTGTTTTCGGACAATAAGGCCCCCAACCCGGCCTTCCCCCGAAGGAGGAAGGAGAAAGAAAAGAAACATTTCAAATTACAAAAATGAAAGTAGTAGCATTTAACGGAAGTCCCCGGCGAAAAGGAAACACATCAATTCTAATTAACGAAATATTTCAAATTCTTCAGTCTGAAGGAATTGAAACCGAACAGATTCAACTGGGCAACAAACTGGTTCACGGATGTACCGCTTGCGGAAAATGCAAGGAAATTCAGAACGAAAAATGCCACATTAAAAATGATCACCTGAATTTTTGTATCGAAAAAATGATTGAAGCTGATGGGATAATTATTGGCTCGCCGGTTTATTTTTCCGATGTTACAACCGAAGTGAAAGCATTAATTGATGTTGCAGGTTATGTAACACGTGCCAATGGACATCTGTTAAAACGAAAAGTGGGTGCTGGCGTAATTGCTGTAAGACGTGGCGGTGCGTTACATACTTTTGAATCGCTGAATAATTTTTTCCTCATCAACCAAATGATTGTACCTGGTTCAAGCTATTGGAATTTTGCTTTCGGCAAAGATCCTGGTGATGTTTTAAATGACGAAGAAGGAATGCAAACCATAAAAACATTGGGAGAAAATATGGCTTGGTTGCTGAAAAAAGTAAATGGATAAGATCTGCCATCACTCAGTCTTTCAACCGACAGTTCGCAATCTTCTGATATTTGGAAAGATGCCGAAAAGAATTTAGCATGACTCCCAAACAAAAGACACTTGATTTCTCAAATGCCTTCTTGCTTTTATTAAACACTGTTTAATTGTATCTGTGCTTATTCTTCTTTTTTATCCGAAACAAACTCTAAAATATCACCCGGCTGACAATCCAATATTTCGCAAATTGCTTCCATTGTAGAAAACCGGATTGCTTTTGCCTTGCCTTTTTTAAGTATCGAAAGATTGGCCATTGTAATCCCCACTTTCTCCGAAAGCTCTGTTAGGCTCATCTTTCGTTTAGCCATCATTACATCCAGATTCACAATTAATGGCATATCTTAAATAGTTAATTCGTTTTCTTCTTCCAATTCACTGCCTTTAAAGAATATATGAGAAAGCACCAACATAAAAAGTGCCCCAATAAATACACCCCCAAACCAGCGGCTATTGTTAGTAATTTCAATTTGTTCGAAAGTAAAATTACTTACCAATGTATATTTCAGTATTTGCATATATACAACCATAATTAACCAGAATCCCATTAAACTGTAACCCAACATTCGGAGTAACTCAAAATTTCTTTTTTCAAAAATCCGACCTTCACTTACATTTCTCATAAACCGATGAAACAAATACACCAACCAAAAAAGAACTGGAATTACAATTAATAACGGAATGGCTAACCGGCGTACTAAAGATGAAGGCGTATCAATTAAATGTACCTTACCAATAGCTTCAACAATCTCAATCTCCATTTTTTGTCCATTAAAAAATGCATCGCCTACCTCCAGAAAATTTACTTCAACAGGCATATTAATATGAAGTTGCAGATCATCAGTCAAAAATCCGAATAAAATGGCAAATACCAAAACTACTCCAAGTGAACAAACTAATGCCGACAAATAATAAACAATGGAAGCAAGAATATAAATTATCCGAATACTTACAGGTACCTTTTTCATTTTTATACAATTTAAATTCTACACAAAGATATATGAATTTTATCTATTAACAACTATTTTTTATTGTTTTTCGATAATTTTTTATCATTATTCATAAATTATTGTAAAATTCAAATGTTTCATGTATTTTGCATTAAAAACGATAAAAAGAGCCATGTAATAATTTGCCAAACATTGAACTGATTATAAGACGAATTATACAGAATACCATTAAAAACAAATAATTATAACAAATGAAAGCAACTATTTTAACACTAATCCTGGCATTTATTATAACGACGTCAGTTAGCGCACAAGATTATGAAACCGGAATTGGATTTCGTGGTGGGTTATCGAACGGAATAACTGTAAAACATTTTATCAGCAAAACCAGTGCACTTGAAGGAATCCTTTCTTCGCGCTGGCAAGGATTTAATATTACCGGCTTATACGAAATCCACAACTGGTCCTTCGATACTCCCCGACTCAACTGGTACTACGGTTTTGGTGGTCATATTGGCTTTTGGAATGGTTACGAAAATCACCCGTGGTTTAAAGAAACAGGCAGTTATTCTGTAATCGGTATCGACGGAATTATTGGTATAGAATATAATATTGAAACAATTCCTATAAATATCAGTTTAGATTGGAAGCCCGGAATTAATATCATCGGCTACTCCGGGTTTTGGGGCGATGAACTTGCCTTTTCTGTAAGGTTTATATTCTAAACAGATATTAACTGCACAATATTAATTACAAAAATAGCCGAACTACGATTTCAGAAAAAGGGATTGAAACAACATCGGGTTTGCCCAATTAGTATTCCGATTAAAATTGTTGACAACAAAACTTTATTAAAAAAACCGGAGTCCAGATTGAACGGCTCAATCCCGCTATGGAGTTTGAAAAAATGTACAAGGATTATTGAGAATGAGAAAAAGAGGATTAATTATACTGATTTCGCTTACAATTACAAATTGGGTAATGGCAAAAGAATTAGAAAAAGCTACATTTGGTGGAGGATGTTTTTGGTGTACCGAAGCAATTTATTTGGAATTAAAAGGTGTTGGCGAAGTGAAACCCGGATACAGCGGCGGGCATATAAAAAACCCCTCGTACGAAGAAGTTTGCGCCGAAACAACCGGTCATGCCGAGGTTGTACAAATAACTTTCGAACCGAAAATTATAAGTTATTCCGAAATTCTTGAAGTGTTTTTTATGACACACGACCCAACAACTTTAAACCGACAGGGAAATGATGTGGGGACACAATATCGTTCAGCAATTTTTTATCATTCTGAAAAACAAAAACAGAAAGCTGAAAAACTAATTCAATTATTTGGAGAAGATAGTATTTACGAAAACCCAATTGTTACTGAAGTTAAAGAATTCAGAGAGTTTTACCTGGCAGAAGATTATCACTTCAATTATTTTGAAAAGAATAAAAATCAGGGATATTGTCAGTTTATAGTGGCTCCAAAAGTAGAGAAATTCAAAAAAATATTTAAAGATAAATTGAAATAATAATTTGTGAATCGATTTTTAAAAGTTCAAAAAATGAAAAAACTAATTTTCTCAATAATACTTATTGTTTTTACATTCTCTTCATTTGCTCAGCGCGAATTTTCTTACACTGAAGGTGACACAACTTACACCATGAAACGGTATGTTTTTATGATGCTGAACAGTGGTGAAACAAAAAGTAAAGATTCAATTGAAACAGCAATGTTTCAGGAAAAGCACATGGCTCATTTAAACAAATTAGAAAAACAAGGGAAGTTGATTGTTGCAGGTCCTTTTGAAGGTGGTGGCGATCATCGTGGGTTACTAATTTTTGATGTGGAAACCGTTGAAGATGCTTTGAAACTTCAAGGTGAAGATCCGTCGGTAAAAACTGGACGACTAAAAATGGAAGCCTTTTATTGGTGGGGCGCAAAAGGCACTGTTTTAAAATAACGGCTAATTGAATTAATTCTTTAATTCGTACATAAAAAGAAGCTAATTATTTAATGTGTATCTTAAACCGATATTAAATTGGTATTTTAGATTCTTCAAAACAAAATACTGATGAAATATTTATTACTCACTTCTGTAATTCTTTTTGGGTGTACATTTGCACATGCGCAAAATATTAACTATAAAGTTGTTGACACCAATCTAAAAACATTTTACAACAATCTATCGGTTATTTCTGAACCTGCCGAAGAAGAAGATTATTATGGCCAGGATGCACATTATTCCGGTTTTCAATCCTCGTACACCAATAACAACGATGGTACGATTTCGGATAATGTTACCGGATTAATGTGGCAACAAAATATGGGCGTTAAGATTTCGTTTGATGATGCATTTATTAAAGCCGATTCATTAACAGTGGGTGGGCACCATGATTGGAGAGTCCCAACTCTTAAAGAATTGTATTCGTTAATTCAATTTAACGGTATTACAGGACAAAGTTCTTCAAATTCGAATCCTTATATCGATACCGATTATTTCGATCAGCCTTTTGGTGATGAAAGTTTAGGTGAACGTTTTATCGATGCACAAACCTGGTCGGCAACCGAATACATTGGTAAAATAATGCATGGGAATGATGGAATTTTCGGAGTTAATTTTATTGATGGAAGAATAAAAGGTTATCCAAAAGCCAAACCAGCAACCGGTTTGCCAAATAAAATGTACTTCAGAATGGTACGCGGAAATTCCGAATATGGGAAAAACAATTTTGTTGATAATAAGGATGGGACAATCTCTGATTTGGCTACCGGATTAATGTGGCAGCAAGCCGACAACGGAGAAACTTACGACTGGCAAGAAGCTCTTAATTATGCAGAAAGTCATAACCATGCTGATTATTCGGATTGGAGATTGCCAAATCCAAAAGAATTGCAAAGTATTGTTGATTATTCAAGATGCCCGGATATTACAAATTCGCCGGCAATCGACGCGCTTTTTTCTTGCACCGAAATTAATGACCCTGATGGAAACCCAGGACACTACGGTTTTTATTTGACCGGCACAACACACCACGATGGTCCTCAAATAGGAAAACATGCCATTTATGTTGCCTTTGGAGAAGCTCAGGGAGAAATGAATAATGAACTTTTAGATGTTCATGGTGCGGGTGCGCAACGTGGCGATCCAAAGTCGGGTAACCGGGAAGATTATCCACAGTTTTTTGGCCCGCAAGGCGATGTGCGTTACGTTTACAATTTTGTACGTTGTGTAAGAAATATCGACACATTGCAAACCAGTTTAAATTCAATTCAAAAGAAAATGATTAAGATTTACCCAAATCCTTGTTACGACTCATGTAAAATAACTTTCGATGAAAATTTACAATTTTCAAAAATAAAAGTTGTAAGCCTCACAGGCAAAAAAATTAAATCCATTAATCCCGAAAATATTCATTCGGGTACAATTCAAATCAATTTTGACACGTTAGAACCGGGAGTTTACTTTCTCATTATTCAGGGTGAAAACGAAACGATATCCGAAAAAATAATTAAGGTTTAGGATGAATTTCAAGAAAATCAAACTATTAATTTCCTGCCTTATACTAATCTTCAATATTTTTGTTTTTAACGTGGGAAAAAGCTCGGGGCAGCAGAATGTACTCCTGATTATTGCCGATGATTTGGGAATCGATTATTCTCCAAATTATAATTCGCCCCTGGATTTGCCCCCAACCCCAACTCTCGATAAATTAATTGAGGAGGGAGTATTATTTGAAAATGTATGGGCAAATCCACTTTGTTCGCCAACCCGTTCATCCATATTATTTGGGAGATATGGTTTTAGAACCGGAGTGGGTGCACCTGTTGGTGGAGCGGACAAGCCAGGACCTTCATTAAATGAATATAGTTTGTCAAAAACAATTTCAGAATTATCGGTACATGAATATTCAACGGCATCTGTCGGGAAATGGCATTTAAGTACAAACAAAAACGGAGATATTAATCATCCAAATTTAGTGGGTTTTAACCATTTTTCAGGAAATCTGAAAGGTGATGTTTTGGATTATTTCGATTATGAAAAAGTGGTGAATGGTGAAACAAGGCAAGTTCTAAATTATGCTTCTACCGAAACAGTAAACGACGCCATAAGCTGGCTTGGTGAGCAAAACAATCCATGGTTTTTATGGTTAGCTTTTAATGCAGTTCATATTCCATTTCATAAGCCTCCTGATTCGCTGCACAGTTACGACTATTTACCCGAAACTATTGGTGATGATGATGACCCGACTCCCTATTTTAAAGCCGCCATTGAGGCAATGGACACAGAAATGGGAAGGTTGCTGAATTATTTAAAAGCGAGTGGAGAATATGAAAATACCAATATAATTTATATCGGCGATAATGGAACGCCAATAAAGGTTACTCAGCAGCCCTTTGTAAAAGCTCATTCAAAAGGTACGTTATACGAAGGGGGTATTCATGTTCCAATGGTTGTTAGCGGGCCGGCTGTTATTAATAAAGGAAGAACAACAAACGCCTTAATTGGTGTTTTGGATATTTTTGAAACAGTTGCTAATCTTGTTGAAATTCCCGTGGAAAGCAATTTCCCAAATACTGTTGATTCTAAGAGTTTTATTGAAATCCTTGAGAACAATTCTAATGTCCATCGCAATTTTTTATATTCTGAATTGTTTGGAAATGATAAGGATAATGGAACTACTGTTAGAAATATGGATTATCATTTAATCATATTTGAAAATGAAACAGAAGAATTTTATCATTTACCAAGCGATATATACGAAAGAAATAATTTGCTTGATTTTGAGCTTTCGGAAGAACAGCAGACAAACTATATTTTATTAAAAGAAAATATAAAATCAATAAAAAATCCTGCAACAATATTACAGGATTTGTCTAACAACATACATGAGTTTACAATTGAAAAATATGATAATAATAGCTACATATTTGAATTTGCAAAAAACCATTTGAAGGGTGAACTGACAATTTATGACTTGAGTGGAAGAGTGTTGCACAAACGAAAAATTGAATCGACTAGAAATAGAATTTACTTACCACAAAAGTCTCAATCCAAAATTGCAATAATTGAAAATAATGGATTAACTTCCACTAAGAAATTCAACTAATTTATTTAGGGCATCTCTAAAATTATATTTTTATGATTTTGTCGGTAACAATTTCGATGTCTCCCTTAAATATTCTGTAAATATACATTCCCCGTGGTAGATTAACAGAATTAATTTCTATTTGATTAATTCCACCAATAACCTGAATTCTCTGGTTTCGAATCATTGTTCCACTCGAAGAGAAGATTTGAAGTTGCACTGCCAAATTTGTTTCTGAACCAATTTGCACCTCCAGTCTTTCATTAAAAGGGTTAGGGAAAACATTTGCAAAAAACTCATCAACGTGTACAGGGATTGTACCGTCGCATTCGCCGGGCAACGAGTAATTCAAACTTGTTAATCGCTGCGATATCCAATTTTTAAGCCAACCAACCTCTTCGGTATAATTATTTCCGACATAATCGTTTGGCCACACCCACTGCCCTAGAATTGGCCACCTTTGAAAATTTCGTGTTGCAGCGTCACTAATTAAATTTACCAAACTGTCTGTAACTTCATAAATTCTTTGGTTCGACAATTCCCTTTCCCGCAAAATATTCCAACGGCATTTAAAAGTATTGGCAAATGCGGGATCAGCCATTAATGCCGACCACCAAAATGGGTTTTGCCAACCATCATTACCAAGATCGGCGTACAATTGTAAACCAAATGGTTCCCAAGCGTTGAGATAATTGGCATTCCCATAACCCAAATTAAAATCCCAGATGGGACCGGCATTTAGTTTATCGTTTTTGTCTTTATATAAAAAAGTACTTAGCCGGTATCCATCCACATTTTTTGAAAGTTCATTCAAAATAATATAGTCAAAAAAGGTATTAGTATTAATAAAAGATGGATAGCCTGTTTCTGCATCATAATCTTCGTAATAAACGGCAGTTTCAAATTCATTTATATAATTTTGGATGTATTCCTTTTGAGCCGATTGAATATCTTCTGTATCAGGATATTCATACTGGTAAAAAGTTTTAGTATTATTTTTATTGAAATATTCCGAAAACCATCCATCGCCGCCGCTACCAGTTGTTTTATCAATTTTAATAATGTAACCACCAGTTAACTCTTCTCCATCAATATCTTCGACTTTTAGTTTTGCAATATCAACACGGTTTTTATCGCGTTTAATTTTTTCCATTAAAACATAAATTCCTACGTATTCGTTATTTACAAAAAGTTCTACAAACCTGCATTGCGGCACATAATTCCCCAACTGATTTGCAAGTGAAAATGTCAACACATTCCTAATTAACGATTTATCGGAATAAGGAGCGTATAAAATCCAATCTTCTTCTTCGGGCATTCCCAACAATGGGAAATCCATATCTTCCCACAGACTGTCTTTTAATTCGAATCCGTAAGATTTTTTTGGAAACATTTGAGACGAAGATCCCCTTATTTCAATAGTTATTTTTCCATTAAAATGGGTTTTAGCATCGTTGGTGTTATTTGGCTCATCGTTTTCTTTCCATGCAATTTCTAAATCAGCAACAATCCGCGGATTATCAAGAATCTCCTGTCCATCGGTATTAATAAATACAATTGGTAGTTTTGTTGTGAAATATTGATTTTGCCCAAATGCAAAAAACCCATACAATACAATTAGAGCAGATAAAACAAATTTTTTAATACTCATGCCAGATTAATAAAAAAAGCCCGAAGAAAATCTCCGGGCCAAAAGTATAGAATTTTGTTTTTTATTACAATTCCCTAATCCAGATATTCCGGAAACTAACCGGGTTACTATGGTCCTGCAACATTATTCCTCCTGGGCCATGTTTTTTAACTGAATATTCCGGTATTCCAATATACTCAGTTGGACCGCGCAATTTAGAATTATTTTGAACCAAAACACCGTTGTGCAAAACGGTAACGGTTGGCGGAGTAAAATACGTGTCGTCGTCGTTGAAACGCGGGGCGGTGTAAATAATGTCGTAAGTTTGCCACACTCCCGGTGCTTTACAAACATTTACAAGCGGGGGATGTTGTTTGTAAATACTTCCTGCCTGACCGTTACGATAAGTACGGTTGTTATAATTATCCAACACCTGAACTTCATAAATTCCCTGTAAAAAAACGCCACTGTTACCTCGCCCCTGACTTTCACCTACGATTTCGCTTGGCGTGCGCCATTCAATATGTAACTGGAAATCTTCAAAAACACGTTTCGTTTTAATTGCCCCCGCTCCCCTAAAAGTTGTAACACAACCATTTTCTACCAACCACGTTGGTTTTGAACCATCACCACTTGTCCATTCACTTTCCAAATCAACACCATTGAACAGGACAATTGCATCCGATGGTGCATCGGCAGGAGTTTCTCCTGGTGTAATAACAGATATTTCCGGATTCCAGATTTCGGTCATTTGAGGTCTCATTCTCATTGGCTCATCTTCCTGTGCCACAACGGTTACTGCCACAAAAAGCAGTAAAAAAGTTAAAATTTGAATTTTCATAAATAAGTTGTTTTGATTTATAATTACAATCCCAGTTCATCCATTATTGCATCGATTTTTGCATCTGCCTTTTCTTCAGCTGCATCAAAACCTACCCGCGATTTTAACTCACCTTTTACTTCGAAATAAAATTTAATTTTTGGCTCGGTCCCTGAAGGGCGGACAGATATTTTAGTTCCATCTTGTGTAAAAAACTGAAGTACATTTGAAGTAACTTTCTGATTTATTGCCACTTCTTCACCAGTTAAAAGATTTTTCTGAACCAGAGTAGAATAATCTTTTACCAATTCCATGGCCGATCCACCCAATTCTTTTGGCGGAATTGTACGGAATTTGGTCATTATTTGCTGAATTTCTTCGGCTCCCGATTTACCTTTCCGTACAATATATTTCATTTTCTCTTTTGAATAACTGTATTCGAGATAAATATCCTGTAACAACTCGTACAACGTTTTTCCCTGATCGATTGCCCAGGCGGTAATTTCTCCCATTAGTGCACACGACGAAACAGCGTCTTTATCACGCACAAAATCGGCTGGCATAAAACCAAAACTTTCTTCACCCCCTCCAATATATTTTTTCTTTCCTTCCAGTTCGCGAATAATTTCGGCAATAAATTTAAACCCTGTGTAAACATCAAAATATTCGATGTTGTTTTTTTGGGCAATTTCGGCAATCAATTCAGTACTGACAATTGTTTTAACAATAAATTCATTTCCTTTCAATGCGCCGGCTTCCTTCATTTTTGTAATTATATAATAGATAAAAAGAAGGGCCGTTTGGTTTCCGTTTACAATAATATATTTCCCTTTATCATTTTTTACAACCACACCAATCCTGTCTCCATCGGGATCAGAAGCCATTACAACATCGGCATTTACTTTGGCGGCTTTTTCCATGGCCATTTCCATAGCTGCTGCCTCTTCAGGATTCGGAGAAATTACCGTCGGGAAATCGCCGCTAACAACATCTTGTTCCGGAATATTTATAATATTAGTAAAACCAAATTCACGTAAAGCCGCCGGAATCAATTTAACCCCGGTTCCGTGAATAGGTGTGTAAATTATTTTAATATCCGAGTGTCGTTCAACTACCTCTGGCGAAATGGAAACCTTTTTCACCTGCTCAAGAAATTTTTGATCCATTTCTTCACCCATGATTTCAATCAAATCATCCGGCCCATCGAATTTAATGTCTTCTGCTTTAATCTTTGAAACTTCAGATACAATATTAACATCGTGTGGGGCAACTATTTGCGAACCGTCATCCCAGTATGCTTTGTAGCCATTGTATTCTTTTGGATTGTGCGAAGCCGTAAGAATAATCCCGCTTTGGCAACCCAGTTCTCGGATGGCAAACGATAGTTCGGGTGTTGGGCGAAGATCCTCGAACAAATATGCTTTTATACCATTTGCCGCAAATATTTTTGCACTACTTTCTGCAAATAAACGGCTGTTATTTCTACAATCGTAACCAATGGCCACTTTTATTTCAGGCAGTTCCGCAAAATTTTGTTTCAAATAATTACTTAATCCCTGAGTTGCAGATCCAGCTGTGTAAATATTCATCCGGTTGGTTCCAACCCCCATAATTCCACGCAAACCACCTGTGCCAAATTCCAGACTTTTGTAAAATGAATCAATAAGTTCAGTTGTATCTTTATCATCCAACAGCCTTTGAACTTCATTCCTGGTTTTTTCATCGTAAGTTTCAGAAAGCCACTCTTGAGCTTTCGCCCTAACTTCTTTTAATAATTCCTCATTTTCCATCTATCCTATCTTTTCAAGTTTCTTTAAACAAATTCCAAGGCTCTCTCTCCAAAATGGAATTTTTAATCTAAAAGTATTTTTTATTTTCGATTTATCTAAAACGCTAAAATTCGGACGTTTTGCCTGTGTTGGAAATTCATTTGAGAGAACAGGTTTCACCTGGCAATTCAATCTGGAAATTTCAAACACTGCATTTGCAAAATCGTACCAACTGGCAACTCCTTCGTTAGAATAATGATAAATTCCGGGAACAAATTTTTCTCTTTCTTTTTCTGAATCCTGAATAATTAAAAGAATTGCCCCCGCCAAATCGGCGGCATAAGTTGGTGTTCCCACCTGGTTGAAAACCACATTTAACTCCTTCTTTTCATTGCCCAACTTCAGCATAGTTTTCACAAAATTATTTCCGAAAGCAGAATACAACCACGAAGTTCTGATAATCAGTACGTGCGGATTTTCCTTCAAACAATTTTGTTCACCTTCTAATTTAGTTTTTCCATAAACTCCGTTTGGATTAACCTGGTCGGTTTCGGAATACGGTAAACATGCTTCTCCATCAAAAACATAATCAGTAGAAATATGAATTATTTGCGAACCATGCTTTTTAGCCACCTTTGCAAGTAATCCCGGTGCTTTTGCATTAACTTTCCATGCTGTTTCAAGTTCTGATTCTGCTTTATCAACCGCCGTGTAAGCAGCACAATTTATTACTATTTCAGGCTTATTTATTTCGAAGAAAGTTTGGACATAATTTTCTTCGGTGATGTCTAAAGTATCAACATCAGTAAAAATAAATTGCCAATGAGGAAACCCCGGAGCCAATTCCTTCAGTTCATTTCCCAATTGTCCGTATGCACCTGTAACTAATAATTTCATATAAAATTAAAAAACAAAGTTCATTTCTGCCTCACTAAAAACAGGCGACTGTTTATCCTTTTCAGAAACAATACGTTCCGATTCATCTAATTTCCAGTTGATACCCAGATTCGGATCGTTTAAATTAATAGCTCTTTCCGAGGCACTAGTATAAACATTATCGCATTTATAAGTAAAAATAGCTGTTTCGCTCAATACTGAAAAGCCATGTGCAAAGCCCCGTGGAATAAATAACTGTTTTTTATTTTCGCTATCAAGTTCGAGTCCAAACCACTGCCCGAAAGTTGGCGATCCCTTTCGAAGGTCAACAGCAACATCAAAAACTCTCCCACTAATAACACGTACCAATTTTGCCTGAGAATATGGTTCTAACTGATAATGCAGCCCCCTTATTACACCTTTTACCGATTTAGACTCGTTGTCCTGAACAAATTGTACATCAATACCCGAATCGATATATTTTTCTCTCTGATACGATTCAAAAAAGTATCCCCTTGAATCTTCGAATATAACGGGCTCAATAATCACTACCCCGGAAAGTGGTGTTTTAATAATCTTCATTTCTTAATTAAAAGGAAATTATTTGTTTATCGGCTAATCGTAAAAGGTATTGTCCGTATTGATTTTTACTTAAGGGTTGGGCAAGTTCAATTAACTGCTCCTTACTGATAAAACCCATTTTAAATGCAATTTCTTCGATACACGACACTTTTAAACCCTGACGTTGTTCGATGGTTGCAATAAAATTCGAGGCCTGCAACAAACTATCGTGAGTTCCTGTGTCGAGCCATGCAAAACCACGGCCCAACAATTTTACGTTCAGCCTGTTTTCTTCGAGATATACCCGATTTAAATCGGTAATTTCCAACTCACCACGTTTCGATGGCTTTAGGTTTTTAGCTTTTTTAATTACATCGTTAGAATAAAAATACAATCCGGTAACTGCGTAGTTCGATTTTGGTTGCTCTGGTTTTTCTTCAATGCTGATTACTTTTCCTGATGAATCGAATTCAACAACACCATAACGATCTGGGTCATTTACATAATAACCAAAAACTATAGCACCATCTTCCAGGTTTGCAGCATCTTCCAGAATTTCGCGAAAATTATATCCGTAAAAAATATTATCGCCAAGAATCATACAAACATTATCGTCGCCAATAAACTCTTCACCTAAAATAAAAGCTTGTGCCAAACCATCGGGAGAAGGTTGAATTTTATAAGAAATAGTTAATCCCAGTTGCGAACCATCGCCAAATAATTGTTCGTACAAAACAATATCCGTGGGAGTGGAAATTATCAGTATTTCCCTGATTCCGGCTAACATCAAAACCGATAGCGGATAGTAAATCATCGGTTTATCGTACACCGGGATAATTTGTTTCGAAATAGATCGTGTAATTGGGTAAAGCCTTGTTCCGGCACCACCAGCAAGAATAATTCCTTTCATTATATCTGTTTTAGCATTTGGTCGAAATATTCAATTGTTTTTTGTAAACCTTCTTTTAACTGAACTTTTGGTTCCCAGTTATTCAACATTTTTTTTGCCAAATCAATGTTGGGCTGTCTTTGAACCGGGTCGTCTTTGGGTAATGGTAAATGAATAATTTCCGATTTACTACTCGTCATTTCCAAAACAAGCTGTGCCAGCTCTAACATTGTAAATTCAATTGGGTTACCAATATTTACGGGCCCGGTAAAATCATCCGAAGTACCCATCATACGCAACATACCCTCCACTAAATCATCAACGTACTGGAAACTCCGCGACTGTTTCCCATCACCATAAATTGTAATATTTTCACCCTTTAATGCCTGAAGGATAAAATTAGAAACCACCCTTCCATCGTTTAATTCCATTCGTGGCCCATAAGTATTAAAAATGCGGATTATTTTAATGCCAACATTATTTTGCTGGTGATAATTTACAAATAACGATTCGGCGCAACGTTTTCCTTCGTCGTAACACGAACGAATTCCAATGGGATTTACATTTCCCCAATAATCTTCGGTTTGCGGATGAACTACAGGATCGCCATAAACTTCACTTGTACTAGCCTGTAACACTTTGGCATTTACACGTTTTGCCAATCCAAGCATATTAATTGCCCCCATCACTGAGGTTTTTATGGTTTGAATGGCATCGTGTTGGTAATGCACTGGTGAAGCAGGGCAGGCAAGATTATAAATCTCATCAACTTCAGCAAAATAAGGGAAAGTTACATCCTGCCTTACAAATTCAAAATAAGGTAGTTTTAAAAAAGGTATAATTTTATCTTTCGAACTTGAAAAAAGATTATCGAGGCAAATAACTTCATTACCCTCATTTAAAAGACGTTCGCAAAGATGTGAGCCAATAAAACCTGCTCCCCCGGTTACTAAAATTCTTTTCATTCCTTTTTTTATTGAAATTCAAAATTAATAAAATAATAAAGCATGCAATGGTAGTAAATCAACTAATTGCTACCTTTATCATTTCAAGAATAATATTTTGTTATTTAATATTACCCCCGTCCTATTCAAATAAATACAGAAAACCTTTGAAATAAGTGAATTAAGTTATATTTTTGCGCGCGATTTAATATAATATATTGTCTAACTTATTAATTTATTAAGAATTACATGATTGAAAAGAAAAATGAAGAACTTGAACAGGAAGTAACCAAAACTCCGATTCAGGAAGAAAAAACCAACACTAACGAAGCAGTTGCTGAAGAAAAAACTGAAGCTGCTCCCAAAGTTAAAGAAGAAATTGTTGCAGAAGAAAAAACCGAAGTAACAGTTGAAACCGAACCAGATGTGATTGTAGAAGTAAAAGAAGAAAAAGAAGAAGTTTCTTTGGATGAAAAACCAGAGATTACCCTTGAAACTGAACCAGAAGTTGTTGCAGAAGTAAAAGAAGATGTTGCTTCTGAAGAGAAAGCAGCATCAACTGAGGAATTTGACTGGGCAAGCCTCGAAAGCGGAATTGATATTTATACAGAAAAAGAGAGGACCGATCTTGAAAATTTATACGACGGTACACTTAACACTGTTTCGGAAAAAGAAGTTTTAGAGGGTACAGTTATTTCGTTAAACAAACGCGAAGTAGTTGTTGACATCGGTTATAAATCTGACGGAATTGTTAGTTTAAACGAATTCCGTTATAACCCCGAATTAAAAATTGGCGACAAAGTAGATGTTTTCATCGAAAGCCTCGAAGATAAAAAGGGACAGATGATCCTTTCGCATAAACAGGCACGCGCAACCAGATCGTGGGAACGTGTAAACACCTCGTTAGAAAACAGCGAAATTATCACCGGTTTTATAAAATGCCGCACCAAAGGTGGAATGATTGTCGATGTTTTTGGAATTGAAGCATTCCTGCCGGGCTCGCAAATTGATGTTAAACCTATTCGCGACTACGACGTATTTGTTGGAAAAACCATGGAATTTAAAGTGGTTAAAATTAATCAGGAATACCGCAACGTTGTTGTATCGCACAAAGCACTTATTGAAGCTGAACTGGAACTTCAGAAAAAAGAAATTATTGCTAAACTCGAAAAAGGGCAGGTACTTGAAGGAACTGTTAAAAACGTTACTTCTTATGGTGTATTCATCGACCTGGGTGGTGTTGACGGACTTATTCACATTACAGACCTTTCGTGGGGACGCATTTCTCATCCAACAGAAATCGTAGAATTAGACCAGAAAATGAATGTTGTGATTCTTGATTTCGACAACGACAAAAAACGAATCGCACTTGGACTGAAACAATTAACGCCTCATCCTTGGGATAATCTGGATGAGAAATTAAAAGTTGGTGATAAAGTTAAAGGTAAAGTTGTTGTAATTGCCGACTACGGCGCATTTGTTGAAATTACAACCGGGGTAGAAGGTTTAATCCATGTTTCTGAAATGTCGTGGAGCCAGCATTTAAGAAGTGCACAAGACTTCCTGAAAGTTGGTGATGAAGTTGAAGCTTCAATACTTACCCTCGACCGAGAAGAACGCAAAATGTCACTTGGGATCAAACAACTGAAAGAAGATCCATGGGAACAAATTGATAAAGAATATAGTGTTGGAAGTAAACATAAAGCAACCGTCCGCAATTTTACCAACTTTGGTGTTTTTGTTGAAATTACAGAAGGTGTTGATGGTTTGATTCACATTTCGGACTTAAGCTGGACGAAAAAAATCAAACATCCATCAGAATTTACGGCTGTTGGCGAAACAATTGAAGTGGCAGTACTTGATATCGACAAAGAAAATCGTCGTTTAAGTCTGGGTCACAAACAATTAGAAGAGAATCCTTGGGATGTATTTGAAACTATATTCACCACCGATTCAATTCACGAAGGAACCGTAGTTGAATTAATGGACAGGGGTGCCGTAATTGCACTTCCTTATGGTGTTGAGGGTTTTGCAACTCCACGTCATTTAATAAAAGAAGATGGAGCTTCTGTAAAACAAGATGAAAAACTTGATTTCAAAGTAATTGAGTTCAATAAATCTGCTAAACGAATAATCGTTTCTCATTCAAGAATTTTCGAAGATGTAAAACGTGCTGAAGATTCTTCAAAACGCAGAACACAAACCCGGGTAACTAAAAAAGCAGCAAAACCGGTAAAAGACAACATCGAAAAAACAACATTGGGTGATATTAGCGAATTGGCTGCTTTAAAAACTCAGATGGAAGCTAACGAGAAAAAAGATAAATAAGATTGGTTATTTTAAATAGAATTTCGTAAATTGAAGCATGGGATTCGAGGTTCTTAAAAAAGGAAATCATACCTTGGTTAAGGTAAATTCCGACAGGCTTGACACAAATAATGCTCCCGATTTAAAATCGGAACTGGTTGTTATAAACAACGGTGGCGAAAAAAATATTGTTCTCGATTTAAGCAGTTGCAATTATTGCGACTCGTCTGGATTGCGGGCTGTATTGGTAGCCAACCGTTTATGCGAAGACGCCATTGGAACATTTATTTTGTGTGGACTCCAACCCGATGTGGAAAACCTGGTAAAAATATCGATGCTCCACACGGTACTGTTAATTACAGATACTGTTAAAGAAGCCGAAGATTTGCTGGAAAAAAAGGAGAATCTGTAAAACAGAAATGCCTTTTGAATTAACCATATTGGGAAGTAGCTCAGCACTACCAACATCTGACAGATATCCAACCGCCCAGGTATTAAACGTACTTGGGCGGTTTTTTTTAATCGATTGCGGAGAAGGGACCCAAATTCAAATCAGGCGGAATAAAATAGGTTTCAGCAAAATAAAACACATATTTATTTCGCATTTGCATGGCGACCATTATTTTGGATTAATTGGATTAATTTCAACTTTAAACCTGCTTGGCCTGAAAAACGACATTCACATTTATTCGCCTTCCGAATTAATAAACCTGATTCAACCCCAACTTGATTTTATTAAGGGTGAAATGCAGTTTAAGTTGATTTTTCATCCCCTCAATTTTAAAAAACCCCAGCAAATTTATACTGATAAAAAGATTGAAGTATTTTCATTTCCTGTAAAACATAGTATTCCTACTTGTGGCTTTTTATTTAAGGAGATTGGGAAACAGCCAAATATTAAAAAAGAACTTATTCAGGAGTTCGACATTCCAATTGCAAAGATTAAAGAAATTAAAGCCGGTGCAGATTTTGTTACCACCGAAGGTAAAATTATTTCCAATACAATTTTAACTACTCCACCTCCCATCCCACGATCGTATGCTTTTTGCACCGACACTGCTTTTCATAAACCTACGGCAGAATTTATTAAAAATGTGGATTTGCTTTATCACGAAGCTACTTTTACGGAAGAGATGAAAGATTGGGCAAAAAAAACCCGGCATTCAACGGCTGCCGATGCTGCTAAAATGGCCAAACTTGCCAATACAAAAAAACTTATAATCGGACATTTCTCGGCACGCTATAAAAATGTGGCTCCTCTGATAGAAGAAGCAAAAGCTATTTTTGAGGAGACAGTAGCGGCTGTTGACGGAAAAACTTACAAGGTAAAAAGCCGGCCAGCTGAAAAAGCGGTTAATTGAAGTGTATTTTGTTTTAAAACCAATCAGACTATCTTTTTATATCCTCAAGTATTTGTATGAGTTCATAAACATTTGTTGAAGGGTTATTAAATAATTCTTTTTGTTTTGCTCTTTTACAGGCATCAGAACATTTTTCGTTTAGTTTTTCTCTTAACTTTTGGTCTAAAACGCCCTTTTTGTAATTGTTGTGATTTCTATTGTTAAGTTCTCTAATGCAATTATCAGTGGTAATATGAGCCGTTTGATTTTTGTAATGTAGTAGGAACCAAAGTTCAATCGAAGGATTAGATGCTAATAGTTTTGCGGATTTTATTTTTTGTAATCGGACAAGAACTTCATTAACATCAGCATCATACATTAAAAAATCGATATCCTTTTCGTGTGTTGGTTTTCCTCTTTTATGCCTTTTTATCAACTTTTCGTCAACATTACTACCAATAACTTTAGGAATAATTTCAATTGGAATCCGATATTTTGAACGAAGGAAACAAACATAAGTTTCTTCTGTTTTTCCTTCGCAAAATACCCAAAAATGTGGCTTAATCTTTTTCTCTTTCGATGCCTGCCTTGTTCTACCCATTGATAATTGATTTAAGGTTTTCAATTGAATCATTTACGAAAGGAACGGCATCGAAACGTCCTTGTAAATATGCTTTCTCTAAATCCATGGTATCTCTAAAATCACTATAATCATAGAGGGAATATAAATCGGTAGATGCATCTTCTTTTTTATTTACAAAATATATTTGGTCTTTGCGAAATCTTGTAAGATTTAAAAAACGGGTATTATGAGTTGTGCAAATTAATTGTGCACTTTTTCCAGCGCGGAATAAATTAAAAATGTATTCAATAATATCTGTGTGCAAACTTTCACCAATTTCATCAATCAGCAATATCTTGTTGTTTTTAACTATATCCAAAATATTCAACATTATTACGAAGAGTTTTTTAGTTCCATCAGACTCTTCAGTTATCAAATCAAATCCAATACTGGGGTCAGCCTTGTGATATGTTTTTATTTGCAAAGCATCTTGTATTACATCTTCTACAGATAATGTTAAGTCTTCAAGATTTGCATTGAAATTTTTACCTTGTTGCTTTACTTTTCTGATTTTAATATCAATTATATCACTGTCAGCAATTCTTAATGCCTCTAAAAGCTGTTTATTATATGTATTGAAAAGACTTTCAATTTGAGGAGCATTGTGACCTAAATACCTAAGAATAAATGTATTGTTGAAAAAATTAAATACATTTTTTGCTATTTCTCTATCCATTTGACTTGCTCGGGAAATATAAAGAGTCTTGTTCGAAGTGTTATCAGCAACATCCAATGGTCTTTTTATTATAGAGCCAAATGAATATTTTTCTTTTTTTGTTTTCCCCAATCGTTCGTCCCTATTAAATATTTTTGTAATTCTTCCCTTGGGATAATAATATAAACTCTCTGTAACAATACTACTTTGAATGAGAGAAAAGGAATATTCGTATTCAATTTCATTATTGACAAAGCGTATAAAATAATTACTCAACTTTTTATTAGAGTTGCCGAATTTGAATTTTTTAAAATTAAACAATACATTTTCATTGTGATTATGAGAGTTTAAAACCATCATGCTGCAAAAACGAATAGCCTTTATGATATTACTTTTACCCGAAGCATTTGCACCATACATTGCAACAGTTTTCAACACACTTGTTTTATCAAATTTTGCCAGATTATTTTTAAGTGCTTTGGCATTTTTGGATTTAATATTTGCTGCTCTTAAATCAAGCACAATTTCTTCCTTAATTGAGAAAAAGTTACTTAAACGTATTTCAAGTATCATTTTAATTATTGTATTTGTAAATATTTTGCAAAATAAGGAGTTAAAATAAAAAAAACAAATTTTAGCCAATGTTTATAGAAATTCTAATACTTTCTTCAGGTTGGTTATTTTGCATTAAACCTGACGTAATAGTATTTTATCCATCGTTGTTGCAAAATAAAACAAAGTATTAATATTTACCATAATATTGTTGGTAGATTAATCCTAATTAAAATGATGGATAAAATATAGCTGGGCGGAACCGACTATCCGAACGCTTAATTGTTGTTGGTAATATTCATTTAGGTTCAAGACTCATTACGTAATCATAACTCTCATCCAAATATTTCACAACACCATCCAAATCTTCAAGCATATTTTCAGGTATCAATACATACCCGTGCATTATCGAATTATACGATTTGAAAATTGTAGAATCAAATTCTTCAATGTATTTTTTCTGAACCTCCTTTGAAAATCGAATCCCTATTTCTCCCGCTTTGTTTAGTAAAGAGAACATATACCCATTTGCTGATGTATAAGGCATTGTTTTGCCTTTTCTTTCAAATCTTGGGCATTTAGAAACCAATTCATCATAGATTTTAAGTTTTTCTTCCCACATAATTATTGTTTTTTAATAAATGTTTTAAACTGTTTCATCCATTTTCCCTTTGTTTTCTGCAAATAACCGGAAATAGAATTGCCTTAAGTTTTGGCATTACCCAACTAATACCGATTTAACAACCAAATGTCGCATACTTTCATTTTACTCGGCATACTCCTTTGTTGTAGTATCGGCATTAACCATTATAAACTTCGAAATTGCCATGCGGCATTTCAAAGTACAATTGGTATAATTCGGGTGTTCAAATTCATACTCATATCTCGTTCGCTTGTCATCCAAAACAATAAATTACATCTCATAAAATTGCCTATATGTTTATGGTGATAGCTTGACTCGAAAAATTCAGGTAGTCGGTTAGCAATTATAGTTTCAGTTAATTCCATATCCCAGTTTCCGTATTTATAAAAGTCTTAATTTATTGTATTGAATTTACCTTTCTTTGATATAAAAATTGTTGAATTTTTCTTTATGCTCTAAACTCCAATCGTCTTTTTGAACCTTATCAAGTATAGAATTACATTCCTTAGAATATGCGTCATCTTTACTCAGTAGTGGGATATATGCATCAGGAAAGTAGGGAATATCGGTGAACATTTTGAGTGCATTGAGTCTGTATATTTTAAGGTCAGGATTAGTTATTTTTGCAAAAGAAGAAAGAGCTGACGAAACTTTCAAAACAGTTTTACATTTCGATAAGCATAACATATCTATCATTGCTTCTTTTGCATTTTTTACAGGGGCAGGGTTATGTCTCCAAAAAATATTTTGATCATCAAACTTTCTGGAACTTATTATTTTAATATTCGGATATTTTGACCGTAAAAATGAGTAAACATCATTTTCATCAGTGGCTAAAAAAATACTGTTAAATGGTTTTTTTTTAATGAAAGAATCAAAAATCATATAGAAATCGTCTTTAGATATACTAGTATTCATATTAGAGTCTGTTGTTTTATCCGTTCCTCTAAAATGAATACCTAACGAGTCCTCCAATTCACGAGAAGATGCTATGTTCTCTAAATCATTTGGAATCGCAAAGTATTTAAAAAAAAGTTGATGTAACTTATGAAAGTCGTCACCAAGAACGTATTTTGGTTGGAGAGATCTAAGTTGTTTCAATTGTGTTTTTGTTTTTCGCAAATACCATTTTAATTTACCAGTCGCTTTATACTCTAAAACATTTGGAAAGATTGCTCCGTAGCTCTTTGTATTAATATTCCAATGCAACATAGATATGTCTGTGTTTCTTTTTTCAAGGATTGGTAGAATTTCAGTAATATGAAGTATAACCATACCGAAAAGCCCTTCTGTCATTTGATTGTTCGATATAATAATCTGATTGTCTTGTTTCTTCATCATTTTATAGTAGATATTGTTGGGTAGAGTAGAGCCTGATAGCCCACTCAATAATTAATAGTCATAAAGATAATAATTATGAGTAAGCTATCAGGAACATAAAAGTAAAGCAAAAAGTATTAGGGCAATTTAGATCTACAGATGGCGCATTCAGGTTTGCCGTACTACGGTCTGTAACTGATACTGTATTGAAAAATAATCAAGGAGTGCTAAATTCTTTGGGCATTATTTCTAATTTGAACATTGATTAGCTACATTCCTCCACCAAATCAACGGTTTTGCATTTTTATTAAACTTTTCGCAAATTTTAAATGCTGATTCTTTTTGACTTAATGTAACTGAATTCTCAAAAAACTTTTCCAGGTGTATTCCCTTGGTTAAACTTTATAAGCCCGGATTAAAATTGCCGACGAATTGCTCTTGATTTATAAATTATTTTTAAACTATTAAGAAATTAAACATTGGTTTTTAAAATAAAGAAAATTCTTAAAGTTAACTATCCCCGTAGTAAGCCAAGGGGTATTTCGCCAACTTTATTTTCAGCAAAAAAGCTGAAAAACCGTATTCTCATTACTTTAACCCACTGTTAGTCATTCGACTGACATCTCCCCTAAAATTTAGGGGAGAAGATAAGGAAACCTCGTGGCAAGCCAAGAGGAATTATTTGATTAAAAAGTACCGTTACCGGTTTTTACCTTTTGAAAAAATGTCGGATTTTCGAAAATTTTTGTAGCTCTCTTTAACTGCCTCAGCTTCGTCTTTTATAAATTTTTCAATGTTTTTAACACTTACCTCCTGCCCTCTCATTTCGAGTCGTTGAGTTGTATTTATGGCTTTTGGGACAGCTATCCAAAGAATCAGATAAGCTAATAACCCGGCTCCTGAAGTAATTAAAATAATCACTACAGTAACAATCCTTAAAATAGCAAGGTCAATATTAAAGTAAGCTGCCAGTCCACTGCAAACCCCTCCTAAAACCCTTTGTTCCGGATCGCGGTATAGTCTCCTTTTTTGTTTTGCCTTGCCACCAAATTTAGATTCGTCACTTTCTTCGTTATCAAAATTTTCGGGTGTTCCCATGGCCTCGATTACTTCGTTAACCCATTCGAGGGTTACTGCATTTTTATCACCGGACGATTTTTCTGTAAATATTTCTGCAATCCTTGCTTCAATATCCGAAACAATCTCTTTTCCTTCATCACCATTTCCAAAATGATTTTTCAGGTTTATCAGGTATTTCTGAAGTACTTCGTAAGCATCGTCCTCAATGTGAAATACAAAACCGCTAATGTTAATTGTGAACGTTCGTTTCATTTTATTTTAATTTTAAATTTAATATTTAATTTAATTTAATTCTAATTGTTAAGCCCTGCTTTTTTAACTTTTCCCACCGCATCGACCAACTCGCTCCACGAAACTTCCAGTTCGCCTAAAAAGTTTTTTCCGCCTTCTGTTATTTCATAGTACTTACGAGGTGGCCCTTGGGTCGATTCTTCCCAGCGATATGACAATAAACCGTCATTTTTTAATCTTGTCAGTAGCGGATAAAGAGTTCCTTCAACCACAATCATTTTAGCTTCTTTTAGTCCCTGGATAATAGTTGTGGCATAAAGTGGTTTCCCTTCCATAACAAGAAGAATACAATATTCCAAAACCCCTTTCCTCATTTGTGCCTTTGCGTTTTCAATTTTCATTATTCCTAACTTTTTAATTTTTCTTAAATAATATTCTCTCCCACATCAACAAAAAACCTGGTATTAAATTACCCAGGTTTTTTCAGAAATCATCCAGCTTTCCAGTTCCAAAGGTTGCTCAATTTCTTCAATCGTGTTAAATAAATTTTCGTTTAACATCCAATTTTCAAGTTCCAATTCATAGTCGGTTTCTTCGATAATTTGAAAAACCGGATTGTAAAAGTTACTTTCATTAATCATCCAATTTTCTACTTCCAAAGCTGCCTCGGTTTCCACCATTAAGTACATTGAATTTGCATCAAACCAATTCCCGTCAACCATCCAATTTTCCAGTTCCAATGAATTTTCATTTATTTCCTCAACAAAAATAAATGATGCGAAGCAGTTTTCATGTATCATCCATTCTTCCAGGTCCAACGTTGCTTCGATTTCAGGTATTAAATAAGCTGCAAATGCATTTGCATTAGTTGATGCAGGATCGGCTTTTAAATTGTTACCGGCCATTGCCAGGGCAGTTTCGTTGTAATTATTGTTTCCCGATAGGGTTTTCCATAAATCCTGGGCTTGAACCGCTGCACAAAATAAAAATAAACTTACTACCACCAAGATTGATTTTGAGATTGCTTTTTGAACTTTGTTGACCTTTTGTGATTTAAAATTTGTTTTCATGACTTTTCCCCCTGTTTTTGTTTTTTTAGTTATAATTTTTTTGTTTTTGTAAAATCGCTTTGTTTTTATTTACACTATTATGACGCTACCTTTTTTGTATTGTTACACTTTATATAGAACTTTTTTTAAACTGCTACCTTTTTTTGTCTTGTTTTATGCGATACAAATATACATACAAAAAATAGAACTATGCAATACATAATAGCATTATTTTAAAAATATTTTTTAACAAGTTTTTTTAATGTCTTATTTCCAGGGTTTTAGGAATAAAAATAAAATTTAGAAAATAATTATTTTAGTGAAACTAGTAGGGAATAAATTCAAAATTAATTGGATTGTTTTAAAATTTTGTAAAAAATGTGGTAAATCGCAACGTAAAAAAACTCAGAAATTCCTAAAAACGGTAACATAAAGTAGTAACAATACTAATTACAGATGGAAGGTTCTTTCGAATCTATGATTTTTAGTTAGCCTGTAATGCACATAAAACAACACAAATGCCACCGGGAACAAACATGCTACAACAATTATACTCCACAGCAAATGGCCCTGATTTGGTGTAAAAAAAGATAAAATGGCTTCAATACACATACAATACAATGCAACAGCAATAAAAATATAAGCAATAATATTAATGCCCTTTTGTTTCGATTTTTGGACGACAAAAAGCAGTAGTGCAGTAATTACATTACCAGAAAAAAGAAGCGGGATCGCCAGTTGAATTACCCAATTCAAGCCACTTCCCGTAAGGGCATCAACCAATAATAAAAAAACTAAAGATGCTACAAACCCACCTATAATTTTCAAAGTTGCACTTTTATTCAGGAAAGCAAATATTGAGATATAAGAAAAGATAACAAGACAAATTGCCACCGGATATTCAGACCAGGTTATTCTCTGGGAAAGTATTAAATTAATTGAAAGGGCTACGATAATGAGTGAGAAAATAGTTATTGAAATTATCTCCCAAATAAGTTTTTTCCGGGGTTTGTACAACATTCCATGCTTTTGCAACAATTGCTGCTGTTTTTGGTTTTCTGGAGATACAACATCATCGTCAATATTTTTGTTTGGGGTTTGAAAACACAAAGGGCAGCTTTTCATTTCGTCTTCCAGCTCCACACCACAGTTTTTACAAATATAGCTCATATCGATTATTTTTACCGATTAATTATTTTTACAGGGATACCCTGTGCCATCAAAAATGACAGGAATTTTCTTTCAAGTTCTTTCGAAACTGTTATATTACCAAAACTCAATACTAATTTGTTATCAAAGCCCACTACCCCACAATTGATTTTTAAGAGCTTATTTGGTGGCGGCGGAATGAAAATAAACTTTTTAATCTGCTCATTTATTTGTGGCGATAAATCAACTTTCCCGTAGTTTGTTACAACACCACTAAAATTTTTTGTATTGTTTATGTACAACCTCGAAAGAACAAACGATTTAATAAAAAGTGGCATCACCCTGATAAACGGGTTTTTCTCCCCACCTACATTACGTGAAATGTTTTTGCTGATAAGTTTTGGATCTGTTGCAAGCTGAATCTGGTGGTAAACAGTTTTTACAATCTCCTCAAAAGAATAATTCCCAAGCCGTAAATCTATTCCAGGCATAACAAACAGTGAAAAATTCCTCATCGTTTCTGAAGGAAATATTTTCCTTAGGTTCACAGGTACTTGTATCCTGATTATTTTATTGCATTTTCGTTTCCTGGCTTTGGGCAGTTGATCATAAATTTCCTGTAAAGAATAAATGTAAACAGCAGAAAGATAATCGGTTAAGCTAACATCGAATTCTTTAGCTTTGGCCAAAATTTTATTAAGCGGCAAAGTTGCTGTCAGCAATTTAAACCGTGCTGTTTTTTTTAACCTAAATGGGATGTTAAATGCCTTTGGCATTTTTATTCGCGGCGATTTTACATTTTTGTAATACCTGTTAAAAGCATCCTCAAATTCTTCCTGATCATTTTTATTGATGTTGTTTGATTTGACAGCATTTAACACACCTACACCACACTTCCCGAAATAGCTTAACAATATTGTTTTTAAGAATTCAAACGCACCCGTGCCGTCAGTTAAAATATGCGAGAACTCCACACTAATGTTGTTCTTTTTTACCAACACCCGAAACATTAGTTCATCTTTATTAAATGCCTTGCAAGGAATTTCTGAATCGGGGGCAACAGCAATAGGGAGATTGTGATGTTCTAAGTAATACCAAAAAAAGCCGGCTTTAAGCTTAACCTTATAATATGGGAATTTGTCTTCAATGGCATCGATCGCTTCAAAAAATTGCCTGGCTTTTACTGTTTCTTCTAATACTGCCGTTATCCTGAAAACAGATGTCAGATCCCTGCCTTTTGCTGAAGGATAAATTTTAGCAGCATTATCGAGGCGAAGCCAGAAACTACTTTCATTTGAATTGTTCATTCTCCTTTTTCGTTGTATTTCAATTCCTGCAATTAAAAGAATGATTGAATTACCTTTTAAGGACAAGCCTTTATTTAAAGTCCAAAAACTTGTTTTTCGCTACCAGTCCTTTTTTAAACCTGTCATAAAAAGTGAATTCAAAATACATTATTTACAAAACGAATAAACCCTTAGAATTATTCTATTATTAATACTTTTTTGAATTTCGTTGCTGGAAATAGTCTTTTATTTATTTCATGCCTGGCCTGCAGCATTTACAAAACACCTCTTTCCTTGTAAAACTCATACTGTAGAACAACACAACTGGCTTTTCCGGCATTGTTCGTTCAGAGCAAACTAAGCATCTGAAGAACTCAGATTAGCTAATATTTACAAATTATCCCAACTTTTCTTTTTCCGGCAAGCCCCATTCTTCTACCATCGAAATTCCCATTTTTTCAAGCTCATTCAAAATTGGGTCGTAAATAGTTTTTGAAACCGGGATATGGACACCGGTATCGGTAATTTTCCCATCAAAAATCATTTTAACAGCAATAGCGGCTGGCAATGCAACTGTCCTTGCAATAGAAGTATCTTCCACTGTCGAGAAATCTATTAATCTCGATTTAATTACTTCTTTTTTACCTTTTGCATTTTTAATCAAAAATGAGTGCAACATAATTACCATATCGCGGGCACCTCCGGGCAACATCATTTTCTGCAACATTAAATCTGAGGTTAGGTCGAATGTTGAACCTTCTACTAAATGTACCCTTTCGTTACTAAAAAGCCCGAGCCATTCCATGGAAACAATTGCGGGGCTATGAATGTCAAGTTTCAACCTTTCAACAACTTTTTCCTTTACATTTTTTGGGTAAACATTAATTTGTTCGGCAACCACTTCTTTGTATGTTTTTCCTTCAAAATTTTGCTTTTCGTAAGTAACCATCCCGAGTGCTTTTATTGCATCGAGGCTTTCGCACCAATTTGGATACCTGAAGGTCCCACGGAACATTGTTTCCACATTTTGCAATTTATATATATCGATGTAAGCCAGCGAATCGCGATTAGGATAAACCTCCATTTTACCCACCTCCGGGAAATCGATTTGCAAGGGGTTTTTAAAAAGGTTTTCTGTTTGGATTTCAACAACTTCGTTATTTTTTTTAAATTTTGCCCCATTATTCCCGGCCATAACAACCCCCTTAGGCGACCACGAAAATTTATATTTAAATGGGTTGTCGGTTTCTTCGGGAGCTGCAAGCGCTCCACAAAGCGAATAAAATTCAATAATTTCACCACCTTCATGTTGTACCTTGTCAATAATTCGCATTGCAGTCATGTGGTCAAAACCAGGGTCAACACCAATTTCATTAAGTATAATAATCCCGGCTTGTTTTGCTTTTTCATCCAGCGCTTTCATTTCGTCGGAAACATACGAAGTGGTAACCATGTTTTTTTTGTGCAAGATGCAAAGATTTGCAACCGAAACATGGTGGGCATAAGGCAACAAACTCACTGTTAAATCGTGGCTGGCTACCATTTTATCAAGCATTTCCATGTTATCGATAGTCCATGAAACCGCAAATCCGTTTTTTCTCCCTTTTATTAGATTGTTTGCTTTTGTTACTGTTCGCGTGGCAATTGTAAGTTCAATATTATTTTCGAGTATATAATCGGCTATAGGTTTGGCTACCATTCCGGCACCAAGTAGAAGTACTTTTTTCATTTTACTTTTTTATTCTTTTAATTAATTCTGAACAAGAAATTAGAAGGTTTGTTTTTTAGCCTTGTCCGTATTTTTAGAAAAGCCTAAAGTTGGCATTTTTTTTTGAATGAAAACCAGACGATTGTTATGTTTATCTTTAATAACTACTAAAGTCTGGGTTTGGTTCCTGGTAAAACTATTCCCATAGTAAAGAGCTTCTGTGCCAGTTCCGTCAACACTGCGTTCAGGCAGAACTTCCAATGAGCGGGACAGGCTTTTCCGACCACCTGAACGCTTAATTGTTATGCTTTCGGCTTTTAATAATAATCCTGTTTAAGTTTCAATTTTAAGATATTTACTAATCTGACAAGTTTATTGTTATATTCCATGTCAATTAACTCTTGAACAATCTGTTTTTGTTTTGTCATGAGATTTTCCAATTCTATTTGATTATTTAATTCTTCAGGGAAAGTGTAAACAGTTATTGTTTTATAATCATAAATGTCATCTATCGCAGATTGCAATTCCGAGTCCATTTTATAGCAAGTTTGAATTAATCCTAATGTTTCAAATACTTGCATTTGATATTCAGAAACTTTATTAACTAATTTTGATGCTTTTTCAAGTTGATTCTTTGCTTCAGACCAATCCTCTTGGTTATGTGAAAATAAAATATATCTTGTTTTATAATACTCATAAAATAGGTTTGCTTCAACATGGCTATGGATTGATTGAACCCATGGATTCTTAAGCGCCATTATTTTGGAATATGATATCCGTTGATTATCATAAATTTTCTGTTTAGTGAAAAGAGAGTAAGAGTTTTTGTAGGTCAGATAATTTCCGAGAAATACACCTAAAATTGTAAATACTGCTGGTAATAAAATTTTAAAAAAAGTTCCCTTTTTCATCTTTCTGTGTTTTTTTTAAGTAAAGTCGAATTCCCTTCCTTCTAATTTTATAAGTCATTTTTATAAAAAATAGTCAAAATTTATTGTTCGATTTTATTTTTTATAATTATTGTAACGGTAAATTGGTCCTTTAGGCAAAGGGAATTTCACCTTCCCCCTCTCACAGAACCGTATCCTGATAATCGGGACGGTCTGTGAAAGTCTCTGCATACGGCTCTTCTAATTTAATCTACAAATGCCTCTTTTATCACTGATTTCATTTCCTTTATTTCGGGTTGTGATAATCTTCCTAAAATCTTAATAATTCTTTGTTTGTCAATAGTCCGAATTTGGTCAACTACAATCCAACCAATTTTTCTGTTGTGTTTTACTTCAATTCTGGTCGGATATTTTCGGGAAGTTGTGGTCATCGGTGCAACTATAATTGTCCGTAGAAATTTATTCATTTCGTCCGGTGAAATAATAACACATAGCCTGGTCTTTTTTATTTCGCTACCAATTGTCGGATCTAAATTTACCAGTACTATTTGATATTGATTTAATTCCATTCTTCAAGGTTTTCATCTTCAAATACATCATCGAATAAAAGTTGGTCATCACCATTTTCATTCATTTCTTTGAATGCTTTGTCCCAGTCTTTCCTGGGCCTGGAAATCGGTTTAATGATAATGTATCCTTTTTCAAGAATGAGTTCAACTTTGTCCCTGATGTTATATCTTTCAATCAAGGTTTTGCTAAGTCTAAACCCTTTAGAATTCCCTATTTTAATTATTGACAATTCCATATCTATATTTTTAATTGTAATTACAAAGTTAGTACAATTGTATTAGTTGACAAAAACATTTTTCAATTGCATAACTCATAAATTCCAAATTTGTACGGTTAATTTGATTTGTTTTAATCCATCCAAATTTGTAATTCGAATCAACTTTCATTCTAATTCCAATATACATTCCCGATTCAATAAGATTGTACCAACTTCCGTACTAACTCCAAGATCCTGTTGGAGGAATAACCCTCATCCAAATATTGATAATTGTTTCTGACCATTCAATTATATTTTCAATTCTATTTTCAAATTGAAGAGTATCAACCCAGTCAACATTACTTATTTGTCCAAGACCAATACAATAGATTTCATTTTTTTTGGCAACCTCCAAACCATTATTTAAAGTTAATTTACAATTGCTCTATTGGTATTTCATATTTGTAATTTGAAATCACTTCATTAACTGTTTTTACATTATTGCCATTATTATTAATAAATTCAAACCAGTTGTTATATGTTTCTTCTGTTTTTTTATAATCAAAACAATGAAATACAATTCCGTAAATTTCATCATTTTGCATATTAATGTACTCTGTTTTAAAAATTTCAAGAGCTTCATCAACTGTAAAATCATTTAATCCGTTTGTTAATTGTCTATGCGTAACCCAGGTAATTTTCGCACCATTGTTTTTTATAACATTGTGTGGCTTTAAACTTCTTAGAGGTCCATATAATTCAAATGAGCTATACTGACTACCCCCGGCAAATATTAAATTCTCTGAAGTATTTTCATAGCTTAGTGGCAAATCAATTGGCAATCCACCAATCATAGCCGTTGAAACACTTGCAGGTACCGCCAAATTCCTTATAAAATCTAATCCTTCATCAACATTTCCTAAAAATGGGATTGGATTATTTATTGCATTTGGGTCGTTGGAATAGCCGTTCCAATCAGGGTGATTTATTGAATGATGATGAAATGCAATTTGGTGTCCCTGTTCCTGCCAAAGTCTGACAGTGTTTATTTTTGCATTATCTAAAAGAATATATTCTGCCCATTGCGGATTAAAAGCAAGCGTAAGGTGAAAACCATAGTTGTCAGCTTTTTGAACTACTTTTTCCGCTGTTTCAAATAAATATTCTTGCCATCCAAAATCCATTGTATGATACTCTTCTGGAATATCTATCGGTAAATCATTATCCAAACGCCCTTTATATCCAGCTTCAAAATGTATCATTACAAAAGTGTATGTACTATCATTTGTTGGTTGTAGCTCACTAGAATTGCTACATGCACTTAACAAAATTGCTATTTGTAAAAATATAATCAATCGCATATAATTATTACCTAATTTAATTCAATATTACATTAGACATGATATTAACTAATGGTTTAATCATTCGTGGTTATTCATACCTTATGTTGGGTACCGGTTTGTGGTCGAGTAGGCAAAGGGAATTTCACCCTAAGCCTCTCACAGAACCG
>JABGRN010000038.1 GCA_018648265.1 Prolixibacteraceae bacterium | reverse complement strand
AAAAGTTTGCAGTCGCAGTTTACAGTTAGTGAGGATTTCACGAAAAGAGAAACCCATAATAATTGCATATTTGTTAAACAAGAAAGCCATCCGTAATAAAACGAATGGCTTTTTATGTATTGTTTGATTTTTTTTACTGTTCGTCCCCACCTTCCGTTGCAACCGGATTTATAGGTTCGGTTGCCGCAGGTGCAGTAGTCGGGAAATTAGGAACCTGCGTTGGATCTACGGCGGTTTCAATTTGTTCCTGTACCCTCGATTGGTCAATTCCACTTTCGGAACGAGGAATAAATGCAGAACCCATAACGGCCAAAAACAACAATGCCCCGGCTAAAACCCAGGTTGCTTTTTCAAGAAAATCGGCAGTTTTACGAACTCCCATTACCTGGTTCGATGATTGGAAATTACTAGCCAGGCCACCACCTTTTGAGTTCTGTACCAATACAATTAGTACTAAAAGAACACAAACTATAAATATTAAAACAGTTATTAATGCGTACATTTTCTTGCTAATTAAACGTTCTTTATTTTATCAATTTCTTTAATTCGGGTTGCAAAGTAAACACTTTTTTCCGGATATTTCAAACTTAATTTACTGAATGCTTCCAGTGCTTTGTCGTATTTTTTTTGTTGAAAATAAATCGTGGCCAAAGTCTCTGTTATAATTTCGTCATTCTCTGCGTCCGATTTTTTAACAATTTCATTTTCAATACTATTTTCCACCTCGCCCTGGTTTTCTGTTCTCCTTTTTATAGCCGTTGAATCTGACATTAAAAACCTGTCAATTAACGAATTGCCCGGTTTGTTCTGCTCTTCTTCTAACTGCAATTCAGGAAAAGGTGCTTCAGTATTTCCAAGGGCTGGATTTGCATTTTCAATTGTGGGCTTCGAATTTAAAAATTCATACAATTTTTTTCTATCAGAAACCCGAATGGCCGTTTTCTTTAAAACATGTTCAAAATCGGGATTATCGGTTTCTTTTAAATTTTTTAAATACAACACCAATGCTGCCTGAAAGTAAGGAAATTCATCAACAATTGTTTTTAGCCCGGCAAGCGTTTCTATATTTAATAATCCGGGGTTGGCAAGCAAATTATAAAATTGTTCTTTTTGCATGTTTTACCAATTGGCAATGGTTGCGTTAAAAATATCTTCGTTAAGTTTTTTAAGTATTTCAGGAACAAGCCCATCTTCAATGTCGCTTAAAGTCTGGGTACTTTCGAAATCTTCGAAAGCAGAAAAAGACTGTTCGAAGTTTTCCTCCTGGTTTTTATTGTTCGAATATTTCACTTTTACCGTAATTGTCAAACGGTTTTGTGCTGCCAAATCGTCTTTTTGTATTGCCATTGGCCGCACTTCGTAACCGGTAATTTGTCCTTCAAATACAAGATCACCATTTTCTGCAACTTCATCAAGCGAAGTCTGTCGTTGTAATTTATCGCGCAAATCTTCGGTAAACATTTGGCTCAATGTTGGGTTTACGAGCCTGGCCCGGTTTGGGAAATAATAAACCGAAAAAGTTTTAATATCGGCCGACAGATTGGCCCCGGTAAAAGTGTAAGATATTTTACAGGAAGTTGAAAGATTTCCTGCCAGTAAAATTACAAAAGCAAAAAGAACAATCCGTTTCAATATAATTTTATCCTTTAATATCATACTCCTTAATTTTCCGGTAAAGTGTACGTTCAGAAATCCCCAGTTCCAGTGCAGCATATTTTCGTTTTCCTTTGTTCTTTTCCAATGCTTTTTTTATCAACTCAATTTCTTTGTCTTCCAACGAAAGTGATTCTTCGACAAACTCTTCCGTGTCCTGGATATTTTCTTTGTCAACCCGATCGATGTGAATGTGTTTAGCCACAGGTTCGTCTGAAACAAAATTCCCCTCGTCGTTTTTATATAATTTTTGAATAATCTGTGCCTGGTCGCCCGAAATAGGCGACTCTTTGTTCTCCATTAAATCGAGGACCAATTTTTTCAGATCCGTCATGTCACGTTTCATATCGAACAAAACCTTGTATAAAATTTCCCTTTCGTTTGAAAACGAGCTTTCTTCGTTTTTCGAAAATAAGGCGGGCAGGTTTTTGCCTAAATCCGACGGAAGGTAATTTCTGATTACAGCTGCAGAAACATCCCTCTCTTTTTCTATTATTGAAATTTGTTCGGTAATATTTTTTAACTGGCGCACATTGCCCGGCCAGCGGTAATTCATCAATACAATCCGGGCTTCTTCATCTAAACGAATTGATGGCATACGATATCTTTCGGCAAAATCGCGGGCAAATTTCCGGAACAAAAGATGGATGTCTTCCGGACGTTCGCGAAGTGGGTTTATCGTAACCGGAACAGTATTTAACCGATAGTACAAATCTTCTCTGAACTTCCCTTCTTCAATGGCCACCGGGATATTAATATTTGTTGCAGCAATTACCCTGACATTAGATTTTACAACTTTTGACGAACCAACTTTAATAAATTCGCCTGTTTCTAAAACACGTAATAAACGTACCTGAGTTGATAGTGGCAGTTCACCAATTTCATCTAAAAAAATTGTTCCGTTGTCTGCTTCCTGGAAATATCCTTTTCTATCGGAAAGTGCTCCTGTAAATGCGCCTTTTTCGTGCCCAAAAAGTTCAGAATCAATTGTTCCTTCGGGGATTGCACCGCAGTTTACGGCAATATATTTTCCGTGTTTGCGGCTCGAAAACTGGTGTATTATTTGAGGGAATATTTCTTTCCCGGTTCCACTTTCACCGGTAATTAAAACCGAAAGATCGGTTGGGGAAACCTGGACAGCTACTTCTATCGACCGGTTTAACCCTGGCGAATTTCCTATAATTTCAAAACGTTGTTTTATTCCTTGTACATCCATAATTATAGCCCTTACTTACCTCGCTGCCAAATGACAGGAGGAAATTTCAAAAACCAAAGTTCATAAACACTTTTCAAAAAATTCAAATAACACAAACTCCTTTTTCAATTTGCAAATTTATAATTTTTCGATTGTATTATTTCACTTCGCAATAATATTAACCTTTTTTATTGAAAAACAGGGGAATTGAGATGCACACAACCGAACCTATTAATGCCCCGGTTTTTAAATCGCACAGCAATGTCCTGGAAGGGGATAATACCGATTTGACAACAAAATGTCGCAAACTTTCACTTAGTTCAGTCTGCTTCGTTATTGTATTATTGGTATTAACGATTGTAACTTCAAAATTTACCTTGCGGTATTTTGAAGAACAATTGGTATAATTTAGAAGAAGGGATTACCAATAAAATACCTGGACTTTCAGTTTAGATTGAAAACGAAGAAGCTTAAAAACGATCTAAAAAGGAGCTGAAATATTAATAAACAAAAGTGCTTGTTTACCGACGGACTAAAATATAATATAAATCACTCAATCTCTCATTCAGTCCTTCAATCACTCTCTGCTGCTGTAAAACCGTTCGAGAATTGAACCGTCGTTAACTTCTTTAGAAAGCGATTCGACAGTATTTTTTGGAACATCGTAAACATCGAGTACAATTAATCCGTCGAGACAATTATTAAATTTAGGATCAACATTGAAACCTATTATTTTAGCATTCAATTTAATGTACTTTTTAAGCAACACCGGAAGACCAGAGTTTAATTCATCCAAATCGCCAATGGTTTTGTCAAGTCTGTTAATGTCGTGTTCTAAGTTATCCATCAGAATATTTATGTCCGGATTGTTACTTTTAAATTTATAACTGTTTCGGGGCTTTATATGCATGGCCATTCTCCAGTTCAGATGGTTCGACATGATAAACCTGATTATCAGGTCTTTCGATATCTTTGAATAATTATTGCTAATACTCACCGGTCCAATTAAATAACGGTATTCCGGGTTTTTCAATAAAAAAAATAAAATACCTTTCCACAACAAAAACAATGGCATTAACTTACGTTGGTATTCTTTAATCACAAACGAACGGCCCAACTCCAGACTTTCATTCAACACTGGTTTAAATTTGTCGTCGATACGAAAAAGCGTGTGCAGGTAAAAACCGCGTTTCCCGTATTGAGCCACAATATCACTGCCCTTTCCAATTCTGTAGGCTCCAACCAATCGTTGTTCATCGTTGTCCCAAATAAACATTTGGTTGTAGTACAAATCAAATTCATCGATATCGATACTTTGATTAGTACCCTCTCCCACTTCCCTGAAAGTGATTTCCCGCAAACGTCCAATTTCATTTAATATATTCGGAATTTCTTTTGAAGGGGCACAATATACAGTATAATTTTTCAAACTGAAAAGTGTATATTCCTGTTTAATTTTCTGAATTTCCTTTAGTATTTTTTCCTTTGGAACCGGATCGATAATTCGTTCGGGTTTTGCCGATTGTTTTAGGTTATAATTAAAAAACCTTTTTACTTCAATTTTCGATTCCATGCTATAAGTTTTGGCACGCAAAAAGCGACCAAATTGGTAAACATCGTAAAATTTATCCTGCTCAGCCACTCTAATCGGATTTCCAATTCTGATTTTTAGGGTTTTATGACGTTTACTCAATAATTCGGAAGGAAGCCTTACCTGACAGAGTGCGGGATGAATTCTTGCAAAAAAATGGAACAGGCGGCTGTTGGTTCCCTGAAAATGAATTGGAATAACGGGCACCTTCGATTTTTTTACAAATTTGACTATCGGGAATTGCCAAACCTGGTCGCTTGCACTGTTGAATGTACCGTATGTGCTAACATCGCCAGCCGGAAAAAGGCAAAGGACGCCATTATTTTTTAAATGATTTATGGCCTCCTTAGTTCCATTTAAATTTGTATCTGAACTATTACTTTTTGAGGAATTATCAGCAATAAAATAATTTGAAACAGGTTCAATTTTCTGGAGGAGGAAATTGGCAATCACCTTAACATCGGGGCGGACCATCGATAAATATTTTATCAGTAACAGTCCATCGAGACCTCCAAGAGGGTGATTGGCAACCACAATTAATGATCCGGTTTTGGGAATTCGCTTAAGTTCATTATTATCGAACTCAATATTAAATTTTAAAATGCGTGTAACTTCATCTATAAAATCAATCCCTTGCTTTTCGGTAATCTGATTATATATTTTATTCAGCTTATTAAAACGGAGAATGTACATTAAAAACCTGGCAAAATATTCGCCTCCAAGAAAAGTAAAAGCAGGACGTGCTTTAAAAATATCCTTCGGTTTTAATAATTCCATTTATTGCTGCATTTCAGTAAAAAAACCTATATAAATGTGATATACAAAAATAGAATGTTTTTTTAATAATCCTTTTATTGATGCTAAACAACAGGGGTTCCGTTATTAAATTTTATTTTTACTGATTTTCAAATAAATAAAGATTAACGCATCTAAATTGAAATTTGATTGTTACATTACTTAAAGCTGAAAGATGTCGGATATTAAAACAGATATTAGTTTATGGTTGCCAACTTCGAAAAAAGAGACAAATCAATTGGGTTGGGATGTAATAGATGTAATCCTGTTTACAGGAGATGCCTACATTGATCACCCTTCTTTTGGAGCCGCAGTAATAGGCCGGATTTTAGAAGCTGAAGGATTAAAAGTGGCAATTGTTCCGCAACCCAACTGGAAAGACGATTTGCGTGATTTTAAAAAACTGGGCAAGCCGCGTCTCTTTTTTGCCGTAACTGGCGGCAACATGGATTCGATGGTCAACCACTACACTGCCGGCAAACGAAAGCGATCTAACGATGCTTATACAGTTGGTGGTAACACAGGATTCAGACCCGACTACACCACAATAACCTATTCAAAAATTATCAAAGAACTTTTCCCTGATGTGCCACTTGTAATCGGGGGAATTGAAGCTTCATTGCGGCGGGTAACACACTACGATTACTGGTCGGATAAATTAATGCCATCTATTTTGGTTGACTCGAATGCCGACATACTTTTTTATGGCATGGGCGAAAAATCTATTGTTGAATTTACTCAACTAATAAAAAAAGGAGTTCCGGTTTCAAAATTGACAACCATTCCTCAAACTGCATTTTTAATTGAACCGGATGAAAAATATGCTACCAAAAAAAATTGGGATGAATTCGGACTTTTCTCGCATGAAGATTGCCTTTCGGATAAAAAGAAATTTGCGCGCAATTTTATGCACATCGAAGAGGAGTCGAACAAAATGGAAGCTAAAAAACTGACGCAGAAAGCGGGCAATAAAAAGGTTGTGGTAAATCCGCCATGGCCAACTTTTAAAGAAAAAGAAATAGACAAGGTTTATGATCTTCCCTACACGAGGCTTCCACATCCACGGTACAAAAATAAAGGGGCAATTCCAGCTTATGAAATGATTCGACATTCCATAAATATTCACAGAGGATGTTTTGGCGGATGTACATTCTGCACTATTTCGGCACACCAGGGAAAATTCATTGCCAGCCGTTCAGAAAAATCGATTTTAAATGAAGTAGAAAAGGTAACCAAAATGCCCGATTTTAAAGGATACATTTCCGATTTGGGAGGCCCATCGGCAAACATGTACAAAATGAAGGGGATTCACGAAGAAATATGCAAAAAATGCAAACGTCCGTCGTGCATATTTCCAGCCATTTGTAAAAACCTTGACACCAACCATAAACCCATGCTCGACCTCTACGAAAAAGTACGGAATAACCCAAAAGTTAAAAAAGCATTTGTTGGAAGTGGAATCCGTTACGATATGATTTTAGAAAAAACCGGCAATGAAGAAACAAACAAAAACAACAAAAATTATTTACGTGAGGTTATTAAACACCATGTTTCCGGAAGATTAAAAGTAGCGCCCGAACACTCGTCTGACGAAGTATTGAAATTTATGCGCAAACCTTCATTTAATTTATTTGAGCAGTTAAACACGGAATTCATCAAAATAAATAACGAAGAAAAACTAAACCAGCAATTAATTCCATATTTTATATCAAGCCATCCGGGCAGTAAATCGGAAGACATGGCAAACCTCGCCATCAAAACAAAAGACATGAATTTCAGATTAGAACAAGTGCAGGATTTTACACCAACACCTATGACACTGGCAACCGTTGTTTACTACTCGGGGTACCATCCCTACACGCTGGAAAAAATATATACTGCGCGAAATAAAAATGCCAAGGAAAACCAACGTAAATTTTTCTTTTGGTACAAACGTGAATTCAAAAATTCGATTATTCAGGATTTAAAATCAAAAGGGAGGGAAGATTTAATCAAAAAACTTTTTAAATAAATTCAGTAATCAAATAAAACATCGTATCTTAAAATTAAAATTTAAAATATCAATAATGAAAACCATCAGATTTTTTCCTTTACTACTTATTCTTGTTTTAACAGGATGTGCAGAATTAATGCAAATTGCGCAGCAAACCCTCGATGAAGGAAAACCATTAACCCAAAACGAAATTATTGCAGGCTTAAAAGAAGCATTAATAGTAGGCACAAATAAATCGGCTGATAAATTGGGTGTTACCGATGGGTATTACAAAGATGAATTGGTAAAGATTTTATTACCTCCGGAGGCCGATATTATTGTTAAAAATATCAATAAGATACCCGGAGGAAACCAACTGATTGAAGATGTTCTGCTAAAAATTAACCGCGCTGCCGAAGATGCCGTTTCAGAAGCCAAACCTATTTTCGTGAACAGTGTTACAAGTATGACAATTAGTGATGCAGTTGGAATTTTGAAAGGCGATGATAATGCCGCGACTCAATATTTGCATAAAACAACTTACAACGAATTGTCTGGATTGTACCGGCCAAAAATAAAAGCTTCGGTAGAGAAAAAACTTGTTGGCGACATTTCTACCGCACAAAGTTGGAACCTGTTAACCGGGAAATGGAACGATGTTGCCAATTCGATAGTTGGTCAAATTGCAGGGTTTAAACCTGTTGAAATTGATTTGGATGAATACCTTACAAACAAAGCACTCGATGGTTTATTTTTGAAAATTGAAGCTGAAGAAAAACTTATCAGAAAAGATCCACTTGCCCGTGCAAGTGAATTATTAAAACGTGTTTTTGGTTCGCTCGATGCGTAATTTTTCTAGCGGATAATTTTTTTCATAATTAAGAATAATTCCACTGAATGTTTTACTTTTTATTGTTACTTTCCGACAGCCAAAAATTAATCAGTTTTTGATTATTCATTGATGCAGAAAAAAGTTTTAACACATTAAAAATCATTTCCATGCAACTCGAGTTTGTACGAATTGAAGAGGCCAACGATCTGGTAAACCAATTGATTGAACATCATCCGCAAGCTATTTTTTTAACCGGTCACGATTTCAAAGTAAAGTATTTTAACAAATCGTTTCAGAATTTAACTGAAAGTGACAAAGGCGATATTTTAGGACACGAGTTTTGCGAAATAATGGGTTGTACACGTCGTGGAAAAGTAATTACCCGCGATGATAATTTTTGCAAAAGATGTCAAATGCGTGAACTGCTTTCCGGCTCAAACCTTTCGGAATTAACATTAATCCGCGAATTTGTAATACGTAACCAGGTAGTTACAAAACACCTCCACATCGATACACACCGGGTGGTTATGAACGGCAAAAAATACCGCTTGGTAGTTATCGACGACCGGACACAGAAACATTAAAATAACATCTCAGAAAAAACAAGATGTTTTCGAAATAAACATAGACTTTGTATTTTTTGGGAACCAAATTACAGGCAATTTAAACTTTTGGCGGTACCGGCTTATTATTCAAATAAATAAATTCAATTTACAATAATACAAGATATTACAATCTGAAATTCAGAATAATTTTTAACAAATCCAATCCTTACGATCAATACAAATTCTCTTCGGAGTTTGAAAATTTTTAATATTTTTGCGCCCCATATTACATCAGTAAATCCATATTTTAATGAGCAAATCAAAGAAAAGGACCGGGCTATTTCAACGAATGTTAAATTGGACGGAAAGAGCTGGTAATGCTTTACCACATCCGGCCACCTTATTTGCTCTTTTTGCTTTGGCGGCCTTGATATTATCAGCTGTTGGATATTTTTTAGGCTGGGAAGTTATTCATCCGGGAACTAAAGAAATTGTTAGGCCTGTCAATCTTTTATCTCACGACGGCATTCACAGGATAATGCTCGAAATGGTGAATAATTTCACCGGATTTGCACCCCTCGGTATTGTAATGGTAGCCATGCTTGGTATTGGTATTGCCGAACAAAGCGGATTAATAAATGCTGGTATTCGTTTACTGGTATTAAACTCACCCCGTCTTATTCTAACATTTGTTGTTGTTTTTACAGGGATACTTTCAAATTTTGCATCAGACATTGGATATGTTTTATTAATCCCGCTTGCCGGTGTTATTTTTTTAGCGGTTGGAAGACATCCAATTGCCGGAATGGCCGCAGCTTTTGCCGGTGTTTCGGGCGGTTTTAGTGCAAACTTAATATTAGGTACCATCGACCCATTGCTTGCAGGATTGTCTCAGGAAGCTGCCCAAATCCTGGATCCGTCGTATTCAGTAAATCCAACGGCGAATTATTACTTTATGGTGGCATCTACTTTTGTTATTGCTATTGCGGGAACATTAGTGACTGAAAAAATTGTTGAACCACGGCTGGGCAAATTTACCGGCGAAGTTGAAGAAAAAGACAGGTCATTCGATAAACTTTCAAAAAAAGAGAAAAAAGGATTGTTAATGGCATCCTTATCGATGCTGGCAATAATAATCATTAGTTTAATCGGGATCATTCCTTCAGATGGTTTCTTCCGCGGAACTGACGGGGCATTACTTACTTCGCCTTTAATTAAAGGAGTGGTTGCAATGTTATTTATTACTGCGGGTGCAATGGGACTGGCTTACGGATTCTCAACCGGAGCCTATAAAAATGATGCAGATGTTATGAAAGGCATGGCCATTTCCATGAAAACACTTTCTACATACCTCGTCCTGGTATTTTTTGCAGCACAGTTTGTAGCGTATTTTAAATGGAGCAATCTTGGTATAATTATGGCAGTTAAAGGGGCAGGATTTCTTATGTCTGCTGACATCGGCCTCATTCCAATGTTGATTCTTTTCATCCTGCTTTCTGCCGCAATTAATATGCTTATGGGAAGCGCCTCGGCGAAATGGGCAATTCTTGCACCTATTTTTATTCCAATGTTTATGATCATGGGATATTCGCCGGAATTATCACAAGTAGTTTATCGGATAGGCGACAGCGTTACAAACGTGATTTCTCCAATGATGAGTTTCTTTGCACTTATAATTGCTTACTTCCAAAAATACAATCCAAAAGTTGGTATCGGAACTATTATTGCAACCATGATTCCATATTCATTTGTTTTCCTGATTTTATGGATTATACTTTTAGTGGTATGGCTGCTTTTAGGAATACCAATTGGGCCAGGCGCGGGGATTCATTATACACTGCCCGGTTAAGTAAAAATCACTTTCTGAGAAGATGGCTTTGTATTGCCTATAAAAAGGGGCTACTAATCATTTCGCATTTTAATATCGAACACCGATTATCGATTTTAGAATACCGAAGTTTTCGGATTAAATTACAAATCAGCATACGTTAATCGGTGTTCATCATTCAATTCAAGTTCACAAATACAGGTATTTGACCACAAGCAAATCAGGTGATTTTATGGAGAAATAAATATGCTTTAATTTCTTAAAAAAGGTATAATCGATATTATAAGTCTTCCCAAAAAGCAAGCAATTTCTAAGATTGAAACAACCGACCTTGCCAGGTATTTCTTTCGGCGAGACGTTTTTCTACTTTTGCAACAAATTCAAAGTTTTTTAAACCCCATTTTGGTGCAACAAGCATTTCAGGTGGTGCCTGACTAATAAACCGCTCTACAATAATTTTAGGGTTCAGGAATTCAAGATAATCAACAACCAGTTCAATATATTCTTCGGCAGAAAAGATGTTAAACATCGCCGGATTTCCCCAATACTGTTGTTCCAAAACTGTTTCTTTATGAATTTGCAATTGGTGCAACTTCAGGTTTTTCACCGGTAGTTGCGAAATTACTTTTGCCTGTTCCAGCCAATCGTTCCGGGTTTCTCCCGAAAGCCCAACAATTAAATGGGCACAATTATTAATCCCTCGTTTGGCGGTTTGCTCCAATGCCCACACCGAATCGGCAAATGTGTGCCCGCGATTAATTGATTTGAGTGTTTTATCGAGATGCGATTCCAATCCAAATTCCACCATCACGTAAACTTTTTTACTGAGTTCAGCCAGGTAGTCAAGTAATTTTTCATCAACAGAATCTGGCCGTGTGGATATTACCAAACCAACAATTTTTGGATGCCGCAAAGCTTCTTCATACAATAATTTCAGGTTTTCGAGTGGTGCATAAGTATTAGTAAAAGCCTGGAAATAAGCCAGAAATTTCATGGCGTGATATTTTTTTGCAAAAAAATCGACACCCTGCTGAATCTGGCTGGTCACACTATTTTCGAGATTACAATAAGTGGGTTTAAAAGTTTTGTTATTGCAGTAGGTACACCCACCTTTTCCTTTTGTTCCATCGCGGTTGGGGCAGGTAAAACCAGCATCAATTGAAACCTTTTGAACACGTTCGGCAAATTTCTTTTTGAAATAGCTTGGGAAATCGTTATATCTTTTTTCGTGTCCCCACAAAAAATTTTGCTGTACCATTTAATAACAAATTAAAGGGTCAAAAATACTGAAAAATCAGAAGCCACAGCAGTTACAATAATCATGTTAAAAAAATATTGAAAACTTTAATCTTTATAAAGAGTTGTGCGTTTCATTTAATAAATCTTATTCCTACTTTTAGAATACAATAAAATAGCACAATTTATGTTCTCCGAAAAAGACGAATTACAAATAAAAAACCGCGGCAGCGAGCTGCAAACCGTATTAAACCGAATTGAAAACTTCAAAAAAGGATTCCCCTTTTTACAAATTGAAGAAGCTGCTTCTATCGGGGACGGGATTATAAAACTCGATGAAAAAGCCCTTGAAAAAAGTTGCGCCCTGTACGACAAAAAAGTCGCCGACGGAATTAAACCACTTAAATTTGTCCCTGCATCAGGTGCTGCCAGCCGAATGTTCAAAGCACTTTTTGAAGCATTGGAAGAGTGTAAGAAATCAGATTCTCCGGAAGAAGAATTAATAAACGATAAAGTTGTTAAACAATTTATTGATCAAATAGAAAACTTCGCATTTTATAACGATTTAAAGAATTCAATCCAAAAAGAAAAAGTTGAAGAAAATTGTAAAAACCGCGTTGATTATTTATTAAACGAAAAAGGATTAAATTATGGCTCGCTTCCAAAAGGACTTTTAAAGTTTCATCGGTATAAAACCGGTGAACGGACTCCTTTTGAAGAACATTTGGTTGAAGGTGCTGAATATTCAAAAGACAACCAGGGTGTTGTGCAATTACATTTTACTGTATCACCCGACCACCAGCCGGTATTTGAAAATCTTCTGAATGAAATAAAAGAAAAATACGAGAAAGATTTAAACGTGAGTTTCGAAGTGTCATTCAGCCAGCAAAAACCTTCGACTGATACCATTGCTGTTGACTTAAAAAACGAACCCTTTCGCGAACTCGACGGCAGGTTGCTTTTTCGCCCGGGAGGACATGGCTCGTTAATTGAAAACCTGAACGACTTAAATGCCGACGTCGTTTTCATTAAAAATATCGATAATGTGGTTCCCGACAAATTAAAGCAAGCCACGGTTGAATACAAAAAAGCCCTGGCAGGAGTTCTGTTAAAGTATCAGGAAAAATTATTCATCTATCAAAAAGAACTAAACGAGAAACACCCGGTTGCGCTTGATAGCGGATTTTTGGCAGAAGCCGCCAATTTCCTGGAAAACAGTCTGAACACAAAACCAGCGGTCAACCAGTATTACACCGAAAAAGAAGAATTGTGCCACTATTTAAAAGAAAAATACAACCGTCCGCTTCGTATTTGCGGAATGGTAAAAAACGAAGGTGAACCCGGAGGAGGTCCGTTTTGGGCAAAAAATACTGATGGGACAATTTCGTTGCAGGTAGTAGAAAGTTCGCAAATTGATTCTGAAAGTGTTCAACAACAAACTATTGCGAAACACGCTACTCATTTTAATCCGGTAGATTTGGTTTGTGCACTTAAAAATTATAAGGGAGAAAAGTACAACCTTCTCGAATTTACAGATCCTAAAACCGGTTTTATTTCAAAAAAATCGAAAGATGGAAGAGAGTTAAAAGCACAAGAATTACCCGGATTATGGAACGGCGCCATGAGCAACTGGAACACCCTTTTTGTGGAAGTGCCCATCGAGACATTTAATCCGGTAAAAACAGTTAACGATTTGTTACGGGATCAGCACCTGTAATTTGCATTTTATTATTTCGGATGAATTACTAATTTCGCAGATTCATTTTTTTATAACCAATGAACAAGGAAGATAGAAATAATTTTAATGAAGAGGGTATTAGTGAAGCTTTGGGGCGGTTCAAGCGTTCGCTGATTTCGGGAAGAAAAAAATACTTCGATGTTTCTGAGTTTGAAGGAATTGTTGAGCATTTACTGGAAGAAGGAGATATTAATTCATCGGAAATTGCTGCAAAACAAGGCATTCTAATTCACCCTAACGCTGTGGCCTTACATTTAAAATATGCGCAGGTTTTACTCAACAAAGGCAAATTTGAACAAGTCATAAAATACCTGAATTTTGTTGAAAAAGTAGATGCACATAATCCCGATGTATATTTAATAAAAGGATCGGCCTGGCTGGTTTTGGGAGATGAAAAAAAAGCTGATACAGCATTCAGACAAGCTATAAAAACAGCCGGAAACGAACTAGACGATATACTGTTTCATGTAGGTTCATCGTACGTGCAAGCTGGCGAAATACAAAAAGCAATCGCTTATTTCGAAAATGCAGTAAAAGCCAACCCGAAAAACGAAATGGCACTTTACGAACTGGGATTTTTCTGCGACCAACAAGGCGATTACGAGAAAAGTATAAAATATTACAATAAGTACTTAGACATCGATCCGTTTAACTATACCACATGGTTTAACCTGGGAATAACACAAAACAAAGCGGGGAAACATGACAAAGCTATTGAAGCTTATGAATTTGCGCTAACACTGAATGAGGAATTTCACCAGTCGTTATTTAACATTGCCAACGCCAACGCCAACGCGGGCAATTTTAAGGAAGCCATTAAGAAATACAATGAATTCCTCAAACTTGAACCGGAAAATGACGATGCAATGTGTTACATTGGCGAATGCTACCTCAACCTCGAAAACTACCACAAATCGGAACAGTCTTATCAAAAAGCAATTAAGCTGAACAAAGAAAACGACACCGCCTGGTTTGGTTTGGGACTGATTATGTGGGTTGAAAAGAAATTCGCCGAAAGTATAGTTTTTATAAAAAAAGCCATAAAAATAGATAACACCAATTCTGAATACTGGCTTACTTTAGGCAAGGTTTACAGCGATTTTAACCTTCAGGAAAAAGCAGTAAAAGCTTTGAAAAAAGCTTCCCGGCTTGAACCTGAAAACAGCGAAATATGGTTAACACTGGTAGATGTTCTTTTAAAATCAGGAGAGTCACAAAATGGTATCGTCATATTAAAAAAGGCTATTAAAAAGTACGACGACGTACTTCTAAAATACCGTTTGGTTAGTCTTTTCCTGGAAACAAAAAACGAGCCCGAAGCTTTTAAAATGCTGGCTATTGCAATGGAACAGGAATTTATCTTTATAAATTTTTTATACGATATTTATCCTAAATCAGCAAAAAACAGAAAGTTAAAAAAGCTCGTGGATAATTTCAAAAAGAAAAATAACCTGGAGTAAGGTATTAATATTAACATCTTACAAATTCTACCAAAACAATTACTGAAATTCAAAACTCCAATTTGTAATTCTAATATCGGCGTTAATTACCATTTCTTTTTATTATTTTGGCAGGCAGTTTTAAAAAAAATATCGGTTATTGAATATGCGATATTATTATATTAATATCCAATATTCAATGATGAATCTTCAACAATTTTAAAATGAACAGAACAGTAAAAGATTACCTTATTTTGATTTTAAAAGGAATGGGGATGGGGGCAGCCGACGTAATCCCGGGAGTTTCTGGCGGAACCATTGCTTTTATTACAGGCATTTACGAAGAGTTGATCAATTCCATTAAATCGATAAACCTCGTCGCGGCCAAACTTTTTTTTACCGGAAAATTTGCATCTTTTTGGAATGCAATTAACGGAACGTTTTTAATCAGTGTTTTACTGGGAATTGGAATCAGTGTTTTTTCGTTGGCGAAAGGTTTAAAATATTTGCTCGACCACTACCCCATTTTAGTTTGGGCGTTCTTTTTCGGGCTAATTATTGCATCGGCAATTTACGTTGCGCGTTCTATAAAAAATTGGAATCTCGCCACAATTGTATCCGGGATTACAGGAATTATTGTAGCTTATTTTATTACCGTAATTTCGCCTGCCGAAGCCAATACTTCATGGTGGTTTATTTTCCTGGCGGGTTCAATTGCTATTTGTGCCATGATTTTACCCGGGATTTCTGGAAGTTTTATCCTTGTTTTATTGGGCATGTATAAATTTATTCTCGAAGCAGTTGGTAACCTTGAAATTGCCGTAATACTTACTTTCCTTGTGGGTGCGGCAATCGGAATTATTGCTTTTTCGAATGTTTTATCGTGGTTACTAAAAAAATTCCACAATCAAACAATTGCTGTTCTTGCAGGATTTATGATAGGTTCTCTAAACAAAGTTTGGCCGTGGAAAGAGGTAACAGAAACAATGATTGACCGTCACGGTGAAGTAAAACCACTATCGGAAATAAATATTCTGCCATCCACTTTTGAGCAAATTACCGGAAACGAGAATTTTCTTTTCGGGGCAATACTTTTGGCAATTTTAGGGTTCTCGTTAATTTTTATAATCGAAGGATTGACAAAAAAATCAGGCAAATGAAAAAATACGGTTTATTAGGGTATCCACTTACACACTCTTTTTCAAAACGGTATTTCACCGAAAAATTTGAAACAGAAAATATTGAATCTTCTTATCAGAATTTTGAAATCGATAATATAAATAAATTTCCTGAAATAGTTAAAAACAATCCCGAAATTATAGGATTGAATGTTACCATTCCTTATAAAGAACAGGTAATTCCATATTTGGACGAACTAAACGATTCGGCTAAAGAAATTGGCGCAGTTAACACCATTAAAATTAGCCGTACTAATTTGGGTGTTCATTTAAAAGGATTTAATACCGATACTTTTGGATTTGAAACATCGCTAAAACCTCTGCTAAAAACACATCATAAAAAAGCATTGATTTTAGGAACAGGAGGCGCATCGAAAGCTTTAAAATATGTATTAAAAAAGCTGGGTATCGATTTCATATCTGCTTCAATTGAGGAGTTAAAAACAAACGAAATCCGTTACGATGAGATTGATAAAAAAATGATGGCTGAGAGGCTTTTAATAATCAATGCCACCCCACTTGGAACGTACCCAAAAACTGATGCTTTCGCACCAATTCCTTACCAATTTATTACCGAAAAACATTTATTGTTCGATCTGGTTTATAATCCCGAAGTAAGTATGTTTTTAAAGAAAGGAAAAGAAAAAGGGGTAGCCATAAAAAACGGTTACGAAATGTTGCTTTTACAAGCAATAAAATCGTACGAAATTTGGAATAACAAAGAGTAAAAAATGGAAAAGAAAAATATCCTGTTTGTATGTATGGGCAATATTTGCCGCTCTCCCAGTGCAGAAGCAGTTTTTAGCGAAATAGTAAAAAGTAAAGGGCTGAGCCAGGCTTTTGAAATTGATTCTGCAGGAACTTTAGCTTATCATGTTGGGGAGCCGGCCGATAAACGAATGAAGTTACATGCCGTAAAACGCGATTATAATTTAACCAGTATTTCCCGCAAATTTAATCCCGATATTGATTTTGAACATTTCGACATAATTATTGGAATGGACAATGAAAATATTGGGACGCTTAAAAACATGGCCAAAAATCAGGAAGATCTTGATAAAATAAAAAAAATGACCGATTTCAGCAAAGAATGGAGTTACTCCGAAATACCAGATCCGTATTACGGTGGTGAAGAGGGCTTTGAACTGGTACTCGATTTACTGGAAGACTCTTGCCAGGGATTACTTGAAAAACTCAGTTAAATTTCCAACCCGGAGTATCGGATAATATTGATTATTCGAAATGATACAGGAAAGTTACCAGCGCATCGTAAGCCGGTTTTTTCTGACCTTCGATTTCAACCACAATTTTCACTTGGATTTTTGCGATACCCCTTAAATTTTTAATATTGTGCAACGAAACTTTCGACCTGATTTTGTCGTTAACCATTACTGGCTGCTGAAATCGCAACTTTTCAATGCCATAATTTACAATCATTTTTACGTTACGTACATCCACAATCGAATACCACAAATAAGTAAGCATCGATACAGAAAGATAGCCGTGTGCAATTGTTGTTTTAAAAGGAGATTCTTTAGCCGCCCGATCCGGATCGGTATGAATCCATTGGTGATCGAGTGTTGCATCGGCAAATTCATTAATTTGATCCTGTGTTATTTGTACCCATTCCGAAGTTCCTATTTCCACTCCTAAAAGTGCTTCAAACTCTTCGTAACTATTAATGATTCTTTTCCCCATTTGATGTTTTTTGAGGGCGCAAAGTAAAGTTTTTAATCGGGTTAACAGGCAATCCGGTCACTTCGCCTATTAAATTTAACAAGGTTTTTTATATCCAATCGGAATTTTAAGCCCTGTCGTTCTAATTTTAAATTTCCGCCAAGCCTTCAGCAATATTTCTGCTAAGCTGTCATGTAAACTTTAATGGCAGATTTTTTGTTTAATTCGCCAAACAATGTTTCAAAATTTTCAACAATAATATTAAAAATTATTTTTATGATGAATCTCACAAAAACATCGAACCCCGTTTTTAAAGAAGGCGTTTTTAGCAAAGGGTATTCTTCGGCCTCGGAAGTAATGACAATTAACGGGACAATCAATAAAACAGCACTGATGTTATTGCTGGTAATTGCAGCAGCGCTTTTTACATGGAACAAATTTTTTAATGCTATTGCCATAGATCCTAATGCAGGTTTTTCGGCTGTAATTCCGTGGTTAATTGTTGGTGGTATTGGAGGTTTTATTACTGTTTTGGTAACGGTTTTCCGCCCTCAACATTCTGGTGTTTCGGCACCTGTTTATGCAGTCTTCCAAGGACTTTTATTAGGCGGTTTATCAGCTATTTTCGAATCGATGTACAGTGGAATAGTAATGCGGGCGGTTGCTTTAACACTTGCTGTGTTTGCAACTATGCTTTTTCTTTATCGTTCGGGCATAATAAAAGTAACCCGTAAATTTATGATGGGGGTTTTTGCTGCCACTGCCGGAATTGCAATGATTTACCTGATTAGTTTTATTGCCGGCTTTTTTGGTGCAGAGCTTTCTTTCCTTCACGGAAACAGTAATTTCAGCATTGGTTTTAGTTTGGTTATTGTTGCGATTGCAGCATTAAATTTAGTTCTTGATTTTTCATTTATCGAAAGGGCTGCCAAATCCGGAGCACCAAAATATATGGAATGGTACGGAGCTTTTGGTTTAATGGTAACTTTAATTTGGTTATACCTCGAAATTTTACGTTTGTTGTCAAAACTGGCAAGCAGGAATTAAAAAGTTGGAAATAGGCAATTGATTTGTTACAAAGGCCTTCAAACCAAAATAAAATCATTTAAACTTGAGCCTACTCCGAAAAGTTAAAATGTCCATCATTGCGAGGCACGAAGCAATTTTATATCGCTGTAAATGTGTTTGTTGAGATTGCTTCACTTCGTTCGCAATGATGAAAAACCACTTTTCGGAGTGGCCTTAAACTTAGAAATATCTTTTCGTCTCAAAAAAGTATTTTTCAGCATACCGATTATTAAATATTAATTGCAGCAATTATTATATTTGCCAAACAATGTCATAAATAAAATTATGCAATTAATTGAGGTAAACAATAAAAAAATACGGAAACAATTCCACCAGGTTCCCCACTTGATTTATAAAAACGACCCAAACTGGGCATGCCCCCTCGAAAAAATGGTTGAAGACACTTTTACTCCGGGGAGAAATAAAATATTCAAAAATGGCAAAGCCATTCGCTGGATCCTGATTGACGAAAACCAAAAACTAATTGGCCGAATTGCTGCTTTTATCAATTTTAATACATCAAATACATACGAACAAGCAACAGGTGGATGTGGTTTTTTTGAATGCACTGACAACCAGGAAGCTGCAAACATGTTGTTCGCTGCTGCTATACAATGGAACAAAAAAAACGGGATGGAAGCCATGGACGGCCCAATTAATTTTGGCGAGAATTATTTAAACTGGGGACTGCTAAGCGATGGTTTTATGCCACAAGCGTACGGTATGCCTTACAATCCCAACTACTACGAAAAGTTATTCCGCAATTTTGGTTTCGAAGTTTATTTCGAACAATACAGTTACCACATTGATTATACTGTTCCATTTCCCTCGAGATTTTGGAAAATTGCAAGCTGGATTGCGCAAAAACCCCAGTACACTTTTAAACATATCAATTTTAAAGAAATCGATAAATATGTAAAAGATTTTTGCACTGTTTACGATTCCGCCTGGGCATCACACGAACATTACAAACCACTCGACCCCGATGAAATCCATGATTTTATTAATAATTCGAAAGCTATCCTCGACCCGGAGATGGTTTGGTTTGCCTACTACAACGATAAACCCATTGCGCTTTTTGGAATGATTCCTGATTTAAACCAGATTTTACAAAAATTAAACGGCAAATTAAATTTATTAAGTATCCTGAAATTTCTGTATTACAAAAAAACAAAATTAATAAACCGAACCCGTATTTTAATTATGGGCATCGATCCAAAATTCCAACGGTCGGGAATTGAATCCGGTATTTTCTGGCATCAGGAAAAATTAATGAAAAAGAAACCTCAATATACAGAGGTTGAACTTTCGTGGGCAGGCGATTTCAACCCGAAAATTATAGCCATGTACGAGGCTACCGGAGGGAAAAAAGCTAAAACACATTACACAATGAGATATTTGTTCGACCGCAATAAACCTTATACCAGGGCGCCAATAATTGGTGACGAAGCTATCAAATAAAAAGCACCTTTTTGTCAATAAAAAAAGGATTCGGTTTTGGATTATAGCGAACTATATTTATCTTTGCAGCCCAAAAATAGGTTAGTATCAATAATGTAAGTATGGATTACAGTTTTTAAATGTAACCATTCAGAATAAAAAAATAGTGAAATGAGAAAAGGAATACATCCAAAAGAATACAGAATTGTCGCCTTCAAAGATATGTCGAACGGACATGTTTTTTTAACTAAATCTACCGTTAATAGCAGGGAAACAGAAGTAGTTGAGGGCGTTGAATACCCCTTGTACAAACTCGAGATTTCTAATACCTCGCATCCGTTTTACACTGGTAAAGTTAAATTGGTTGACACCGCAGGGCGTGTGGATAAATTTATGAGCCGTTACGGAAAACACATGGAAGGCAGGAAAAAGTAAAATTATTTGCAACAAATATAAAAAGGCTCCAGGTTAGGAGCTTTTTTTTTGCGCCAGTGTGCAATTTTGTCGGTGATTTAAAATAACCTGCTGAACAAATTGCTTGTTTAATACTTTTCTTCTTATGGCATAGCAATTGCAAACCAGCTTCCATACTAAATTATCGCTTATAACTCCGACAGTATGTCACTAATTTGAATAAAATGGGGAAAATTAAAAATACAGGACTACAAAATATTATTGTTTCAGGAATGATGGATGGTGAATCGGAATTTCTACCGATTATCGCCGACGGTGATGACCGCGAATTAAAAAACATCGAAGTGCCCGATGTATTGCCAATTCTACCACTGCGAAATACAGTACTATTCCCGGGAGTAGTTTTGCCCATAACAGTTGGGCGCGAAAAATCTTTGAAGCTTATTAAAGATGTTTATCAGGGCAGCAGGTTACTGGGGACCATTGCACAAAAAGACTACACAATCGACAAACCTAAAACCACCGATTTATATTCGGTGGGCACCGTGGCCGAAATACTAAAAATACTTGAAATGCCCGATGGTTCTACATCGGTAATTATACAGGGAAAAAGACGTTATTCAATCAATGAATTTATTTCAGAAGATCCTTATTTTAAAGCTAAAGTTGAAGCACTGAACGATGTCCTCCCCAATAACGACAACGAATTTGATGCTATTATTGGCTCTCTAAAAGACCTCTCAATAAAAATCGCGCAATTCTCGGCTAATGTCCCACCTGAAGCAACATTCGCTGTAAAAAATATAGAAAATTCAACTTTCCTAATCAATTTTATCTGTTCAAATACCGATATTAATGTTTTAGATAAACAAAACCTGCTGGAAATTGAAAATATAAAAGACCGCGGAATACAAGCCATTAGTTTTCTGGTAAAAGAAGTGCAAATGCTGGAGCTGAAAAATGACATCCAGAAAAAGGTAAAAACCGACATGGACAAGCAACAACGCGAATTCATGTTAAACCAGCACATGAAAACCATACAGGATGAACTTGGTGGAAATCCGGTAGAACAGGAAATTAAAGATTTAAAAGAAAAGGCCAAAACAAAAAAATGGACTGAAGAGGTTGCCAAATTTTTTGAAAAAGAAGTTGAGAAACTGGCACGGTTAAATCCGGCAGCCGGCGAATATTCGGTACAATTCACCTATTGCCAGACCTTGCTCGAATTGCCCTGGAACGAATATACCAACGATAACTTCGACCTAAAAAATGCCAGCAAAGTTTTAGATGAAGACCATTACGGACTGGAAAAAGTAAAAGAAAGGATACTTGAACACCTGGCTGTTTTGAAACTGAAAAACGACATGAAATCGCCAATTCTTTGTTTGTATGGCCCTCCCGGAGTTGGAAAAACATCGTTGGGAAAATCGGTTGCCCGCGCACTCGACAGGAATTATGCACGTATGAGTTTAGGCGGCCTGCACGACGAATCGGAAATCCGTGGGCACCGAAAAACATACATTGGTGCAATGCCGGGCCGGATTATTCAAAATATTAAAAAGTCAAAATCGGCAAACCCTGTATTTATTCTTGACGAAATAGACAAAGTGTCAAAAAATTTCCATGGCGATCCTGCTTCGGCATTGCTCGAAGTACTCGACCCGGAACAAAACTCCGAATTTCACGACAATTATGTTGAAGTAGATTACGACCTGTCGAAAGTTATGTTTATTGCTACTGCCAATACTTTGAGCACAATCGCCCCCCCACTCCGCGACCGCCTCGAAATGATTGAGGTTAGTGGTTACCTGGTGGAAGAAAAAATAGAAATTGCCAAACGTCACCTGATTCCTAAACAAATAAAAAACCACGGGCTAAAAAAAGGCGACGTGACATTCCCAAAAGAGGTGATTGAAATTATTATCGACGGTTACACACGCGAATCGGGAGTTCGCGAACTGGATAAAAAAATTGCCAAGGTTATCAGGCGTATCGCCAAAAAAATTGCTTTTGAAGAAAAATACAATAAAAAACTGGCAAAAACCGATATCCGCGAATACCTCGGGGTAACCGAATATTCAAAAGAAAAATACCAGGGAAACGATTTTGCAGGAGTAGTTACGGGACTTGCGTGGACAGCAGTTGGCGGTGAAATCCTTTACGTTGAAACCAGCCTCAGCAAAGGAAAAGGCGGTTTAACATTAACCGGAAACCTGGGCGATGTAATGAAAGAATCGGCAATGCTGGCACATGAATACTTAAAATCTCATGCCGATGAATTACAACTAAAACCGGAAGTTTTTAGTAACTGGAATGTACACGTGCATGTGCCGGAAGGAGCAATCCCAAAAGACGGGCCTTCGGCGGGTGTTACAATGGTGACATCACTGGCATCGGCTTTCACACAACGAAAAGTAAAGAAAAACATGGCCATGACAGGAGAAATTACATTGCGTGGAAAAGTGCTTCCGGTAGGAGGCATCAAAGAAAAAATATTGGCTGCCAAACGTGCCGGGATTACTGAAATAATCCTTTCTGAACAAAATAAAAAGAACCTGGAAGAAATAAAGGAAATCTATTTAAAAGGGTTGAAATTCCATTTTGTAAAAACCATTATGGATGTTTTGGAAATTGCCCTGTTAAAAACCAAAGTAGATAATCCATTAAAAATATCATAAAAGATTTTTTCGTTTGTGAAATCAACAATTTTTCATTTATTCCGGTTTAGATTTTTGAATTACAGGAAATAAATGATTGTAGTTTAAAAAGGATTTTTGCTATTTTTACAGCACATCAAGATACTGGTCCCATAGTTCAATGGATAGAATGTAAGATTCCGGTTCTTATGATCTGGGTTCGAATCCCGGTGGGATCACCGATAAAAACATAAAACACTGTAAATCAAATTTTACGGTGTTTTTTATTTGGTACTAATGTCAAACATTCTCAGAAAACTGAACGACAAAATCACAAAAATCAATTATACCGATTTAACAATCAAATGTCGCATACTTTCGTTTTACTCAGCATACTCCTTTGTTGTAGTATCGGCATTAACCATTATAAACTTCGAAATTGCCATACGGCATTTCAAAGTACAATTGGTATTACAAGTCTTCATAAAAATCTAAATCCAAAATAGTTAATTACTACTATCCGGTAAATTTGAAGATGTTGAAATAGTTTGCTTCACTCTTTGCCAACAACAGAAACCCCAAAATACAATTATTGAGATTTGGTAATTCATTATGAAACAATATCTTACATTGTCACATCGTTGGCGACAAAGCGAAGTAATCTCTAGTTTTAACCGGAAATCTGTGATAATAAATAAAATCTTTATTGAAGGGCGTCAAAATTCACAAACGTTTTGCAATACTATTTTGCGATAAAATTACCGGTTATACTTATTTGTAATTTCTTTAAGGAATTTTGAGTGTTTTTGTTTTAGCTGTCCCCATTGAAAACGCCATCCCCAATTCCCCGACGAAATCCCCGGAGTATTCATCCGCGCTTTTGATCCAAACCCGAGTAAATCCTGTAATGGTATAACTGCCATTTTTGCCGAAGACGACCAGGCCATTTCAATCGATTTTTTCAAGGCTTGTTTTTTTCTCCTTCCCAAATAAATATTGACCAGCTTCTTTTCTTCACCTTTTACCGAACGCAGCCAGCCAAGTGTTGTATTATTGTCGTGGGTACCTGTAAAAACAACAAAATTATTACCATAATTGTGCGGCAGGTTTTCGTTAGTTTTATCTGAAGAAAAAGCAAACTGTAGTACTTTCATACCGGGTAATTTAAAATCGTCCCGCAATTTTTCAACTTCAGGTGTAATTACTCCTAAATCTTCCGCGATAAACGACAAACCACCAGCCTGTTCCTTAAATTTTGCCATTAATTCATTGCCACCAGCAGGAATCCATTCACCATTTATGGCTGTTTTTTCATTTGCCGGCACCGACCAAAACGACTCCAAGCCCCTGAAATGGTCGATACGGACCAAATCAAACATATTCTGGTTAAAATATAACCTTGCAATCCACCAGTCAAAATCGCGTTCTTTTAAACGCTGCCAGTTAAAAACAGGGTTTCCCCATAATTGACCTGTTTCACTAAAATAATCAGGTGGCACTCCCCCAACCTGGGTTGGTTTCAGGTTTTTATCTAATTGATAAATATCGGTATTAGCCCAAACATCAACACTATCGGTTGAAACATACAATGGGACATCTCCAATAATTTTAACCCCTTTTAAATTGGCATATTCTTTTAGCTGAAACCACTGTTTGAAAAACAAAAACTGCAAAAACTTTTGATATTCTATCTCACCAGCAAGTTCAACGCGTAATTTTTTTAGCGATTTTTCTAACCTTCGTTTTATTTCATCGTCCCAATCATTCCAAACTTTATTTTTAAAGTATTTTTTGGCAGCCATAAAAAGCGCGTAATCATTTAGCCACCACTCATTTTTTTCTAAAAAGGAACTGTAATTAACATTTAATCCGTCCTGGCTTTTGCTTGCGAAATTTTTAAAAGCTCTTCTTAACAAGGGGTTTTTCCATTTTCCTATTTTCTGAAAATCAGCTCGCCGGGAAGAAAATTTTGGTTTGTTTCTCAGATCATGGTCTTGTAAAAGCAGGTCATTTACCAGTAAATTGAGGTCAATAAAAAGTGGGTTGCCAGCAAATGCCGAGTAACATTGGTATGGCGAGTTTCCGAACCCCACCGGCCCAAGCGGTAAAATTTGCCACAATTTCTGGTTATTTTCAGCCAAAAAATCAACAAACCGAAAAGCACTTTCCCCCAATGTTCCAATTCCTTCGTTTCCCGGGAGCGATGAAATATGAAGTAAAACCCCACTACTTCTTTTAGCCATTTTGATATTTTTTTCTAATATTAATAAATGATCAGCCGTTTCACGTACAATTCGCTGTACTGCCAATCCATGATTTAAATCGGTATTGAATGATTGTTTATCGTCACCGGTAAAAAACCGATAATGCGCATGGACCATGGAACGCAACCAACCGGGCGGAACATGCCCCGACGGAAAACTGGTAACCGGTTTGTAATTACTTCCAACCATCTGTTTTATCCATTGATTTGAACCTTCCAAATAATATTCAAAATATTCTGAATTTTGCGAGGAGTAACGAATAGCACCTTTTTCTGCGTAAATTTCCAGATACACCAAATCTCCCGTTCCCGAACTAATTCTACTTGCCGACATATTTCCAACTGCCCCCGTTTCAGGCTCAATTAAAGCTAAAGAACTAAATAAATCAGATCCGGATGGAACACCTTGAAAATTTCCACCCTGCAATGCGCTTGTTATTTGCAATTTTTCGCCCATAAAAGCCATCAATAAACTTATTCCATGCGAACCTAAATCAGCCATTGCACCGCCATCGGGTGCTGGTGTTAAACGAGTTACACGCTTTTCGCGATAGGATTCCTGCAAATAATCACCATGATAATATTTTAAATCAAAATGAATGGGTTTTCCTAATTCACCAGACTTCCAAAAATTCAATGCCTCCCTCACGGATGAAGTTTGCAAATACTGAAATCCAACTTGAATCTTTATTGATGAATCAGCATTTTTAAGCAACTCTTTCATCGCCTCCTCTTCCTTTTGAGACGAACAAACTGGTTTTTCTAAATAAATATATTTAACGTTTGGCATTTGAAGTGCCAATTTAAAATGTTCGAAATGAACTTTGTTTGGCCCCAAAATAAATACCGCATCTATTTTTTCGTTTGCAGAGAATTCCTTAACCGTTTGGGCACATTTAAAACCAAACTTCTTCGCAAAACTTTCACGGCTTTCCTCACGAGCCGATGCCACAGATTCCAGAATTATTTCAGGAATTTCGCCGTAATAAAATTTTAATGCCTGAATTGAATAAACATGAGCTTGCGCAATTCCACCAGCTCCCAAAAATCCAACGTGTATTTTTTGCATGATTTTCGTTTCAAAATTCTCTCAAAAATAGTGTTTTGAATGTAATTGCTTCCACACTTCAATAACTCTTTAAAAAATATTAGTTTTAACTCAAAATAAAGTTTAATAGTATGAAGCAAAAACTCATTCTTTATGCAATTCTTTTATTCGCTATTTATAGTTGTAATGTAAACAAAACTGAAAACACTCTCAAAAAAGGAAACTGGCTATTTCAACTTCAAATCGACACGGAAAATGCCAATAAAATTATTCCTTTTAATGTTGAAGCTTTGGATGCCCACAAACTAATTATTACCAATGCTGAAGAAAAAATAACAGTCTCAGAAATAGCATATAAAAACGACTCAGTATTTATTAAAATGCCAGTTTTTGGTTCTGAATTTAAAGGAAGAATAAATGGGAATTCCATTTCCGGGGACTATTACAACTACAATAAATCTACAATATCTGCTATCCCATTTTCTGGAAAATATGGAATTGTACAACGTTTCGAAATTTCGGAAAATGCAACAACTAATCTAACAGGAAAGTGGCAGGCAAGTTTTATTTCTGAAAACGATTCGAGCCCGGCAGTTGGAACTTTTGATCAAAAGGGAAATTATATTACGGGAACTTTTCAAACCGAAACTGGTGATTATCGCTACTTGCAAGGAGTTGTAAATGGAAACAAATTGCAACTCTCGTGTTTCGATGGAGCACACGCGTTTTTATTTGAAGCTACGCAAAACAGTAATGGTGAATTAAAAGGTGTTTTCAAATCGGGAAATACATGGAGTCAAAAATGGGTGGCGCAAAAAACAGATAAACCAAAATTGGCTGACATGAAAACATTAACTTTCTTAAATCCGGGTCATGAGAAAATTACATTTTCCTTCCCAAACGAAGATGGAAAAATGGTTTCGTTACAAGATGAAAAATACCAAAACAAAGTTGTACTTGTTCAAATATTTGGAACGTGGTGCCCGAATTGTATGGATGAAACTAAATATCTGGTTGAACTTCACAAAAAATACGTGCCTCTGGGATTTGAGATTATTGGGCTAGATTTTGAAACCAAGACTGATTTCGACTATTTCAAGAAAAGAATTGAACGTTTCCGTAAAGATTTAAATGTTCCCTACGAATTGCTTTTGGCTGGTTCTGCAAATAAAAAACTGGCAGCCGAAACTTTGCCAATGCTAAATAAAGTAATCTCCTACCCAACTGCTATTTTTATCGATAAATCGGGAAAAGTCAGAGAAATACATACCGGCTTTTCAGGGCCGGGAACAGGCGATAATTATTTGCAATACAAAAAAGAAACTGAGGAGTTAATTGCAACCTTATTGAGTGAATAAAGATTTACAGGCAAAACACATACTTATATTTTTAAATATGATACAATTGAAAATCAACAAAATTCTACTTTTTGCAATAGCAAGTTTAGCAATTTGGTCGTGCAAACCAATAGAGGCACAATGGAAAGGACAAGCACCTATAAAAAAGGTAAGTACATTAACACGTCCAATTCAATACCAATTGAAAAAAACGTTTGATGTGGGAAATGAAATTTATTGTTCTAACGAATTCGACGGGGCACGTTTGAATGGAATTACCTTAACAGGCAACAATGAAGTAACTGTTTTGATTACACCAGAAAATACACCCATTAACAGCAGTCCGTGGTACGCCTTTAAAATTTGGTCGCAAACGCAGCAAAATATTCAACTAAAAATTACATACAACGAAGGTGTTTTTCACCGTTATTACCCAAAACTTAGTACCAACGGATTAAGCTGGAACAAGCTGGATTCAATTAATTATCAGACAGACACTGCATCCATAGCAAAAGGGGAATATCCCACATTTTGTACAATGAATCTTACTATTAATCCTGACACTTTGTGGATTGCAGCGCAGGAATTAATAACATCAAAACATATAAATAGTTGGGCAGAAAAATTAGCAGAGAAACCTTCTGTCACACTATCTGAAATTGGAAAAAGTTTTGAAGGCAGACCGATTAAATCATTACAAATTGGGAATACCGAAAGTGAAAAAATGATAATGGTTTTGGCGCGGCAGCACCCGCCCGAAGTTACTGGTTGGCTGGCAATGAAATGGTTTGTTGAAACACTTTGCACTGAAAATGATTTGGCTGAAAAATTCAGAGATGAATACAATATTTTTGTTATTCCCCTTGTAAATCCAGATGGAGTTGACAACGGACACTGGAGGCACGGTTCAGGGGGAATTGATTTAAATCGCGACTGGGAAGATTTTAATCAACCCGAAACACAATTGGTACGCAGTTTTATGCAAACCAAAGTTGCCGAAGGTGGTAAATTCTATTTTGGCGTTGATTTTCATTCTACATTTCAAGACATTTATTACACAATAAACCCAGAGTTAAAAGGGAACATGCCCGGATTGGTGCCAAAAATGATAAATGCAGTTGGGCAAGAAATTGAAGGTTATGAACCCAACATTCGACCCAATACTAACGACGGGCCAAGAATAAGTTCAACAAGCTTTTTGTTTTATGAATTTGCTGCTGAAGCAGTAACCTATGAAATTGGCGATGGCACGCCCCGGGAATTAATTAAACAAAAAGGGGAAATTACTGCAAATAAGTTGATGGAAATAATGACAGAATAAAAAAGTAGAATGAAAGTAAAAGTCTGTGTTATTCAAGAAAGTCCGGTTTTTTTCGACAAAGAAAAAACAATCCAAAAAATTGAGAAACTGGTTTCAGAACGTGCAAAAGCTGGCTGTAATTTAATAGTCTTTCCCGAGTCGTTTATTCCAGGTTACCCACGCGGATTTACTTTTGGAGCAAACATTGGCAGCCGAACAAAAGAAGGTCGGGAGCTTTACTCGGAATACTACAAAAACAGTATCGACTTGGAAAGTGATGACCGAAAAAGACTTGAAAATTTAGCAAAATCGCACAATACATATTTGGTAATTGGAGTTACTGAAAAAGAAAATTTAAGCGGAAGTCTGTTTTGTTCAGTACTCTACATTTCACCGGAATCAGGTTTACTGGGCGTTCACCGAAAAATTAAACCAACCGGAAGCGAGCGTTTAATTTGGAGTGAAGCAGCGGGTGAATCTTTGGTTACTTTTCAAACTAAAATTGGGAAACTTGGTGGTTTAATTTGCTGGGAAAACTATATGCCACTGGCACGAATGGCAATGTATAAAAAGGGAGTTGAAATTTATATAGCGCCAACGGCTGACTCTCGCGACGAATGGACATCCACAATGAAACACATTGCTTTGGAAGGCCGATGTTTTGTTCTGGGTTGTAACCAATATTTTACAAAATCGATGTACCCTGAAAAATATCAGCATTTGATAAAAAATGAGCCCGAAAACATTTGTCCCGGTGGGAGTTTAATTGTTTCGCCGATGGGTAAAATTATTGCCGGACCTCTTTTTAATAAAGGCGGGGCTTTAACAGCCAAAATTGATTTGGATGAAGTTACAGAAAGCAAACTCGATTTCGATGTAATTGGGCACTATTCGCGCGACGATATTTTCAAATTTGAAGTGAATGGGCAACCTGAGATCAAAAAGGAGTAAAAATCACACCCTCTGAGAAAGTGGCCTTGCATTGCCTCAAAAATTGGCAATTAATCATTTTTCGTATTTTAAAATCGAACAACGATTAACGATTTTAGAATACCAAAAATATTCGGATTACATCATAAATCAGCATTTGTTAATAAATTATTCATCATTCAATTTAAATTAACAAATACAGGCACGTGACGACTAGCAACGCAGGTAGTTTTTAAGGTTAAATAAAACAAATTTTGGAATTAATTTATTCTCTGACTTTTGTGATTGTTCTTTTAGAATTATTGCGATGTATCTTCTATTTTAGAAACATGTCAAGAAGTTATGCTGGAAGGCGAACTAAACAATAAATTACTAATTGAAATTCGTGAATAACAAAAAAAACAAACATTACAATGAAAAATTGTACCGACCAATAAAAAATCCATAGCGGCATAACTATTTGATTGGCAAAATAAATTAGAATAGGCATGTAAAAGATTTTGCACTCAGAAAAACCGTACAAGCAAATTTTTTAAAATACAAATAAATTAAATTTCCTATTATTTCGATGTAACTTTTAAGACAAATCTTGCGTAACTTGTTGAAATTTAGCTTAACTTGTATATCTTTTTATAAGAACAACATGTACAAATACAAAGCAAAAGCAGGAAAAATTATTGACGGCGACACCATCGATGTTGTTGTTGACGTTGGATTCAAAATAACCGTTTCCCAAAGAATCAGGTTAGCAGGAATCAACACTCCCGAAACCTTCAGGCGAAAAAAAAATTCCGAAGAATACAAAAGAGGGATTGCCGCTAAAAACTATCTGAAAAAGCGCCTGGCTGAAAACAAAAATGAAATCACTTTAGAAACAGCAAAAGATCCGGATTTGTATGGCAGGTACCTGGGCACAATTATAGTTAAAGACAGCAATATTTCGCTTAACGATGAATTGCTTAAAAAAGGACATGCAACAGTATATAAAAAATAAACAAAATGGATTATGATGAATACATGAGTTATTTGCAAGATCTTTACGAAGAGTATCAGGAAGCTTTCGAAGAATGGGACTATTCATACCAGGATCTTGTAGATGATATGTGGGATGAATTAGGGGGAAACCTTTGGATGGATATTGTAACAGGAGCAGCCTTTGGCAGTTAGTCAATTATTAATCAACAATTGACTATTACTATGTCGCAATAATTGCAATTGCCTGTTTAAAAATATGTGGCTACATAAAATCTTAATAAGGTCTTTAAAGAATACCAAAAGTTCATAAACTAAAATTAATGCTATGGAAAGTTTAGAAGAAATGTTTAATAAAATTGAATTTCTGGACAATCTTTTGGAGAACATTGAAATAAAAACTATTCAAAACGAAGTTCTTACAGAAATCTATGAAAAGCGAAAGCAGACTATTGTTAACGATGAAGCAGAAGTTAAGAACCTCCTGAACCTCAAAGAGAAAAAAGCAAAACTCGATAAAAGCTTTATCATCTCAAGCTTTCTAAAAACAAATGCAAGAAAAAAAATAGTTGAATACAAAACAATGATTGAAAAATTGAATTAGCCATGCGACAAAACTTTTTCCAAACTGACAAAGCGGTTCTTTTATCAGATCAGGATTATTACAAATTCCTGTTGAATAAAATCGACTACGCGAAAAAGTATATCTACGTTTCCATATTTATTATAAATATCATGGAAGACAAGGGTCTGAAAATAAGGACATTAATAAATAAACTTAAGTATGCAGCCTGGAAAGGTGTTGATGTAAAAATTATTATCGGTCACTCTCAAAAAAACATTGTTATCGATATGTACGACAAGGTGTCATTTGAGTATCTCAAAAAATCGATCCCAATCAAATTCGCCAATCCCGACGACGACTACAGCTTACACAGCAAATATGTGGTTATTGATGATAAAATAACGATTGCCGGATCGCACAATTGGGAATACAAAGCTTTTTTTAAAAATAAAGAGGATTCAATTGCTACCTATTCGCGCGATGTTGCCCTTGAATTAAAACATGAGTTTAATAAACTTTGGAAAACAGGATTGGAGGTATTATAATGGAAATATCAAATAAAATACTCGAAACTTTTATTGAAGACTGGAAAACCGAAGTTGACTGGTCTGAAGAAGAATATGATAAACTAAAAAAATCGCTGATAGAAATTTCACTTCTAAATGGCGGACAAATTAAATACGATCTTGATCTGGACAAAGATATCCGCGATCAATACATATTAAAAACAATTGATGACGGTCTGAATAAAGTGATGAGAACTTATTCAAAAAAACTTATAAAAGAAAATGATAAAGTTTATTATTGGAAAGAAACAGACGAATTTAATGCATCGTTTGATTTTACAAAAACTGTAAAATACCACGAAAAGATTAACTTGAATTCAGCTTCTGCCAACGAACTAGCAACCCTTCCAATAATCAACGAAAGTATTTCAGAAAAAATAGTTCAATTCAGAAATGAGAATGGCTGGTTTACTAATGTTGATGAATTATTAAAAATAGAAGGTATTGACGAAATTGATATAAAAACTATTCAATACGCAGTTTCTACATCGGTACCAGATAATGACAAACCCACATTTTCTTCAAGTATAAATACATTTATCGATAAACCTGATTTTAATAACTTCCTGAAAGTTCTAAAAAATGGAGAAAGATACTTTTTCGAAGATGGTGGAACAACATCTTTAACTCCATCATTTCAAAAAGAAATTATTGGGGAATTAGATAAGATCGTAAATTACATCAAAAAAAATCACTTCCCGAAATTTGGAAAATACCGTAGAGTTAGGGCAAGCAGGATTAAAGAAGACTTTGAAAATAACTTGTTTGTAAAAAATCAGGAAGAAAAAATGGTAGGTGAATACAAAGGCGCATCTGTTTTGGATGATACACAATATTTGTATTTTCTTGTAAATGCGCTCAAAACTGCCAAAACAAAAATCAGGATAATCATGTTTTTTATGGTTTACAAAGACGCCGAAAAATACCCCACCGATAAAATTATGGATGCCATAATTGAGGCGAAGAAACGAGGAGTTGATGTAAAAGTAATTCTGGACAAAGATGCAGAAGGAGAAGTTTACGGGTCGAGGATAATTAACAAAGAGGCTTATAAAAAGTTTATGGAAAATGGTATCGACGTTCTTTTTGATTTTGAAGAAAAAGTCACCCACTCAAAAATAACCATTATTGATGATGACCATGTCATTATCGGAAGCCACAACTGGACCGCCGGTTCATTTTATGCTTACGACGACAAGAGCATCTATATTGAATCTTCAGACTTTAATTCAACTGTAAGTGATTATTTTGACAGCCTTTGGTTCTTATATAAAAGAAGTTAACAACTTTTTTATTGTAAAAAAAAGATTTTCTTCTAACTACCTTTTCTGATTTTCTGTTGACGATTCTACTTGTAAATACATAAATATACCATCTATATTCATAAAAGAATACAGATGATATATTTATTATATTGGACACTTGAATCTTTGCATTTACTCTTTTATTTCAGGTATTTATCCAACCAGTTAAAGAATACACGTTGCCATAGAATTCCATTTTGTGGCTGAAGAACCCAATGATTTTCTTCGGGAAAATAAAGCATTTTTGCCGGGACATCTTGCAAAACTGCGGCATTAAAAGCTGCCATTCCTTGTTCTGAAGGAACGCGGTAATCTTTTTCACCCTGCACAATTAATATTGGAGTATCCCAATTTTGCACAAATTTATGAGGCGAAAATTCGTAAGAACGCTGTGCTGCAGCATTTGTTTTATCCCAATATGCTCCACCATAATCGAAGTTAACAAACCACATTTCTTCGGTAGAAGTGTACATGTGTTCGAAGTTAAAAATTCCGTCGTGAGCTATAAAAGCTTTAAATCTTTTTTCATGATTCCCGGCAAGATACATGACTGAAAAACCACCATAACTTGCGCCAACTGCACCTAGTTTTGTTTCATCAACAAAAGGTTCTTTTGCCAATTCGTCGATAGCTGTTAACAAATCTGTAATGTTTTGTCCCCCATAATCTTTCGAAATTTGCTCGTTCCATTCCTGTCCAAAACCTGGTAATCCACGGCGATTTGGTGCAACAATAATATAACCGTTTGCAGCCATCATTTGGAAATTCCAGCGGTACGACCAGAACTGACTAACAGTTCCTTGTGGTCCACCCTGATTGTATAAAAGTGTAGGATATTTTTTATTGGGATCGAAATGAGGTGGATAAATTACCCAGGTGTGCATCTTTTTCCCGTCGCTTGTTTCTAACCAACGTTCTTCAACTTTGCCAAATGTAAGCTGGTCGAGAATCCCTTTATTAACTTCAGTTAAAGCCTCATCTTTTCCGGTAAGCTGATCAACCAGATACAATTCGGCAGGTTGTGACATGGAAACTTTCTGTGCCAGCATTTTGTCGCCAGCAAAAGCAACCGATTGATAATTATGTATTCCGTTGGTTATTCGGGCAATTGAACCGTCCGCTAAATCGAGTCGGTAAATTTCGTCGGTAGCATGCCGGTTACTAATAAAGTATATCGATTTTCCATCGCCACTCCAATTTAATCCATGCACATTCTGATCGAATTCTATCGTAAAATCCTCTTTTTCTCCGGTTTCCAAATCTGCAATAAACAAACGATTTTTATCAGCTTCGTAACCATCGCGTTCCATACTTTCCCAGGCTAACATTTTTCCATCGGGCGAAAAAACCGGATTCTGATCATATCCCATCATTCCGGATGTAAAATTGATGGTTTTGCCTGTTTCAATATTGTACAAATAAATTTCGGAGTTAGTTGAGACAGAATATTCTTTACCCACTTTTTTCTTACAAGTGTAAGCCAAAGTTTTTCCATCAGGACTCCAGGCAATTTGTTCGGTGCCACCAAAAGGTTTCATTGGCGAATCAAATTTTTCACCCTCCAAAATATCTTTTCCCTCTCCTATTTTCCCTTTTGAATAAACGGCTACAAAAATATGGTTGTAGGTGTAATCGTGCCAGGTATCCCAGTGGCGATACATTAAATCGGTTTCAAGGCGCGCATTTGTTTTTGGCAAATCAGGAAATAAATCCTGAACATTTTCGTCAAGTTTAACGCTTTTCAAATAAAATAATTTCGACTGGTCGGGTGAATATTTAAACCCCGAAATTCCCCCTTCAATTTCAGAAATTTGTTTTGCTCCGCGACCATTTGCATCCATTTCCCACAACTGAACACTTCCCGAAACAGAAGAAAGATATCCAATTTTCTTTCCATCGGGGCGCCAAACAGCATTAAATTCTTTTGCCCCCGAATTTGTAATATTTTTTGCTTTGCCCCCAGAAACCGAAATGGTATAAATATCACGATACGATTTATTTTCTTCAATATTATAATACGAAACAGTGTATAAAACTGTTTTTCCATCAGGTGAAACTTCAGCCCCTCCTATACGGCCAAACGACCAAAGCACTTCTGGTGACATTATGTCGGAAGTTAATTCTGGCGTTTCAGGAACATAATTTTCAAGTGTGGAACCAGTTTCTTTTTTTACGCAACTAAAAACAATAATTGCAACTAAAAATCCCAAAGCTATTTTTTTCATTTTAATTTGAATTAATTTTTTCTCAAAATAAATAAATTGAAAGGACACCGCAAATGATATTTATGTTTGTTTAGACGCAATCCAGAATTTATTTGTAAAACGAATTTGGACAATTATCCTTTTTAAAGATAGTACAAAAAAAGGTGCCAAAAACTGACACCTTAAAAACCATTTAAAATATTTGACTAATTCTATTGCCCATAAAAATAAGTCCCCTCGTAACTGTAACTATTCCCATCGTAGTCGGTCGAATTTACTACAAACTGAACAGAATCAATTCCGGCAATTTCAAGTTCGTTTAATTTAAAAGAAACATAAGCAGCAAAAGGAATATTTTGTTCATCTCCGTTTTCGTTGTGTCGCAATTCCAATTCAATTGGTTGATTTGCAAGAGTTAATTCACCAGGTTGTTTCACTAAATTGATAAAATGAACTTTATTATTTCCCCAATAACTAATTTTAAAATTCAACAAACTGTCGGTCATCCAATAATCTTGTACAATTACAGGATCATTTCCAATACTGTCCTGATTTTCGGAAGTAATATCCAAAATCCCCTTCATTAAAATTTTCTTGATCGAATTTACTTTAACAAAGAATTCAACAATTTCACCAGCATCGTTTTTATCGTCGCCCAAAACGGTATAATTAATTAAAATCCTATCACCATTTTTAAAAACAGAATGAGAATCATTATCACTGTAATAATACCAGGGATGATAATAATCTGATATAACCGGGTTCAATACATCACCATTATCCATAATAATTATGTATTCTGCCGCTTCGACATTTATTTCCTGAATAATACCAAATCCAACCCACATTTTTGACAAAGAGTATGCATCCTCATCTACACAACCCGAAAAAACAAATAAAAATCCAATCAAAAATCCAACTACATATTTCTTCATCACTTTCAATTTTAACATTTTTATAAATACAAGATTAAATAATGAAACAAACGGTTGCGTAATCGAAAAAAAAACTGTCAAATTTTACTGCCACTAACTGACAAAATTTTTAAAAATTAAAATGGCACGCTGATTGTAAAGCACGGCTTCAAATATCTAAATATTTATATACAATTTTATAATATGAAAGGAATTGCATCATTAAATATCTTAAAAGAAGAACTTGGATTAAACGAAAATGTTTGGTTACTGTTATTCAAAAAGGGTTCTTCTCAAAGTGATTGCGCTGTTGATAATTTCACAAAAACACAAACCAGGGCCAAAAATGCGGTTCTTTGTTATGCCGATGTAAATGAAGTAAGGGATATTCACCCTGAATATAAAATTACAAGTGTCCCCACTTTAATGAATTTCGAAAAAGGTGAATTAAAAAATATTGTAAAAGGGTGTTACAAACCTGAGCAATTTAATGCTATTTTCGAAAAAGCAGCATTTATTGTTTCAGAAGGAGTTGAAAAAACACCGCAAAAAAATGTTACTGTTTATACTACTCCAACATGTACCTGGTGTACAACAATTAAAAGGCATCTTCAGGAAAATGGTATTAAATACCGCGAAATAAATGTGGCAGCAGATCAGAATGCAGCCGAAGAAATGGTACGAAGGAGCGGGCAACAGGGTGTCCCACAAACCGATATTAACGGGCAATTTATTGTAGGATTTGACAAAACAAGAATTAATTCACTATTGGGAATAAATTAATAACTAAAGACAAAAATTTAGAAACGATGCTCAAATTCGATTTTAAATTTCCACACAATTAAAAAGAACAAAAATAAAATAAAACAAAATGAAAAAATTAGTATTCATCCTGGCAATTGCAGTATTTACGTTGCAAAGCTGTAATTCGAGCCAGGCTAAAGAAAACAGCAACACAAATGAAACAACTATTGAAACCCCAACTGAACCGGTTTCAGAAAACGATAATGTTAAAGGTGGTTCGGTTAAGTTGACAAAAGAAGTTTTTTTAAAAGAGGTTTGGGATTACAATGCGTCACCACAAGAATGGAAGTTTAAAGGTGACAAACCTGCAATGATTGATTTTTATGCCGACTGGTGTGGACCATGTAAAACTGCCGCGCCCATTTTAGAAGAAATTTCGAATGAATATGCAGGAAAAATCATAGTTTATAAAATTGACACCCAGGTAGAGCGAGAATTAGCCGGTGTATTTGGAATTAGTGGAATTCCTGCGTTTCTTTACATTCCCAAAGATGGTAAACCAGTGATGATGTCAGGGATTGGCAGATCAAAAGAAGCCACAAAAAACATGTTCATAGAGAATATCGATAAGTATTTATTAACTTCGAATTAGTTTATAACTATAAATTTAAGAATGGTAAAAATGAAAGAATTACAGCCTATTAACCAAAATGTTTTGTTAGAATTGACAGAAGACAATTCAGAACAGAAAACTGCTACAGGAATTATTATTCCTGAATCTGCACAAGAGAAACAAGAAGTAGCAAAAGTGATTGCAATCAGCAATATCGAGAACGCAGAAATAGCTCCGGGCGATGAGGTCCTTTACAAGAAATTCGCCGGTACAGAAATCGATTTCGGCGATAAAAAATACTTATTGTTGCCTTATGCCGAGATTCTGTCGAAAATTGTAGAAACGGAATCTATTTAAAAAAAGCTGCCGTTCGGGATTTTACCCATTCTGCCAAAACATTTCCGTCAGTTGACGGTTTAAAAAATCGACAAAAAGGGCTGGTTATCATTTGATAGCCAGCCTTTTTATTTTTGTATTATTTAAAAATTCCACTGTCTTGTTTATCCCTTTGTACATTAAAACATCGTGCTTAACAAATGCAACTGTTTTTCGATATTCCTTTAAAAATTCTTCTAAAAAAACTGAAGTTTTTAATGGCTTTCTAAAATCCATGGCCTGAGCAGCATTGTACAATTCAATTGCCAGAATTTTTTCAGTATTCAATACTACCTTCAAACCTTTAGTTGCCGCGTTTCCTCCCATGCTCACATGATCTTCCTGTTCGTTCGACGATGGAATAGAATCTACTGATGCCGGAGTACAAAGCTGTTTACTTTGGCTAACAATTGAAGCCGCCGCATATTGGGGAATCATAAAACCAGAATTCAGTCCTGGTTTAGCTACCAGAAATTCTGGTAATCCACGTTCACCGGCTATCAACCTGTAAGTGCGGCGTTCAGATATACTTCCAAGTTCGCTGAGCGCCATTGCAAGAAAATCTAACGACAAAGCAAGCGGTTCGCCATGAAAATTACCCCCCGAAACAATTTGATCCTCATCGGGAAAAACGGTTGGATTGTCGGTAACCGAATTGATTTCGATTTCAAAAACACCGGCTACATAATTCACGGCATCTTTTACCGCACCATGGACTTGCGGGATACAACGAAAAGAATAAGGATCCTGGATATGTTCTTTCTTTCCGTCCAGAATTTCGCTTCCTGAAAGAATAAACCTGAAGTTTGCAGCCGTAACAGCTTGACCTTTATGAGGCCTGATCCGCTGGATATTTTCCATAAATGGTTCAATCAATCCGTTAAAAGCATCGAGCGATAATGCACCGATAACATCCGATTGATCAATAATCCGAAAAGTTTTAAGTAAAGTATAAACCCCAAAAGCACCCATAAACTGCGTACCGTTCAATAATGCCAATCCTTCTTTTGCTTCAAGTTTAACTGCTTCCCATCCAAAACTTTTCAACACATCCTTCGCCTCGGTTCTTTTTCCTTCAAAATTTACTTCACCTAAACCCAACAACGGAAGAAACAGCATCGCCAGAGGTGCCAAATCGCCACTGGCCCCAAGGCTTCCCTGTTCGCAAACAACAGGTAGGATATTATTATTGAACAAATCGATAATTCGCTGAACAGTAATTAATTGAACTGCTGAGTTACCTTTCGACAAAGCATGGATTTTTAACAATAACATTAATTTTACTACATCGGACGGAACTTCCGGACCAACATTACAAGCGTGAGAAATCACCAGGTTTTCCTGTAATTTACTTAAATCGTTTTTCGAAATTTCGATGTCGCATAAAGCCCCAAAACCGGTATTTATCCCATAAAGTGGTTTTTTAGATTCAGCCAGTTTCTCATCAAGGAATTGTTTGCTTTTCAGAATTAATCTTTCTGATTTTTCTGAAAGCCGGAGTTTTACTTCATTTTCAAGAATATCCTGAATAATTTCAAATGTTAGGTTGTCGGGGCTAATTTCGAATATCTGTGATTTCATAATAATTATTAAATGTGTGGAAAACTAATGTGTTCTATTGTGTCTATGTGGTATTTATTTTCTTAAACCACATTAGGCACATAGTTCACAATAGAAAATATTATTCGACAACGCTCACTACAACCGTCACATATCGCAAAGTCGAAGGATAAACAAAACAAAATATAAAATCACGGAAATCGAACGTCTCCTCCGAGATTTTTTAACGGACGATTTGTAATTGATAAAAACATTGCCTCAATTTTATGGCAATTTCGCACAAGAAAGATGCTTAAGAAAGGATATTTATCAGTTCTTTGGCAGTTACACTTTTTTGATCGCCACTTGTCATATTTTTCAGAGTGAACCTATTTTTACTCATTTCGGACTCACCAGCCAACACAACAAATGGAATTTGCTTTTTATTGGCATAGTTCATCTGCTTTTTCATTTTTGCATTTTCAGGATAAATTTCTGTATTTATTCCGTTTTTTCGCAAATCGGTCAACACTGGCAAACAATAAACTTCTTCTTTTTCGCCAAAATTTACAAACATTACTTTTGTTGTTTCTAATGAATCTGATGGAAAAAGGTCTTGTTGAGAAAGAATATCGTAAATTCGCTCAGCACCAAACGAAACGCCAACTCCAGAAACATTGGGAAGCCCAAAAATTCCTGTCAAGTCGTCGTATCGGCCACCTCCGCAAATACTTCCAATATCAAAATCTTTTGCTTTCACCTCGAAAATTGCACCAGTGTAATAATTTAATCCGCGAGCCAAAGTTAAATCCAATTCAACGTCGGTTTTCAAACTCAGATTATTTAAATAAGCAAATAACAATTTGATTTCGTTTACACCTTTCATTCCAACTTCTGAAGTGTTTAAAACAACTTCCAATTGAGCAATTTTATCGTCACAGTTTCCTTCCAAAGCTAAAATTGGCTGAAGTTTTAAAATGGCTTCATCAGAAACACCTTTTTCCGAAAGCTCTACATTTACCTTCGCCAAACCAATTTTATCGAGTTTGTCGATGGCCACAGTAATATCAATAATTCGATCATTTTCGCCAATTACTTCGGCAATTCCGGCAAGAATTTTTCGGTTATTTATTTTAACGACAGTTTTAATATTCAGACTAGTAAAAACATCGTCGATAATTTGTACAAGTTCTGTTTCGTTTAGTAAACTGTTGCTTCCAATTACATCTACATCACATTGGTAAAATTCTCGATAACGCCCTTTTTGTGGCCGATCGGCACGCCAAACTGGTTGAATCTGATAACGTTTAAAAGGAAATGTAATATCGTTTTGGTTTTGTACAACGTATCGTGCAAATGGTACAGTCAGGTCGTAACGCAATCCCTTTTCAGATATTTTTGTTGTCAGTTTATTTGAATTTCTCTCATTTAAAAGTTCATCCGAAACCTTCGAAATAAAATCACCGGAATTAAGGATTTTAAAAAGCAACTTATCACCCTCTTCACCGTATTTCCCTGTTAAAGTTGAAAGGTTTTCCATTGCAGGTGTTTCGATAGGTTGAAACCCGTACAAACGAAAAACTCTTTTTATAGCATCGAATATATAATTTCTTCTCACCATTTCAGTGGGAGAAAAGTCTCGGGTTCCTTTTGGAATTGAAGGTTTTTGTGCCATCTATTACATTATTTGAGGGTGCAAAAATAGGGAAAAAGAAATCGAAATCCGAAATATAAAAGTTGATTTAAGAAATTTTCATTTCAAAAACCGATAAGTAAATGGATACCTGTAATATTGCCCATTATTTGCCGCCACTGTTCCTACAATTACTAAAACAAGCCAGGCAATTCCAAAACCAATCAACATTAAAACACCAATTCCTACAATAATTAAAATTGCCGAAACAATAAAAATAAGCGACCAGGTAATTTGGAAGTTTAACACCTCTTTCCCTTGATCGTCAACAAATTCAAATTCATCTTTTTTTATAAGATAAATAATTAATGGACCAATTATATTTCCAAAAGGGATACCAACTAAAGTTGCCAGGGCGCTTAAATGAGTAAACATTCCCCACTGTTTTTCGTTTGGGTCAGTAACGATACGTTCCATAATTTTAATTTTTTTTTGACTTAAAACTAATCATTTTTTGTTTATTCGCATTTTAGAATTAAGAAAATTAATTTTTGATGGAAGAAAATAAAAAGGAAGGTAGATACTCAAGAATTTACAAACAATTGAGTGACTTGGTTTTAAAAAGTAATAATTCAACTGCTCGCATGGCAACCATCATTGCGGTCCTTCATCATAAATTGGACTATTTTTTCTGGACCGGTTTTTATTTGATTGAAGATGGCGAAATGACTGTCAACATGTACCAGGGACCGGTTGCCTGCCAGATTTTGGAGAAAGATAAAGGAGTTTGCTGGGCAGCTTTTAATCAGAAAAAAACATTTGTTGTTGAAGACGTACATAGTTTTCCAAATCACATCGCTTGCGATTCGAGATCGAATTCTGAGATTGTTGTTCCATTCAAAAATAAAAGTGGAGAAATAATTGGGGTTTTAGATGTTGACAGTTCTGAACGAGCATCATTTTCGGAAGTAGATGCAAAATGGCTGGAGAAGATTTTGGAGTTAGTTTATGTGTAGCCAATTGTCATTTCGAGAGTTCACCTAATTTTATTAGGCATAATGAGATAATGACAGAAATCCCAAAAAATAATTATCAAATTTCAAATAAATCCCAATTTAATAAAATCCCAAATTCCTTGGAATGAATTCGTTTTGAAAATTTAACTTTTTGAGATTTGGTATTTATTTGTCATTTGTATTTTTGAGATTTGGCAATTCATTACGAAACAATATTTTACATAAATCCATCATTGACAGGAAGAATGACTGAGGAATCTCTCGCCAAGTTGGGCAGATTTCTCACTATGTTCGAAATGACAAAACCAATGGCAACAACTAAATCAAGGACTTTACTCCCTCACTGCACCCTCACCTTTTACAAGAGATTTAAATTTTAAAGATGGACTTTCGATAAAATCGCCCAATCCAAGTTCCGTCCATTTTTTATTAATATCAGTAATTGTTTTTTCTTCCATAGTTACAATATTTGGCCAGTCGCGTTTAAAGTTGTCGTGTTCGCCAGTTTTAAAAGTTGCATCGACTAAAACAATTTGAGCATCGTTTTCAACTTTCAAAACTGAAATATCGCGACTTGGCTCTAGGTTACCGCCAAGCAACCAGATTAATGTGAACGAATCGTTTAAATCTGCACCATCATTAAAAAATAATATTATTTTAAAATTCGAAATCCCTGATACATTTTGAAGCTGCTTTTCAAGTTCCGCTTTTTCAAATCCCGATTTTTTTTCAACATTCAGCAAAATGATGGGTAAATTTAATGTTTCACTCAAATTTAGAAATCCGGTTAATTCCGGAATTTCAGACAACGATTTTTCGTCGAAAATAACTTCCGAATCCTTAATCGCTTCTGAATTTATTTCTTCAGGAAAAGGTTTCGTTAAGTCGATTCCCAATTTTGATCCAAAAGCAAATTTGCTGGAAGAGTGGTCGAGAACATCAAGCGGACCTTTTGAGAAATGAAGGCTATAAACCGGATTAAAATTTTCTGTAAATGATTTTATTAATTCTGTAGTATTGTCGATATCCACTTCAGCATCAACAACTACCAAAACTTTATTGAACATCATTTGCCCGGCTCCCCAGAGAGAGTTCATCACTTTTACAGCTTGTCCGGGGTAACTTTTTTCGATATTTGCAACCGTAAAATTATGTGCAACACCTGCCACCGGTAAAATCATATTTTTAAGTTCGGGCACCATCGACATTCTGATTGGCGTTAAAAAAATACGTTCGGTAGCTAATCCAATATACGCATCTTCCATTGGCGGAATCCCAACAATTGTTGCCGGATAAACTGCATTTTTTTTATGTGTAATACATGTTACATGAAATTTGGGGTACCAATCGGCAAGCGAATAAAACCCGGTGTGGTCGCCAAACGGACCTTCCCAAATCAATTCTTCCGCCGGATCCACAAATCCTTCGATTACAAAATCTGAATCCTCGGGAACATACAAATCATTAGATAAACATTTCACCAATTTCACCGGTTTTTTACGCAGAAAACCTGCCAACAAATACTCGTCGAAATTTTCCGGCATGGGTGCGGTTGCTGCATAAGTGTAAACCAAATCACCACCCAGCGCAACCGAAACAGGCATTTTCATTCCCAGCTTTTTATATTTTTCAAAATGATTCGCACCCGTTTTATGTTTATGCCAGTGCATTCCTGTCATGTTTTTTTCGAAAATTTGCATCCGGTACATTCCCAGATTTGGTGTGTTTGTTTCGGGATCGACAGTGTGAACTCCAGGAAGTGTAACAAATTTACCACCATCGGCGGGCCAGCATTTTAAAATAGGAAGTGTATTTAAGTCGGGGTTTTCAATAATTATTTCCTGACAAACCCCTTTCCGTTTTACCTTTTTAGGCATCCATTGTGCAACATCTTTTAATTTTGGCAACAGTTTTAGTTTGTCCCACAAATTGTCTTTTGGTCGCATCAAATCAACAAATAATCCTTCAATTTCCTTTTCCAAATCGAAAACTGAATTACGCCCAAAAGCGAGCGAAACTCTTTTTTCTGAACCCAAAGCGTTTATTAAAAGTGGGAATCCTGTTCCGGTGTTTTCAAATAGAATTGCTTTACCTCCGTCTTTTTGTTTTGAAATCCGATCGGTAATTTCGGTAATTTCCAAATCTGGACTTACAAACGATTTTACACGAATTAGTTCACCATGTTTTTCGAGTAGGTCTATAAATGTATTTAAATCTTTAATTGACATTATTTAAATTTTAGCAAAAATAACAAAACTACTTTTATTGCAACAAACACAAATTCTCTAAAAAACAAAGATTTTATTGACCCTTTATAATTAAAAAACCCGACAAAATCGAAAATAATTGTATAAAGTAAAAACCATTATTTATTGGATCGATACCCGGTTTTGTGCTACATTTTACAAACATTTATAAAAATATTTTTGCCGTTCTAAAATATTTCTAAAATAAATCCGATTTAAAAGAATGGCCAGTACACTCCAGAAATTCAATATATTAATAAATTTCACTTGATTTAAAAAATTTGAAAACCAAAAATCAAAAGAAATTAAAGAATTAGTTGATTGATTACCGACATTATAAAATAGAGACAAATATACATTTGCTTGTCTGACAGCATTTTAATTAATAACAAAAAACATTATTCACATAAATATTGTCAATTATAAATAAATATTTTAATTTTAGGCTTCGTGAAAATACATCCGTAAAAATAAAACCATGGCTATCAAAAAAGACTTCTTAATTTATGTTGTTGAAGATAATAAGATGTATAATCATTTGGTTACTGCATTCCTTAAAAAAAAGGATTTCACCAATGTAAAGTCGTTTTATACGGGGACTGCGTGTTTAAAGGCACTCAAAAATGGAGAATTTCCTGATGTTGTAATTCAGGATTACTTTTTGGAAGAAATGAATGGAATTGATGTATTGCGAAGAGTTAAAAAGATAAGTCCAAAAACGGAGTTTATTTTCTTAACAGGAAACGAAAGTATGGAAGTAGCTGTAAATAGTATAAAATTTGGTGCTTACGATTATGTAATTAAAGATAATGTAGCTCTAGAAAAGGTTCTTGATAAAATTCAGAAAATTTCTAAACTGTTTAAATTATTGCAAAGAAATAGACAAATCCGCAAGTCTATGGTTCTATTTTTGGTTGGCTTGCTTGTCATTGTTATATTTTCGATCCTCTATTTTGTTGTCGATATTTTTGGGGTTAATTAAATTTAGTCCTGAAGATCGGATTTCAAAATAAATAATAAATCTCACTTATAAATCATCGCAATTTTCAGTTTTCAAAACTATTTTGAACATTAAAATTTGAGTTTGTCTTCCCTGATTTTAGCCTAAAAAAAGGAACCTCCATCAATTAACGGACACTCCCCTTTAAAAAAAATTAGAATTTATTTACTTCGGTTCTGCTGGTTTTCAGCATTTCTCAATTTAAAGTCCATTATATCAACAAGATATGTTGATATCTCAGTTAAATAATATGCATTAAAATGCAAGGAATTGAGTAAATTATACTCAAAACATTTGCATCTATGATAAACTACACTTCACAAAATCAATTGTCATTGGAACTGTTCAAACACCCTTTTGAGCAGGAGTTGGACA
>JABGRN010000138.1 GCA_018648265.1 Prolixibacteraceae bacterium | reverse complement strand
TAAAACTTCTCTGACCACGTTCAAAGAACGTGGGTTTTCACATTGAACTAAAATACAGCCAGTAATAAATCTATATCTTTCGAAGGAATATTGAATTGTTGCCCAACATCGGAATTGGTTAAAATTCCGTGGTAAATATAAACGCCTTTTCTAAAACCATTCGAGCTTTTTATGTAATTGTCAATTCCCCCATTATCGCCAATCGATAGTAAAATAGGGATTAAAATATTGCTCAACGAAATTGAGGCTGTTCGGGCAACCATCGCTGGTGAATTTGGTACACAGTAATGCACGACTCCGTGTTTTATGTAGGTTGGATTATTAAAATCGGTACATTTCGAAGTTTCAAAACAACCACCCTGACTGACATTCAAGTCAATAATCACTGAGCCTTCTTTCATTTGTTTCACAAGTTCTTCGGAAACTTTAAATTTTGGCGGTGTGTTAAACGAAAGGGCGCCAATTACAGCATCAGCCGAAACTAACGCTTTTCGCAAAACTTTTGGGTAAAACACCGAAGTAAAAATCCGGCGTCCGAGTTTTTCTTCCAGGCAGCTTAATTCATAAACCGAAGTGTCGAAAACTTTCACAAAAATCCCTAATCCTAGTGCAACGCGGGCAGCATACTCGGCTGCAGTACCCGACCCAATTATTACAAGTTCGGCAGGTGTAATCCCGGTAACTTCACCAAAAAGTACACCTTTCCCATTTCTCGAATTACTCAAATATTCGCTGGCAATTGTAATAGATGTAACCCCGGCAATTTGGCTCATTTGGTGAACGAAAGGTAAAAATCCATCTTCATTTTCCAGGTATTCAAAAGCAATGGTTGTCACCTTCTTTTGCATCATTTTCTGAATCGACTCGCTGCAATGGGCATGTATTTGTATGCTCGAAATAATTACCTGGTTTCCACGAAGCATATCTATTTCCTCCAAATCGAAAGGTGCTACCCGCAAAATTATGTCGCACTGAAAAGTTTCTTCTTTTTTGTCAACAATTACAGCTCCAGCTTCCCGGTATTCTTTATTGCTGTACCTGGCTGATTTGCCTGCATTTTTCTCAATTAATATTTCATGGCCATACGAAACCAGGAGATCAACAGCCTGCGGTGTCAAAGGCACCCTGTATTCAACTTTAGAAAAATCAGAAGGAATCCCGATTTTTATTTTTTGCCCCTTTTTTTTCACTTCCAGCATCTCTTCTTTGGGCAATAACATGTTTTTGGGGATCGATGTTTTTTCTCTTGATTTTTCCATAGATGTCATTTTCTTTGGCCTTTTTAGCAATAATATGAACTAAAAAATTTGTGTAACAAGTTACATTCAAAAGTGGAATCTACAAAACATTGATTTCCCCTCATATTTTTCCCGCCCGGATAGTACGCGATTCATCCCCGGCGACTTCAATTCTAACTTTAATTATATTTTCTGGAAGAAGGGGTTCAATTTTCTCGGGCCATTCAATAAAACAATAATTACCACTGTACAAATAATCTTCGTAACCTAGGTCAAAAGCTTCTTCCAGGTCATTTATCCTGTAAAAATCAAAATGAAAAATTGATGAAAAATCGGGAGTTTTGTATTCATTAATTAATGCAAATGTTGGACTGGTAACATTATCTTCTGTTCCCAGAGATTTACAAATTCTTTGAATAAATGTGGTTTTACCGGCACCCATTTTCCCATAAAAAGCGAAAACCCGATGATTAGGAAACCAGCTTATTAAATTTTCCGCGACTTTTTCCAGATCTTTTAAAGAGGAAATTTTTTCTGAAAGCATTTTTGTTGTGTTTTTGCAATAATACAAAATGTAACAGAATTATTTTGAATCAATTTAAAAAATGCGATATAAATCAGTGAAATGCTTATTCTTTAAGGCGGTTTTTTTCAGTAAAATATATTAATTTTGACAAGCACTAAAATAATATTCAATTTGTGTTCTTAATATTATTAATGAAAACTTAAAAATTTAACTGATGAAAATACCTGAAGAATTAAAATACACGAAAGACCATGAATGGGTTCAAATTGAAGGGGAGGTTGCAACTGTTGGGGTAACAGATTTTGCCCAGGGTGAACTGGGAGATGTTGTTTTTGTGGAAATTGAAACCGAAGGGGAAGAACTAAGTAAGGGTGAATTGTTCGGAACGGTAGAAGCTGTAAAAACTGTTTCCGATCTTTTTATGCCTGTTGGTGGCGAGGTAACAGAAGTTAACGAAGCCCTTGCCGATGAACCGGAACTTGTTAACAAAGATCCGTATGGTGCAGGCTGGATGATAAAAATTAAATTCGCCGATTCTTCTGAATTGGAGAATATGATGTCGGCAGAAGATTATCAGAAAATGATTGAAGCTTAAGAATTTATGTAAATAAATATTACTGGCATAGCTAAAAAGCTATGCCTTTTTTACAAATAAAAAACCAGGACCGTATTAAGTCCCGGTTATTAATATGGTTTTGGTATTTTTATCCGCATTTTGAACAGCCACACGAAAGACAAGTCAAACATCCTTCCTGGTAAACTACTTCTTCAGAACCGCACTCCCCACATTTGGCATCGTCGGCCAATGTCCCGTCGGGAATGAATTTTTTAAGTGCCCTGGCTACTCCCGCTTTCCACGAATTAATGGTTTCGTTATCTAATTGCAGGCTGGTAACCAGTTCAACTACTTTTTGAATTGGCATCCCATGCCTCAGCGTTCCGGAAATTAATTTTGCATAATTCCAGAATACCGGGTTAAATTTATGCGACAAGCCCTCAATAGTAGTTTTATAACCTCTTTTATTGACATACTGAAAATCGTATCGCGAATTTTCTTCATCTTGCCAGCTTTTCATTATAAAACCTTTAGTAACTGAACGTGGGAGTAAAATCCCATCTTCGTCGTCCAATAACCCGGTGAAAATTTCGTAGGGTTTACCATCCATTAAACCCATAAAAGCAATCCATTTTTCTTTATTATTTTGAAAACGTACGACTTCTGCTTCAAGTATTTCAGGTCGGGTGGTTGGAAACACACCTTCTTTTTTCTTTTCTTTTTTACTATTTGAAATCAAAACTCCCGACCGGGATCCATCACGATAAACAGTAACACCTTTACAACCGTTTTTCCAGGCTTGAAAATATAATTCACCAACCAATTCTTGCGGGGCATCGGCAGGAAGATTGATGGTAACACTTATTGAGTGGTCAACCCATTTCTGTATCCTTCCTTGCATCCTTATTTTTGCTAACCAATCAACATCGTTTGAAGTGGCTTTGTAATACGGCGATTTTTTTACCAATTCTTCTAACTCTTCTTCAGAATATTCAATTTTGGTATTATAACCATTTACCTCCATCCAGGTTTTAAATTTTTGATGGAAAACAGTATATTCTTCCCAATTATCCCCAATTTCATCAACAAAATCAACTCGAATATCTTTGTCGCCGGGGTTTACTTTTCGGCGGCGTTTATACACAGGTAAAAAAACAGGTTCAATTCCCGAAGATGTTTGGGTCATCAAACTAGTTGTGCCGGTTGGAGCAATTGTTAAAAGAGCAATGTTCCTGCGTCCGTATTTGGTCATTTTTTCGTACAGTCCTGGATCTGTATTCCTAATTCGATTAATTAGGGGATTGTTTTTTTCGCGTTCGCTGTTGTAGATTTTAAAAGCACCCCGATCTTTGGCCAGAAAAACTGATGAGCGGTAAGCTTCCAGTGTTAATGTCTTATGAATTTCTTCCGAAAAATCAGTAGCATTTTCGCTGCCATAACGTAATCCCATTGCAGCCAACATGTCCCCTTCGGCTGTTATTCCAACCCCCGTTCTACGTCCTTCGTTAGCTTTACGTTTTATGTTTTCCCATAAATTCCTTTCTGTAAATTTAAGATCTTCGTTTTCGGGATCAGCGTTTACTTTTTCAAGAATCGCATCAATCTTTTCTAATTCAAGGTCGATAATATCGTCCATTATTCGTTGCGCATAATGGACGTGTTCCTTAAAAAGTTCAAAATTAAATTTTGCTAATGGAGTAAATGGGTTTTCAACATATGAATACAAGTTTACAGCTAACAATCGGCAACTGTCGTATGGGCAAAGAGGGATTTCGCCACATGGATTTGTCGAAACTGTGCGGTAACCTAAATCTGCATAACAGTCGGGTACCGATTCATTAATAATTGTATCCCAGAATAATATTCCGGGTTCTGCTGATTTCCAAGCGTTTTTAACTATTTTCGACCAAAGCTTATTAGCATCGATTTCTTTTTCGTATAAGGGTTTTTCCGAATTGATTGGGTATTTCTGAAGATATGGTTTGTTATCTTCTACCGCTTGCATAAAATCGTCCTGTATTTTTACAGAAACATTGGCTCCAGTAACTTTTCCCTGTTCAAGTTTCGCATCTATAAAACTTTCAGAATCGGGATGTTTTATTGAAACCGACAACATCAGTGCTCCACGTCTTCCATCTTGTGCTACTTCTCGAGTTGAATTGGAATAACGCTCCATAAAAGGAACAATACCAGTTGATGTTAATGCCGAGTTTTTTACAGGTGAATTTTTAGGCCTGATGTGCGACAAATCATGGCCTACCCCACCTCGCCGTTTCATCAATTGTACTTGTTCCTGATCTATCTTCATGATTCCGCCGTACGAATCAGAATCTCCATCGTTTCCAATTACAAAACAGTTAGAAAGAGAAGCAACCTGATAATTATTTCCAATGCCTGTCATTGGCCCACCCTGTGGAACGACATATTTAAAGTCTTTCAAAACCTGGTAAATCTCTTCTCCTGATAATGGGTTTGGGTAACGCTGTTCAATTCTGGCCAATTCTTTTGCCAACCGACGATGCATATCGTCAGGGGTTAATTCAAAAACATTCCCAAAAGAATCTTTCAAAGCATATTTATTAACCCAAACCTTTGCTGCAAGATCATCTCCTTTAAAATACTCCAACGATGCTTTTACCGCATCTTCCTGAGCATAAATTTTTTTGCCTGCGTGAGCTTTTACAGCTACCTCTTTATATGCCATTTTTCAGTTTAAAAATATTTAATTTATTGATTGTGTGCTTGTAAAACTTGTTTTTTGCTTCAATAATATTGTGTGGTGCAAGATAAAACACAATTCAAAAAAATGGATTACTTTTTTCGACAAAATATTCAAAAGTTATCAACTTGCACGTGTTAGTGTGCTGTTTATGAGCCTATTAATCTTTTAATAATTGAAAAAAGTTCCCGAAATGAATATTTACAATTGCAATTTTGTTTGGTTGATATATTTGAATTAGAGGGTCAAAAATCCAAATTTTTTAAAAAATATTTATCATTATTTAATAGGCCAAATCCCTATCGTCGAAAATTTTTCTTATGATAACCAGCGTTGACCCAACATTTTTTGCAATATAATTTTTGTTGATTAAAGAAGCTTTTTCAAGTTGAGTTTTTAAGTTAACCAAGTCATTTAAAGCAAACTCAAGTTCACCTAAATTTTTAATGGGAAAAGCCCCGCCCAAGGATTTCAAATCCACCGCTTCTCTGAAATTTTTGTAATTTGGGCCAAAAATTACGGGCAGGCCAAAAGTTGCTGCCTCTAAAATATTATGAATCCCAACACCAAAACCTCCTCCAATGTATGCAATATTCCCATATCTGTACAAGGAAGAAAGTAATCCAACAGAATCAATTATTAAGACCTGGCAATTATCAATTATTGTTTCATTAATTTGACTAAACAAATTTGCCCGTTTTATTAACAAATGCTGTAACCTGTTAATATTTGCACTTGAAACTTCGTGTGGGGCAATAATAAATTTAATGTTCTTGTTTTGGTTGATAAATTCTACGAGAAGCTCCTCATCGGCTTTCCAGGTACTTCCTGCCACAATTAATGTGGAATTTCCTTTAAACTTTTCAACAATCGGAATTTCTTTTGAATTTTTGGCAATGGCTGCAACACGGTCGAAACGGGTATCGCCAGAAATGGTAACATTCGAAAGCCCGATGTTTTTTAGTAACTGGGCTGAAGTTTCATTTTGCACAAAAAAGTGTTCAAACTGGAATAGCATTTTTCGAAACCAATTTCCCAAGTATGAGTTCTTAAAAAATTGTTGATTTTCCCGAAACATGGCAGAAACAATATATAATGGTATTTCCCGCTTTTTTAATTCATTAATATAATTGTACCAGAATTCATATTTAATAAAAAAAACTTTTTCAGGTTTTACAATGTCGATAAATGTTTGTGCATTGTTTTTTGTGTCGACAGGCAGATACATTACAACATCGGCCAGGTTATAATTTTTTCGGATTTCGTAGCCGGAAGGCGAAAAAAAAGTCAGCACTATTTTGAATTCAGGAAATTGCTTTTTTATTTCTTCTATTACCGGACGACCTTGTTCAAATTCGCCAAGCGAAGCGCAATGAAACCAAAGATATTTGGCATCTTTTTCGATTTTATTTTGAAGTGTTTCTCTCCAGTTTTTTCTGCCCTTAACAAACAACTTTGCTTTTTCGTTAAAAGGTGAAGCCAAACGAATTAGAAGTGAGTAAAAAAATATAGCAATTTTATATAGTAAAGCCATTATAATTTTTCGGTTGTTAATAAATACGACGTTCTTTTAAGAATTCGTAAATGGTGATATTCATTAAAAGAAGTAGAAATAAAGAAATAAAATTTTCAACCGGAATAGACAACAAACGAATTCCAATAATATGCTCCGGATTGTATTCGATAATTGGAAGTGCACTAATAATGCCACCTATAAAAATAAACGGAAGAAGCATTATCAGGTAAGTAAGATAAAATTTGGTGTAATGTTTTTTAAACGGATTCCTGAAAATGGTGTAACCCAAATAAATAGATAGTAAAAAGAAAGTGAAAAACGGATAAAGTTTTTGACGCGTTGAAAATGCAAGAATTCCAAATAAGACAAATAAGATTAAACTTAGCACTAAAAATGAATTCGGTCTTTCAAAATCGTAAAAACGCTGTTTTAGCAGTTCATAAATAAACACGCCTAAAAATGGAATTGTAAGAAAATATAACCACTCTTCAAAGGGAAGGGTTAAAATGTTTTTACCAATAACAAAGTCAGAATTGAATCTCCAAATAGCACGTTCTTCAAAACGTAAATCCCAAATAATAAAAATGGCTCCCGTAAATAATATTGCAGGAATCAGGTATTTTAAATTGCTTAAAAAACCAATTTGTTTTTTAAATCCGAAAACTATAGGGATTATTAGCGGTCCTATCAATAATAATAAATACGAAAAATTCTTAAATTCCATTGATTTGAATTTGTGCCAAAGTTACATTCAATTAACGAAATTTAAAATCAATTATTGAGTAATACCGATTTAACAACCAAATGTCGCATACTTTCGTTTTACTCAGCA
>JABGRN010000137.1 GCA_018648265.1 Prolixibacteraceae bacterium | reverse complement strand
AGTTGCTAAAATTTATGCTTAAAAACAAAACCAACCCGAATTATGAAGTGAGCCGATTATATCCTGACACCATATCAGAAAAGTTATTGTTTCTAGATACATAAATATAGTAACCACTTGCACCGATGACCTTTGACCAATATAATTGCACATTTGTAGATCCTACATCGGAGGCTGAAGGATCATATAAGGTTGGAGCGGTAGGAGGAGGTGCGGTTCCTTCTGCTATTTTAATCAGTCCACACGCACTATTTGTACTTAGATAATTGGTATTATAAGGAGGAAGATCGGCTGAACTACCTTGATAAAAACGCACTGTTGAATTATTATAACTCGTGCTACCCAGCACCGAACCAACGTACCAATAATTACTGGCAAAGTAAATAAAAAATCCATTTGAGTTTTCCCAATATTTTTTACTATTTTCCGTGCCTGAATATTCGTATGTACCAAGGACTTCAGCTGGCCACGCATTATTGCAACCAGCTGCTTCTCCTGCGTCAGTTACAGCAAGGTAATCCTGAGCTACGACAGATTTTTCAATAAATAAAACAATAACAACAATTAAAATTAATGATAGATTACACCTATTTTTCCGAAAAAAAGAACTGAAAATTTCCATGCAAGTTTATATTTGATTTCCAATAAATACCTATTTAACCAGAAAGTTGAGCAGTAAATATACTCTTCACTCTCACCTCGAAATAGATGAAAGTTCACACATGTTGAGAATTAATCCTGCACAAATTATCGATCTACCGTTGTTGATATTTAGGAACAACTATATCTATATAATTTAATACCTCGAAGTTAAGAAAACCTTTTTACACTACATATAAATTCAAATATTTTTATAAAAAATATTTAGAGATCAGTAGTTAGCTACCTATTAATTTTATCTGATATATTTTGTCGGCAGCCACCATTCTCTGAATTAAATTATTAAATATATTTTCTTTCATTTGTGAACGATTTATTCGATAGCAAAATTCGTCATACGTCTTGTAAATAGAACAACCTTTATCAGACTGATATATCCGTACAGAGTCTTGAAGAATATGATTTGGGATTAATTCTAATATCTGCGCTAGAATGGTTTTTTTGATTTTTTTGTATTTTTATGCGGTGGAAGAAAGCCCATGATTATAATTTTAAAGTTTGCACTTCAAAAATTGGAATTCTTTGGCTTTTTTCCTATTTTATTCTTTCGGACAGTTATGATTGAAATTGAGAAATACACCATGATGATATTTCTATGTTCAGAAGAAAAATTTAAATTGAAATATGAATCGTACCCTGATTAGGAGTTTTTCCTGATGTAACATTTCATTTTCAATTCAAACTGAAAATGCCTGTCCAGTTTTTGGCAAAGCATCTAAAAAATAATCTGTTCGATCAATAAATAAAAACTTACGTGACAAATTATTAAGAACCCAGCGATTCCAAAACATGAAGTAAAAATTAAATATTCATGTTGAATATTATAATCCTGCACTGAGACTTCATGAGCGACTTGGGTTAAAAAAAACCGATGATACCGGTGTTTACTTTTTATGGAACGAATTCCTGAAACAAAATCATAAAAAAACAGGAACCAAATTGGCTCCTGTTTTTTTACTTTATACTTACTACTTTAATCTTTCTACTTTGTCCTAAACCATCGGGTATTTTTTAAAAATAGCGTCCGATTTTGTGAGTATGTCAACGTATTGCGCACGCTGGTACGCAAACGGGTCTTTCATATTTTTGCGCGAAAGTTTTCCACGGAAATCATCAAGCGATTTGTACTCATTGCTATCCATCCATTTGTTTAGTTCAACTAAAATTTCGGAAACTACTGATGGTTGGTTTTTATAAATAGTGCTAACCATTTGCACGGCATCGGCACCGGCCAAAATCATTTTTATTACATCTTTAGCATTGTAAATACCCCGGCTGGCACAAATACTTCCGTCCAGATTTCCATAAAGTAAACCGGCATAACGTAAACTTATCATGTGGTCTTTCGGGTTGCTTAACTCCCAGGGATAGAAATATTCTTCTTTTTCGATATCAATTTCGGGTTGGAAAAAACGGTTAAAAAGTACATAAGCATCGGCACCGGCTTCGTCGATTTTTTTAATAAAGTTAAGGGGATTGGTATAAAATAAACTCATTTTTACACTTACAGGAATATTAACTGCCCGCTTAACAGCTTTTACAATTTGCACCTGTTTTTCTTCAACCGACTGACCTGAAACTTCAAAATATCCAGGCACAGCATACAAATTAATTTCCAAACCATCGACACCGGTTTTTTCCAACTCTTTTGCATATTCAACCCAGGTAGGTTCATAAATAGCATTCAGACTGGCAAATACCGGAACATCAACACTCTTTTTCAATTTTTCAACATTATATAAATGTTCTTTCGGTCCGGCGTGTTCGAGGCCAGGAAAAAGGTTTGTCATTTCTGCATTCCGATTTTCATACTCCGATAAATCTTCATCCATTTGAAGATTTTCCAATTGAATTTGTTCTTCGAACAACGAACGGTAAACAATTGCCCCTATCCCGGCTTCTTCAATCTCTTTAATACTTTCGGGTTTGCTTACCAGGTTACTCGCACCAAGTATAAGTGGGTTTTTCAATTTTACGCCCATGTAGGTCGTTGATAGATCTGCCATAATTATTGATTTTTTTATCGTTATAATTCTTTACTAACAGTAACTAATAAAAGAATTATTTTGTTCAAAGATGTCTTAAAATTTTACCGTAATCTTTTGATTAGTTTTTTCTCAAAATTAATTTTTCACTTTGGATTTTATCATCCTGCATTAGCATTAGAATATAATTTCCATCTGGTGCAGAAAATTCTATAAACGGATTAATAGCCTGAACACAACCAGTTTCCATGAGTTTTCCGTTTAATGTAAAGACCGAAAAACTTGTAATTCCAATAATTCCATCAAGTTTTATTTTTCCGGTAGTAGGGTTTGGATAAATTTTAAATTTTGTATTTTCTATTGATGAATTCCCGGTGTACGCAAATTGGAGCGAATCGGCGGCAATAAAAACCGGGGTTCGGTCGGCATTAAAATACATCTCCCTGAATGATGCTATTTCCTCTGCTTCTTCGGCTTTTTCAAACATTGTGTGAACCCAGCTTTCGGGTACAGTTTCGTAAAACAAACTAACTTTTACCTGTGTTTGTGCCCCAATTTTTGAAAGTGGTAATGAATATGTAACTGTTTCTATTCCTGTTCCTGAAAAATATTCATTATCGTTTTCAGCTTTCCCGACAATACGTACAGTGTCGTAATTTGCATGTGTATCAGAAAATCCTACCGGTGGCATCCGGTTATCTTTCAGTTGAGCATAAGCTCTTTCCAGAATTGTAGTAACATCGCCGTCGGTATCGCCCATAACCAGTTCATAAATTTGGACCTGTTCTTCGTTTGAAATAATTTTATGATGGGGTTCAAAATCATCTTTATCAGCACCTAAAGCACCCTTTCCGGGTTTGCCTGAATGAAAAACTGTATCTGCGCCGTTTGTTACTACACATTCGAGAAATGCACGGCGGCTCGGATAGCCCGATGGAAATTTGTGACCAACTTTATTTTGAAGGTTTACTGTAATAAATATTGAATCGTTTGTTTGAATTGCCTCATTTAAAGTAAGTTCAACAGTCGATTCGCTTAATAGTTTTTTTGTGCGGTTTATAGTTTCATCCATAAGATTTACACCTGACTTCAATCCCAATTCATCGTGGTTATCTTTCAATAAATTCAACATAAAAACATTGCCCCCCGTAAAATTATGTTTTCCAAAAGGTGAGTGCTCAGCAACAAAACCTGGCCTGCTGCTAATTTTGACTCCTTCTTCAATTCTTGGCAAATGACACGATTGGCAAGTCGTATTCTGAGCTCCAAAAACGGAGTTTTCCCATTCATGATAAATAGCTTGCTCAACAAACATTTCACCGGTAAAATCGCCATTTTCATCAACCGAATTTGTTAACAAAGTATGGCAAGTTCCACATAACCTCGAATCGTTTATCCTCTCGGAAAAGGTTGGTGTGAATCCGGTGTTCGCAATCATTTGTTGCGTTATTGGGCTTACAAAAGGTCCGTATATTTCCTTTTGATTGTTTATACCCAGATTTCCAGAATACAAAGGAGGTGGGAAATCATTTACCTGATGACAAAAAGTACAAGAAATTCCATCTTGTCCAAGAGGGTCGTTTTTCAAATCATCGAGAGAATAACCTGCCGATGATTCAAGCAGGGCATTAAACATCCCCATTGGCGCGTGGCATCTTGTACAAACATTTTCAAGGGCTTCTTTATGATGTTCGTTTTCGATACCCTCATGTTTCACTTTGGCCAGCCAAAAAGGATCTTTCGCAGCGTTTGCCAGCATTGTACTTCTCCACCCGGTTATTGGTGAAACATCGTTTCCTGCATTATCGCGCGAAGCTGTTGCGCTAGTACCGTGGCACAATTCACAAATTCCCGACGCTGAAAACCAGGTATTTGTATTCGATGGAAGTACCTGGGAAGTTAAACTTGCAGCAGATAACAAAAAAATAAAGAGAACATTGGTTAATTTAAATAGATTATGTTTCATTCCTTTTAATTTTAGAAATGAAAATTAGCAAATATTTACGGACTTGTCAAATGCAAAAAAAAACCACCCGCATTTCAACGGATGGTTTTTTTCAAACTATTTTTCTATTCTTTATTTACCCGCCCTTTGATGGAAAAATAAAGAGTGTACTTCTTTTACAGTAAACTTAAAGTTACAGTTAAACCGGCCATTACTACCGAAACCATAGTCATAAGTTTAATAAGGATATTTAATGAAGGACCAGAAGTATCTTTAAATGGATCACCAACAGTATCACCAACAACAGCTGCGTGGTGAGCGTCACTTCCTTTTCCACCATAATTTCCTCTTTCGATGTGTTTTTTTGCGTTATCCCAGGCACCACCTGCGTTATTCATAAATACTGCCAAAGTGAATCCAGCTGTTAAACCACCGGCCAATAAACCAATAACACCTGCAACATGCATTGTTGCACCAACAACAACAGGAACAAGAATTGCTATCAATGAAGGAAGCAACATTTCTTTTTGAGCACCTTTAGTAGAAATCTCAACACATTTTGCATATTCAGGAGTAGCCTTTCCTTCAAGAATACCAGGAATTTCGCGGAACTGACGACGAACCTCTTCAACCATTGCACTGGCTGCACGACCTACAGCTTTCATGGTCATTGCACTAAATACAAATGCCATCATGGAGCCAAGGAATAAACCACCCAAGAATAATGGATTAAAAATTGTAATATCGTAAGCAGCAGCCAATTCTTTTACTGATGCAGTAGAAATTTGAAATGCATTTTCTCCTACCTCAAAAGCTTTGTCGGTATAAAATTTAAATCCATTAAGCTCAACAAAACCTTCGCCGGCCTTTGCAATTTTACCAAACCACAATCTTATCTCCTCCATGTAAGCTGAAATAAGTGCCATTGCAGTTAATGCAGCAGAACCAATTGCAAAACCTTTGCCGGTTGCAGCAGTAGTGTTTCCTAGTCCATCTAAGGCATCGGTACGTTCACGAACTTCTGGTGGAAGTTCAGCCATTTCGGCGTTACCACCTGCATTGTCAGCAATAGGACCAAAAGCATCGGTTGCCAAAGTAATTCCTAAAGTAGAAAGCATTCCTACAGCGGCAAATCCAATTCCGTAAACACCCATTGCAAAATGTTCTGCTCCACCGGCAGCCCAGAAAGAACCCATAATTCCAAGTACAATTGTTACAACAGGAATCCAGGTTGAATACATACCAACTGCTAAACCATCTATAATTGTAGTTGCAGGTCCTTGTTGTGCCTGTTCTGCAATACCTTTCGTAGGTTTATACTCATCAGAAGTAAAGTATTCAGTAGCCTGGCCAATAATTACACCGGCCGACAAACCAATTACTACAGCACCAAATACACCCCAGGTTACCCAACCAGAGTAAGCCATTCCTGCCATTGCCATTAATATTAATACAGAACTTCCGCCTGTACCAATTAGTAATGCATTTAATAATGTTTTCTGCGTTGCTGATTCTTTTGTGCGAACCATAAAAATACCAACAATAGAAAGTATAATACCAATGGCTGCAACAATCATAGGAGCTGTAACAGCTTTTATTGGGTCAATACCAGTATCACTTAATACAATTGCAGGAAGAGCAGCACCCAAAGCGGCAGTTGCAAGAATAGAACCAGCATACGATTCGTAGAGGTCGGCTCCCATACCGGCAACGTCACCTACGTTATCACCTACGTTATCGGCAATAGTTGCAGGGTTACGTGGATCATCTTCAGGAATACCAGCTTCAACTTTACCAACTAAATCGGCACCAACATCGGCTGCTTTTGTATAAATACCACCACCTACACGTGCGAATAATGCCTGCGTAGAAGCACCCATTCCGAACGTTAACATGGTAACAGTAATTTCAATTAATTTAACTCTTGAACCAGCTTCGGTAATAACTCCGTTTGCAACATAATCAGCACTTCCATGAACAAATTCAAGTCCTAAAAAATGTGCACCATTGACCATGTGCTCAGGTGTAAATACAATTTCACTTAGGAACCAGTACCAGGCTGCAATATCTAACAAAGCAAAACCAACAACCACTAATCCCATTACAGCACCACTTCTGAAAGCAACCTGTAAACCTTTGTTTAACGATTTAGATGCGCCGTGTGCAGTTCGGGCTGAGGCAAAAGTTGCAGTTTTCATTCCCAGGAAACCACAAAGGCCCGAGAAAAAACCGCCAGTTAAAAAAGCAATTGGCACAAATGGGTTTTGAACACCAAAGTATGCCATAATTGTAAGCAGGATAAAGAGTATTACAAATACAATTCCTACAACTTTGTACTGTCTTTTCAGGTAAGCCATTGCACCGTCGCGAACGTATTGTGCAATTTCTTTCATCCTGTCAGTACCTTCCGAATTCTTCATCATCGATTTGAAGAAAAACCAGGCAAATACCAAAGCCAAAATTGAGGCTATTGGAACTAATAAGAAAATGTTACTCATGTGAGATAATTTTTATGTAACTGCTGTTACGGTTTAGAATTATGATTTATTGAAATATTATACAAAATTGAAATTTCATTGATATTTCGGTTAATAGCTGTTTTTTATTTAAAAATTTTCAGCAGACAAAGATAAATTTTAAAATGAAAAGTTGAAGTTTTAGAAACCTGTTTGAGAATAGGTTGAAAATAAATTAACACAAACGGTTGTTATTTGCACCTGTAAATATATAGATATTTCATTTTGTTTATAAAATTCAAAAAATAATAATGCAATAAAATTGTAATAATACCGATTTAACAACCAAATGTCGCATACTTTCGTTTTACTCAGCATAC
>JABGRN010000037.1 GCA_018648265.1 Prolixibacteraceae bacterium | reverse complement strand
ATAAGTTATGAATATCTGAGAATTGTCCTCGAAAGACTCGGGTTGAAAACTATCTGGGCGCAAAACGGGAAAGATGCAATTAAGTATTGTAACGAAAATCAAGGCATTGATTTAGTACTTATGGATATTAATTTGCCCGATATAAATGGCTACGAGGCAACAGTTGAAATAAAAAGGACCCGGCCCGGCCTTCCGGTAATAGCACAAACAGCTAAAGCTTTGGCGGGCGACCGCGAAAAATCGATCGATGCCGGATGTGACGATTATATTACAAAACCAATTAAACAGAAATTACTTATCCGGATGATTAAAGAGCAATTCAAACAATAATAATTCAAGTAAGCAATTGACTTTCAAATGCTTATTTTTGCAAATAAAATATAATTTGAATATAGAAATGGAAAAAGGAACAGTGCTTTATTTTAACCGGGCAATTCAAATGCTAATATCCAAGGAAGAGTTTGAGCTTATTAAAAACGATTTATCAACTGTACCCATTGAACACAGAAAAGCTTTTTGGAATTTAATCCTTGCCGGATTTTCCACAAAATTAGCTTTTATAAATTGTAAAAATCTGTACGAATTTGTACGGGTAAATAATGTTGATTATATGAATATATTGGCAATGCTCCAATTCATAAACACAAAACCTAAAATAGGGATTTATTCGAAAGAAATTGATTTGTTTGCAGCAAATTAGAAAATAGTGATTCGTGGATTTTAGGTTTTTTTGGAGGGGGTAAAAGCTTGCTACTTTGTAGCAGGCTTTTTTTATTAAAAAGTGATGATAAAAAACCCAATCGGGTTTTGGTTTTTTCTATTTTTGCCTTATGAAAATTTCAGGAATTATTTTAGCAGGCGGGAAAAGCCTCCGAATGGGCACCGACAAAACTTTTCTTGAAATAAATGGTCAAACATTACTTGAAAGGGCAATTGAACTTTGCCGGCCATTTTGCCAAACCATTTTAATCAGTTCTAATAATAAGGAGCATGGAAAACTTGGGTTTGAAATTATTCCCGATGAAATAAATGATTGTGGTCCACTTGGTGGAATTTACTCCTGTTTGAAAAATTCGGAAACTGATTGGAATTTTGTAATTAGTGTTGATTCTGTTTTTGCTGAATCCGAATTTGTAAAGTTTTTGGCTTCGCAAACTGGAAGTTTTGATGCAATCGTTCCGGTTTATTTAAAGGGCAAAGAACCGTTAATTGCATTGTACCATAAAAGAAGTTTAACTGAAATTAGTAAGATGCTTGATTCCGGCAATTTCAAAATGCATGATTTGTTAAACAAGTTAAATACAAAATTTGTAGATACTCAAAACTGGCTTGAAAAATACCCCCAATTATTCCGAAATTTAAACCGGCCGGAAGATCTGTAAACTGCAACTGTCAACTGAGACTGCGACTTCCAACTCAGCAGGGATTTCATCTCTATTTCAATTAGGTGCATTTGAGATTATTAGTTTTCTACAGTTTGATAAATTGTAAAGATGGAATCCTTCGGTTCACTGAATACTGCTACTGGGACTTTCTTCCGACTTTTCCGAAAACTGCAACTGCGACTGAAAACCGCGACTGCCAACTTCTTCATCACCCAAATTCCGAAACATTTTCCAGCCTTTTTTTATCAGCTATCTGAATGTCTTTTCCAAAAATTTTAATGATTTTGTCTTTTCTAAATTCCGACAAAGTACGGATTACATTTTCAGTAGTCATGCCAATGTATTCAGCTATTTCCCTTCGCGAGATAGGAAGTTCAAATTCGTCGTTTTCGTAAATATAATTGGCAAAATAGAGTAAAACATGAGCCACCCTGCCTTTTAAATGTTTGCGTTTTATTTCCAAACTATCTAAAACAATTTTGTCGGTAGCCTGACTAACGCGAGTCATCAAATCCATGGTAAACATGGCATTTTGTTGGGCATAATTTTTAACTACATCAAGTTCTAAAACACAAACCACCGAGTCTTCAACTGCTGAAACGGAATATTTATAAATATCAGAAGAAAAAACACTTAAAATGCTTACAAAATCAAATGGTTTCGAGAAACTAATTATCTGATCTTTACCTTCAACTGTAGATTTAGATAATTTCACCAAACCTTCTTTCATGTATAAAAACTCACTTATAGGCTCACCTTCGCCAATAATAATATCTCCTTTTGAATAGCTACGCTCCTCTTTAATCTCACACATGTCAATTAGTTCGTCAGTTGTTACATGTGTAAAAAACAACGATTTTAACTGACAATTTTCGCAACTACACTTTGGATTTAGCTCGCTCATGATAAAAGGCATGTATTAAACTTCGAAAATACCAAAAACTTATGATATTTATTACTCTGTGATAATTATCATAACCCCTTTGTTAAAAACATTCTTTTCTATAAATAGTTTTGGTGTCAGAAATTAAAATTTAATCGAAAAACATGAAACGAATAGTAATACTTGGTGCCGGAACAGCCGGCACAATGATGGCAAATAAATTACGCAACACCCTCGACAAAGAGGAGTGGGGCATTACAATTGTTGACCAGTTTAAAACACATTATTACCAACCAGGATTTTTATTTATCCCTTTTGGAATTTACAATAAGGAAGATGTAATAAAACCAAAAGCCGATTTTATTCCGGCAGGAGTAAATATGATTTATTCGGCAATCGACCGCGTTGAGGGTGAAGCAAACAAAGTTCACCTCGAAGGAGGCAAGATTTTAAATTACGATTTTTTGATTGTTGCGACGGGAACCAAAACTTTTCCTGAAGAAACACCCGGATTAAAAGATAAACTTTGGTACAAAGAGATTTTCGATTTTTATACAGTTGAAGGTGCAGTTGCTTTACAAAAGTTTTTTAAAGGTTGGGAAGGCGGGAAACTTGTTATGGCAATTACCGAATTACCTTACAAATGTCCGGTTGCGCCACTCGAATTTGTTTTTCTCGCCGATGCTTATTTTACAGAAATTGGTATTCGCGATAAAGTTGATATTTCTTACGTAACTCCAATGCCAGGTGCATTTACGAAACCTGTTGCAACAAAAATGTTGTCCGAATTATTAGCTGAAAAAAATATTACTGTTATACCCGATTTTTATATTGAACGAGTTGATAACGACGAGAAAAAACTGGTTTCGTACGACGAACAGGAAGTTCCTTTCGATGTGTTAACCGTTGTTCCAATGAACATGGGTGACGAAATGGTGGAACGCAGCGGTTTAGGCGACGACATGAATTTTGTTCTCACCGACAAAGAAACAATGCAGTCGAAACAATTCGAGAATATTTTTATTCTTGGCGATGCGGCAAATATTCCAACATCAAAAGCTGGATCGGTTGCGCATTTTGCCGCCGAAATACTTTTCGAGAATTTAATGAGTGCGATGGAAGGCCGTCCACTTCACGCTAAATTCGATGGGCACGCAAATTGCTACATCGAAACCGGTTTTGGCAAAGGTGCTTTAATCGATTTTAATTATGACACCGAACCACTTCCAGGTACATTCCCACTTCCCGGAATCGGACCATTTGGCTTGCTTAAAAACACAAAAATTAATCACTACGGAAAAGTAATGTTCCGATGGATTTATTGGCACATTTTGCTGAAAGGCAAAGAATTGCCGGTTGAACCTTTAATGACAATGGCCGGTAAAAAACGAGTGAATTAATTGGAAAGAGATGGAAGAAAAAGAATTAAAAACACAAATTACTGAACTAAATCAGAAAGTTGATTTGTTGCTGGAATATGTAAACCAGCAACGATTAAAAACAAATCAGCTTGAAGATTTGGTGGCAGACTTTTCTATAGTTGGAAAAGACATGTACGATTCGGCAGTCGAAGAACTGGATAACCGGATGGTAAACCTCGATCTCGATCAGGTAAAAGGATTAGCTCTTCGCTTTTTACGGAACATCGATAACATAAATAATTTCCTCGAATTGTTTGAAAGTATGAACGACTTGATAAAAGATGCAAGTCCGATTTTCAACGAGGTAATTATCGATTTCACTAAAAAAATGAATGAATTTGACCAAAAAGGTTATTTCGAATTCTTTGCCGAAGCAGGAAATATTTTCGACAATATTATTACTCACTATTCTCCCGAAGATGTTCGAAGTCTTTCAGAAAATGTGATTACCATTTTGGAAACAGTCCGCTCGGCAACTCAGCCCGAAATGATGTCGGCAATTAATAACGGACTTAAAATTTACGGTAGCATCGAAATGGAAAACATTCCCGAATATTCTATTTTCAAAGTTATGCGCGAAATGAATAAACCAGAAATGAAACGTGCCCTTGGATTTTTTGTAACCTTTATGAAAAACATGGCAGCAGAAACAAATACTAAATAGTGACTCCTTATAAAGCATCAATAACTGCGTTACTCTCATCTTGAAAACAGTCGTTTACGAAAGTAAACTCCTTGATTTTCAAGATTTCGCGAGCCTTGTTCTTGACGCTTTCTAAGAAGCCACACTAAAATTTGAAAGATACTACGAAGTACAATTAGTAAATAAAAAATAATAATTAATAAATTAGAAATTATGGCAGAAAAAACATTGGCAGGCAAAGGTATTGAAGTTACCGACGAAGGTTATTTAGTAAACAGTGCAGACTGGACCAAAGAGGTAGCAACTGAATTGGCAAAAGAAGAAGGTATTAATCTCTCCGACAAACATTTCGAAGTGTTGGAATTTTTAAGAAAAGAGAGTGCAGCAGGTACTTCTCTTTCGATACGTAAAGTTGGAAAATCGGGTATTGTTGATATCAAAGGCTTGTATCAATTGTTTCCTGGTGGACCACTTAAATATTCATCAAAATTTGCAGGTATTCCGAAACCAGCAAGTTGTGTTTAATCTTTAAAACCCGAAAATTATGACTGAAGTAAAAGAAACGCCTTTAAAAAAGGTAATGATTATTTGCGCTAAGGCGAACATCGAAGATGTATATGCAGCTTTGGTTATGGCAAATGGCGCTGTAATGGAAGGAATTGAAACTAAACTATTTTTTACATTCTTTGGATTAGATGCAATTACGAAAAAGCAAATGAATAAATTGCATACTGCCGTAGTTGGAAACCCGGGAATGAGAATGCCAGGTGGATTACCATTTCCAACCCTTCTCGGTGTAATTCCAGGTGTTGAGGCTGGTGTGTCTGCAATGATGATGAAACAAATGGATGATTTGGACATTCCACCTGTTGATGAATTTTTGGATATGATTACTGCCGGTGGTGGCGAAATTTATGCTTGTAAATTAGCAGCCGACATGTTTAAACTTACACAAGACGATTTAAGCGAACATGTAAAAGCAATAATTACGGTTGGCGATTTGTATGCGATGTCAGGTGGAGACGGCACTCAAATTATTTTTACATAATATTGTTAAACACTTATTCTTCAAAGCGTTATTCGTCATGAATAACGCTTTTTTTTGTTTGGAATCATTTTAAATTTCATTGAACAGTTAGTTTAAATTCCTTCTAAGAATTAAAGATAAATGGATGGTTAGTAGTTGATTAGATTAGGTTATAGTTTTTTTATACAATCATATGTGCATTATGCTGATTGTGTCCAAGAGATATCTAATTTTTTAGATATGTCGATATAAAGAATTACTACTTTTGCACAAATAAAAGAGAAAAATATGTCGAATTCAAGGCGTGATTTTATAAAAATATCTTCGTTAAGTGCTGCTGGAATTGTAGTTGGCGGGAAATACATACATTCTGCAATTCCCGGCAATTCTAATAATCAAATTAAAGAAATTGGAACACTGGATTTAAAACGGACTGCAACATATTGCGAAGTTTGTTTTTGGCAATGTGCTGGTTGGGTGCATAAAAATGAAGATGGATCAATCAAAAAAATTGTTGGGAACGATGACGATCCTAATTGCAGTGGAAGATTTTGTCCGCGTGGAACGGGCGGTGTTGGAATGTATTACGACGAAGATCGTTTAAAAACACCTTTAAAAAGAGTGATTGGTGCCGACGGAAAACAGACTTACAAAGAAGTTTCGTGGGACGAAGCATTTGATTTTATTGCTGAAAAATTGCAACAAATCAAAAAAGAACATGGTGCGGAATGCACAGCTTTGTTTACACATGGTTCAGGTGGAAAATATTTTGGAAACCTGTTAAAAGCATTTGGTTCTACAAATATTGCAGCACCGTCATACGCACAATGTCGCGGACCTCGGGAAGTTGCATTTTTGGCCACATTTGGCGAAGGATTAAATTCGCCTGAACCAACCGATATTCGGGATACACGATGCCTGGTTTTAATTGGTTCGCATTTGGGCGAAAATATGCACAACGGGCAAGTGCAGGAAATGTCGGATGCCATCGATAAAGGAGCAGCAATAATTACAGTTGACCCAAGATTTTCAACGGTTGCAAGTAAATCTAAATTTTGGCTTCCAATAAAACCGGCAACTGATATTGCTTTGTTGTTAACGTGGATTCGTGAAATTATAAATAATGACTGGTACGACGCAAAATACATTGAAAATTATGCGTATGGTTTCGACGAACTAAAAAATTACGTTCAGTCTTTTACTCCCGAATGGGCGTATGGCGTTACCACAATAAAACCCGATCAAATTCGTGAAACGGCTCGCGAAATGGCAAATGCTGCTCCTTCGGTAATTATTCATCCGGGAAGGCACGTTACCTGGTATGGCGATGATACACAGCGTTTACGTGCCGTGGCAATATTAAATGCACTTTTAGGTTCGTGGGGTCGGCGAGGTGGTTTTTATGTGCCGGAAAAGATGAGTGTGCCGGATTATCCACATCCACCATTTCCAAAAGCAACCCGCGATTGGCGTGATGCCATGGATGGAAAATATAAATTGGCAGATTTGGCTTTGGCTTCAGGTGTTTGCGATGCAACAATTCCAACTCCAGATTTAGACTGTAACATAAAAGGTTGGATTGTAAATGGAACTAACCTGATAATGACTTTGCCAGACCAGAAAAAAACCATTGAAGCGATGAACAACCTCGACCTTTTGGTTGTGGTTGATACGATGCCGATGGAAATTACCGGTTATGCAGATATTGTTTTACCAGAATGTACTTACCTCGAACGGTACGACAATTTGCGTCTTGCTCAGGGAAGGATGCCAAGCGTAGCTTTGCGTGCACCGGCAGCCGAACCAAAATACAATACCAAACCTGCTTATTGGATGGCAAAAGAGCTTTCGAAAAAATTAGGTATGGAAGAATATTTTGCATGGAATTCGATTGAAGAAATGTTGGATTGGCAATTAAAACAAGTTGATTCTTCGTTAGAAGAAATGAAAAGAATAGGGGTAAAAAACTTACCTCGCGAATACGATGATATCTATTTTCAAGATGGAGAAGAGCTTGAATTTAATACAAATACGGGTAAAATAGAGTTGTATTCAACAGCATTGGAAGAAGAAGGTTTCGACCCAATGCCGAGATACACTCCGCACGAGGAGCCGCCTGCAGGATATTATCACCTTAATTATGGCAGGGCACCAATGCACACATTTAGTCGGACTGCAAACAATCCGAACTTAACCGACTTGATGGATCAAAATAAGGTTTGGGTAAATCCGAAAGTGGCAAAAGAGTGGGATTTGAAAAATGGGCAGGAAGTTTATTTGGAAAATCAAGACGGTGTTGTTTCAGATTTTTCAATAAAAGTAAGAGTAACAGAGCGTGTTCGTTTCGATTCGGTTTATATGGTTCATGGCTTTGGTCATAACAACAAAAAACTGACACGGGCACACGGAAGAGGTGCCAGCGATTCGCAATTAATAACACGAGTTTTAACCGACCCTGTTATGGGTGGAACAGGAATGAGAGGGAATTTTGTAACATTTCGTTTTGAAAAAGAAGAGGAGGTTCAGTCATGAGATATGCAATGGCGATTGATACAAAAAAGTGTGTAGGATGTTCAGATTGTGTGGTAGCCTGCCAAACCGAAAATAATGTGCCAATTGGTTACTGTCGTGATTGGATTGTGGAAGTTACCGACGGAACCTATCCTCAATTGGAAATTGAAATCCGTTCAGAAAGATGTAATCACTGCGAAAATTCACCATGCGTGAGATGTTGCCCAACCGGAGCAAGTCATTACGAAGATGGTGGAATTGTAACCGTTACACCCAATGAATGCATTGGTTGTGGTGCATGTATTACAAGTTGCCCATACGATGCAAGATATCCGCATCCCGATGGATATGTCGATAAATGTACGTTTTGTTTACACCGTGTAAAAAAAGGTCAGCAACCGGCATGTGTGGCAGTTTGCCCAACAAAATGTATGTATTTTGGCGATTTGGACGATCCGAACAGTGAAGTTTCTTTAGTGCTGAAAAAGAGAAAAACAAAAACATTAATTCCTGAAGCAGGAACAAAACCTCACGTATATTACCTGATATAATACTTTGAACATTCAACTTTAAACTCGGAACTATTAGAATATGAGAGAAGAAATAATAACATCAGGAAGGTTAAATCCATACATCGATCCACATTTAGATATCTGGCACTGGCACATTCCTTTGTACCTTTTTTTGGGGGGATTGGCAGCAGGAATCCTGTTTTTTGCCAGCTTATATACTATTTTGGGAAAAGAAAATAAGTACAGCGGTGCCGTTCGAAGAGCTCCGGTTGTAGTGCCATTTTTACTTATAATTGGTTTAACAGCTTTATTTTTCGATCTGAAACACAAATTGTATTTCTGGCAGTTATATACAACCATTAGGATTGAATCGCCCATGTCGTGGGGAGCCTGGACTTTAATGGCAATTACACCACTTTCAATGGTTTGGGTGGCAATTCACATTAAAGAATTTTTTCCCAAATGGGATTGGAAATTTGCCATCGTAAAAGAAATTGACATGTTTTTCAAAAGAAATAAAATTTATCTGGCCTGGGCTATTCTCTACTTTTCGGTGATATTAGGAATTTACACAGGAATCTTGTTTTCGGCGTTTAATGCCCGCCCACTATGGAATACGTCGATATTAGGACCATTGTTTTTAACATCCGGGCTTTCGGCGGGGGCAGCAGTTATTATAATGTTTTCAAGAAGACCAAAAGAGCGAATAAATTTCGCGAAAATAGATATCATGTTAATTGGCATCGAACTGTTTTTAATCGTACACATGTTTATGGGATTTCTGGCAAGTTCGCAAGTTCAAATCGACGCAGCAAATATGTTCTTAGGCGGACCATACACAGCTCCTTTCTGGATTTTTGTGGTGATAATTGGAATGATTCTTCCTGCAATTCTTGAATTTCTTGAGTTACGGAAATTTCATATTCCGGCAATAATTCCGGTGGTACTTGTACTTTTTGGAAGTTTAATGCTACGGTTTATTATTTCGTATGCAGGGCAAGCCAGTCGTTGGTTGTATTAGTGGAAGTTTAAAGTTTAAAGTTCAGAGTTTAAAGGAAAAAAATATTTGGAACGTGATTCGGAATTTAAAAAGAGATACTGAAATAAATTCAGCATGACGTTATAACAAATGTGTTAAAGATGAAATAATAATAAAGGAGGATTTTTAGACATTTTGTTGGAGCTTTTTAGCTTCTGACTTCGGTCTTCTAACTTCCAACTAATTTTTAAGTGATGAAACAAAAAAAATACATGAATCCGTACATTGGCGGAGTATTGTTAGGATTAGTTCTAATTATGGCATTCTGGATTTCCGGAAGGGGACTTGGGGCTAGTGGAGCTTCAAAAAGTGTTGTGGTTACAGCAGTAAAAACAGTTGCTCCAAAACATGTTGAAAACACTGCATTTTATAAAGACTATCTGGAGACACATCCAAATCCGATGAAATCGTGGTTGGTATTTCAAATGTTAGGAGTATTAGTTGGAGGATTTGTTTCAGGCGCCATTTCTGGCAGATTGAAATTTCAGGTTGAAAAATCACCAAAAATCACCAATCGTACACGAATTATTTTTGCGGTTCTTGGTGGTATTCTTTTTGGGCTCGGTTCTCAATTGGGACGAGGTTGTACAAGTGGCTCGGCTCTTACAGGAATGGCGGTGCTTTCGTTAAGTGGATTTTTATCGATGGCAACAATCTTTGGAACAGCGTTCGCACTGGCTTATTTTGTAAGAAAATTATGGATTTAATTCACACATTCAATCATTCACGCATTCAAAAATTAATATAATGGGACCATTAATTGTTTACGATATAATTTCAGATAACGCCAATTTATTTTTTGCGTTTCTCATCGGAATTGGTTTTGGCTTTGTTCTTGAAATCAATGGATTTTCTTCGAGCCGACGTTTGGCTGGCATGTTTTACGGATACGACACAACTGTTTTAAAAGTGTTTTTTACGGCTGCGATTGTTGGAGCAGTTGGTTTATTATTCATGAGCCTTTTTAACTGGATTGACTTGAGCAGCATTTACATAAATCCAACATTCCTTTGGTCAACTCTTGGTGGTGGAGCAATTATGGGAGCCGGTTTTATTCTTGGTGGTTACTGCCCTGGAACTTCAGTTTGCGCCGCTTCAATTGGAAAATTAGATGCACTCGCTTTTGTTGGAGGAATATTTATTGGTATTTTTATTTTTACTGAAGGATTTCCACTTTGGGAAGAATTTTACAATGCCAAATATATTGGTTCGCCAGTTTTAAGCGAATTCCTCGGAAGTTCGCGTGGAGTGTTAACCTTGTTAATGATTTTGGTAGCATTGGGAATGTTTTGGATTGGCGAGTGGGCTGAAAAACGTTTTGCCCGCGACGATTATAAATTAAATCAGAAATAAAGTTTTATACTTTTATCAATAAATCTAAAAGTTAAAAAAATGAAAGCAAGATTAGCATTAGCAAGTATTATAATTCCTATGGGATTAATAATTGCCGCTGTTCCGGAAAATACAACAAAACCATTTAAATTAACTGCTAACGAATTGTTGGAAGAAGTAAAAAGCGGGACACAATTTATTTATCCTGATCAGGTAGCAGAAATGGTTATTACAAAGGATCCTACATTACAAATTGTTGATGTAAGAAATGCAGATGAATTTGAAAAGTTTAGTTTGCCCAACGCAATTAATATTCCTTTGGTAGATATTTTAAATCCCGAATGGGAAGATTATATCGATCAGGATGTAAAATTTAACGTTTTTTATTCGAATGGAACAAACGATGCGAATGAAGCATGGATGATTACCAGGCAATTGGGATATGAAAACAATTACGTTTTAGAAGGTGGTTTAAATTACTGGGTTGAAACAATTATGAATCCGGAGGCTCCAAAATCGACCAGTTCGAACGAGGAGATTTTAAAATATAATTTACGGAAAGGTGCTGGAATGGCTTTGGGTGGAGCTGCTGTAAACACACAACCCTCAACAATGGCAAAAAGCTCCAAACCGCCCATTACTAAACGTAAAAAGAAAAAAAGGGTAGTAGGAGGTTGTTAAAATATTTTAATGCTGACATCAATTTCCCAGCATGCAAAACGCCCGGTAAATTTATTTTTACCGGGCGTTTTGTTTGAAAAAAGTCACGGCGTGAGTTTAAAATTAATTCGTATGAACTTAATTAACAATCCACTTTTCTAAAGTGCATTCACACCGTGACTTAAAAACTTTCATTAATTATAAGTAAATAAAAATGTTTACTTATAATGTGTAAAAGTTTTGTACATTTACATGAATTAAGCAAATAGCAATGGATTATTTTACACTACAAAGGAGCTTGGATGAGTTTGGCCTCGAAATATTTACACTCAACGATATTGTTAAAATAACAGGTCAAAAGAAAGATGTGGTAAAAAGCACACTTACAAGGTTGGTAAAACAAGAAAAAATATTTCGTTTAAAAGCAAATTATTACTCGCTGAAGAAAATAGAGAATAAATTTCAATTACAAAAATTATACGTCGATACGTACATCGGTTTGCACTCAGCTCTTGAATTTTACGAAACCACTACACAGCGGTTCAACAATTTAGATCTCATAACAAAAAAGACACTAAAAAATCAAAATGTAGAAAATATTGATATTAACTTTCATAAAGTAAAAAAGGAATTATTTATTGGCTTTAAAAAAATCCGGATAAAAAATACAGAGGTTTTTATTTCAAACATTGAAAAGACAATTATCGATTGTACATATTTTTCTTCCAAAGTTTACCTAACCGAAATCCATGAGCTGATTAAGGTAAACAAACAAACGATAAACGTGGATATAATTCTCACATATCTTAAAAAAATTGATTCTTCAACATTAAATAAAAGGGTCGGATATCTTTTAGAAATGAACAATATCAAATTAAAAGGATTGAAAATAAACAACAAATACGAAAGGTTCAATAAAAACCTAAGTAAAAATGGGACAAAAAATTTAAAGTGGAAATTAATTATTAATGAAGAATTTTAGGAATGGAAAAAAATGAGTTAAGCGTTTACAAGTCGAAATTGAACTATAACCTGGGGCAATTAGAATTAGATTATTATCAGCATTTAATTCTTTCCAAAATATTTGAAAAATATAATACGATATATTTTAAAGGTGGAACCTGCTTGCAGAAATGTTATGGGATTAAGAGATTTTCTGAAGATTTGGACTTTAACTATATTGATATAGAAATGAATGAAATCATCGGATTTATTGAAAGTATTTTCGATGCTAAAATCAATAATTATTACGAAACTAAATTTGGGGTAAGTTTTAGCATTCGTTTCGAGGGTATTCTTTTCAATGGCACAAACCTGTCGAAATGTAAAATGTCGTTCGATTTTAGGGACAGGGATATTTATAACAAACCCTTAAAAAATGTAATCAGACCAATTTACCACGATTTGCCGAACTATTTTCTTTTAGCGCTCGACAAAGAGGAAATACTTGCAGAAAAAATAAGGGCAATTTTAACGCGGTACAAAGCTCGCGATGTTTACGACTTAAACGAATTATTATTAAACGAAGTAGAAGTTGATTTTGAATTGGTTAACAAAAAATTACAAACTTATAAGCTGATATTTAATCGTGATGAATTCGCCGAAAAACTAGAAGAAAAAAGAACAATTTTCGATGAAGAAATGAAACGGTTAACAAACATATTTGATGATTTTGAAACCTGTAAAAAACGAATATTGAAACAAGTAAATCTAAGTTAAATAAAACATTAACCAATCTCGCTAATTCGTTTGAGCAATTTCATATTGATAATTTCAATAGTTCCATCCTCGTTCTTAATAATATTATTATCCTTAAAATCTTTTATAACTTTTACTACACTCATGGTTGACATCCCGGTTAGTTCACCCAAATCGGCGCGTGAAAGCGAAAGTTTAAAGGTGGTGCTTTTGTAAATTTCTTCCGATAAATAAATCAATGAATCGGCAAGTCTTCCATTCAACTGTTTGTGAGTGAGGCTAATAAAACGGGCAAAAGTTGAATTCGAACAATAGTTCATGGTTTTGATAAGTTCGGCTGCAAACTTCCCGTTGTTTTCAATCAAATCTTTTATAACACTGTTTTCGATTATACAAATGGTAGTGTTTTCAATTGCAGTGGCTGTGTAAGTATAAACTTTATTTCCATAAATCGATGGCAATCCCATTAAATTTCCAGATGGTAAAATATTGATAACCAAATTTTTTTCGGAGTTTGGGATTTCCATGTAAAGTTTAACCAATCCCTTTTTTACAAAATGAACATGGTTCGCAAACGAGCCCTGTTTAAAAATAGTTTCGCCCTGTTTGAAATTCAGCTGAACGCGGTGTTTATCGCTTAGTTCCAATTCTCGTTTGTCGAGCTGTTTAAAGCACGACGACTTATTTGTACAAAAAAGACATGAATTTGTTTCTTCTCCTGACTTCATAAGACCTTCAATAATAACGTTTTCCTTTGCAATTTTTGCTACCCTCTTTCTCAAAAACGGTGCAAATATATTAATAATCATTCCGATATATGTAAGTATGTAGTTTTATTTATATGAAAAAGTTAGTCTGGTTTATATTTCACTATTCTTTAAACCTTTTTTGCTGAAGTACTTTTGCAGCAAAATATAATTCATGAAAATAAAATCATTTATTATTTCAATAATAACACTTTTTGTGATTTGGGTTTTGCTCAATCATAGACTCACACCAGAAGTATTTATTTCGGGTGCAGTGGTAGCTTTTGCAGTTGGTTTGATTTTCTGTAATTCCTGCGACATTTTTAACGATTTGAAGTTGACTCCAAAAGCTTTTTTCTATTCATTTCTCTACATTTTAGTTTTTCTGCGTGAGTTGGTAAAATCGAATTTCGATGTTGCAAAACGGGTAATTTCCCCAAAACTCCCAATTAATCCTGGAATTGTTGAGGTGAAAACAAAACTAAAATCGAAACTGGGGCGGATGATTCTTACTAACTCGATTACACTTACTCCGGGAACTTTTACGGTGGAATTGTTAGACGACCGCATTTTTATTCATTGGATTGATGTGAAAAGTGAAAATATTGAAGAAGACACAAATATGATTGTGCGCAAATTTGAAAAATATCTGGAGGTGATTTATGGTTAATATTATTTTACAAATAGCCGGCGGAATAATGCTTTTAAGTTTGGTTCTGTCATTGTATCGGTTTTTCAAAGCTGGTTCGTTGGTCGATAGAGTAATTGCTTTCGACATTATGACTATTATTTCAATCTCGTTGATTGCGATGATTACACATATTTCGGGACGAACAATTTACATTGACGTTGCCCTGATTTATGGATTACTAAGTTTTCTTGGAGTTGTAATTGTTGCCAGATACCTGGAAAAAAGTTTATAAGTATGGAAACTATAGAAATTATTGGTGCATTTATTACGTTAATCGGGTCGGTTTTTCTTTTGCTTGGCAGCATCGGATTAATTCGAATGCCCGACGTTTTTACGCGAATTCAGGCAGGTACAAAAGCCTCAACTTTAGGCACATTGTTGTCTTTGTTTGGTTTGGGTTTGATTTACCTCGATATCGCCGGAAAAATATTCCTGTTGATTGTGTTCATTTTAATCACCAACCCTGTTTCGTCGCACATGTTGGCGCGCGCAGCACATTATATTGGTATTAAAAAAGCAGATATAACTGTGGTCGATAAACTAAGCACATTCAGGAAAAACGAACAAAATAACGAAACTCAAAAACCGGAAGCAAAATGAGCCTGATTATAATTATTGTATTAAGTCTGATTATGTTGGTAATGGCGATAACAGCTGTCATTCACAAAAAATTGGCAGTTGCTGTAATTGCAACCGGAGTGGTAAGTTTAATGGCGTCGGTAATGTATTTGTTAATGGCTGCGCCAGATGTTGCCATGACTGAAGCTGCAATTGGCAGCGGACTTTCTACTATCATTTTTTTTTATGTATTGAATAAAATAAGGAAAGCAAAATGATTCGTAACATTTTAATAATAGCAATTTTAGCCGGGCTGGCAACTGTTTTTGTTAGCCTGTTTTGGAATTTTGGAAGTAGCGATACATTGACTCCGCTAGCAACTCATTATGCAAATAATGGTGTCGAAGAAGTGGGTGCTCCAAACCTGGTAACATCTGTAATTGTAACTTACAGGGGACTCGATACTTTGGGCGAGGTTACCATTTTGTTTTTGGTTGCTGCCATAGTTAGTTTTTTCCTCAAAACAGAGAATACTAATAAAGAGGAAAACTCTCCAAAACGTGAAACCAGCGAAATAATACTAACAGCTTCCCGCTTGCTGATGCCAATTGTAATGGTACTTGGAATTTATGTTTTTGTAAACGGACATTTAACTCCTGGTGGTGGTTTTCAGGGAGGAGCAATTGTTGCCACGTCGTTTGTATTAATGTTAATGGCAAATCCTCGTTTCCAAATCAATCATCGAATAATTGCCACTGTAGAATCTGTTTCAGGAATTTCATTTGTATTTATTGGAGTACTGGGAATTTTACTTGCAGGTGGTTTCCTCGATAATAAAATTTTACCACTGGGTACTTTTGGAAAACTATTTAGTGCCGGTGCAATTCCAATAATTTACTCTCTAGTTGGCTTAAAAGTAGGTTCAGAACTTTCCAATATCCTTTCTAATTTCCAAGGGATTCAGATGAAAAATTACAAACAATAAAAATCTATTCAATGGAAACAATAGCATTAATTACAGCTTTCGCATTAATTCTGATTGGTTTGTTTGGCATCCTTTCAAATAAAAATATTCTAAAAATAATAATCGGCTTTTCATTGTTCGACACAGGTTTGCACGTGCTAATTGTAACCGTGGGTTATATAAAAGGCGGCACTGCACCAATTCTCGACAAAGTTGTTGGAACATCTAATGCAGCCGATAAAATTGTTGACCCAATTCCGCAGGCACTGGTATTAACAGCCATTGTAATCGGTTTGGGTGTTACAGCCTTAATGCTGGCATACGCATTGAAATTATATCAGGCGAAAAAGTCGCTCAACATTACTGATTTTAAAGAACTGAAATGGTAAATATTTTAAGCATTTTGACAATGAATATGATTTCTCCGATAAATATCATCGCTGTTTCGCTTGGGATTGCTTTCTTTATGGGTTTGCTTGGAAATAAAGCGCAGCGCACTTCCTACATTTTGTTAATTGCTGCTCTTCTTTTCAACACCATTGTTTCTTTGCAGTGGTTGTACGGGCTGGCAAACAATTTAGTTGAAGCTCAGCAAATTTTTACTGCAGGATACAAACCGCCTTTTTCCATTAATTTGTTGATGGGTTTAAACGAAGCGGTAATTGCTAGTTTGATAAATATTGTTGGACTGCTCGGAGCAATTTATATGGGGTCGACACTCAAAAAGAACGGCTCAGGAAGTCAGGTGGTTTTTCTGGTGCTTTTTATGAGTTTGAACGTGATTGTTCTCTCCCGCGACCTTTTTAACATTTTTGTTTTCCTTGAAGTTGGAAGTATCGCTGTTGCAGGATTAGTCATTCTTCAAAAAGGTGTAAAAGCAGTTTCGGCAGGTTTTAAATACATGTTGGCAACCGGAATAATAGCAGGTATTTTTTTAATAGGAATAATATTTATTTACCGTTTTACCGGCTCATTGAATTTAGACCAGATTATTCAAAGTAATCCGGCAATAAAACAAGGAGCGCTAATTTCGTCTTTTTTAATTCTGATTGCAATTATTCTTGAATTAAAACCTTTTCCTGCCAACGGTTGGGCACTCGACGTGTATCAGGCAGCTCACCCGGGTTTGTCGGCAATATTATCATCAGCAGTTGGTACGGCAAACTTATATGTATTGTACAAATTTACCGGAATGGCCGGCGACAGTTTAATGCATTACATTAGTTTAATTGGTATTGTAACTTTTGTGGGTTCGAACCTGCTGGGTATAAACCAGAAAAAAGCACGCCGATTATTGGGTTATTCGTCGGTTGGGCAAATCGGATTGTTAATCGCAATTATGGGTTTATTGCCCCATTCAAACAGTAATTTTAAACTTATTTTCTTCGGAATATTAACCAGTCATTATTTTGCAAAAGCCGGTTTGTTTTGGATTTCAGGAATTATAAAAGCTGAAAATATTAAAGAGTGGTCGGTGTTACGCAAAAAACCGGTTTTACTGTTTTTGTTTCTATCTTTTATACTCGCACTGCTTGGCTTTCCTCCATTTCCATCGTTTTGGGGAAAATGGCAATTGGTAATGGAGTTATCAGCACAAGGTCAATTTGCAGTAATTATTGCAATCCTGGTAGGTTCGTTTTTCGAAGTAGTTTATTTAATGCGCTGGGCTGGTTATTCAATCAAACTCGAAGCTGGCACATTACCCGAAATAAAACTTTCAAAATATATTCCCGTTATTCTTTTCGGATTGGGACTTTATGCCGTTGGTTATTTTGTTTCGCAATCGGTTGAATTTGGAAACACAATAAATTATTTGCCACTGCTGGTTGTCGCAGTTCTTTTAGTTGTTGATTTTTTGCCTGCTTTTGTAAAAAATTCGCTTTCAATACTTGCCACCGGCTGGTTTGCATATTTGCTTATCCCGGGGCAGGATACAATAAAATTTATATTCACTATTATTTTCCTTGTTGGAGGAATTCTAACACTTATTCCCGGGTTCCAGATTAAAGGGAAACGTGAAGGATTTTATCCATCGGCAATGCTCATGTTTGGAGGTTTGGCACTTTTAATTGAGGCTTCAAATCTGCTGCAATTTTTCTTTGCCTGGGAAATTATGACAATTGGTTCTTATTTCTTAATAATCCGCGGAAAAAAATCGATGCCACACGCACTCAGTTATATGTTGTTCTCGGTTGGTGGAGCCTATTTAATTCTTCTGGGATTTGGAATGGTTTCTGCCGGAAACAGCGGACTAAGTTTAGATTTGCTTTCCAGTATTAAAGTTTATCCGGTGTTGGCGATGAGTTTAATGGCAGTTGGTTTTATGACCAAAACTGCGTCGCTTGGACTACACATTTGGTTACCCGGCGCACATGGCGAAGCCGAATCGGATGTGTCACCAATGGTTTCAGCAATACTATTAAAAGCCGGAGTTTTTGGATTGATATTATTAATGCTGGCTAGCGGTGGAGAACAAAATAGTTATTCGGGCTTATTTTATGTTTTAGGATGGATTGGTGCTTTAACTGCTTTGGTTGGTAATCTCGGTGCAATTTTTCAAGAAGATGCAAAACGTCTTTTAGCGTATTCAAGTATCGGGCAGCTGGGTTACATCCTTTTTGCTTTTGCAATAATGACTCACATGGGTTGGTTAACCGGACTAACATACACAATCAATCACTTTATGTTTAAAGCCATTCTCTTCCTTGCTATTGGTGGAATTGTAATGAAATTGGGTACGCACAACATGTACGAAATGGGTGGCTTAATCAAAAAAATGCCCTTCTCGTTTATTGCCGTTTTAATCGGAATAATTACGCTGGCTGGTATTCCTCCACTTTCGGGGTTTGGCGGAAAATGGTTGTTTTATAATGCGGTAATAATGAAAGGCTGGTATTTTCAGGGAGCAGTTGTTTTCTTTGCCGGAACTATCGCATTCCTGTATCTTTTCAAATTAATTTATTCTGTATTTCTTGGGCAATTAAAAGACAATCATCGTAATGTAAAAGAACTGTCAATTTGGTTCTTACTTCCTCAATATATTTTAATAATCGGAATTATGGTTTTTTCAGCAAAACCGGATTTAATCCTGAAACCAATCGGAAATGCGATCGCTATGGCGTTCCCATCAAACCAGTTAACCTGGGAAGGAACAAAAGCTTTAAGCACATTGGGTTATTGGGATGCTACCACAATTATGGTTGTAATTGGCGGTATGTTTGTCGTTCTGCTGGGTTGGTTAATGTTTATGAGTCGCAAGGCGCAGAAAGTGGAACAGTTCAATATGGTTTACGCTGCTGAGCGTCCTGAGCGTCCTGAATTGACTCATGTATCTCACAATATTTATGCAGGATATAATAAAGCACTTGGCTTTTTAGTTGCTCCCGGAATTACAAATTTCTGGAATTATACTACAAACCTTGTTGAATCGACCGGTAATTTTATCCGTCGTATTTATAGTGGCAACGGTCAAAGCTACGCCATTCATCTTGTTTCATATATAGTTATTGTATTCATCATTTATTTAACTGCAATTTAAATGGAATTTACTGTTAGCAAAATACTTTGGACCCTGTTGGGATTGTTTATCGTCCTAAACTGGGGATTAATTATGGGTGGTACAATGCGAAAAATTGGTGCGCGTGTTGCGAAACGACACGGTATTCCAATTTACCAGCCCTATATCGATTTAGTTAAAAATTATGCCATCCGTACACAAATTACGCATGGGATTATGTTTTACCTCGGGCCGGTTTTCCGTTTGTCGGGTGGAGTTGGGATTTTCCTTTTTCTTCCACTGATTTTTGGTTCCGACCACTGGTCTAACTTTTCGTTCTCCGGCGATTTAATTTTGATTCTTTACTTCCAGTTTTTTGGAATGTTAGGAATGGCACTTGGTGCCGGTGAAGGTGGCCATCCGTATTCGGCAATTGGAATTGGTCGTGGTTTGTCGCAGTTTACAACCATCGAAGTTCCAATGACATTGGCGGTTATTGCACTTGCTGTTCAATACAATACCCTTTCTATTTCTGAAATTGTTGCAGCACAGCAGGGAGGAATTGCAAACTGGACAATGATAACCAATCCGTTTGCCACAGCAGCAGCAATGTTGTCGCTACTGGGTGCATTCGGGCACTCGCCTTTTAATTTGGTAAAAGCGCCCAACGAAATTCCAATTGGTCCTCCAACCGAGTACCATTCAACTTATTTAGGAGTTTTGCGTACCAATGCAGCCATTTTACATGTGGTGGAAGCAGCTCTTTTTATGAACCTGTTTTTTGGAGGGGCAACAAATTGGTTCGAACTCATTTTGAAAACTTTCCTTATTTATTTCTGGAGCGTTTTTGTAGGTATGGTTTTCCCGAGGTTCAGAATAGAACAGTCGGTAAGGTGGTTTGTGAAAATTCCACTGGTGCTGGGAATAATTGCAATTATTATAATCATATAATGAAGAAAAATTCGTGATTTAGCAATAATCATAAAGGAGGATGAATAGACTTACGGCTACTGAAGATAAACTTCCAGCTTCGGTCTTCGGTCTTCCAACCAATTTTTTAAAGATGAAAGAAACAGACGATAACGATAAATTCCTTCACGAAGAGAACAAAAAACGTGAAGCTACAGCACCCGATGGAAGTATTATTGAAATAGATCCGATGCAGGATTATTTCTGCGATGCTCGTCCACAGGTGTCAGAACCCTATAAAATAAAAATTGTAGAGAAATTTTTGAACTGGGCACGTTCCGAATCTATTTGGGTTTTGGGTTTTGGAACCGGATGTGGAAGTATTGAAATTCCGCCGCTGGTGACACCACGTTTCGATATGTTTCGTTACGGTGTGCAAATGCGCCCAACCCCGCGTCAATCAAATGCATTTATTATTTCAGGTTACCTTTCTGTAAAAACATTAAAAAGGGTAATTCGCAGTTACGAGCAAATGCAAAGCCCGAAATATGTTATTGCACTAGGCAGTTGTACAATTAATGGCGGAATGTACTGGGACAGTTACAATACCATAAACAGATTAGACCAATACATGCCAGTTGATGTTTACATTGCTGGTTGTATGCCTCGCCCCGAAGCTTTGCTTGCCGGTTTTGGAAAATTAAAAGAGCTGATTAAAACCGGCCGTGCTGAAAAAGCAAACGAATATGTTGAGAATTTCGATTGGTACAAAGCCAATCAGAAAAAGATAATTAAGGACTGGAACATGCCCGATTATAACTGGTAAAAGATGAAGAATTTTATAAAAGATTTAGGATATAAATTCAATATTTCGGAAATCGAATATCAAAGGAAGAATCTTACTTTCTTAACAATCGATAAAGAAAATGTTGTGCAATTGCTGGCCTACCTTCGCGATTATGAGGGATTTAAACACTTTGTTTTAATGACCGCAGTTGACTGGATTGAAGACGGGATTTTTCAATTAACATACATTTTGAACAGTCCGGAAAAGAAAATTGATTTGGGAATACGAACCAAAATTTTACGCGAAAAAGCCGAAATGACTACTGTTCATCATTTATGGAATCAGGTGGCAACATATCAGCGTGAATTAAAAGAGATGTTTGGAATTGATTTTCCTGGCAGCCCAAGAGTTGATGAGTCGTTTATTTTGGAAGGCTGGGATAATATTCCACCGATGCGCCGCGATTTCGATACAAAAAAATATGCTGAAGAGACATTCTTCCCTCGTCCGGGAAGAAGTACAAATGATCCGAGTGAATACATGAAACAAAAATTATATCCCAATGAGTAAAAAACATTGGCTAAATATAGGATACGATCGCAGCAAATACCCTGAAACGGGTAGCGACGGGAACTTAATTATTGACGAGCAATCGCATAAATTGGTTAAAGTTTGGCAAGGCCCAAATCATCCTGGTGTTACCGGAAATATGTCGGTTGAACTTACTGTGAGTGGCGATGAAATTGTTGAAGGTAAAACACATGTGGGTTACCTGCACCGTGGTTTCGAAAAACTTTTCGAACGCAGAAAATACATTCAGGTTTTTCCAACATGCATTCGTTTGTGTGTGGCCGAACCCGATTACAACGAATACAATCTGGCCGCCAGTGTAGAGGAATTGGGTGGAATTGAAGTACCTGAAACTGCGCAATGGTTGAGAACTTTGGTTTTAGAAATGGCACGTTTGCAATCATTGCTTCGTGTGGTTCCCGGACAAGGCGGAACAACTGGTTTAGGACTAGGTGTGCAGTGGGGTGTTTATCTTCGCGACCTGATCCTTGACCGTTTTGAAGAACTAACCGGCGGACGTGTTTATCACATGTACATTATTCCTGGCGGTGTTCGCGGCCTTCTACCCGAAGGTTTCAAAAAAAGGATGAAAGCCAATTTAAAGGAAATCGACAAATTTATTGTTGACATCGACAATTTGATGTTCAGCAATGTGGTATTTAAAAAACGTACGGTTGGAGTTGGAGTAATCGATCCGGCCTGGGTAGATAGTTTTGGAATTGTTGGTCCTAACGCACGGGCAGCTGGCTTCAAACGCGATGTTCGAAAAGATTATCCATACTTAAAATACGAAGAGCTGGATTTCGATCCGAAAACAGCAACCGAATCCGATATTTATACTCGCTCACGAATTCGTTGGCACGACCTCAAAATGACTGTCGATTTAATTCGCCAGATTCTTGATAAAATGCCCGATGGAGGAGAAATCAGAGCTGAAACACCCAACGTTCTTCACTGGAAAATTCCCAAAGGAGAAACGTATGTGCGTGCAGAATCATCGCGCGGAGAATATGGATTTTATGTAGTTTCGGATGGAACAGAATACCCACGACGAATTAATTTGCGCGGACCAAGTTATGTCCATGCAGTTTCGCTACTCGAAAAAATGCTGGTGGGTGCAAACATTGCCGATGTGGCAAATATTATGGTTTCGCTGCAAACCTGTCCGCCGGAAATTGAACGCTAGCACATTTACGATTTATTATTGATTAATTTCTATTGAAAGATTTAATGAAGATGTCAAAAAGATTAGTTAAAGAGCAACCATTATTGTTAAAAGTATCAGTAAAAGCACTTTTTGAAAAATCAATAATAAATAAAGATTCATAATTAATAAATCAAAAAAGATGAGTTCTATTAAAGATATATTGACCCCATTTACCGCCTGGAAAAATGTTTTCAAAGAACCGGTTACTATAAAAGATCCATTGAACGATCGTCCGGGTGCCGAGCGTTACCGAGGATTTCATAAAAACGATGTTCAGGAATGTATTGGTTGCGGAACCTGCGAATCGATTTGCGAAAATGAAGCCATTGATATGGTTGCCATTGCCGGGTTCGATGCAAAAGATGGCGACAGCGGTTTGCGGCCAAGTGTTGATTACGGACGCTGTTGTTGGTGTGCACTTTGTGTTGATGTTTGCACGACTGGTTCATTGACACTTTCAAACGAATATACCTGGGTGGATACCGATCCCGATAACTTCAGATTTGTGCCCGGAGTAGATGCAAAATCGTGGGATAAAAATGAGTTGGGTTGGAAAAAACCCGCAGGAAATTATGAATTCTACGGTTTGAAACGTGTTGAAATGGGTGAACTTCATCCTGAAGAAAGAGATAGTTCTTTTATTGAGATGATAAAAGGATACTCAAAAGAACAAGCCGAAAAAGAAGCCGACCGTTGTGTGGAATGTGGTATTTGTACTGCAACTTGCCCTGCACACATGGGAATTCCAGAATATATTAAAGCAATTAGAAACGACGATTTGGAAGAGGGACTTCGCATTTTATACGATACAAACCCGCTTCCCGAAATATGTGGGCGTATTTGTACCCACAAATGCGAAACCGTTTGTTCCATTGGTCATCGTGGCGAGCCGCTTTCAATACGTTGGTTGAAAAGATACATTGCCGATCAAAATCCTTCTGAAAAATACAAGACCATTTTGGAATCGGATAATCTACAGAAAAATGGTAAAAAAATTGCTATTATTGGTTCTGGTCCTGCGGGATTATCGGCAGCACATTACCTTGCTTTAATGGGTTACGAAGTTGAAATATTTGAGAAATTAGCTGAAGCTGGTGGAATGATGCGCTATGGAATTCCGGAGTATCGTTTGCCTTACGATCAAATAGATAAAGACATCAATTATATTTTGTCGCTGGGTGTGAAAATTCATTATAACACAACCATTGGAAAAGATATAACACTTGAAAAATTGGGTGAAGATTTCGATGCTGTATTTGCCGGAACAGGTTTACATCTCGGAAGAAGTACCCGAATTGAAGGAACCGATCACGAGAATGTTTATCAATCGATAGAATTACTACGGAAAATTACCGAGGGAGAAGAAATTCATGTACCGGAGAAAATTGTCGTAATTGGCGGTGGAAACGTTGCCATGGATATTACACGCTCGCTGGCGAGGTTGCAAAAAATAAAATATGGTAAGGTGCAGGTTATTGCAACCAGCCTCGAAACCGAAGAGAAAATGCCTGCCGACCGTGAAGAAGTAGTTGAAGCACGAGAAGAAATGGCTGTAGTAAATCCGGGTTGGTCGCCACAACGAATTGAAATTGTGGACGGTAAAATTAAAGGACTGCATGTTGTTCAGTGTTTGTCGTTGTTCGATGAAACTGGTAACTTTAATCCGCAGTGTAATATGGATAATGCCAATTTCTTCGAAGCCGACATGGTGGTTGAATCTATTGGGCAGGGAATGGATTTGAGTTACATTACAGAAGATGTAAAAGAGCATCTTGAAATGGGACCACGCGGACGAATCAGGGTTGATGATTATTTCCAAACAAGTGTGCCGTGGTTGTTTATGGGCGGCGACACCATTCAGGGCCCCGATGTAATTCATGGAATTGCAAATGGTCATAAAGCTGCTTTAGGTATCGATAAAATGTTAATTGGAGATTAAAAAAGTACATCATGGATATTTCAACAAGTTACATGGGATTAAAGCTGAAAAGCCCGATAATAGTGGGTAGTTCATCTTTAACTGAAAACGTAGAAAACTCGGTTGCATACGAAAAAGCCGGCGCCGGAGCCATTGTTTTGAAATCGCTTTTCGAAGAGCAAATTCTGCACGATGTTGACGAACAACGCTTGAATAATATGTACGGTTCGTTTAACGATCAGGAATATTATGCGATGTACTACAGTAAAAAACACAATCTCGATCAGTATATTAATCTCATTAAAAAGAATAAAGAAGCACTTGATATTCCCGTTATTGCAAGTATAAATTGCGTGTCGTCTGAGGAGTGGATATCGTACGCAAAAATGATCGAGAGTGCAGGTGCCGATGCCTTGGAAGTGAATTTGTTTTTACTCCCGGCAGAAGTAGATATTACTGGTGTTGAAAAAGAGAATATCTATTTCGAAATTATCGAAAAAATAAGCGAAGCAGTTACTATACCGTTTTCGCTTAAAATAAGTTATTACTTTTCAGGACTTGCTAATTTTATTTATCGAATTGCGCAAACCAAAGCATCGTCGGTGGTTCTTTTTAATAAATTCTACAGCCCCGATGTTGACATTGAAACCGAAAAAGTTATGTCTGGCGATGTGTTAAGTTGTAAGGAATTAAATGTTATGACATTGCGCTGGATTGGAATTTTGTACGACAAAGTTGATATTGAATTTACCGCATCGCGTGGAATTTTTACCGGCGAACAGGTCATCAAGAACTTGTTGGTTGGGGCACAAACTACTCAAATTGTTTCTGCGGTTTACAAAGACGGACCAAAAATAATTGAGTCGATGATACACGATTTAAAAGACTGGATGTTCAGGCATAAATACAATACAATCGATGAGTTCCGTGGAAATGCAAGTCAGAAAAACATTAAAAAGCCGGTGCTTTACCAACGTACACAGTTTATGCGCTATTTCTCTGATGCGAGTTATAAGTAGTGTTCCGAATAGAAACTTATAAACAGATAATATTTGAATCCGGTTCGTCAGTTGACAAATCGGGTTTTTTATTTTTGAATAAGTCTAAGCAACTCGGTATTTAAATTTCTAACTTGTTTGATTATTGGAAGAACTGTCTCTTTTTCAAAATCGACAAAATCTGAATAATCAGCCTCTTGGCGCCAGGCAAATAAGTGTGAGTATAATTTGCCGTGTTTAGTGTCGAGTAAATTATTTTTAATAAAGTTTAAAAAGAGTTGGGTTTTAACTCCGTTGTGAGTTTCTGCTTTTATTTTATTCTTAAATAGCAAAGCACTTGCTAAATAATAGCTTGAATAATATAAACGATTCATGCACGAATTCCATCTTTCGTTATCAGAAAGGAGAACTGCATCCTCAAAAATTTCATGTGATTTTGAAATTCGATAATCGATATAATCTTTTAAACTCCCTGACATTATAATTGAATTCCTTCTTTCTTGATATTTTTATATAGCGGGGTAATATTGTGCAAAGTTTCCCATTTTTCTTTTGAATAAATAAAAGTTGAAATAGCTTCGCCAACTTCCATTTCCACATCAAAAAGTTCATCTCTATACTCCATCTCAGTATTTCTATCAACTTTTAAGTTGTTTAAAAGAATTAATATATCCCAATCTGAATCTTCATGAGCTTCCCCTCGGGCATGTGAGCCAAATAATATTACTTCAGCTTTAGGGTTTTTGTTCTGAATTTTTGATTTTATCAAATGAATAATATGTTTTTCTTTTTTATTCATATTTCAAAGATATAATTTTTTCTAATTTCTTGAACCAATTAGGCTTTATCAGATTATTGGGAATAGTATTTTAATTTCAATTCGTTGAATTATTGGTACATTCCTTTTTATATCAGACAGCTAGCGCGAATTTGTAATTCGTGCTTCAATTTTTTAAATCTTTTAGCACATATTGCAAATCTGCGCCAGCGAGTGGCACCTGTTGGGCTTAATTGCAAGAGCCCGGAATCCCTCGGCAAAAGTTTAATGTTTTCGCGGTGGCGGTAAAACAATAAACATTTGCAAATTGCAAATGCTGCAAAACAGATTACATAATACATATTTTTGCTAATTTAGTAAGCAATTGTAAGTACTTATAAATATTTATAAACAGATATGCTCCTTATTAACAGAGTTTTAAGCTGTGGTTTTTATGAAAATTGGAAGGTGTATATATTTACAAGATGTGCATTAAAAAACAAAAAATCATGAACTACTCTAAATCATATTTTAAGAAAAATCTTAATGAATTAACTTATCAAGACATAGTTGATTTTTTTATTGAAGAACAAGAAGAGTCAGACAAAATAGAATTTAAATCGTTCGCTGAACAGCACGGCAATTTTAACACTAAATTAGATGGAGTAATTCGGGGAATTTGTGCCTTTTTAAATTCGGAAGGTGGAATATTAATCTGGGGGGCACCAGTTGGAGAAAAGTTAGAAGACCGAAAAGAAAAGATATTTAAAGGGGAACTTTCTCCTGTTAATGAATTGAAAGAGAAAGATGCTTTAATAAGCAAAATTTCAGATTCAATAACTCCACTTCCTGTAGGAATAAATGTTAAAATGCTGGAAAAAGAAAATTTTTATGTTTATGTCTTTGAAGTTCAAAAAAGTGAATATAAACCACATCAATTTAGAAATACATATTACGCAAGACTTGATGGACAAACAAAACCCGCACCACATTATTTAATTGAATCATTATTTAAGCAAATAAAATATCCAAATATTGAAGGTTATATAAAGCCTAAAAAAATATCGCAGAATGGGACTAATTTGTACCTTGATATTGAAATATATCTCTTCAATTTCACCCAATTACAAAATGAAGAGAAAGCATTTTTTAGATTAATGTGTCCGCAAGGAATATTCACACGTTCTTTGAATGCAGGACAAGATGAAATGTTTGAATATAATGGACATCTTTTAATTTTTAAGAACTTCATTGATATTCTGCATTTTGGTGCACCAAACGTCCATTTAGAAAGGATTCAGTTCCATACTTGTACCAGAGAAATAGATTTGATATTAATGTTTGGCGGGAAAAATTCGCCATTAAAAACATCGAAATACAAATTAGATTTATCTCGAATAGATTTAAATAATCCTGACAACCCAAACTATCTATTTGCTGAGATTCTTGAAAATAAGACAAATGCTGATGGACAAGCTGAATTAGGAATTACAAAGGAAGAATCTTTAAAAAAAATACTCGGAAGATAATAACACCGTTAGTCGACTAAACTAGGGGAATTTCACCCCTAACTTGTCACAACTTGTCCTGCTTAGAGAGAGAACCGTATCCCGATTGTCACGACAAGCTGTGAACCTCTAGTTATGATATAAAATAAAAACCACACGATGCAATCGTGCGGGAGCAGAATTAGAAATGCCGGGTTTTTTAATTTCTAAATTATCTAAAAATAGTCTTTTCCCATTTTCAATTTTTTATCCGCCCAACTTACACTATTTTTACTGCCAGAATATAAAATATATATCAAATGTCAAAAATATTGGTAATCGACGACGAGAGAAGTATTAGAAATACGTTAAAAGATATTTTAGAATACGAAAAGTACGAAGTTGATTTGGCGGAAGATGGAAATAAGGGAATAGAAAAAGTACAAGGTGCAGAATACGATATTATTTTGTGTGATATTAAAATGCCGGGACTGGATGGAATTGAAGTATTGGAACGTTTAAATGTTATTGCTTCAGATACTCCTGTTGTAATGATTTCGGGGCATGGAAATATAGATACCGCAGTTGAATCGATTAAAAAAGGTGCGTTCGATTACATTGAAAAACCACTTGATTTAAACCGTCTTTTGATTACAATCCGTAATGCAATGGATAAATTGAGCCTGGTTACCGAAACAAAAATTCTTAAAAAGAAAGTCAATAAAAAGTTTCAAATTATTGGTGAATCAAATGCCATTAAAAGTATTATAGAAATGGCCGATCGGGTTGCACCCACCGATGCCCGAGTTTTAATTACAGGTGCTAACGGTTCGGGAAAAGAATTGGTCGCACGAAGGATTCACGAACAAAGTAATCGCTCATCCGGACCATTTATCGAAGTAAATTGTGCAGCCATTCCTTCAGAATTAATAGAAAGCGAATTGTTTGGTCACGAAAAAGGGGCATTTACTTCGGCAGTAAAACAACGGAAAGGAAAATTCGAACAGGCAAACGGTGGCACTTTATTTCTCGACGAAATTGGAGACATGAGTTTATCTGCTCAGGCAAAAGTTTTACGTGCCTTGCAAGAAAGTATCATCAGCAGAGTAGGGGGCGACAAACACATTAAAGTGGATGTTCGGGTGGTTGCTGCTACTAATAAAAATATATCAGAAGAGATTTCCGAAAATAATTTCCGTGAAGATTTGTACCACCGCTTGAGTGTAATTTTAATTCACGTGCCCGCTTTAAACGAGCGATTAGATGATATTCCCTTACTTGCCAATCATTTTATTAAACAAATATGTGAAGAATACGGAATGCCTGAAAAAATTATTAATGATGAAGCCATTTCTGAACTTCAGAAAATAAACTGGACGGGTAACATTCGCGAGTTTAGAAACGTAATTGAAAGACTGATTATTTTGTGCGATAAAAAAATTACAGATGCCGACGTTTTAAAATTTGCCGCGCCATTACAATAATTTCTGTCTCAGAATATAAGTATTTATTCTATTTTTAAATGTTGCATTTATACAAATGTTCCTGAATGAGAACATTTTTTGTTAATCAGTGTTTTAAAATAAGCCCCTGAAATTCGAAGAATACAAAATTTGTCATGGCGTATTGAAATTTTTCCCTTGGGAAAATTTTATCTTCAGTTTTTCAGGGGCTTTTTTATTGTTGAATTTTTTCCGGACAATTTTAAAATAAAAGTTTTGGAATCGGATTAATATTTCACTTTAAAAAGATAAAAAACTGTGTTTAGAACAATATAAGTGAAAATGGAAAGTGCTAAACCATAAATAGTAAAAAATGAAAGCAGGAATATTACTATCAGTAAAAAAACATAACGGTACCAATTCTCCTCAAATTTTAAAGATTTCACTTTTAATGAAAACATTGGCAGATTAATTACCATTAAGCCAGAAATAAAAATGGCGAGGATGAGCAGGTTTTTTGTGGAAAAGAGTATCCTGAACAATTCCTGATGTTGAGGAAATTCAAGCATTAATCCGAACGAAGCCCAAAGTAAACCATTGGCTGGAATTGGTAATCCCCGGAAGAAAGGTTCTTCGTTTTGAGAAGTATTAAATTTCGCTAATCTTATGGCTCCAAATACCGGAATTAGAAATGCCGAGAATAATATTAGCCACTCGTACCACTGCGCAGATATTTCGTAAATCGCCTGGTTTTTGTCGAACAACGAAAATTCTAACAAAGTAAAAAGAATCGCTCCGGGCGCAACACCAAAAGAAACAATGTCTGCCAGAGAATCTAACTGTTTACCAACTTCCGAATAGGCATTTAAAAGCCGTGCTGCAAATCCATCTAAAAAGTCGAGAAGAGATGCAACTACAATAAAAATTCCTGCCCAAATTAAATGTCCATCAATGGCAAAAAAAGTTGCCAGTGTTCCCATAACAATATTTAGGGAAGTAATAAAATTTGGAACTTGAGCTATAATCTTTTTCATTTATTATTTCGTAAACCACTTAGACACAGTAAGTCACATTAGTTCTTATCTCTATTGTGATCTATGTGCCTATTGTGTTATTCTTTTTCACCTGGTTGATTTTTTGTGGTATTTAAAAAGTTGCAATTATGGTTTTTCCACCTACAGGTTTCTCATCCAACTTAACAGCTACTTTTGCATTAAGAGGTAAAAACAGGTCAACTCGCGAACCAAAACGAATAAAACCATATTCATCGCCTTGTTCAATTAAATCGCCCGGGTTTTTGTAATTGCAAATACGTCTTGCAACAGTTCCGGCAATCTGCCTCGATAAAACTTCTGTTCCATTATTCAATTTAAAAACGGTTGAGCAGCGCTCGTTTAATTCAGATGATTTTTCAACGTAAGCCGGATAAAAAGCACCCGGAAAATGTTTTATGTATGAAATTTCTCCGCCAATTGGAGCACGGTTTTGATGCACATTTAAAGGCGACATAAAAATGGAAACCTGTATTCGTTCATCTTTAAAATATTCTTTTTCAAAAACTTTATTAATAACTACAACTTTTCCATCGGCAGGAGATAAAATATGGTTTTCATTTATATTTATTTCACGATTTGGAACCCTGAAAAAGTAAACCACCAGCCCAGCCAATACAAGTGATGCCGCCATTAAAAAATAGAAAATCAAAAACTGTTTTAATGAGATGTAAATAATTGCATCTAATAAAGCCAAAAAGAAAAATGCGATTGGGATTATTTTAAAACCTTCTTTGTGAATAGTCATTATTTTAAATATTTAACGATAAAATTAACCACACATAAATTACGGGAACAGCAAATAGAAAGCTGTCGAAACGGTCGAGAAAACCTCCATGCCCGGGTAAAATTTTGCCAGAGTCTTTAATCCCAAGATTGCGTTTCAATTTTGATTCGAACAAATCGCCGAAAGTGCCAAACAAAACTACAATAATGGCAATTACTACCCAACTTAACATACTTATTTCCTGAAAAAGCACAGCATTTAGGATTCCCATTATTATTGCAAAAATGGCTCCGCCAATTAATCCTTCCCACGATTTTTTTGGCGAAATATTTTTAGCCATTTTGTGCTTTCCAAACATTGAACCTGCTACGTAAGCCAGCGAATCGTATATCCAAATAATGAAAAATATACCTGCTAAAATCCAGGGATAAAACTCAGAGTTGCCTGAAAAACCAGGATAGACAATAAAATTTAGTAAACTAAAAGGAACCACAACATAAACAAACCCGGTAAGTGTGACGGCACTGTTTTTTATTGTTTCAGTATTTTTATTTATTACGTTGAAAAGAAGAATAAGTATTAGAAACGGAATAAAAAGCAGGCAAAAACGGATAGGTATAATTCCATAAACTGCACTAAAACATATTACAAAAAGTAGTAACCCTAATGATAAACCTACTTTTTTTTGTGGTGAATATCCAGCGACTTCAACCAATCTATAAAATTCGAGTAGGGTGAAAAACAATAATGAAGCAAAAATAATGGCGAATACAAAGGGGTGAATTAAAGTTCCCGACAGAATAACCGTTACGATTGCAACTCCGGAAAGTAACCTTTTTAATAAGTCTTTCAATTTTTTAATTCTTTTAAAAGTTCAATGGAACGTGTTTTGTTTTCTTGGGCAACATAAATAATAAATTCGCCAAATGTCTGATATGCTGAATCGTGTTGGTTTAAAACAACTACTTTTATTCCTTCATTTTCCAAAAGTTCCCTTGCAATTTCGGCTTTATATTCGTGTGAGGTCATAAATATTTCTATCCATCCTTTTTCCATCGCGTAAAGGTAAAAAATAAAGTCAAGGCAGAAATCAAATTTAAAAAGTGTTCAGGTTTTCACTTCAGAAATTGATTTGGAATTGGGTGAATTGACAGTTTTTTTTCTTTCAATCCTTCATTTCTGAATTGAAGGTTTAGAAATACACAATCGATAGTAATTTTTATCGACAATGATTGTTAAAGAATTTGCACAAAACCTAAACTAAAAATACGTGAAGTTCTTTTGGCCCGTGCGCCCCTAAAATCAAGGTTTTTTCAATGTCGGCAGTTCGGCTCGGGCCAGTAATTAGTGTTATTTGCGAAGGCAGGTTTTCTTTATATTTTTCCTGAATTCCACGGTAGGCACTTTCCAGAAAATCGGTTAATTGATTTTTATGGGCAATTACAACGTGAACTGGTGGATAAATAAACATTTGTCGTCCACCTTTTTGGGCTGAACTTACCATTACCGAACCGGTGTGTGCAATTAGAAATTCACAACTTGTAATTCCAATTTCAATATCTTTTGGTAATTCAGGGCAATTAGAAAAAGGGACTTGAAATTTTTGCAGTTGATTTTGAATTTCAATTTCGTTGCAGCAAATATTTTCTTTATTGTTTGAAGAAAGAAATTGACTAAGATTGTTAAAAAGGTCTTTTTCTGATTTAAATAAATGAACACTCCCGTTTACAATTTCCAGATTTTTTTTAAAAGCTAGTTCAAGTGGCCCTTCAATTGGATGGTAAACGGGAGCATCGAAATCGGGCATTTCCGGCACAGATGTAACTGCATTTTTTAATTTATCCAGTATTTCCTGCCTCGCCGATTTCATTTTAAGCTGATTTTATTTCATTCTCAGAATCTTTCTTTTCCATTTTTTCTGAGGAATTAACAACTTCTGGTTTTACTTCATCTTTTTTTTCTTCAGTGTCATTGTTCCCATTGTCGGGTATTTCATGTTTTTTGTCCCAGGGGCGTTTCCCGAAAATTTCTTCTAAATCTTCGCTAAAAATCACTTCTCTTTCTAAAAGCATGTTTGCCAGTTTACCGTGATCTTTCGCTTTTTCTGATAAAATTTGAATAGCACGTTCATATTGTTCGTCGATAATAATTTTAACCTCTTCGTCGATCAGTTCAGCAGTTTTTTCGCTGTAAGGTTTGGTAAACGAATAATCGGATTGCCCCGATGAATCGTAGTAACTTACATTTCCTACCTTTTCGCTCATTCCAAAAATGCTGACCATTGCATACGCTTGCTTGGTAATTTTTTCTAAATCGTTTTGCGCACCCGATGATATTTTTTTGAAAATTAGTTGCTCAGCAGCTCTTCCGCCCAGGGCAGAACACATTTCATCAAGCAACTGTTCTTTTGTAGTAATCGAACGTTCTTCGGGTAAATACCAGGCTGCACCCAGCGCTTTTCCGCGAGGAACAATTGTAACTTTTACCAGCGGGTGAGCGTGTTCAAGAAGCCAGCTAATCGTTGCATGTCCGGCTTCGTGGAAAGCTATTGTTTTCTTTTCTTCGAGTGAGATTATTTTATTTTTCTTTTCCAATCCTCCGACAATCCGGTCAACTGCATCAAGGAAATCTTGTTTTCCAACTGCTTCTCTGTTTTTACGAGCTGCAATTAAAGCTGCTTCGTTACAAACATTGGCAATGTCGGCACCCGAAAAACCAGGAGTTTGCCTGGCGAGGAATTCTACTTTTAATTTTTCGTCTAATTTTAATGGTCTCAAATGAACATTGAAGATTTCGCCGCGTTCATTCAGGTCGGGTAATTCAACATGAATTTGCCTGTCGAAACGACCGGCTCGCATTAATGCACGGTCAAGGATATCTGCCCGGTTGGTAGCTGCCAAAATAATTACCCCGGTGTTTGTATCAAAACCATCCATTTCGGTAAGTAGTTGGTTCAATGTATTTTCCCGTTCATCGTTTGAGCCCATATTAGGATTTTTTCCCCTTGCTCTTCCAATTGCATCAATCTCGTCGATGAAAACAATACAGGGAGCTTTTTCTTTTGCTTGTTTAAAAAGGTCGCGTACTCTGGATGCACCAACACCTACAAACATTTCAACAAAATCGGATCCCGACATGGAAAAAAACGGAACATTCGCTTCGCCGGCAACAGCTTTTGCCAACAAAGTTTTTCCTGTTCCGGGAGGTCCAACAAGCAGTGCACCTTTTGGAATTTTACCTCCAAGTTTTGTATATTTCCCCGGGCTTCTTAGAAATTCAACAATTTCCTCTACTTCCTGTTTTGCTTCGGCCAGACCGGCGACATCTTTAAAATTGGTTGATACTTTCTGGTCTTTATCAAAGATTTTAGCTTGCGATTTCCCAACATTAAAAATTCCACCGGCGCCTCCACCGGCACCACCTTTACTCATCCTCCTGAATATCCACCACCAAAGCAAAATAATCAATGCAAATGGTCCAATTGTCCACAAAATTTCCCCTGCCCAGTTTCGCTCTTCTTTATATTCTGGAAGAACTTCTTCTAAAACACCTTGTTGGGCTTCGTGTAAATTACGTTCAAATGTTTCAACCGATCCAATATTAAACGTAAAATGTGGCCCCACATCTGATGGTTTTGAGAAATTCCCGCTAAATTCCTGTTCGTATTTATTTAGCCTGTCTTTTTTAATATAAATGTGGGCATGTTTCTCGTTAACAACAACAATCTTTTCGATGTCCTGACTTACCAACATTGTCGATTTTACATTGCTCCAGTTCGTTTCTACTGGTCCGCGGCTGTTGCTAAAATAAAATTGTACAACTATAAAAATTACCGCAACAATACCATAAATCCAGTAGGCATTAAATTTCGGGTTTTTACCATCCCCTTTTTTATTGTTGTTAAAAAATTCGAAAGGGTTGTTCTGTTTGTTTTGGTTATTTTTGTTATCTTTTTCTGTCATGGTTTCGTTCTAATTTTCTGCTTCAATTTTTGTTATTTTAGCATCAGCCCAAAGGCCTTCCAGATTGTAAAAATTTCTGCCTTCTTCCTGAAAAACATGGACCATTATGTCGCCGTAATCTAATAAAATCCAGATAGCATTTTTATATCCGTCCCGATGCCAGGGAGTTTCGTTTGTAAATTCCTTAACCGTTTCTTCAACCGAATGAGCAATTGCATTTACTTGAGTATTAGAATTTGCATGGCAAATAACAAAATATCCACATTCGGTGTGATGTACTGTATTTAAGTCGATTAGTGTAATGTCTTTCCCCTTAATCCTCTTAATCCCTTCGAGAATTGCTTCTATCGTTTTTTCTGATAATTCTTCCTTACTTGTCATATATTTTTGTTAACCCTGCAAAGATAAGCTTTTTGACTTATTTACATTTTTTGTACTTTTCGTTTTCTTAGTTTTTCTGTCTAAAATTGTTTTGGTGAACCGCTTGTGTTTATAAAACCAACTTTCAGTAAAATAGTTTAACTATGCTCAATTGTTTTTATGATGAAAAAATTTGCCAAAGATAGTATTGTTTTGAACGAGGTGGAATCTACCAACAACTATGCCAACCACCTAATTCTGTCTAAAGCGGCAGAAGAGGGTACTGTCGTTTTGGCACGGTATCAGAAACAGGGTAGGGGACAACAAAATAATCAATGGGAAAGCGAGCCTGGAAAAAACCTTTTAGCAAGTATTGTTTTATTTCCCAGGTTTCTACAGGCAGGAAAACAGTTTCTGATTTCGAAAGTAATAAGTCTGGCTTTAGTCGATTTTTTGAAAAATGAGCTTGAAGGTGTATCCATTAAATGGCCAAACGATTTATATGTTTATGATAAAAAAGTAGCGGGTATTTTAATCGAGAATTCGGTAAAAGGCGATTTTTTATATTCAGTCATTGTTGGGATTGGGTTAAACCTGAATCAGTTGAAATTTAATTCCGATGCCCCTAATCCGGTTTCATTAAAATATTATACTGGCAAAGATTACTCAGATGAACAAGTTGCTACTGTTTTAACCGAAAATATTTTCAAATGGTACGAGAAATTAGAACTCGGTAAATTTGATGAAATTGACAATCGTTATTTTTCGAATTTGTTTCGAAGAAATAAATGGACCTGGTTTAAAAAAGACGATCAAAAATTTGAAGCCCGGATTTCCGGTATTGGAGAATTTGGCCAGCTTTTGTTGGAAGATCGGATAGGCAATATTAACAGTTACCTTTTTAAAGAAGTAGAATTTGTGATTTAAAAAAGCTACGAGCTATAAGTTTCAAGCCTCAAACTCACTTTTTTGATAGTTGAAAACTGTTTGCTTTTTTCTGGTTACTGAATACTGATCACTGATCACTCTTAATTATTGGTATGGAAGTTTAGAAAGTGTATCGGCAAGTTTATTAATCCCTTCTTCCAGTTTGTTGCCGGCCATCATTTTAATCATCATGCTCATTTCGGCATGTAATGTTAAACGCATTTTGGTTTTAAAATTATCAACCGGAATAAGCTGGATCCAAAATGTAAAACTCAGTGGCAGCCCACCGGAGCTTTCAATTTTGATTGTTTTAAAAGGATCACGTTTTACAATTTTGAGTTCTGCCAATCCCAGACTTGTAATGTTAAATTTGCAAGAGTCGCGATCGGATTCAAAATTGGTAATTTTTATATTTGGAACCTGTTTTGTAATTTTTTCGATTAACCCGGAGTTTAAATATGTTGCCAGGTTTTCAAAATTTGAAAGATAGTTAAAAACAACTTGCTCGTTTTGCTCGATATATTTTACTTCGCTGGTGTATTTGTTTAAACTCATGTTTTAAATTATATTGAAAAAAATCCCGCTAAACGCGGGAGATATTTTGTCATTCGAATTTTACAAATTATTTTCCCCAATTGGCAGGGTCTTCTCTCCACTTCATCAACGAATTTACCTGGTCTTTAGTGATTTCGTTCATTTCAAGTGCTGTGTCGATTAAAACCTGGTAACGGCTGAGTGTTGATAATTCAACATTTGCTTTTTGAAAATTTTCTTTGGCAAGGGGAAAATTATAAGTAAAAATGGCAACCATTCCTGAAACTTGACCGCCGAAATTACTGATCGCTTCTGCTGCATTTAAACTGCTGACACCGGTTGAAATCAAATCTTCAATTACCACTACTTTTTGCCCTGGTTTCAGGTCGCCCTCAATCAGGTTTTCCAGCCCGTGCCCTTTTGGTTTCGAACGCACATAAATGAATGGCAGTCCCAGTTTTTCAGCAACCAAAACACCGTGTGCAATTGCGCCGGTTGCAACCCCGGCAATTACTTCAGCATCGGGGTATTTTTCTTTTATTACTTCAACAAATTTGTTGCAGATAAACGCCCGTGTTTTTGGATACGATAAAATTTTTCGGTTATCGCAATAAATTGGCGATTTCCAGCCAGAAGCCCAGGTAAAGGGATTTGACGGTTGGATTTTTAATGTGTTTATTTGTAATAATTGTTTGATTACTTCTATTTGAGTTGATTCCATAATTCGATTGTGTTGATTAAAATTCGAAGCAAATGTATAAAGTTTTTTTGAATGAAAGGGCGATAATTATTACCGATCCTGCGAATATAACATTAAATAAAAAAAGCTATTTCTTTAACGATTTGTGTTTAGATGAGCTTAAAAATTGGTTCGTTTCGTTTGTTGAAAGCGACGAAAGTGAAGTGTTTTTAGTTCATTCAAGCCCGGATATTTTTTTTGATTTGTTTCGTTCAATCTTTATTTCTGTTAGGGCTGCTGGTGGGGTTGTAATTAGAATAAATCGATTATTATTTATTTTCAGGAATGGAAAATGGGATTTACCAAAAGGAAAAATAGAAAAGGGAGAAACGGCAAAAGAAGCTGCAATCCGTGAAGTTGAAGAGGAATGTGGGATTTTGGGACACAATATTGTAAAACAATTATCAGCCACTTTTCATATTTACAGATCGCCTTACAATGAATCAAATGGAAAATGGATATTCAAAGAAACTTTTTGGTTTGAAATGGATTATCGGGGAGCGGAAAATGGGAATCCACAATTAGATGAAGGAATTACAAAAGTGAAATGGTTTGCCCGAAATGAATTGGCTACAGTTTGCGAAAATACATACGAAAACCTAAAACAGATTATCTTGCCCTATCGCGATTGATTTCTTTGCCGCTCAAAAAGTTTTTGTTGAAGAAATGCCCCAAATTGTTGTTCAAACCCATCTAAAGGTGCTTTGGTTCCTGAAAAAATAATTTTATGGTTTTGGTCGAGAAGAAAACAAGACGGGAATGATTTTATTTTATATTTACTAATAAACTCACCATTTTCGTCAACCAGTTTTACTCCCGGAATTTTATTTTCAACCAGGAATAATTTCATCTCGATTAAATCGGTTTTACGCAAAATCAAAATTATTTCAAGGTGTTTCTGAAATTGCTGTTCAATTTTGGTTAGGTATTTTAAATGCTCGCGGCATACTATCATTTCAACATCGGCAAAAATGATGTACTTAAATTTATCACCCGTTTCATCGGTGCATTTTTTATGCCCGTCGGTATTTTTTAAACAAATTACGGGGGCGGTAGATCCGGGCAACAAATGTTTTAATTTGTTGGAAATATTGCGCGCAAATTCTCTGATTTTTAGGTTTGAATGGTTTGAAAGATTTTTCTGGCCGAGTAAATTTAAAATTGAATTTTTGGGGAATTCGCCTGAATAAAAACCGTCGTGTAACATTTTTAATAAAACGAGTTCCGTGCTTACGCCCGTTAGTTTGTATTTATTTTTAACGTGCATAAATAAAAAACTATAATTGGCTTCGGCCACTGCTTTTCTAAGTTCCGTCCCTTTTATTTCTTTGGCATCGAAACTCAGTTTTTCAGTAAAGATTTTCTCAAATAATTCGACAAAAGCAGGATGCTTCCAGAAGTCAGGATTTATCGAAGAAAACATTTCTGAGACATCTTCGCTTTTTAATCTGAAAACCTCAGTTTCCAGTAATTTTAGTTTTAGGTTTTTATGATTTGCAAAAATTTTTGATGAAATATTCGGAAAGGAATTGTTTAGGATTGTAACAACCGAATCGTAAATTTCTTTCGATTGCCTGAAATACAGTTGGTTAAAATATTGATCGGAAAGTTGGTTGAATTTTGAATCGAAATCTGCTATTCTATTATTTATACCGTTTTCATCTCCGGTATTAAACCAAAATGAAACAGGTTGAAAAAACGGATTTTTTTGATCAGCAAATGATTTTTCGCGAAAGGGTGGCAGTAATAACTTAATTGTTTTATCCGGTTCAAGGAAAAGCATTCCACGATATATTCCAAAGTCACAAAAAACGTAAGTGGTTTTAATAATAGGAAATGTGGATTTAAAATTTCCTTGGCTATCAAATTCAAGCGAAAAGACAAATTCTTTTTGTTTAGTAACGGGATCTGTTAATTGATAAAAATCTAACTCTTTTCCTGCGTATCCTGAATTTTGACCTTCAATAATTGTGGCAAAAACCGAAACATAAAATAATGAAAACAGAAGAAAAAGTGCAAGCAATTTATTCATTCAAAAGAATTTATTTGTCCTCTTAAAGGTGGAATTCATCTCGGTTTAATCCGGCTGGCAGAAACATACTTGCATCGCCGCCATGGAGTATAATATCGCGCACAATAGTTGCCATAACCGGAGTGTGTTCGGGCAAAGTTAAAAGGAAAATTGATTCGATTTCGGGATGCATTTTTTTGTTTACCTGTGCAATGGCACGTTCGTATTCAAAATCGGACGAAGTTCTGATACCTCGTAAAATATATTTTGCATTTACTTCTTTACAAAAATCAACGGTTAAACCTTCATAAGTTTGAACATCAATTTTATCAATACCCTGAAAAACCTGTTTGATCCATTTTAATCGTTTCGCGATGGAGAAAAATGATTTTTTGTTGGCGTTGTAACCAATCATTATTACAATTTTATCGAACATTGGAATGGCCCGTCTCACAATTGATTCGTGCCCAATTGTAAACGGATCGAAGGATCCGGGAAATATGGCAATTTTATCCATTAAGTGTTTTTTTCTACAAAGATAAACGAAAAGCAATTTCAAAAACGATAATTATTTTTAATTTATTGTCTTTGCCTACATAGTATTTACAAACTGGAGTTGCCCGAATCGTGATTATCATCCTGGTTTTCCTAAAAATTCCAGGTTATTAAAATAGCGTAAAATAACTGTTTTGTTGGATAAAATAATTATGTGATATTTTTTACTTCACTTGAGATACTAAAATTTAAGGTAAATAGTTTAATTTGTTACTTTATAAAATTTTAACTGACAAAAATTGAAAATTCAGATAAAAGATATTTTGTGGGCTTACGCTTTCCTGTTGGTTGGTTTGGCTTATTTTTTTGGTTTGTTTGTTGATTTAACGGGCGACTCGGGATTATATGCTGCAATTTCAAGGCAGATGGTTGAATCGGGAGATTGGTTTAACCTGAAAATACATGGTAAACCTTACGACCAGAAGCCACATTTGTTTTTTTGGTTGGCCGGAATTGGGATTCAGCTTTTTGGAAACACAAATTTTGCTTTTAAGTTGTTTCCTGCTTTGTATGGCTGGCTTGGATTTTATTTTACCTTCAAATTAGGTGAAGCTTTGTTTACAAAGAAAACAGGAATGTTGGCTGCGTTAATTGTGGGTACTTCACAAATATTTTTCCTTTATTTTTTCGATTTCCATACCGATACTATTTTGCAAACTGGAACCGTACTCGCATTATGGCAATTGGCAAAATATTTAAAAAATAGAAAGACCATAAATTTTATTTTAGGTTTTTTCGGTATTGGTTTGGCTATGATTTCAAAGGGACCAATTGGTGCGGTACTTCCTTTTTTTGCTGTTTTGTTGTATTTGATTGCGAAGAAAGATTTCAGGCAGTTATTTAACCCAAAATGGATTCTTGGGATTTTAATTGTGTTGGTTGTAATTTTACCTGAACTTTTTTATTTATATAAAAATTTTGGTTGGGAAGGAATTAAGTTTTTTTTCATAACAAATAATTTGGGGCGGATTACGGGTGAGTTTGCAGGTTCCAGTTCAAACCCATTCTTTTATATTGAAACTATTTTGTGGGCTTTTCTACCCTGGACTATTTTAGCACTTATATCGTTTTTTAAAGAAATAAAAAGTTGGTTTGTTTCGAGCAATAAAAATCTTGGGGGAATTTATTTATTGGGAAGTGTTCTTGTTTTATTTTTAATATTGAGCGTAGCCAAAGGAAAAGCCCCTAATTATTTTCTAATTGCTATTCCTGTGGTTTCTGTGGTAGTGGCAAATTGGCTTGCTGGTATTCCTCAAATGTCGATTAAAACCCAAAGGAAAGTTTATATTTCGCAAAACATTTATGTTGCATTGTCAGGCGTTTTTACCTTAGTTATTTTTATCGTTTATCCTGAAAATAAACTATTCTTAATAGTGTTTTTGATTTCGTTATTAAGTGTCTTTTTGTTTTTTAAATATCAAAAAGAGTTGTTAATGCGGATGTTATTTACGGCTGTTTTGGTTTCGGGAACTTTGAATTTATTTTTAAATATTGCAGTTATCCCAAAATTATTTGCTTTTCAGGGGGCCAGGCAAGCCCTGGAGATTTATGAATTGCAAAGAAAAGAAAACGATGTGCTTCTTAATTTGCAATTAGTTGAATACGAACTTTTTTACTATGCAAATTCTAATGTTCAGGAATTTACAAACTGGGAAGATTTTTATGATTTGTTCGAAAAAGCGGGAACCTGGGTTTATACAGACAAAATTGGGTACGAAGGAATATTAAAATTAAACCATCCTTTAGCTTCGGTTTATAAAATTCGCCAACAGGGAATGAACGAACTGACGATTAAATTTTTAAATCCAGGGACCAGGCAAGATAACTTAAAAGAAAACTATCTGATAAAAGTTCATTCAGATAATTTCTAATTCTCTTTTATTTAACCTGAATTATTCATGAGTTTTTCGTTATGAGAATTCAAAATGCACAGAATAAAGGGAAGCGCAGAGTTGAGCCTCGCAGAAATAGCCTTAGCTATTTTGAGAAGCGAGAATCGAGCATTCTCTTTATTCAAAGCAGTTTGATTTAGGAATAGATAAATTTGTGAATAGTTCAGGTTAATTCAACTATATTTGAACACTTGAACTAACATGTAGAAAATGCACAGAAATTTGCTTTTGTCGGTAATTATTCCGGTTTACAACGAGGAACGGACCATCTCAACAATTCTCGATCGGGTTATTAATGTATCGCTTGATTTTGGTTTTCAAAAAGAAATAATATTGGTAAACGATTGTTCTACCGACAAATCGGTGGAAGTAATTGAGGCTTATATTAAGGAACATCCGACGGTTGAGATGAAATTTTTTCATCAGGTAAAAAATATGGGAAAAGGGGCGGCACTTCATCGTGGGATTGATGAGGCAACCGGCGAATGCATAATTGTTCAGGATGCTGATTTAGAATACGATCCGCGCGAATACAACGATCTGTTAAAACCAATTGCGGAGGGGAACGCTGATGTGGTTTATGGTTCACGATTTATGGGCGGGAACCCTCATCGGATTTTGTTTTTTTGGCATTCGATTGGGAATAAATTCCTGACATCGGTTTCAAACATGTTTACCAATTTAAATCTCACCGACATGGAAACATGTTATAAACTGTTTAAATCGGATATTATAAAAAACTTGGATTTGAAGGAAAAAAGGTTTGGGTTTGAACCCGAGGTAACTGCAAAAATTTCGAGGGTTCCGAACATCCGAATTTATGAAATTGGAATTTCGTATTATGGCCGTACCTACGAAGAGGGTAAAAAAATAAGGGCAAAAGATGGATTTCGTGCTTTATGGTGTATTTTGAAATACAATATTTTTACGAAAAAATAATTATTTCTTCTCCTGACTTTTTTTGTATTCAATCATCCAGGTTGCATCAATTATCAACATCGAATCAACCGAAATATTCATTAATTTGGATTTTCGTTTAATCTCTTTCATCCAGTTTTCGTTAGCTTTTATATTGGTAATGTTTTTTTGCAATTCTTCCTCGAAACTTAAAACTTTAATTCTTTTTGCCGGAGCCGATCTGTCGTAATCCGGAGAGAATGCTTCCAATGCATTTTCAACAAACCCCCACGAAAATTTAGGTAAGTTAGCTTCTGTTACCAGCACAATAAAAACATCGGTATTTTCAATTGCCTTCCAATAATTTACATCTTTAACATTTAATGTTTCCTCAAAACTATCGGGATAAACTAATCGATTATAATACCAAAAACCTCCCGGGCTAAAACTATTATTCCATAAACCAGTGCCGTACATACTCCAATAAAAACTGTCGGCAATTACAACAACTTTAGGTTTTTTCCTTGCGGAATCGTTTTCCCAGACAAAATCGGGGTAACACATTGTTTCAACCGGGAGTTTAAAAATCAGGTTTAAGCCATCAGCAATATCATAATCAGAGTTATTTAAATCTTTCGATAATTTATAGTTTGAAAGTAAAAGATTTGGCATGTTAACCTTTCTCTTTTTTTCAACGTACGAAACCAAACTATCAACCGAAAGTAACATTCCGTATTCGCTCCAGTGAATTCCATATTTTGGATACAAAATATAACGCGACGTGTCTTTCATTTCTAAAAACCACTTGTTAAAATCGATGTGGTTTACACCCAATTCTTTAAATGCTTTGACGTAAAATTTTTGATTTGTTGAATCGCTTGGTGGCAATTTGTATTTTTCAGGGAAATACTGAGGATAAAACGATCCTTTTCCGGCAGCCAAACAAACAATCAAAGTTTTATCCATTTTCTGTAATGAATCTTGTAAAAGTTTAATTCGCCTGGTTTTGTAATAAATAGAATCGGCACCGATAAAATCGGTCCCATTAAATGCTTTTATATAATTTCGTTCGTATAAATAATTTTCCTTTCCGCGAATTACCGATGCTGCATTTATTTCATCGAAAAAACTATAAGCAACCTGGTTTCTTATTCTTACAAAAATGGGCCTGAAACCAATGTTGTCGTTTATATATTTTTCGTAATTCGATTGAAACTCGCCATCAAACCAATTGCCATATTTCAAAGTTGGTTTTTCCGCCAAATCAACAGCTCCTTTTAAAGTAATCCGATTATTTAGTTCAGTAAAACTGTAAACAAAAGGAAGTATCAGTACTAAACTGAAAATCAGAAAAAATAATATTTTAAATCCTTTTTTTATCATCGTTTAAAACCTGAAATATATAAACGGATTAAATCCTGTGGCAGTAATATACCCCGAACAAATCAGTAAAAACAGTATTGAAAGTAAAATATAAAGTAAATGTCCCTTCAATTTTAATTCTGAATAAAAGGTCCTTTTTTCAAACCATCTGCCAAATTTTAAAAGGGTAATAAAAGAAAAAATAAATCCAATTATTAGCATGAACAGGAATTCAGTATCGAAAATGTGTGTTGTTTTTTCAAATTGAAAACTGAACATTTTTTTAATGTAAAAAATAGCCTGATTAAAATTTTCAATCCGAAAAAACACCCAACCAACTAAAACAATAATGTATGTAATAAATACACGGGGAATTTTCCCAATTCGTGCAAAAAGCTTTACCAAAAAAACCCGGTCCAGAATAAGAAATAATCCGTGCCAGGCACCCCAAATTACAAAATTCCATGAGGCACCGTGCCACAAACCGGAAAGTAAAAAAACCAATCCGAGATTAAAATACAACCTTTGTCGGGTTGATACCCGGTTCCCACCAAGTGGAATGTACAAGTAGTATTTCATAAACTGGCCCAAAGTAATGTGCCATCGTCGCCAAAATTCGGTAATATTTTGAGATGTGTAAGGATTGTCGAAGTTCTCGGGGAATTTGAAACCAACTATTTTCCCTAATCCGATTGCCATGTCGGAGTAGCCACTAAAATCGAAATATATTTGGAATGAATAAGCTACAATTGCAATCCATGCAATCCCTGAATCAACGTGATTTAATGGCATTGAATAAATGGCGTCCACCTGTTCACCTAAAACATTTGCAATCAATATTTTTTTCGATAACCCTATTACAAAGCGATAAACACCCAGCAATTTGTTGTCGATGGTTTCATTGGCTTTTCGATCGGTAATATCGTCGGCAACTGTATTAAAACGTACAATCGGGCCGGCAATTAACTGCGGGAACATTAAAATATAAAGCAGGTAATCAGTTAGTTTATCAAGTGGTTTGTGTACATTCCGATAAACGTCGATGGTATATGTTAACGACTGAAAGGTAAAAAAAGAAATTCCGATGGGAAGTGCAACTTTTGTCCAGTTTGCAGCTTGCATTCCTAAAGTTTCAAGAATAAAATTAACGTTATCGACAAAAAAGTTGGCGTATTTAAAATATACGAGCAACCCCAGATTTATTATTACAGACAGTATTAAAAAGAGTTTCCGGTTATTTTGCAGATACAGTTGCCTGACCACATAAAAATTAGCGACCAACGAACCCACCACAAAAAATATAAATTTAGGTGCACCCCATGCGTAAAAAATTAAACTGGCAGCAAGTAGAATATAGTTTTTCAGTTTCGTACCCACAATGTGGTACAAAAGCAGAAATACAGGTAAAAAAACATATAAAAAAAGGATGCTACTAAAAACCATAAATTGGTGTTTCACGCAAAGAAACAAAATTTTCAAATTACTACAATCTCACTTTGCAATTGAATTAAGCAAAAGATTTCACTATAGGAATTGCCAGGTGATTAGTCAGCTTTATATTTTTCTTTATTTAAGGGCATCTCTAAAAATTTTGAAAACCCTACGGTAATGAAGATAATAAACAATCTGACTGCGTTATAATTTTTTGAAATAGCTAAGGCTATTCTAAAAAATTATTCCTTGCATAATATTCATTATCTTCATTTTTTGAAAGAAATGAGTTTTTAGAGATGCCCTTAAGTTGTGGCATAAAAATTTGAGAACTATAATTTAACTTCTATTTTTGTTAAAAATGAGATTAATGAAAAGACAAATATTTTTCATCATGTTTTTCATGGCATCCGTTTGCAACACAAAAGCGCAATCTGATACTACTAAATATTTGTTTATGGGTCATATTTATTACTATTTTGTTAGTCATGCGAGGGTTGATGAAAGGGTTGAAAAGTTGGATCTCAAACCTTATGATGGTATTTGGTTAGGTGGTGATGTTTGTTCTGAAGCTTTATTGGATTATTCAACATTGGAATATATTGATGGATTGTTCAACCTAAAACATCCCAACACGCACTGGGCTTTGGGAAATCATGATGCACGAAATGGAAATTGGAAATGGTTGGAAGAGTTGACAGAAAAGAAAACATATTATACCAGCAATTACAAAGGTATTTCGTATATGGTACTAAATCCCAATATCACGCCATATGATTGCGAGTCTTTGAACGATCAATACAGAATTTTAGTAGATTTATGCGACACCATACAAAACTCATCCCACCTGATTCTATTAATGCATCATGGCTTGTGGAAAGATGTACCTGGTTTGCCTTCGCCAGTTACTTATGCCCAGAGTAATTTAGCATATTACAGTTTTACTTGTGATAATTCGGATGCTACTTTTGCAAAAGATATTTATCCACGTTTGGTTGAGGTACATAAGAGAGGAATAGAAGTAATATGTATCTTGGGTGATATGGGGGGCGTTAAAATTGATTTTTTAACAGAAGATCAAATTCATTTTTTAGGTTGCGGTATTACAAGAAGCAAATACAAAGATCCTGACGAGAGGGCAAATGCACCTAAGGACTGGATTTTAGAATTTAAACATGTTCCTGAAAGTGGATGGCTTGATTGGCAATTTCTCGATATCGATTCTGTGCTGGCCAATTAATAAATGTTAGATAAAATAATAGAGTAAAGTTTAAAACCTCTAATATTAATTAATTTGGGATATCGTTGCAATTCAAACCTAAATATCATATTTCATTATTTTTTTCAAAGAGATTGTTGAATAAAAGATAGTATTGCATTTCTTCTCTTTATCAAAGAGTTGAAATATAAGAATCGGTCAACAATTATTTTTCGCGTAGTTATAAGTTGCATTTAAATAGGACACAATTCCTTTTTGTTGCTGATATATTAATTGGTATTATACCAATTGTACTTTGAAATGCCGCATGGCAATTTCAAAGTTTATAATGGTTAATGCCGATACTACAACAAAGGAGTATGCTGAGTAAAAC
>JABGRN010000036.1 GCA_018648265.1 Prolixibacteraceae bacterium | reverse complement strand
TTATTAAAAATTATCATTTAACTTGTTGTCTAAATATTGGGGTGTATTATACTTTAATATACATTGTCTTTTGTGTTATCTCGTTTAAATTATTAATTCCCGATATCCTAGTTTTATTAGCTTATGCTATTTAATGGAATTTTTAGTTGTGTTGAAGTTCCAGTTTCATTTTCAGTTCCTTCACAATTACTTATATCTAAAGTGCCACCAATGGAATCCGCTCTCTCTCGCATTCCAAGAATACCAAATGAGGTTTTTGAATTTAACTTGTCATTAGATATTCCAATTCCGTTATCAGCAATTATAAAATCAATATAGTTATTATTCTTTATTAATTGAATTTTAATCTTTGTAGCTTTAGCATGCCTCGACACATTTGTTAGAGATTCTTGCATAATCCTGAAAATTACAAGAGAAATATCCGGCGGAATTTTTATATCTGAATCTAAATCAAGAATTACTTCAATACTATTTCTTTCGGAAAATTCACCGGCGTACCAATCGATTCCAGCTTCCAGCCCTAAATCATCAATAATCTTTGGCCGTAGTTGAAAAGTAATTTTCTGTACAGTTTTTATGGTATCACTTACAAGAGCCGATGTTTTAACAATTCTCTGCGCTAACACTTTATCCGAAACTTTTTGTCTGATAATTCCCAAATCTATTTTTACAGCTGTAAGTGCTTGTCCCAAATCGTCGTGCAGTTCGCGTGCAATAGATATTCTTTCTTCTTCCCTGATTTTCTCAATATGTTTAGATAATTGATGAAGTTGTTCTAATGAACTTTTTAGCTCTTTTTCAGCCATATCACGCTCAGTAACCGAAACAATTATCCTTGAAATCGACAATAAAAATTCAACATCAGAATCAGACCAAATACGGTGTTCTGAACAGTTGTTAAAACCAATACAGCCATAATATTTATCTCTTACAAACAATGGTATTGCAAGAATAGATAAAACCTTTTTAGGAATTAGAATAACTATTACGCCTTTATCAGGAATATCATTAATATCTGAAAAATTATGAATTTGCCCCTTTTTTAATGTCTTTGTCCAATAAGGAATATCATCAGAATTTACCCCTTGAAAATTTTTCTGTAACGATTCTATATCCTCATTGCACCATTCGTGTGTCATATCTATTGTATTTGTTTCGTGCCTATGCTTAATTATACACGAACGGCATAAATTTAAAGTTACTCCCATTTCTAATAAAACGGCATCCAGAAAATCATCAATATTATCCATTGAAACTGCCATCATTGAAATTTTAGAAAGTAAATTCTCATAATTTAACCGCTTACTTAACAATCGATTAAATTCTTTTAGTTCATTTGCGGTTTGCTCTATATTGTATTTTTGTTCCCTAATTTGCTGTTTCTGCCTATTCAGTTCTAAAAAGATCTTAACTTTACTTATTAAAATATTCTTTTTGAAGGGCTTTTGAATAAAATCGACAGCACCCGAATTATAATATTTCTCTATTTCTATTTCATCCTGATGATGTGCAGTAACAAAGATAATTGGTATTTTTTCCCTGCTTTTATCGTTTTGGATTATCTCTGCAAGTTCAATACCACCCATTTTAGGCATTTGAATATCGATAAGAGCTAATGCAATTTCGATGTCTTTAATTTTTGATAAAGCCTCCGACCCTGATTCTGCCATAATAAGGTTTACATCCAGGTTATCCAGGGTGGCCTCAATTAAAAATAAATTCTCGCTTCTGTCATCAACTACAAGGATATTGGATCTTATTTCTGATTCCATTTTTTAACTTATTTCCCGTTATTACCAAAATAAAGATGAACTCCCTATTATACCAATTGTTCTTCAAAATGCCGCATAACAAATTTTGAAGTTACAATAGCCTGTCCCGAATCTATTTCGGAAGTTAATGCCGATAATACAACAAATAAGCAGACTGAACAAATTGAAAGTTTGCGACATTTTGTTGTCAAATCGGTATTAATTACATGTTCCCCAACCTTTTATTACAAAATCTATCCCTTTCATCTAATGAATTTTAAATTCAACTTGATTGTTTTAAATTTTATTGATTTATAGGTTTAGAATTATTAAATAATACAGACATATTTTTACAATCATCTCCAACACAAACAAATATACAGAAATTATATTTGACCGATGTTTGATGATATCAAAGAAGGTTTCTAAAAAAAAGATAATAGCAAGTAAGTGACTTAAAAAACAACTAAAACGACTTTGATTAATTAATAATCAATTAAAAAGATTTAAGCTACAAATTTATCATCGCTTTAATAGCACCATCTTTGTAACCTTCTACAATGTCAAAAGCAATCGGCGTTTCTTCCAAAGTAAAATTATGTGTCACCATTTTTTCAACATCAATTTTACCTGAAACAACTAAATCGATAGCCTCTTCAACGCAATGATTTTGCCGGCGCACATTAATTACCGTTAGTTCTTTTCGGCGCATTAAATCCATGTTAAAAGTATATTTTGCTTCTGGTGGAATTCCAACTAAAACGAGTTTACCTCCGGGTTTCAAAATATTAATAGCATTTGTAACAGCGGCCTGTTCGCCACTTGCTTCAAAAACAACATCGAGCAAAAGTTTTTCCTGTTCTGTTACTTTTTCTTCAACATTTTCTTTTTCGGGATTTATTAAATATGCGACTCCAATTTCTTTTGCTTTTTTCAGGCGATATTCCAGCGGTTCAATCATTCCAATATTTGTAATTCCGTCAGCCAGTAATTTCATTAAAACGCTTAAGCCAATTGGCCCGGCACCAAATATTCCAACAGTAATATCTTTATTTTGAATTTGAGCTAAATTAACAGTATAAACACCAATTGTTAGGGGTTCTATTAAAGCAGCCTGAACAGGACTTAATTTTCCTGAAACCGGGAAACAGGTAAATTCGGGCATTACAATATATTCCGCCAAACAACCATCCAACTGTCCGGGGCATCCCAAAAATTTACCATTTCGGCAAGTGTGAGGCCGCCCTAAAAGACACTGGTCGCATTCGCCGCAATGAACCGCCGGATCGACAACCACAAGATCACCAACTTTCACATTTGTTACATCCTCCCCTATTTCTTCAATAGTTCCGGAACATTCGTGACCCACCGGAAAAGGAAATTCAACAACTTGTGTTCCGATTTTTCCTTCAGAATAATAATGAATATCTGACCCGCAAACGCCAATTATTGCAAGTTTTATTTTAACATCATTTTTGTCCAATATTGATGGAACAGCGGATTCAAAAAGTTTCATTTTTCTGATTCCTGTAAGTACTACTTGTTTCATAATAAAAATATAATCTTAAAAATTTTCTGATACCGTTTTTTTGACTTAAAGTATTCTACATTCAGTAATAAGTTTAACAATCTTAAAAATTTAACCCGGAATCAGTTTCCATCCTTTTTTATCAAGCTAATATTAATAAATATTATTACGAATCTAAAAACTTAAATTGCCAAAATTGTATTTTTGATGAACTTAAACGAATTTTACTAAAATATGCAGATATATTTTATAACATATTTTACTTTTATTTTTATTTAAAAATCAAATACTTACAAGGATTTCAAAAATATATTTTAACAAATATTAATAAATTTTTAAGAATGGTTAACGATTAATATTTTTTTATATTACATTAGCATTGCTTTTATAAGAAAATTTTATGAAACGAGGTTGGAAAACACCTTTTCTCAATTAGACCAAAGAGGTTTTCTCATCTAACTAAACTAAACTATGAACAATCGGGTTATCGCACAAAAGATAACCCGTTTTTTTATGCCCATTTTTTCAGGTTACTTTTAAAACGAAAATAAAACAGAATCCCTGCCAAACCTAAACCAACAAGATATCCGAACCAAATTCCCATGGGACCGGCATTTAATAAAAAGGTTAATATATAACTGGTTGGAATTCCAACAAAAAGATAAGCTATAAACGCAAAAATCATTGGGATTTTCACATCGGCCATTCCACGTAAAGTGCTTAACATTATTACCTGCAATCCATCGAAAACCTGAAAAATGGCTGCCACAATCAGCAATTGCGAAGCAATAATAATAACCTCCTTGTCGGTAGAAAACAACAATGGCAAATAATTTCGGGTAAAAATAAATACCACTCCCATCGTCAGCATAAAAACCAATACCAAATGTGTGGAAGCAAACGCAGCCATTTTAAGTGCTTTAATGTCTTTTTTCCCTATTTGGTGGCTTACCCGAATTGTATTTGCCTGAGAAATCCCTAAAGAAATCATGTAAGTGAACGCAGCCATTCCGATAGCAACTTGGTGGGCGGCCAAAGGAACTTCGCCAATCCAGCCCATCATTATTGCGCCAATACTAAACGCAATTATTTCAACAATTAGCTGAAACGCGATTGGGATACCAATTTTTAAAATTGATTTAATTTTATCGGTATTAAAAGCTTGTAAATGTGCAACCACAAAAAATCTTCGATACCGGGGTTTTTTAATAATGAAAACAAAAAATAAGAAAGGCATAAAAAGCCGCGAAACCAAAGTCCCAATTCCCGCGCCGTTCAATCCCATTTCAGGAAAACCAAATTTCCCGAAAATAAGGACATAATTTATTACAACATTAATAATATTCGCAGTCAGGGTTATCTGCATCGCCATTTTTGTATTTCCAATTCCTTCAAAAAATTGTTTCATTGAAAAAAACAGCATGAACGGAATGTATGACAAACAGAGTAATAAATAATATGGTTTTGCAAGTTTAAGCACTTCCTGAGTCTGCCCCAAAAAAGGCAATATGAAATAAATTCCAAACATTATTATCGATAATCCAATGGCAGCAATTAAATGTGTGAAAATGCCGTTTTTCAACCAAATTACAAGGTCTTTTAATTTGCCATTCCCAAATTCTTTTCCAACTAAAGGTGTTAACCCGTACGTTATTCCCATGCCGAAAAACATGCCAATCGTAAAAACGTTATTGGCAAATGCTGAAGCTGCAAGTTCGGTGGTCCCAACATGGCCAACCATCATATTATCAACCAGGTAAACAGTAACTTGTCCGATTTGTGAAATCACAACCGGTAATGCAAGAAGCAAGTTTCGTTTATAAAAAGGTATATATTGTGCGAGATTCACGGCGCCAAAGTTACTTTTTTAGATTAGATTGAAAACCAGTAACTTAATTTCACCATAAATGCATTTTGTGCTTTAACTTTCGATATTCCTTTAAAACTGTTTAAAATTGATGGGTTATAAATTTCTTCGTAACGCGAACGGTTATTTGTCCACACAAAATAAAGTGTCGAACCGGTTTTGTACTCCCACCGTGCAACAAAATTTGAACGAAATTCCTGAAAATTAAAATCCGGATCCCATTCGGAAAAATCATGGACTAAATCTTCCTGATTATCAAAAAGTAAAAGGCGATCTCCAAATTCAACAATTTCTAAAGGACTATATCTCTCATTTACATCCCTTGATTTTGCATCAGTAACTTTTCTGAAATCGAGATATTTACCTGTTGAAGCATAAGGACTCCCATAATATTGCAATGAAAGTTCGGGGGTCACAAAAAGCTCGGCGCGCAAAGTTGTGTAAATCGTTTTGCGATCAATTTTTCCAACGATGTATTCCCTGTTATCAACTACAGTTTTATTCATTACAAACTGACTGTTGTCGATTTCGCTGCTAAAACTTGAATGCGAAGAAACTGTAAGGCGGTTATTAATAAACCACTGCACAAAAAACGTGTATTTATTATCTTTGGTAATATTATCGTCGAAACGGGTAAAGTCGGCACCGGCACCAAAAAACAAATCTTTTGTGGAATTGGTTTGAACAAACATTTCTGAACTTGTATTTCCATCGATCCTCAGCGACGGGCCACCGCGAAGCTGGCGAGTATCTATCTCGTTGTAAGTCCGGTCAAGATCTAAATCAATTCTCCATAAATTTTTAAATTGAACACGAAAATGTGCATCCAGTTCGTCGCCAATATTTTCGCCACCAAAACTCCAGTGATGCCTTTGATCGAGCATAAAAAGGTAGTTTAATAAAATCCCTTTTGGTTTATTAACCCTGTAAACCAAACCAATATCTTCGTTAATATAATCTGCCTGGCGCAAATACCCAACATCGTTTAAGTCAACTCCCGGCGAGCGCCAATCTAGGCTTCCTGTTAATCGAAATTTACCACTGCGTTTACCGCCATTAATTTCCCCTCCCCAACCTTGTAAACTTCTTAATTCATTATTAAATTCAAGATGGTCGGCATCATCTCTTTGATAAAGGTGCCTCGACGAAAGTTGTAAGCGCGAAATAGCATTTTCGCTTCCTTTTATTTTTGAATAAAAACTTTTTACATCGATAAAATATTTACGGTTCAACCAATTATGTTGAAAATCGATTCCTCCAACCAGGGAATTATCCGGTAAAAAATCAAGGTGTTCATCTTTTATATTTCGAACTGTAGAAGTTATCATACCTCCCAAAACTGTACTTCCTTCATTAAAATCCTGTTTTACCCTTCCAATAAAATAATTGGTAAAAGGTTCCACTACTTCTTTTGTTTTCAAATCACCAGAAAAGATCGTTGCATTTTCGCTGGCGGTCATACTATTAATAATACCCAACGATAAACCCGACTTGTTTTTACCCGTTAATTTTAGTGCATTTATGATTGATGTATTATCGGGAATTGAAAGCGACTGTTCGTCATTTAAATCAGGACGGTAGCTAGGCGCATGTCCAATCCGGCGCGAATAAAACAGCAAATCGTGCCCGGCACCGTAATCCAGGATACTGTTTCCTTCAAGAAAAAAGGGTCTTTTTTCATTGTAAAATATCTCGTACGAAGCCAAATTCAACTCCGAGGGATCGGCTTCAACCTGGCCAAAATCAGGGTTTATTGTATAATCTAAAGTAAAATCAGAAGTAACCCCAATTTTTCCGTCAAGCCCAAAACCAAAATTTTCATTGTTTTCAGCATCCGAAACGTACTTAGCTTTTGCATAAGGCAAAACCTCAAAATTTCGTTTATAAGGAATATTATTTATCCCGCGCAATTCGCCAAAAATATAAACCATTGCGGGGGCATCTATCGGAATGAGTTTCCATTGATCCTCTTCCGACAAGCGATAAATATACCGCCAAATGTGCATTCCCCAAATATGCTCCTCTTTATTTGCAAAACGCAACTGACTGAATGGCACACGCATTTCGGCGTACCAGGCCGAATCGCTAACCGAAGTTTTACCATCCCAAACTGCGTCCCAGTTAAAATCCCAGCCATATTCACCCAGATGCATTAAATCCACTTTTTGGCCTGCTGCGGTTAAATTGAATTCAAATGCCGTTTGCTTATCATTATACGAATCAAGGGCAATTCCCGCAATGTCTCCAACAGTATAATCATCGCGCCGCCCTAAAATCGGGCTCATTTTTTCCGGTTCATTATCGTAACAGATTATTGCGAAGTAGAGATAATTATCGTCGTACAATATTTTTATCTCCGTTTCCTGCGAAGGTGGTTTGCCCTGATGAGGTTGTTGTTGAATAAATGCGCCGTCCCATTTCCCAATTTTTTCCCAACATTCGTCATCCAGAGTACCATCTATTTTGGGTTTCAGTTCAGTTCGTGTTGCATAATAAACCCTTTTTTGGCTGGCATGAAAATTCACAAGAGAATCATCCGATAATGTATATTCCAAATCCTGTGCTTTTAAAAAAACAACAGTAATAATTAATAGCAATGTTAAAATGTGTTTGCGATTCATAATCGTTTTTGAATGATCGCATAAAAATAATTTGTTTAAGCAAAACAAAAAATAATAATGTCAATTAATTTGTAATGTTCCATTTTTTGACTTTTTGCTTTTGTTATTCAAAACATAAATTAACTGAACCTCACTAAAAGCACCAATTTACATTTATTAACATATTTTGATTTGCAGATTACTGTACTTCGAGTAATTTCAGCGAGCAAAAAAAAATCAAAATACGACGTCTAAACAATTTAGGCATAACTTAGTTATTTAATATTGTATTTTAAAAATTAACGAAATTTTTTATTGAATTTATAGGATTGTAAATGGATCAAATAAATAAAGTATTAATTGCTAACCGTGGCGAAATTGCAATTCGTATAATGCGGACTTGCAGAGAGTTAGACATTGAAACAGTTGCTGTTTATTCTGAAGCAGACAGAACCTCGCTGCATGTTAGATATGCTCACGAAGCATATTATATTGGAAAATCGCCATCAAGCGAAAGCTACTTGAATATTGAAAAAATTATCGATGTAGCAAAAAATAGTGGGGCCGACGCCATTCATCCGGGATATGGTTTTCTATCGGAAAATGCTGAATTTGCTAAAAGGTGTACCGAAGAAGGAATTACTTTTATTGGGCCAACACCCGAAGTTATTGTCCAAATGGGTGACAAATTAAAGGCGCGCGAAGCAATGACAAAAGCTGGCATACCAGTTGTCCCCGGTACAAAAAATGCCATAAAAACAGAAGAGGAGGCACTTTCTGTAATTAAAGAAATCGGTTTGCCAGTAATGATTAAAGCATCGGCCGGTGGCGGTGGAAAAGGGATGCGTTTAGTTCACGAAGAATCGCAGGTTGTAGCAGCCGCCAGGGCAGCTCGTTCGGAAGCAAAGGCTGCTTTTGGCGACGACTCGGTTTACATTGAAAAATATATTAATTCCCCTCATCATATTGAATTTCAGATTTTGGCCGACGGGCATGGTAATGCAGTGCATTTGTTTGAAAGAGAATGCTCAATTCAACGCCGTCACCAAAAAATGATTGAAGAAACTCCTTCACCACTGATGACCCAGGAATTGCGCGATAAAATGGGTGAATCGGCAGTTGAAGCCGCAAAAGCTGTAAATTATACCGGGGCAGGCACAATCGAATTTTTAGTTGATAATGACCTGAATTACTATTTCCTCGAAATGAATACCCGGCTACAGGTTGAACACCCGATTACTGAAAGGGTAACCGGAATTGACCTTGTAAAACAACAAATAAAAATTGCTGAAGGTCAGGAACTTGAGTTTACTCAAGAAGATCTTTTTCAAAAAGGACATTCGATAGAATGCCGTATTTATGCCGAAGACCCCGACAATAATTTTATGCCAAGCCCCGGAAAAATATATAAAATATCGGAGCCTCTCGGACTTGGGGTAAGAACAGACGGTTACGTTTACGAAGGTTATGAAATACCGATTTATTACGATTCGATGATTTCAAAACTAATTGTTTGGGGGAAAACCAGGGATGAGGCTATCAACAGAATGAGGAGAGCTTTATACGAATACAAAATAACAGGAGTAAAAACCTCAATAAAATTCCTTGAACGTATTATGAACAACCGGAATTTTATTGATGGAAAATATGACACTCATTTTATTGAAAAAAATCAGGAACAACTGGCTCTGAGCATTCCTTGCGAAGATTGCGACGACATAGTTATAATTGCCGCGTTTATCGATTACCTCGATAAAATTGACAAAAATCGGGAAAATAATAAAGAATTCGCCCCTGCACAAAGCCGTTGGAAAAATACCCCTATTATTAACCAATTCTAAAAAAATATATGGCTATAGAAGTAAAGCTGGAAGACAGGATTGCCTGGGTAAACCTGATAAGTCAAAAAGACAATATTCTTGAAGTTGAAGTTGATGGAGTGGTTTACAAGGTTGATTTGATGCACACCGCCGATGGTACTTTTTCTATAATAGAAAATGGCCATTCATACAATATTGAACTTGTCCCACATAAGCAACCCAAAAAATATACTGCCCACACATTGTATAAATCGCTAGAAGTTGAGATTATCGATGCCGAAGCACGCTACCTGAAAAATCGCGGGAGCAATGGTTTTAGTTCAAATGAAAATACTATTTCGTCGCCAATGCCAGGAAAAGTTGTTAAAATTCTGGTAAACGAAGGCGACAAAGTAAAAGAAGGTGAAATCCTTATTATTATTTCGGCGATGAAAATGGAGAGCGAATACAGTGCGCCAAAAGATGGGATCGTAAACAAAATAAACGTAAAAAATGGCGATACCATCGAGGGCAATCAGATTTTAATTGAACTGGAATAAATCAAAAAAAATATGGATTTAAAAGAAAAATACAATCAACTCGAAGATTTTAATAAAAAGGCAGAGTTGGGCGGCGGTATTGAACGGATAAAAAAACAACATGCCGCTGGAAAAAAAACAGCGCGTGAACGCATTTTGCAACTACTCGATCACGGGACTTTTACCGAAATAGACAAGCTTGTTACCCACCGAAATTATGATTTTGGTATGGAAAAAAACAAGATACTTGGAGACGGCTTAATTGCAGGCTATGGGAAAATTGGTGAGAGATTGGTTTATGTTTTTGCTCAGGATTTTACCGTATTTGGAGGATCGCTAAGCAGGGCAAACGCCGATAAAATTGTGAAAATCCAGAACCTGGCATTAAAAATGGGAGCCCCGGTAATTGGATTAAACGATTCGGGTGGAGCCCGCATCCAGGAAGGCGTTGAAAGCCTTGCTGGTTATGCCGATATTTTTTATAACAATGTTATGTCATCAGGTGTTGTTCCACAGGTTTCAGCAATATTAGGTCCTTGCGCAGGTGGTGCAGTTTACTCACCCGCCCTCACCGATTTTATTTTTATGGTAAATGAAAAAAGCCACATGTTTGTTACAGGGCCAGAAGTAATAAAAACTGTAACTCACGAAGATGTTACAAAAGAAGAATTGGGGGGCGCATTAACACACAACGCAAAAAGTGGTGTTGCACATTTTAACGGGACCGATGAAGAACAAACCTTAATGATGATCAGGGAGTTGTTAAGTTTCCTTCCGTCAAATAACCTGGAAGAGCCACCCGTAAAAACAACCCTCGACCCTTCAGACAGAACAGAAGAAAGCCTTCAGGATTTGATTCCGGCAGACCCGAACAAACCTTACGACATGAACGAGCTTATCCAAAAAATAATTGATAACAATCATTTTTTGGAAGTTCAGGCTCAATATGCACAAAATATAATTGTAGGTTTTGCCCGCTTTGGTGGAAAACCCGTTGGTATTGTTGCAAATCAACCGGCGCATCTGGCAGGTGTACTCGATATAAATTCGTCGGCTAAAGCTGCACGTTTTGTACGTTTCTGCGATGCATTTAATATACCATTGCTTACTTTGGTCGATGTTCCAGGATTTTTGCCAGGTACAAGCCAGGAATTTGGCGGAATTATTAAACATGGAGCAAAATTACTTTATGCTTTTTCAGAAGCTACAGTACCAAAAATTACAATAATTACCAGAAAAGCTTATGGTGGTGCTTACGATGTGATGTCGAGCAAACACATTGGTGCCGATGTTAATTTTGCTTACCCCACTTCTGAAATTGCGGTTATGGGACCAGAAGGTGCCATAAATATTATTCACCGGAATAAATTTAACGAAGAAGAAAAGACAAAAGCAGTTCAGGAATACCGTGATAAATTTGCCAACCCATACAAAGCAGCCTCACTCGGTTACATTGACGAAATTATCAATCCAAAAGATACCCGTAAAAAGATTATTGGTGCTTTGGATATGACGAAAAATAAACGGAAATCGAACCCGCCCAAAAAACATGGGAATATCCCTCTTTAAATAATAATACCAAATTAATTTTAAGGTGTAATATTGAGTCGTTTATTTTCCAAAATATCGTCGTTAAAAACTTCAATAGAATATGCTATACCAAAATTTTTTGCCATGATCATGCGAAAACTTATTCAAGTCAATTAACCTGAATTATTCATGAGTTTTTCGTTATGAGAATTCAAAATGCACAGAATAAAGGGAAGCACAGAGTTGAGCCTCGCAGAAATAGCCTCAGCTATTTTGAGAATCGAGAATCGAGCATTCTCTTTATTCAAAGCAGTTTGATTTCGGAATAGATAAATTTATGAATAGTTCAGGTTAAACCGCTTCTCAAAAATAAATTGATATAATAGAGATTATTCAAAATCCTTGTTGTTTTACAACGAGGATTTTTTTATGCCAAATACTTCTCTAATGAATTTTTGCCAGGAATATATTGGGGAATATTCCGATTTATCTTTTCCCCATTTAGAATTCTCTCATACAACTTTAAATAACTTTCAGCCATTAGACGCGAATTGAATTCCGACACAGCATATTCGTGACACTTTTTTCGGTCAAATAAATTATGATTTTTTAAGCCGCCAATTAATTCTTGTATTGAATTTGATAAAAAACCAGTTTCATCGTTAATTAACTCGGGCAATGAGCCAAATTTGGTTCCAAATACGGGGCAGCCAAAATAAAGACTTTCGATTATTGCCAATCCAAAAGGTTCGTGCCAGAGAACCGGGAAAATAAGTGCACCGGAATTTTTTAATAATTCATTCTTTTTTGTACCTCCAACCATACCATAAAATTTAGCCCATTTAGTTACAGTAAACCGCATCCCCATTTTAAAATTTAGCCGTGTTCCTCCCAATACTTTTAATTCCGTTTTATTTTCCTTAGCAATTTTAATTGCCCCTTTTACATTTTTAATTTTCCACGCAGCTTTTCCAAGAAAATGGACATAATTACGCTTCCTATTAAAATCAGGAAAGCCGTAATCATCCCAGTCCAAACCATTATAGACAAATGCATCTGCACCATATCTTTCTGCATGATTTTGCGAAACATAACTGGTGTTGATAAAAAATGAAGTTTCAGGCGGTAAATTGCCATGCATTGTAACAAGGTGTGGAATTTGAATTTTTTCTTTTGGTTGAAAATGAATATGTGCAATATCTATATCTTTAGGAATTTGACTATTAATTGGGATTTTGTCGTTTATAAAAATCACCGGTGCAAAATTACAATACGCCCCCTTTTTAACGAGGTAAGTAACTTTGTGCCCTTTTTTTACCAGTTCATTCCCTAAAACCCAAATTACTCGTTCAATTCCCCCATATTTAAATACCGGAATTCTACTATTATGAATAATTAATATATTCATTTCAAAAATTATATTCAACTAAAGATTAAATTATAAGAACAAAAATATTCCTATTTTCTTCATTCGTGCATAATAGTTTGATAAATAACAAATTATTTCTACTTTTGCGCGTCCGAAAAACAAGATTGTTTAATTTAAAATTTGATGTTTATGTTGAATCAGTATGAAACCGTTTTCATTTGTACTCCCGTTTTATCTGTACCGCAGATAAAGGAGACGGTAAAAAAATTCAGGGACAGCATCACCGAAAACGGAGGTGAAATGCTCCATGAGGAAGATTGGGGAATGAAAAAACTGGCTTACCCCATCCAGAAGAAATCTACAGGCTTTTATTATTTATTTGAATTTAAGGCCGATCCATTGTTTATTAGCAAAATGGAAACTGATTTCCGCCGCGACGAGAGGATTATCAGGTTTATGACCGTTAGACTCGACAAATATGCGGTTGAATACAGTAACAAAAGGAAAAGGCTACAAAAACAAAAAACAGAAAAGGAGGGATAAAAAATGGCACAAAATTCAAGCGAAATCAGGTACCTGACCCCACCGTCAGTAGAAATCAAGAAGAAAAAATATTGCCGTTTCAAAAAAAACGGGATTAAATATGTTGATTACAAAGACCCGGAATTCTTAAAAAAATTCTTAAACGAACAAGGTAAAATTCTACCTCGCCGGATTACCGGAACTTCTTTAAAATACCAGCGTAAAATTGGGCAAGCGATTAAACGTTCGCGCCAAATTGCTTTGCTGCCTTTTGTAACCGACATGATGAAATAAAGGAGGACTTGAAATGGAAATTATATTAACACAAGATGTTGAACGGTTAGGAGTTAAAGATGACATTGTAACTGTGAAAAGCGGTTATGGTCGTAACTTCCTGATTCCGGGGAAAAAAGCAATTGCTGCCACCCCAACTGCAAAAAAAATACTGGCTGAAAATATTAAACAGCGCGCTCACAAAGAAGCTAAATTAAAAGATGCTGCTACAATAATTGCCGATAAATTAGCTAACAAAAAAGTTAAAGTTGGAGCTAAAACAAGTTCCCTCGGCAAAATATTCGGTTCGGTAAATACCATTCAATTGGCCGAAGCCATTAACAAAAAAGGTTTTGAAATTGACAGGAAACAAATTATTTTACCCGACGACAGCGTAAAAGAAGTGGGAACGTACACTGCAAAAATCAAATTACACAAAGAAGTAATTGTGGAACTTGAATTTACGGTGGTTGCCGAATAAGCGAAAAAATAAAATCACGATAAAGATTGAGGGTTTCCGAATTAACGGAAACCCTTTTTTATTTTGAGGCAATGCTTTCAATTTCAACCAAAACACCAAGAGGTAATTCTTTTACAGCAAAAGCTGCACGAGCAGGTGGGTTTTCAGCATAAAATGTTGCGTAAACTTCATTCATCGCTTTAAAGTTCGCCATGTCGCTGAGGAAACAGGTAGATTTTAAAACATCAGAATAAGAATACCCTGCCGCTTCAAGTATTGCACCTATATTTTTTAACACCTGCAAAGTTTGTTCTTTTATCCCGCCATCAACAACTTTCATAGTTTCTGGCGATAGCGGCACTTGCCCCGAAATGTAAAGGGTGCCATTAATTTCAACAGCCTGACTGTACGGACCGATTGCTTGCGGTGCATTTGCAGTTTGAATAATTCTTTTCATAATATCCGGTTTAGTTTAAAAATTATCGTAATGGCTTTGCCGTTTCGATAGTTTCAAATCTTTTAACATCGATGATTTTGCGTTAATAGTAAAACTATAACTTTTCATGTAACCAAAAGGAACAAAATTAAATGCCATTTGCCAGCAATGTAAATCGCGGTTTACGTTAAAAGTTGTAAACGAAAATTCCCTGGCCACAATATCAAAGTTAGTGTTCATCGAAATTCGCCATTTTGAAGTAAGGTTTAAGTTCCCCCTAAAACCAAGTGTTTGCGAAATTTTTCCCTGCTCCCCTTCCGCCCTTGGGCCAGTATAATTAAAACTATAGTCGAAACCAAAATCCCATGGAATATTAAAATCAGCATAATCCGAATAGTCGCCCGGCAACACATTTTCTTCTTCCACAAGTTCCTTATTTTTTTCAGCTTCTTTTTCCCCTTTTTTCGATTTAAAATTCATACCAAACGAAAGGTTGGCTCTTGTTAAACGTCCTAATTTGGCCAAACCCGATTTTTCATTCCAAACATATTTATGAATTTTAATCCCATTTTCATCGGTCATGTACGGATCCAAAACCCCACCAGTATTTATGCTTACCCCGGCAATTGTAGTCCTGGCACGCAAACTAATGGGGGCAAGGTTTAGCGAATCGGCAATTAGATTATACGACGAACCAAAACTAAGATTATCTATAATCTTTACCTTTCTGAATTTTTGTTCTTCATCTGTTTTTGTGGTATCTTTGGTATCCAACATTTTCATTTCGAGGTTGTTATTCACCGAAAATGAAATTGCCCCGGATGCCCCCCTGCCCGGCGAGCCACCATAAATCCCTCCTGCATTTACATCAAAATAATCGATTCGCCCCGTTGTGTCAACTTGCACGGCTTGCCAATAGCCAAATCTTGGATCGCCAAAATCGGGCCGGTAACTAAAACTAAACGATGGTGTCATTTTGTGCCTGATCCCCTTAATTTTAGAGTCGGCATTCAAAGGCATAAACATTCCGTAAATATTTGTCGAAGCACTTAAACTATATGAATAATCAAAGACACGGTTTAGCCCGGTAATTGTATCAACTTTAATATTGCTTGCTGTTCCCCTGTCGTCGTAGAAAATTTCATTTGCATGAAACGAACGATCAAATTTTTTGAAATACCATTTTTCGTTATAACTAAAACTGGGACTAACATTTATAAATTTCATTAAATTGAAATTTGGCAAAGAAATCGGGATAGAGTGCCTAATCCCATTTTTCCAATCGTCGGCCAACGATTTTTGTAATAGTTCCGATTCTTTTGAAGTAATACTGTTACGCAAATTCCCTGTATAATTTATACCAAATTTTTCGTACCATTTTGCTGCCCCACTCCTTTTTTTATTACGAAGCGGATAAATCTTTGCCATACTAAAAGTCATTTCGGGCAAAGACAAGGTTATGGTTGTGTCGGTTGAATTTTGCGAATGCCTTAAATTCACTGACATATTAAAAGGGGTATTTTCGAACTTTTTAGTGAATGAAACGCTCGAAGATTTTTGGGTACGTAAATAATTTTGGGCCGATAATGAATTTTGTTTATCAAAACCACTGGTTGAAAAATTCACACTTGCCGAAAAAGTCTGGTTAGGATTTGCTTTGGCATCCTGACTGTGGCTCCAGGTAACGGCAAACTGTGGTGATTTTTGGTAGGTGTCCAGGCCTCGTTCGCCATAAACATTAAGGGCATATTTAAAATCGAAGGATCCGCTAAACTTATACCTTTTCCTGTAATTGGTATGTAATTTAGATGACCACGATCCCCTCGAATAAATATCTCCCCTGAGTGCCAAATCGAAATACTCGCCGGCTGCCCAATAATATCCACCATCGCGCAGGAAAAACCCGCGGTTATTTTCTTCGCCATAAGTTGGCACTAAAATTCCTGAAGAATAAGTTGGCGAATTTGGAAAATAACCAAAGGGGATAAATGGGAAATAAATAGGAAAATCTTCCAAAACCATGTATGCCGGGCCAGTAATAATCTTATTGTTCGAAATTACCTTTGCTTTCGAAAGGTGTAAATAGAAATGTGGGTGTTCGGCATCGCAAGTCGTGTATTTCCCCCGAACCATAATAAAAGCATCTTTCGATATTTTCTTGGTCCGCTCACTGTGTACATATCCCTCTCCCTGCTCGGTAACCACATCGGTAATTATCCCCTTTTCGGTTTCGAAATTATACCTCAAATTTTTTGACTCAAATTCCTGTGTACCATCATTAAAAATAGGTTTCTGTATAAGTGTTTCTGTTGAATCCAGCAAACCCTCGGCATAAACTTCTTTCGTTTCCAGGTCCAATTCAATAAAATAAGCCGAAAGCTCAATTTCCTGATAAGTAACATGTGCATTATTATACATATAAACTTTTTGCCCGTCCAACGATACAATTATCGAATCTTCTGCGTTGTAATCGATAGGAGCTTCAATAACCGGGGCTAATGCCGAATCAATTGCCAATGAATCTAAAACAATTAATGAATCTATTTGTAATGTATCTGCAGAAAGAATTTCATAAAAAACAGTATCGCTTTCCTGTTCATCGAAATTACGGAATTGTTTTTCTGTTTCCTGGCTAAAAATAATTAGGGGCGAAAAAATAAAAAAATATGTTATTAATAATTTATACAAAATGTTTTCTGAGTTTAATCTTTATCTCCGACTCGGATTGCAAAAATAAAAATAAGGGATATACAAAAGCACTAAAAAATGCAAAATAATTTTAATATTTCTATTTTTACTTCGGAAACGGCGAACTTTATGAAAAAGTACTTTTTGTATTTGATGCCCATATTTATTCTTTTTTTTGTAAGTAATTTAGTTTCAGGTGAAAAACCATACAAAGTTACAAAACAAAATGAGACCGGGATTTTTGTGCTTGTAATCGATCCGGGGCATGGAGGTAAAGATCCGGGTGCAGTGTTAGGAAAAGCCCGCGAAAAAGATATTGTTTTAGATATTGCATTAAAACTTGGCAATTACATTAAAACAAATTTCCCGGAAACAAAAGTTATTTACACACGCAAAAAAGATGTTTTTATTCCATTAAACCAACGTGCAATAATTGCCAATAAAAACAAAGCCGATCTTTTTATTTCGATACATGCTAATTCTGTCGATCGCAAATCGGTCCAAGGGGCTGAAACCTTTGTTTTAGGTCAACACCGCAGCAAAGACAACCTTGAAGTAGCCAAAACAGAAAACTCGGTAATTTTGCTTGAAGATGATTACTCAACAACTTATGAAGGTTTTGATCCCAAATCGCCAGAATCGTATATTATGTTTGAATTGGTGCAAGATGAATATCTCGAGCAAAGTGTAATGTTTGCTTCGGCTATCCAGGACCAATTTAGGGAACGGGCAAAACGTATTGACCGGAGCGTAAAACAAGCCGGGTTCCTTGTACTCCGCCAAACAACAATGCCAAGTGTTTTGGTCGAAGCAGGTTTTTTAAGCCACACTTCAGAAAGAAATTACCTGTTAAGCGAAACCGGAAAATCGAATATCGCATCAGCAATTTTCAGGGCTTTCCGCGATTATAAAAAGAAAATTGAAGTAAAAAGTAGTTTTAATTTAATTACCGAAAATCAACATACACCTGAAGCAGTGGCAGAAATAAAACCAACAGGGAAAATAAAAGCTAAAAAAAACAAAACAATTAATTCCACAAACATTTCTTTTTCAGTTCAAATAGCTGCTTCGCAAAATTCTATTGAAACAAGCGCTTCAAATTTTAATGGCGAAAAAAATATTTTCAAAATCAAATCCGGAAAAATAAACCGGTATTTTTCCGGCAAATTTCAAACGCACGAAAATGCCCTTAAGGAAAAATCGCGGCTCCAAAATAAATTCAGCGATGCTTTTGTGGTTGCTTTTGAGGATGATAAATTAATTTCGGTGAAAAAGGCACTGGGAAAAATGTAATTCCTGTTTGAATTCCCTAATTTTACAAAACAGTTAATTCTGACTAAAATATTTAAAAATGAAATTTTCGCGATTTACAAAACTGGGGGTCTTAATCTTTGTTTCAATAACCATTTTAGTTTGGGGCTTAAGTTACCTGAAAGGCAATGATTTTTTTAAACAGGCTAATTATTATCATGTGGTTTACGAACGTATCGATGGTTTAGCTGAATCGAACAAAGTAACCCTAAACGGGTACCAAATTGGGCAGGTTAACAAAATTGAATTTACCGACGACAACAGCAGGAAACTTGTGGTTACCTTTAATGTTGAAGCAAGTTTTAGGCTTCCGTTAAACTCGGTTGCGCAGATTGTTAGCAGCGATATTATGGGGACCCGGTCGATTAAAATGACTTTAAGCGACGAAAAAGAATTGCACCAACCTAACGACACAATTACAGGGGCAATTGAAGGCGATTTAAAAGAACAAGTTAGTTTGCAAGTGCTTCCAATAAAAAACAAAGCAGAACAACTTTTGGGGACCATCGATTCGGCAATTACAGTTTTAACTGTTATTTTTAATGAAGATGCCCGCCAAAACCTATCTGAAAGTTTTGAAAACATTAACCAAACAATCGAGAATATTGAAAAAACAACATCCGACATTCAACAAATAGTTTCTACTGAAAAAGAAAGCATTCAACTTGTAATCTCAAATTTAGACGAAATTACAAGCACTTTTAAAGAAAACAGCGAGAACCTGGTAAATGTAATGCAAAATCTTTCTGCTTTTAGCGATACACTTTCGCAAATATCGATTACACCAATTCTTGCAAATATTTCCAGTGCATCAAATCAAATCCTTAACGTGCTCGAAAAACTTGAAAGCAAAGAAAATACAGCCGGGCTTTTGCTTAACGACGACGAACTTTACAACTCGATTAATACTTTGTCGGAAAATTTAAGTTCCTTAATAAACGATATTCAAACCAATCCAAAACGGTACTTGCAATTTTCTGCCATTGATTTAGGAAAAGATGTTTACATTAATGCCAGCGACGATGCCACTTCAAAAAATATAATTTTCAAAGTACACCTCATTTCAACCGAAAATAAAATCCCGGTCAATTCTAAACTTTTTGAAGGGCTCGGAGAAATTGAAGAATATGAAGTTAGCGGTGCATATACTTATCTTTTGGGTTCATCTCATTCGTATTCTGAAATTGCAAAATTGCACGAATCTGCAAAAAAATCATTTGCCGATGCAGCCATTGTTGCTTTCAAAAACGGACGGTTAATAAAAATCGAAAAAGCTCTTAATTCACTTCGAAAATAAGCCATAATCAGTGTAAGTTTTTGTTTATACGAACAAAGACCCTACCACTACCTACTAGATATAGTTATATAAATCAATGTCATACACGTAATACTTTCATATTAAGCACTTTATAAATATCAAGGAATATTAATTTTATAAACATCTGGAATAGAAAACAATATACATTTTACGAGAAAATCAAGAGTAAATTTATTTTTTTTTAACTTTTTTTTTGCAAATTTTGTTTTCTGAATACGAAAAGAAGTTATTTAATAACCCGTAAAATCCAACAATAGTAAATGAGTAATAAGCACAGTGCAGCATGGGAAAAATGTCTTAACGTTATTAAAGATAATGTACCCGGCAGCAGTTATAAAACTTGGTTTGAGCCAATTGAGGCAGTAAAATTAGAAGATAAAGTATTGACCATCCAGGTTCCCAGTGCTTTTTTTTACGAATATCTCGAAGAACAATTTATTGACATTTTAAGAAAAACACTTCGTATGGTTTTGGGTGTTGGTGCCAAACTGGAATATAACGTGGTTATGGAAAATTCGGCAGGAAGCGGTGTTTATACCGTAAGTTATCCAACAAATAACAGCACAAAAATTCAAAATAAATCGCTAACTGTCCCTTTACGGACTGATGAAAAAACAACCATAAAAAACCCATTTATTATCCCGGGTATGCAAAAATTACATATCGACCCGCAATTAAAACCCGACAATACTTTTGTTAATTTTATTGAAGGCGACTGTAACCGGCTGGCCAGAAGTGCAGGCTACGCCGTGGCACAAAATCCAGGAGGCACTGCGTTTAACCCATTAATGATTTATGGTAATTCGGGATTAGGAAAAACCCACCTTGCCCAGGCCATTGGAATTGAAGTTAAAGAACAGTTGCCAGACAAAGTAGTGTTGTACGTAAATGCCAACAAATTCCAGACTCAATTCACAGAAGCAACAAGAAACAATAACCGAAACGATTTTCTTCATTTTTATCAAATGATCGATGTTTTGATTTTAGATGATGTTCATGAATTTGCAGGAAAAGAAAAAACCCAGGAAACCTTTTTCCATATCTTCAACCACCTGCACCAGATGGGCAAACAGCTGATCTTAACCTCAGACAAACCCCCCATTGAGTTAAAAGGAATGGAGCAGAGACTTTTGTCGAGGTTTAAATGGGGTTTAACAGCCGACTTACAAACTCCCGATTTCGAAACCCGGATGGAGATTTTACGCCAAAAAGTATATAAAGACGGGCTTGCTCTATCGAGCGAAGTATTAGAATATATTGCTTCACACGTTTCAAATAATGTGCGCGAATTAGAAGGCGCCCTGGTTTCATTGCTTGCCCAGTCGATGCTAAACAAGCGTGAAATTTCACTGGAATTGGCTGCCAAACTAATTAATAAACTGGTAAAAAACTCGAAAAGGGAACTTTCAATCGAATATATTTCAAAAGTAGTTTGCGACTATTTTAATATGCCCGTAGAAACGCTCCAGGCAAAAACACGCAAGCGCGAAATTGTCCAGGCAAGACAAATAGCCATGTATTTCTCGAAAAGCCTGACTAAATATTCTTTGGCAAGCATTGGGGCACAAATTGGGAGCAAAGACCACGCAACAGTTCTCCACGCTTGCAAAACTGTAAATAATTTAAAAGATACCGATAAGAATTTCCGTCAGTTTGTTGAAGACATCGAAAAGAAACTAAAAATGTGAATAAAAGCACCCGCCAGTTAACGGGTGCTTTTTTGTTATTAGTTGTATGATTTATATTTTAGCCAGTATAATTTCTTCCACATTGATTTACGTAATTTTCAGATGGGCTAAAAATTATTCCTGTAAATTATCGAAATTAATCACCATCAACTACTTAACAGCAACACTTTTAGGATTTGGGTTGTTTATGAATTTCAACACAAGCTTATTAACAAATTCAAAACCATGGATACCTTTTGGAATTTTATTAGGTGTTTTATTTATTGTAATGTTTTATTTGATTGGGATATCTTCGCAAAAAGCAGGAATTACAATAACAACACTGTCCAATAAGTTATCGCTTGTATTCCCGGTCCTCTTTTCGCTAATATATTTTAACGAAAGTATTTCGACATTAAAATACGCAGGGCTTTTTTTAGCAATTATCGCTGTAATTTTTGTTGTTTACAAGAGAGATCTTAAAAAAACAAATTTATTATTTATCGTTCTGCCCGCTTTAATTTTCCGGGGAAGTGGCTTAACCGATTCTGTCGTTAAATTTGTTCAGGCAGTAAAAACAACTTCTGAAGAAGTTACAGTATTTTCATCGTTTGTATTTTTTGTGGCATTTATTTGTGGGGCTTTTATTTCAATTTTCAGAAGAAGCCCCAATCTTTTTACTTTTCACTCCCCCACCCTTTTCCTGGGAATTTTACTTGGTGCAGCAAATTTTGGATCCTTATATTTTCTGATAAATGCATTAAACAAAAGTAACTTAAACAGTTCGCTCGTTTTTGCGCTGGTTAATATGTCGATTGTTGCTCTGTCTTCAATCGTCGGATTTTCTATTTTTAAAGAGAAACTAAACAAATTAAATATTGCCGGAATTGGATTGGCAATAATAAGTCTGTATTTTTTATTGTGATGGAAAATACAAGATAAATATTAACACACAGCAAGCGGATTATTAGCAGATTTTATCTGCAACCACTAATTTTAAACACTATTTACACGTGAAAGATTCGTATAAAACCATAGAAAAAAAAAGCCAGGGATATTTTAAAGATAAAGGGAGCAAATTCTACTCTTTTGCTTTCCCTGTTAAAAACGAAATCGAAATTAAGGAAATAATAAGCGGGTTAAAAAAAGAACACCACAGTGCACGTCACCATTGCTTTGCCTGGCGCCTGGGGGCCGAAGATATCCGATTTAGGGCAAACGACGATGGCGAACCTTCATCGACAGCCGGAAAACCTATTTTAGGCCAGCTACAGAGTTTTGGGGTAAGCAATATTTTACTGGTTGTTGTACGTTATTTCGGGGGGACACTTTTGGGTGTAAGTGGATTAATTAAAGCCTACCGAAATGCAAGTGCCGATGCTTTACAAAATGCAGAAATCAAAACAAAACTGATCGAACAACAGTATGATATTCACTTTACTTATAACAAACTAAATGAAGTAATGCATATTTTAAAACAAAAAAAAATTAACATTTTAACTACCGATTTTGCTGAAGACTGCAAATTAAGTTTTTCGGTCAGAAAATCGGAGGCAGAAAAAGCAAAACAAATTTTCACCAATTTATATGGGGTTGATATAATTAAAAAAAATACAGGCAAAGTTTAAAAGACCTGTTAATAAAAGATTGATAAAAACATGTTTTTATTTTTTTTGAAATTCAGGAAACCCATTATTTTTGAATTTATGATGAAGCACCAAATTTCCCTTTATTTTACTGACAAAGGAGGTCCAATCCGCCATCGGCAAAAAGTTTCTTATTTCCAGCATTTTATCACAACAAGGTTCAATTACAAGATCGATATTTTTCATGAAAAGGTAAATTCACTTTTTCATTCAATTGAAAACCAATATTTTTATTTACTAAAATGTTGGTTTTCTTTTTTTATAGGAATAAATAATGAAAAACAACATAAAAAGCTATGAAGAAGGATTTAATTTCAATTACAGATTATTCGAAAGAAGAGTATCTGAAGATTATGAAACTTGCATCAGAATTTGAAGAAAATCCAAACCAGGATTTACTAAAGGGGAAAGTAGTTGCTTCCCTTTTTTTTGAGCCTTCAACACGTACCCGATTAAGTTTCGAAACTGCCATTAACAGGCTTGGGGGAAAAGTAATAGGTTTTGCAGATCCCGGCAGTTCCAGTGCATCGAAGGGTGAAACCCTGCATGACACAATTAAAATGGTGAGCAATTATGTCGATTTGATTGTTATGCGCCACCCTCTGGAAGGAGCTGCCAGGTACGCTGCCGAGGTGTCACCGGTACCTGTAATAAATGCTGGCGACGGTGCAAACCAACACCCCACGCAAACATTGCTCGATATGTATTCAATACTCAAAACCCAGGGAACCCTCGATAATATTAACATTTTTATGGTGGGTGACCTTAAATATGGCAGGACAGTACATTCGTTGTTAATGGCAATGTCGGAATTTGAAAATCCAATTTTCAACTTTGTTGCACCCTACGAATTGCAAATGCCCAATGAATATAAAATTTTTTTAGAGGAAAAAGGAATAAAGTATTTCGAACACAAAGAGTTTAACGACATTATCAGTGAAGCCGACATTATTTATATGACACGCGTTCAGAAAGAAAGGTTTCCCGATCCGATTGAATATGAAAAGGTAAAAAATGTTTATATCCTCCGTAATTCTATGCTCGAAAAAACCAAAGCAAATCTAAAAATCTTACACCCCTTACCAAGGGTTAACGAAATTCATTCGGATGTTGACAGCAACAAAAAGGCCTATTATTTTACCCAGGCACTCAACGGGGTTTTTACACGCGAGGCAATTATCACCCACACAATGAACCTAAAATAGAAAAAGCCATGAAAGAAAATACTAAGAAAAAACTAAAATTAAAAGTTAGTGCAATTAAAGACGGCACAGTAATAGATCATATTCCGGCTAAAAATTTATTTAAGGTAATTTCAATTTTAGGTTTAGATAAAATAGAAAACCAAATAACTTTTGGGACCAATCTTGAAAGTGGAAAACTAGGGGCAAAAGCAATTATCAAAGTTACCGACAAGTTTTTCAAAGACAATGAAATAAACAAAATTGCTTTAATTGCGCCCCATGCAAACTTAAATATTATTAAGGATTACAAAGTAGTAGAAAAACGAATAGTCGAGATTCCAGATGTTATAAAGGGGATAGTAAAATGTTTCAATCCGAAATGTATAACAAATAACGAAACAATTACTACATGTTTCAAAGTAGTATTAAAAGAGCCGCTTTCGTTAAAATGCCGGTACTGTGAAAAAATTACCTCAGGAGAACAGATAAAAATGTACTAAATATATTTTATTGTGTATTATTAACCGCTTTTTAAGTGTACCCGAAAGGCGGATTTTTTTATATATTTGCACCACTCAATGCCCAGGTGGCGGAATTGGTAGACGCGCTAGTTTCAGGGACTAGTGTCAGCAATGGCGTGCAGGTTCGAGTCCTGTTCTGGGCACAGAGCTAAAAGAAACGGAAACATTAGGAAAACACTAGGAAAACAAGCCTAAAGGAAGGATTATCAAAAAATTGATAATCCTTTTTTTTTGTACTGTACACGAATATTTGTACCTTTAAACAGTAAATGTTTATGAATAGTTTATGAATTTGTTATACTAATCAACAAATATGGCAACATTTAAAGCAATAATTTTAAAGGGAACAAAAGACTTAAAAGCTGATGGAACAACCAACATTAAAATTAGAATTACTCACAATCGGAAAATAAATTATATTTCGACCGACCTTTATGTTAATCCAACACAAATGGACAATAAAACAGGACATGTAAAGGGTAAAAATCAGAATTTTATCAATTTAAGAATTAACAACTGGTTGCAAAAATGTCTCAAAGTTGACATTGAATTAGGTGAGCGTAGGAATTTAATGAGCATAGCCGAAATAAAATCATACATCCTCAATGATAACATCTCTTCTAATCAACTCGATTTTTTTGTGTTTGCAGATCACCTAATTAATACAACTAAAAAGATAGGGACAGCGGAACAATACAAGTATTCAGTAAAAAGTCTTCAAAATTTTACTGGACAACAACTTCCTTTTTCCGAAATCAATCTTAGTTTTTTACAACGGTACGAAGCATATCTGTACAATAGAGGAGTAAAAAATGGTGTCATTAATTATATGATTTCGTTTCGAGCAATTTTTAACAAAGCCCGAGACTATTACAACGACGAAAACATTGGTGTAATACCTATTCCACACTACCCTTTCAGGCGATACCAAATGCCAAAACGAAAAGTCAAATCCAAAGACCATGTACTTACCATTGAAGAACTACAAATGTTTATGAATCATAAACATTCCAATCCTGGAGAAGAATTTGCAAAGGACATGTTTTTACTAATGTTTTATCTAATAGGAATAGAATCAATAGATCTATTCCACCTAAAACAACCGCAAAACGGAAGAGTATTTTACGACAGATTCAAAACCGGACGGCTGTATTCCATTAAACTGGAACCAGTAGCAATAAGAATAATAAAAAAATATCCGGGCAGTAACAATCTAATTAATGTGTCGGAGCGTTTCAAACAAAGCAAAAGTTTTTTACACTTCATAAATAACTATTTACATGGAGAAAACTATCATAAAATTGTTGGTATAACCCAGAAGACAGGAATAAACAAACAAGTAACTTCTAAATGGGCAAAACATACCTGGGCAACCATTGCCCGAAATGAATGCAAAATCAATAAAGATGATGTTGCCCTGTGTTTAGGACACGAAGATTCTGACAACCGCGTAACCGACATGTACATCAAATATGATTATTCTATAATCGATGAATCAAACAGAAAAGTAATTGATTTTGTAAATTCACATTGCACTTCTCTCGATGTGGCCCTTAATAACAAATAATTTTAAAATGTCAGTTTTGTTAACCTCGAATGGCTTGTAAAAACTGTTCCGGCTTTCGCAGCTAATCATATCTGCTTCACTTCCAGGCTGTATATATTTTATCATCCTATGATTTTCCCGGGTAATAATTAGATAGATATAACCATACTCAATAAAACTCTCTTTCCATTCCTTGCAAAGCACGATTTCCCCACTGTTAAGGGCCGGGACCATACAGTCGCCCCATACATTAAGTGCAATATCACAGTCTTCAAAGCCGGGAACAATTAATTCTTTATATAGCGATTTGTTCGCTCCCTCAAACATTTTTCCCGAACCGGTAGAAGAATCTACTCATAGTATCTATTTCTACTTTACTAAATTGAAAAAAGAGGTGGTTTGTTTTGTTATATATCTAATAATTAATATCTTAGGGTAATTATTAAAGCATTCTGATTGTTTTGACAATGAAGCCAAAACGAGCAGATAAAAAAATTTTCTCTAACAAAACCCAATACGACAATTTCTCTGACAACAGCCTTAACAGACTGATTAACAGTAGTTATAATGATTTATTCAAGGTGTACACAAGGAGCTGTACGCATGTTGCGGAAGAGTATTTGTCGGGGCTGCTACAATGCGAAAAGGGGCATGAGAACATGGAACGAATGGTGGAAAAAGTAAATAATTCAGATTATAAACGATATATACATTTTCTGTCTGTTAGTAAATGGAGTGCACCTGATGTGAATTCGGTCACTATGAAATCGGTGGACAGCTCATTACGGGCACAGAAAATAAAGAGTGGCTTGCCAACAGGACTTGTAATTGACGAAACCTCACACTTGAAAAAGGGTTTGAAATCGGTAGGGGTATCTCGCCAATATGCTGGTGTTGTGGGCAAAGTCGATAATTGCCAGGTTGCTGTACATCTGTCATTGAGCAATGAAAAATTTTGCAGTTTGGTGGGCACCGGGTTATTTTTACCAGAAGTATGGACAAAAGACAAAGAGAGGTGTGATATAGCAGGAGTACCTGAGTTGGATCAAAAATTTCAAACAAAACCTGAGCTGGCTTTAAAGTTGGTCAAGCGGGCAATTGGTTCAGGAATAGAATTTGATTTTATTGGTGGCGATGGACTTTACGGCCATAATGCAGAACTGACCAGGGCATTGGATGCTTTGGGTCAATTTTACGTGTTGGATGTTCATAAAGATGAACTTGTTTTCCTGACCGAACCCACGTTCTCGATACCAGGACGCAAAGGAAATAAAGGTAAGTTCCCAACGAAAATACAACCAGATATTGAACCGGTTCAATTGCAAAACTATATAAAATTACTTGCAGATAAGGACTTTAGCACAGAGCAAATAAGAAAGACTGCAAAGGGTTTGAAGCGTTCAAAAGTACACACTGCAACGGTTTGGCATTGGGACGGAAAAGAAGAAAAAGATTGCAAAAGGACATTGGTTATCACCAAATCTGAGAAGATAAAATATTCACTCAGCAATGGGGATAAAGAAAAATATAACAACAAAGAATGGGCATATTTTCAATGTAGCAGATATTGGGTAGAGCGCTGTTTTGATGATTGTAAAAATGAGTTGGGAATGTCAGGTTATCAAGTAACAGGATGGTTGGCATGGCAACATCATATGGCATTAGTGATGATGGCAAGCCTTTACATATTAACATTAAAGCTTGAAAATCAGGAAGAAATGCCTCTGCTAAGTGTCCGTGATGCCAAATTGTTGGTTATTGCCAAGGCATTTGCTACACAAAAAGAGGTTGATCTTTGTCTGGAGCATATTCGAATAAGACACCGACAACGGCAAGCTGACATAGATAGATATTATAAGCCAAAATCATTTTAGTAAAGTAGAACTATTTACATCCTTTGAAGAAGTGCTGTTCGTGATATTTCATCTGAACTGGAAACAATTTCACAAACGATGGAACTTTGTTTGAATCACATCCAACCAATCGAAAACAAAAAATAATATGGAAACCACAACACTAAAAATGTTTACCGACACTATTAAAAATGAAAATGGGCTGATTTGGATTACGCAGGTTGCAAATTTTTCAATTTACATGTAAAAAATCAGTACAGTAAGATTAAAAAAGACCCGATTCTGGGTAAACTGGTCGGAAAAAACCAACCAGTTTCAGCCCAAAATGAAAATCTGGTACGAAAAAACTATACAGTTTTAGTGCTAAATGAGAATCTGTATGGAAAAAATGACCCGATTTTGGGTTGTTTGGTAGAAAAAAGTCTACCTGACTTGGGTGAAATTGATGAAAAGGGTAGAAGTTTTCTTACCTAAAAAGGATTTTATCCAGTGGATTCAAACCATAAAATTCATCCGTTGTAACTAAGGAGTTACGAGAATAATTAATAGATATCAAAATATGATATTTGATTTTCTTTTTGGTTCCCTAGAAGAACACGAAACTATTACCACAGTACCTTTAACAGTGGAAGCAAAAATATTACGAAGCAAGACAAAGTAGAATAGTTGGAATACAGGGAAAAGTATGGTAGTTCCTTTAAAGGATTAAACAAGGACAAACTTATACAACAGCCAACCTGAACAAACCTGGAAACCGGGAAGTTTTTGTTAACGCCATTAAAGAATATATGGAGAATTTACCTTGCCAGGGGGAAATTATTTTTAACCATGATTATTCGAAGTTTTACGAGGATGCATCCTCGTGTTATTGAATAATTTATGTTGGAACTATACTTTGTAGAGTATTCTAAAGTTCTTTAATACACGTGTTTATATGGTAAATGCAGATTCCATCATCACTCGTTCTGCACTGGTAATATTTATGCCACTGGCTCTTTTTTTCCATTGTTTTACTATTTTTTTAGTTCTGTTTATGTAATTTACTGCATCTTCTTTTTCCCATCTAAAATAACCTGCAACGCTTATGCAAAGATCAAAATCAAGACTATTGTCATCTTCAGATATATTTAAGCTTAAACCTGTTCCTTTTTCCGCGGGATTGATATCATAGGCAGGAGAAAGTTTCCACCCATTGGAAGTGAGCAAGAAACCATGGTTTCTTAGATGGTCATCTGTATTTGATATTGCAACCGAAAAAACGATTCTTCGCCATAGTTCTCTGATATCGTTATCAGGTTCTGAACCAAATTGTTCGATCAATTCAACGATTTCAAGGTAACTGCCACCTTCCTTGTGATTATACCCATCTTTATATCCCAATAGGGTCATTGCTGATGCGAAATGAATACGTTCATTTCGAACCGTTCTATCAAATCTTTTTGTTAAAAAAGTATGTTGTTTTTGAGAATATATTCTTGCCTCGGCTTGCGCCATATCGATTCCAAGTTCTATTGCCATTTGATTTACGAGAAATTCCCATGCCCCACTATCTTTATTATCGTTCTTGCTTGGGAATTTAGCTATCCATAAGTGTCCATTAGTATCTCTTACACTTGCTTTTGGACGTGCCCCGCCAAGTGATGATCCTGGGGCCATCAACATCATCAGCCATTTCAGTGCTTGTTCATCCTTGAAAAAATCATCATCTTCCAATCTCAGGCTGGCTTGTTCCAGTTCCCTTAAACTGATAAATGGAGGAACTTTTATTTCTTCATTGCCAGATAGGAAATGTCCCGATTCTTCTAATTTAAATCTGAGTGCCCCCATTCGGGTCTCATCATTTACTCCTAAGAGAAAATCTGATTCAATCAATCTTTTTTTTGGCTGGTTCGTTTTACGTGCGATTATTGCTTCTCGTCTTTCCATAAGCATTCTTCCCCATCTATCTGGAGATGAGTCAAGAAAAAGTCCAAAGTTGGGTTTGTTAACATTCAGATATTGAGCCCCTCCAAACAGCCTTAGATCTGGGTCTATAACTTGTGCAAATCCGCTACTAAGCCATTCATCATTATATTCAAAAGAAAATACTTCTTCACCTTTTGATTTTTCGGATCTCAAAATTCCTATTTTTAGTACTGAGGGCAATCCGACCCAATCTGCAAATACAAGTATTTTTTTCATTACAATGTGTTATTTTTTTTAGGTGCCCTTTTCTTTGTTGAAAGATTGGCATCCTGAAGTTTTCTCCCCAGTAAATCATCCTCAGCAACTTTTATTAGATCATTGGCCAATCCCAAAACAGACAAAACTTGAAAAAAAATGCCTATTCCTATATGCTCACTTCCTTTCTCCACATGCCAAAGTGTCGATCGGGCAATGTTCGCCCGCATTGATACTTGTTCAGTTGTCAATTTTCGTCTTAGTCTGGCTAACTTGATATTTTCTCCTAAACGCTCAAGCATTCTACTCTCTTTTGGTAGTAGTCTAGCATTTTTTGATTTCATAATGTTTCTATTTAAAATCAAAGATACAACAATTGATTTCATACGCAAACATAACAGAAATAATACTTGATAATAACAGGTTGGTTCGTCTTCCGATATATGCTAAATATATTATATTTTCGATTGTGTAAGCATTTTAATAAAAGCATTTTAACGGTATTCCGGTTGACAGATATTGCTTTCTTACCATTGATATAAATTATTGCCCACCTTTTTTTTCCTTTATCACCCAAAGGAAGTTTGTTTTATACTTCAAACGTTGCATAATAAGCCCTCTTTTTTTCCTTCCCTTTATCTATTTACTACTAAAAAAATGTAACTCTGTAACCAATAGTAAAAAGAACTAAGTATTAAAGAGTTACAAGGTTACATTTTGTTTTTTCAAAATGCCCCGGTTACACTTTTTTTGTAACCACCCTTTTGGTTACATTTTAATTGCACTATCTGTGACAGGCCGGTACATTCTCATAAAACTGATTTTTACTTTTTTAAAGCATTGAAAGCCAGCATTATATTATTTGGAAACTACCCGGTTACATAGTTACAGAATATTTGTACATAAACTACAAGGACTGGAGAAAGTTATACGGGATAAAAATTCTACAGCCTTTTTCTTAAATTCCTTGTCGTATTTTTTTCTCATTTGATTTATATTTGTAAGCTAGTAAAAATAGTACTTAACTCACAGTCCTGTTAAATGTAGCACTTCCAAATCCAAGGTGGTAATAAATTAGAATAATAACCTTGGCATACGGGCTGGCTTTACATTAAATATTTCATGCCGAAGGGCATCTCTGCTGTCCTTGTTGTACGTCACTTCGCTCCTTTTGTATGGTAGGACTTACTGCGTTCGTCCTGGGTGCTGGACTTAAACCAGTTTTTTTCTTTTGTTGTGTTTTGTTGGTGGTTGCTGTTTGGCTTTTTCGGAATTACTCTCTGGCTTTTCCTCTCTTTTTCCTCTATTCAATGATAATATGATTAATAAATATATTCCTGTGTGGTGTGGTGGTACCTCCTGTCATATATCCTTATTTTCCTCTCTTTTTTCCTCTGATCTACGTAGGGCAGGCTCGGCATACTTCGTGATTAAAAAACGTAGTTTTTTAAAATTTCCTTTTATTTATTTCTTGTTCAGTTATTTGCACTTTTCAGCACTTAATAACATTACGTCGAAAAAATGAGCTGGCGGCAACTTTTTTCTGTAGATAAAAGTTGACAAAAAAGACCCGCAGTTAATCGTTTTTAACCGCAAATATTCTTGGGACCGGCGAATTTTTGCTGAAACGATAAACACACCCCAGGGACCTCCGTCAGATGACGAACCTGGGGTTTGCTCCGTGTTCTTTTCTCTTTAAATCTTGCGGCAAAGAGAAAAGAACCAAAATTAGTAACTGAGCTTGCCGAAAATGTGATAACTGAGCCTGTCGAAGTTGATAGTTGTACCTGCCGAAAATGTGGTAACCGAGCTTGTCGAATATTGAGCCTGCCGAAATTGGTAACTTAGCCTGTCGATGTTGATAGTTGTACCTGTCGAAATCGGTAACTGAGCCTGTCGATGTTGTCGAAGCAGGTATCATTTACATGAATTCAATACCCCTACCCGATTCATTTTTTTTGGTTGGGATTTTTGCGGAGTGAGCATCAGCAGATATCAACCCAGTCTTGAAACTGCCGTGTAAGTGCAAATCACGGTTTTTTAACAACTTCGATACACGGGATGTCATTATCCTGTTGCGAATATATCTTCAACTATTTAAGACTTTAACAGTAACTTTCTGTAGTACCTTTTCCCAACTATTTTTTTTGAATCAAAGAAACGCTTCAAGGATATATTTTTTTCTCCGTGATAAATCGATGCTAAGGTGAAATGAAAAAACTATGTGACCGGCTAATTTCCTGATGGTCACATATTCAGGGAAAGTAAATTACAAAATGATTTTCCCGGCATATCCTCATACCGATTGCATCGGGATTCCGGTATTCCAGTTCCTCATTGTGTACCCTGAATTTTTATTTCTGTACCTGCATAAATTTTTAACTATAAAAAATAAATATCATGAAAGCTTACAAAAAAAATTACATTGGAAAAGGCACCGCTCACGAAAGTTTGGAAATTGTTAAAGTTACCTTGAATGTGGAAAATTTGCTGAAATTTGTTCACGGGTACAATGGCAAAGAGTATGTAACAATCGAAGTTGCCAGAATGAGAAAACCAGACGATTTTGGACGCACTCACACCGCTTACGTTTCCCGTCTGGAAGAAGTTGAAGCAGAAACTGCTGAAGCTGAAACCCCAAAAGCTAAAACTCCTAAAAAACGTGGAAATGCCAAAACAGATAAAACAGGCAAAATAATTCCTGATATGGTTCCTGCCGGTGACTTACCTTTTTAACAAAAAGAATCCGGTGAAAGCCGGATTTTTTTTGGTCGTAACATTCCTTCCAAACACAACAAAACCACAAAATAATAAAACTCCTTTTTTAATCGTATTTTCATGTTTTGTAAAATATATTGGTTTAAGTGCATTTGATTTTACTAAATTAGTCGCTAAAACAAACTAACCTGTCCTCAGGCATTAATTCCAACGGATTAGGTGTAATTTAATGTTTACATACATATTACATTTTATGGCAAAAAAACAAAACGGCAAACAAAAAAGTATGGAAGAAACCCTCTGGGATTCGGCCAATAAATTACGCGGAACGGTTGAATCATCGGAATATAAACATGTGGTTTTGGGATTGATTTTCCTGAAGTTTGTAAGCGATAAATTTGAAGAACGCCGGCTGGAAATTGTTGCCGATGGCAAAGGGAAATACATTGAAATGGCAGAGTTCTACAACATGAAAAATGTGTTTTATCTCACCCCCGAATCACGATGGAGCCACATTGTTGAAAACTCGAAACAAGATAATATTGCGCTAATTATTGACACCGCACTGCATACCATCGAAAAAAACAACCCAACGCTGAAAGGTGCACTGCCCGATAATTATTTCTCGCGGCTGAACATGGATGTAAGCAAACTGGCCGCCCTGCTCGATACCATTAACAACATTAACACCCTGCACGACAAACAACAGGACATTGTGGGCCGGGTGTACGAATATTTCCTTAGTAAATTTGCCCTGGCCGAAGGAAAAGGGAAAGGCGAATTCTATACGCCCAAAAGCATTGTAAACCTCATTGCCGAAATGATAGAACCCTACAAAGGCGTAATTTACGACCCCGCCTGTGGCTCGGGTGGTATGTTTGTGCAATCGGTGAAGTTTATCGAAAGCCACCACGGAAACAAACGAGAGGTTTCCATTTACGGACAGGAATACACCGCCACCACTTACAAACTGGCAAAAATGAACCTGGCCATTCGTGGTATTGCCGCCAATTTGGGCGATGTGCCTGCCGATACTTTTGGCCGAGACCAGCACCCCGACCTGAAAGCCGACTTTATTATGGCCAATCCGCCTTTTAACCAAAAAAACTGGAGGGCAGGCAACGAACTCATCGACGACCCACGCTGGCGGGGTTACGAAGTACCACCAACAAGCAATGCTAATTACGGTTGGATATTAAACATGGCTTCCAAACTTTCCGAAAATGGAGTGGCCGGTTTTATCCTTGCAAACGGCGCACTTTCCGGTGGAGGCGAAGAATACAAAATCCGTAAAAAACTGATTAAAAATAAATTGGTTGAGGCAATTGTTATTATGCCCAGAAACCTGTTTTATACCACCGATATTAGTGTAACCCTCTGGATTTTAAACCACAACAAAAAAGAAAGAACAATTACCTTAAACGATGTAGTTAAAAACTACCAAAACCGAGAAGATGAAATTCTGTTTATGGATTTGCGCCAGTGGGGTGAACCGTTTGAGAAAAAATATACCCAGTTTTCTGAAAAAGACATAAAGGATATTACCAAAACCTATCACGACTGGCAGCATAAGGATTTTGAACAGAATTACAAAAACACACCGGAATATTGTTATTCGGCTAAAATTGAGGAAGTAAAAGCCAAAGATTATTCGCTGGTACCAAGCAAATACATTGAGTTTGTAAACCGTGATGAAAATATCGATTTTGATAAAAAAATGACTGCCCTGCAAGGTGAATTCAGTGAATTGCTGAAAGCCGAAGAACAATCGAAAAAAGATCTTCTGAACGTATTTAAAGAGTTGGGGTATGAGGTCAAAATATAAAAAACTTGGCAAATATATACAGGAAGTTAATAACCGAAACTCTGAATTGAAAGTTGAGAAGTTGTTGGGTGTAAGTATTAAAAAAATACTGATGCCTTCCATTGCAAATACAGTTGGCACCGATATGTCAACCTACAAGATTATAAAAAGAAACCAATTTGCTTATGGACCGGTAACTTCCAGAAATGGCAACAAAATTTCTGTGGCTTTGCTTGAAGAATTTGATAAAGCAATTGTTTCCCAGGCTTATGTAGTTTTTGAAATTATCGACCACAATGAACTGCTTCCCGAATATTTAATGATGTGGTTTCGCCGACCAGAGTTTGACAGGTATGCACGTTTTAAATCTCATGGCAGTGCCCGCGAAACATTTGACTGGGTAGAAATGTGCGAAACGGAACTCCCCGTTCCCTCCATCGAAAAACAGCGCGCTTTTGTAAAAGAATACAACACAATTGTTAACCGCATAAAACTCAACGAACAACTTAACCAAAAACTGGAGGAAACCGCCCAGGCACTTTACAAACATTGGTTTGTGGAGAATGCAGTGAAAAATGAAACAGAAAAAAAATTAGGAGATTTATGTTCACTTATAACTGATGGAAAACACGGTGATTGTGAAAATGAATTAAATTCCGGCTATTACTTTGTAAGTGTGAAAGACTTGTCCAGGGGTGAAATCATTTACGATAATGCGAGACAAATAACAAAAGTTGATTTTGAAGAAACTCATAGGAGAACAAATCTTTATGCAGGTGATATATTACTTACAAATGCAGGAACGATTGGTCGCATGGCAATAGTAAAAGATTTACCTGAAACAAATAAAACAACGTTTCAAAAAAGTGTTGCAATTTTAAAACCTAAGAAAGATGTTGCAAAAACCTATTTTTTATACTCACTAATAAAATTCTATTTAAAAGATATAGTTGATTTAGCAGGTGGTTCAACTCAATCAAATTTATTATTAGGAGATTTAAGAAGTTTTGAAATTAAATATCCAAGTTTTGACTCTGTTTGTGAATTTGAAAAAAAGGCAATACCAATATTTCAATTGATGGAATCTAAAAATATGGAAAATCAAAAACTTTTAAAGATGAGAGATTTAGTTCTTTCAAAAATCACTAAAGTTGAAACTGAAAAAGAAGTTGTTGAACAATGAGCGAAAAGGTAAAAGAAATATTAGAATATCATTCGGAAAGTCACAATATTGACTTTAAGATGGAACAGTACTCCCTCGGAAATGATTATAAAAAGCATGAGTTTTTAAAAGATATTTCTGCGATGGCAAATCATCCAGACAATGCTGATAAATACATTATTATTGGTGTAAAGGAAAAGGATGGAGTTCCTTATACTTTTCACAATATTTCCAATTTAATTGACCAGGCGAATTATCAGCAATACATAAACACATATATTGAACCTCAGATTCATTTCGAATACAGACCTATTGAATTCAAAGGTTATCAATTAGCTTACTTTAGGATTTTTGATAATAAGGACAAACCATATCTATTTAAAAAAGAAGTTCAGGTTGTAGGTGATGATGATAAAAATAGAATAGTTTATCGCGAAGGTGATGGTTTCATAAGAGTTGGTACTAGAACAGATAAAATGGTACGTTCTGATTTTGAAAAAATTTATAAGGATAGATATTCAAAGAAAGATAGAAAATCAGATTTAATAATATTACCAACTTTAATTGGTTTTGAAGATTTCCCTTCGTCTGATGAGATTACTGTAAAAATTTTGGATATAAACATTGAAAATACTTCAAATACATCAATTGGTTTTGATATTGAAATGAAAGTTTTAAAAAGCAACTATTATAAAATTATTGCTAATACAGAGTTTGAGCGGATAAAGAATGAACAATCGTCAAATTATTCATTCGGTGGAAATGTTGTTTTGCCAAACTTTCACGTCGATTATGAGGAAGAAGAAGAATATTTTATTTATAGGAGAACTAAACTGCGAAATATGAAAACGGCAGTTTCCATCGCTCAGAATGTACCAGAAAAAGAAGTTTTTGGCAAGGAAATTATCGTCATTTTTAAAGAACCATGTAGAGTTGGCATTGAAGTTATTTTAAGAAGTGATGATTTTACTAGCGGGGCTTTGAGACAAAAGTTTGAAGTTGAATAAAAACAAATTAATACGAATTAAAAATGAAATCACTAAAAATAACTTTAACAAGCTTCACAATACGCTTTGGCCGAAGTTGATAAGTTGCTAAGTGCACCTTTCTGCCAAAGCTTTGGCGAAGGCAGGGGGGAGAAAGGAATGTAATGACAATATCTCAACAACAATTAAATTGGATAAAAATGAATAATAAACCCTTTTCTAGTTGGCACAAAATAGATTTGCATATTCATACTGACAAAAGCAATGAAACGAAAACCGGTGATTATGCAGGAGTATTTTCTGTAGATGTTTTACATTCGAAATTGGTTGAAAATGGAGTTAATATATTTTCGCTTACTGACCACAATATAATAAATATTGACGCTTACGAGGAATACTATTCTAAATACAATTCTGAAAACGATCCAAAATTATTTGTTGGTGTTGAGCTTGATATTGAGAAGTCAAGGGAATCAGGAGAAATCAAAAATTACCATTCACTTTTAATTTTTAATTATTCAGATGTTGAGGGAGCAAAAAAAATTAGTAAAGCACTCGAAGACAAATACACAAAAAAAGGTCTGACGAAGTTGAATAGGAAAATCACTTTTGGAGAATTGTCAAAAATATTTTTTGGAAAAGATTTTTTCTTTATTCCTCATGCGGGCAATACACAAAGCATAGTTGCTGCACATGGTAGAAACGAAATTGACGATGCCCAAAAAATGGTCATTTTGATGCAAAGTGCATTAGAGAAAGTATCTAAAGAAGAAACCCAACAAATATACAATGCAGGTTTCGATAGGAAAAAACCAACGGAACATAGAGCAAAAAAGGATATAGCTTATATTAATTTCTCTGACAACCATAACATTAATCAATATCCTTGCAAGCATAAAGGAATCACCGGAAATCATGATTTTTACTATTTAAAAGGAAGTAAAAATTACGAAACAATAAGGCTTGCTTTCATTGATCCGGAGTCCAGAATTCTGTCATCGCAACAATATGGAGCCCTGCAAAGCAATGGAGCAAGTATTGAAAGATTTAGAATTAGTGATTGCGACTTTATCGAAGAAATAGAGTTCGAGTTTAGTCCAAGCTTAAATGTAATTATCGGAGGTAGGTCGAGCGGCAAAAGCTTATTATTGTGGCTTCTGTGTAAGAGTATTGATTCTCTTGAACCTGATACTACCTACAGTATCCCTCATATAAGAACAATAATTAAGGGTGAAAATGACAGAAACTTCAAGGATATTACTTCGATAAATAAGGAAGATATTATTCGAATCAGTCAAGGTGAAGTCGTAAGGTATTTTGAAAGAAAAGAATTAAAAGAGCTGGCGTTTAAAGTTGGAAAAAAGGAAGGATATCAATCAATTTTACAGGATTTTGAAAAGCATAATTTCAGGTTAAATGAAATTCAGAACAGAATTGCAACTGCCTATAATAATGCCCATGAAGAAACATTGAATAAAACTCATGTATTACATGCTAAAACCATTGAAAATATACTTAGTCGGGAGGTAGTTTTTTATCTAGATTCTCAAGATTTAATTGATAGTATTAATATTTCTGATGAAATAAATGAAATTCTTGAAGTAATCGAAATAATTCAGGAAAATGTAAGAAAATTTTCAAATCATCGATTAATATCTCTGGAAAGAGAGCAAGAAAAGGTGAAAGAGGAGTTCCTTAAATTACTAGAAATTAAAAACAGTGAAATAGTCGAATTACAAATGTTAATTAATGGCAAAATCGATTTTATTGAATTAGCAGAGCAAACGATTTCTGAAGCTAATTCAAAACTAAATATGAAGTCGAATGCAAAAACTGTCGGAAAACAACAATTACAAAGATTAAAAGATACTATTAAATCGAAATTTCAAAATTATGGGAAATTAAAGGTTTTTAGCGATGAGATTGAGAATTTTAAGTATGCACTTTATAAGGAGATTGATTTATATGAAGATATCAAATTAGTGCTTGAAGTTAGCGAGGAAGCATCTCTTAAAGAGGAAATACTGGATAGTATATTACGTCCATATACCGAAATAAGTATTTTTGAAAATATACTTAGACTTCTTTACAATAAGACTACTGTGAAAAGTTATCAGGATATAAAACCAGCATCTTTTCGTAAAAAACTAGAATCGCAGATTAGCCCTATTAAAAATTCGATGTTATCTCCAAAAGATTACTTAAGATATTCCGACAGTGAAACATCCAAAGATAAAAGTCCTGGATATAACTCTGAAAAATATTTGGAAATAATTTTGAAACAAGCGAGTACTAAATCAATATTAATTGACCAGCCGGAAGACAATCTGGGCAATAGATTTATTTCAAAAAATTTGGTAACACTTTTAAGAGAAATAAAGCATAACAAACAAATATTTTTGGTAACTCATAATCCGTCAATAGTAGTTTATGGAGATGCAGAGACAATAATCTTGGCACAAAATATAAATAATAAGATAAGTTATAAACAAATAAAACTTGAAGATAAAACTGCCCAAAAAGAGATTTGTGAAATTCTTGATGGAGGTGAATATATTTTTAAGAAACGTTCAGAAAAATATGACATAAAAAGCATTTAAACCGAATAACAATGGAAACAAAAGAATACAGTCTAAAAATAAGCAACGAGAGTAAATTGATTTTAATCACAGGAATAACATCTAATGCCATTTCAATAGATTTTTCCGGAGATATTGATTTTACTAAACTGGTTTCCGAGTTGACACAATCAATTGATAGTAAAAAGTTATTGATTCCAAAAGGAGACAACGATATAAGCGAAGAAAGTACATTGAAATTAATATTAGAAACGATAGATTCTATCATTAAAGAATATAATAAAACTGTTGCAACTTTAGACAAAACAGTTGATGATGTTGAAGATTCAGAACCTGAAGCCGTAATTGAACCTGAAATTGATAATGATGCAAATTTGCCCTTTTAGTAAGTATTAGTTAAAAACTAAAAAATGAAATTCACCGAAGCACTACTGGAACAGGTTTTTATTGAGCTGAACGTGATGATTTAATATTTACCTTGCGGTTGAAAAACCACAAAACAAGCAGAACTGAATTGAACCGCATATAAACAATGAGCATACCAATAAATATAGAAACAGTATTGTCGGGGACAGTTGTTGAAGGCACACGGCTGGAGTTAAAAGAAGGGTGGAACCCAAAAACGGTAATGCGAACGGTTTGTGCTTTTGCCAACGATTTTGAAAACGAAGGCAGCGGATATATTGTTATTGGCGTGCAGGATGCAAATGGAAAACCAAAACGTCCTGTTTTGGGTTTTAATCCCGATGGTTTCGAGCGGGTACAAAAAGATATGATTGGTTATTGCAACTTGGTTCAGCCAAATTATATGCCCCGTTTGTCGCTTGAAGAAATTGACGGGAAACATGTTTTAGTTATATGGGTCCCTGCCGGAAGTAACCGGCCATATAAAGTGCCCGATGATGTTTTGACCAAACACAAAACATATAATTACCGAATCCGTCAGTTTTCGAGCAGCGTAATTCCAAATGCCGAGCAGGAATCCGAACTCGTTCAACTAACTGCCCGTATTCCTTTCGACGACAGGGTAAACTCATTAACCGGTATCGAAAATCTGAGTTTCGATTTAATGCGCGGGCATTTAGCAAAAATCAAAAGCAAGCTCTTTAACGAAAGTGCAACCATGACCCTTGAAGAGCTGGCTACCGCAATGAATTTGTGCGAGGGGGCACAGGAACACCTGTTTCCTAAAAATGTAGGCTTGTTAATGTTCTCCGAAAACCCGAAGCAGTTTTTCCCGGGAGTACAAATCGATGTTGTTGAGTTTCCGTATGGAGTTGGTGCAAAAGAGTTCAACGAAAAAACCTTTGACGGTGCTATTCAAAAACAGCTTACAAATGCTTTGTCGTACATTCAAACCAACATTATAAAAAGCAAGGTTAAAAAATATGCCGACCGTGCCGAGGCTGATAAAATATTCAACTATCCGTACGAAGCCATTGAAGAAGCTCTGGCGAATGCGGTTTATCATCGGAACTATGAATTAAGGGAACCCATTGAAGTACGGGTTTTACCGGAAGCCATCGAAATAATAAGCTATAATGGAATCGACCCATCATTAAAACAGGTTGACTTTGATAGTGGGATAGTTAGAATCAGGCGTTACCGAAATCGCAGAATTGGTGGTTTTTTAAAGGAATTGGAACTAACCGAAGGACGTGGAACAGGGATACCTACCATTATAAGAACATTAAAAAATAATGGTTCGCCTGCACCTGTATTTGATACCGACGAGCCGAACAGAAGTTATTTTGTTATAGAGATTAAAATTCATCCTGATTTTGTGGAAGATGAAGCTACTTCTGAAAGTGGAAAAGAAAGGTTGGTTGAAGGGTTGGTAGAGAGGTTGGTAGAAAATGAAACAGGTAGTCAAATTGGTAGTGCAGTTCTCGAATTGAAAAAAGAATTTGGAACAATTAAGAAGCGTATTAATTTAGGAGTTGAAGAAAATATCCGGTTTTTGAGAATTAATTACGGGGTATTTACGGGGTATTTACGGGGTAAATATGGATTAAATCCAGAGAAGATCACAACAGAATTTGGAGAAAGAAGCTTATGGATAATTATGCTAATGAGCATAGAACCATCTTTGTCCAGAAGTAATATTGCCGAAATTATTGGCACTTCATTAAGTACAATAGAAAAAGATGTGCGTAAATTGCGCAAAGCAAAAATAATTGAGAGAAAGGGTTCTGCCAAAACAGGATTGTGGCAGATTCTTGAAAATTAAAGCAACATGAAGTTCACCGAAGCACAATTAGAACAGGCTTTTATTGACCTGCTGGGAAAAGAAGGTATTCCGCACCATTTCGGACAGACCATTCAGCGCTCACCGGAGGAAGTATTGATTAAAGATGACCTGAAAGCTTTTCTGCTGAAACAATACCATGAAGAAGAAATAACGGTTGCAGAGGTGGAAAACATCATTCGCGATTTGGAGAAATTCCCGGCTTCTGATTTGTATGAAAGCAACAAAGCCATCATGAAACTGGTTTGCGACGGTTTCCTTTTAAAAAGGGAAGACCCCACAAAAAAAGACCTTTACATTCAGCTAATCAATTATAGTACTTTCAATAAAAAAAGTGAGTCGGTAAACGAAACAGAATCAGAATATAATTCCATTGCCGCAGATGTTGATACTATTTATCAGGAAAAACCGGATAACAACATCTATAAAGTGGTTAACCAGCTCGAAATTTCCGGTTACGAAAAACGCATCCCCGATGCCATAATTTACATCAACGGTATACCGCTGGTGGTGTTTGAATTTAAAAGTGCCATCCGCGAAGAAGCCACTATTCACGATGCCTTTATTCAGCTAACAGTAAGGTATAAACGCGATATCCCGGAACTTTTTAAATACAATGCTTTTTGTGTTATCAGTGATGGAATAAACAACAAGGCCGGTTCATTTTTCGCACCCTACGAATTTTTCTATGCCTGGCGTAAAATTACAGGTAACGAAACCGAGGTGGATGGAATCCCGTCAATGTATTCCTTGATTCAGGGCATGTTTAACCGCAACCGTTTACGCGACATAATTCACAATTTTATTTACCTGCCCGATAGCTCGAAAAAGGACGAAAAGATAGTTTGTCGCTATCCGCAATATTACGCCGCCCGTAAATTATTTGAAAGCATAAAAAAACAGCAGCGTCCCGATGGTGACGGAAAAGGAGGAACTTATTTCGGTGCCACCGGATGCGGAAAAAGTTTTACGATGCTTTTTTTAACTCGATTGTTAATGAAAAGCGTTCATTTTTCAAGTCCTACCATTATTTTAATAACCGACCGCAACGATTTAGATGATCAACTTTCCACGCAATTTACCAACGGCAAAGGTTACATTGGCGATGAAACTGTTATCAGTGTCGAAAGTCGTGCCCATTTACGCGAATTGTTGCAGGACCGGAACAGCGGTGGAGTTTTTCTTACAACCATTCATAAATTTACCGAAGATACCGAGTTGCTCACCGAACGAACCAATGTAATTTGTATTTCGGATGAAGCACACCGCAGCCAAACCAACCTCGACCAGAAAATAAAAATTACTGCAAAGGGAGTTACAAAAACCTACGGATTTGCCAAATACCTGCACGATTCGCTGCCCAATGCCACGTATGTTGGTTTTACCGGCACACCCATCGATGCAATGGAGAGTGTATTTGGTGAGATTGTAGATTCTTACACCATGACAGAGTCGGTAAAAGATAAAATTACTGTTCCCATTGTTTACGAAGGCCGTGCTGCAAAAGTATTGCTCGAAAACAGCAAGCTTCAGGATATTGAAAAATATTACAATAAGTGCGCTGAAGAAGGCACTAACGAATACCAGATTGAGGAGAGTAAAAAGGCCACCACTAATATGAATGTGATTATTGGTGATCCCGACCGCATAAAAGCCGTTGCCGAAGATTTTGTAAAGCATTATGAAAACCGCATTGCCGAAGGTGCAACGATTAAAGGAAAAGCAATGTTTGTGTGTAGCAGTCGCCCAATTGCCTGGGATTTGTACAAACAAATTATTGCTTTGCGTCCCGAATGGACAGAAGTAAAATCCTGCGATGTAGATGCCGAATTAACAGAAAAGGAGAAACGGGAAATCAAACCGATGGAACGAATTAAAATGGTAATGACCCGGGGCCAGGATGATGAGAAAGAGTTGTACGATTTACTAGGCACCAAAGAATACCGCAAAGAGTTGGACCGACAATTCAAAAACGAAAAATCAAATTTCAAAATTGCTGTTTTGGTTGATATGTGGCTTACCGGTTTCGATGTTCCAGCCCTGGATACCATGTACATCGACAAACCGGTCCAGCGGCATAACCTGATTCAAACTATTTCGCGCGTTAACCGCAAAATTGAAGGTAAAGAAAAAGGATTGGTTGTCGATTATATTGGCATCAAAAAACAGATGAATCTGGCCCTCGCGCATTACAACAAAGCCGACAGTAACAATTTCGAAGACATTGAGCAGTCGGTGATTGTAGTAAAAGACCATCTGGATTTACTCAATAAAATCTTTCATAAATTTAATACAACACCCTACTTTAAAGGTTCGCCGTTACAACAACTGGAAACCCTGAATATGGCTGCCGAATTTGTACAGGTTACCCAGGAACTGGAAAAGCGGTTTATGTATTTGGTGAAACGATTGAAAGCAGCTTACGATATTTGTTCCGGCAACGAGGCATTCGGTCAGGAACAACGCGACCTCATTCATTTTTATCTGGCAGTTCGTTCCATCGTTTTTAAGTTAACAAAAGGCGATGCTCCCGATATTGCGCAGATGAATGCCAAAGTTCGGGAAATGATAAAACAGGCGTTGTTAAGTGATGGAGTAGAAGAAATTTTCAAACTGGGTTCCGACAAGCAAACTGAGGTAGATATTTTTGATGATAATTATTTGGCAAAAATTGAAAAGATAAAATTGCCGAATACCAAAATAAAACTCTTGCAGCAACTGCTGGCCAAAGCCATCGAGGATTTCAAGAAAGTGAATAAAATGAAAGGAATTGACTTCTCGGAAAAAATGAAATCGCTGGTGGAGAAATATAACGAGCGCAAGGAATCTGATGTTTTGCGAAGTGAAGTGCTGGAAGATTTTACCGATGAAATTATTGATTTGTACCACGCTTTAAAGAAAGAGAAGGAATCATTCAATGAAATGGGAATCGATTTCGAGGAAAAAGCGTTTTACGATATTTTGAAAGCACTGGCCCACAAATACGATTTTGAATACCCGGAAGATAAACTTATTCTTTTAGCGAAAGAAGTTAAAACCGTGGTTGACGACAAAGCCAAATACACCGATTGGAGCAAACGATCTGATATTAAAGCCGAACTAAAAGTTGATTTAATTATGCTTCTGGCCGAAAACGATTACCCACCGGTTAACCGTGATGAAGTGTACAAGGAGATTTTTGAACAGGCTGAGAATTTTAAGAAGTATCAAAATAATAATTAATAAAATCAATTAATGGGACAATTAGTTGAACACACAAACCCTAAGCCTTTTTTTACTAATCTGCAAAACATTAAGGCCTTCGTGTTAGGCTGTGATCCAACAGCGTTTGATAGAAATCAAAATAGATTAGAATTCGAATACGTTTTTGATTTGGGAAATGATGAACGTTATTTCACTGGAATATTGAAAAACCTTAAATTGATTGGAATATCCTTAAATGACGTTTATGTCCAAAATTTAGTGACAGATTACCAGGAAGAAGAAACAAGTAAAAACAGGAAGTGGGAAGAAGTCGCTAAAGAATCAATTTCTCAAAGAAAAAATGAATTGGATTTAATCGATGTGAGTGGGGAAATTCCGGTTTTTCTAACATCAGAGCTACTTTACAAAGTTTTATTAAATCAGGGATTAGAAAGAAATAGAGCAAGTCAGTTTTATAATTTGGAAATCAATATACCAATTCCGGCAGATAATAACTTGTTGAATAGGCCTTTGCTCCCATTTTACAGACATTATCGATATAAATTAAGTGAACAAAAATCTTACCTAAGCTATTTGCAATCATTTTTTCGCCTTGGTTAAACAAGATTTCAATTACAGTATTATTAGAACACATATAGTTTTCTCCACTTAAATTCCGCCAAAGATATTAATCGCCATCTGGAACAGGCAAGGGTAATACAAGCGCCCTTGCCTGTTTTTTTTATGTGATTGCGCCCTTGCCTTAATCCATCCGGCTCAATGAGCATACGCCAAAATTTAACCGGCGTGCCAGATGCCATAATAAAAAACCGTAGGGCAGCGGAAAAAAATAGTATGGAATTAAATCTTTTTAATCAACAAATTGCGGAAGTAAAATGTAGTTATTCGCATAGTATTAAGGCCCGAAATCGTGCAAAAGTAACTTCTTCTGATGAAGCTGCGAAACTGGTTATACCAATTTGGGAAGATATCGATTACCGTGAAACATTCGCGGTGCTGCTTCTTTCAAGAAGTAATACGGTTCTCGGATTATCTAAAATTGGTACGGGTGGAATTTCCGGGGTATCAGTCGATGTTAAACTGATTTTTCAAGCTGCACTTTTAGCATGCTCAAGTTCAATAATTGCCGTCCACAACCATCCTTCAGGCAACTTAACTGCCAGTGATGCAGACATTAAAATTACCAACAAAATAAAATCTGCCGGGGTATTACTTGACATTTCCCTTTTGGACCACATAATTATCTCTTCTAATGGATACTTGTCAATGGCAGATGAAGGTTTTATGTAAAAACTTCCAATTCCGACATAATTAAGGGCTTTGCCCTTTTTTTGTGTCTTATCGGAAATTAAAATAAGAAAAACACTCCTTGTCTTTTAGGACAAACACCCTCTTGAATCGTCAGCAGAAATTGCCATACCCGGAATAAACCAATAAGTTTTCTGTTTCCCCTGTAACTACTTTCCCGAAAATAAATGCTTCCCCGAAGTTCTAAGCTCCGAGTTCTGATTTCGTATTCTCATCCTGATTTATTCAATTCATTGAAAATGCAACAAAGCTAAAACCCGGATCAGTGCCTTAACCCTTACATCAATAGATTTTCTCGGCATATCCTAAAACTCTCCGACTTTCTTAACGGTATTCCAATTCCTCAATTGTTGCCGGATTCCCGGGTTTCTTTCCGCTGTGTGAATTTTCACTAAAATAAATCAAAATGAGAAATTTAATTACAAAATCAAAACAAGAATTCATCACAAAAACTTCACTTTGGGACGCTTTTATTTCTTACCTGGAAAATATTTACTTCCCGGGCGCAGCTGAATCTTTAGACACAAAACTTATAGCTTTTGAGTATGAAAACTTTGTTTCCACTTACTCTTGATTCAAAAGGGGTTTCCCCTTTTTTTAGTCGTATTTTAAAATCATGGAAATTCTTTTCCTTACTCCGAATTCAAAAAAACCTTGCCTTTGCGGAAGGCTTTATTCCGGTCAGCTAAATTTCAACGGTTCAATTTTAACGCTGCCTTTTTCTCTTCATAAAGCCAACCTCAAGGCACACACAGCAACCAAATTTTATCTGTTTTCACTCCGCTCCACTTTGATATTAACAGCCAAAAATTAGTTGCTTTTTTCCTCTCCAAATCAAAACCTAAGAAGTGTTTCAATTTTTTTTCAGTATCAGACTAACGCACATAAAGAACAATAGATCTGAGGTGATCTACCCCGATTAAACTTCCCAAGTTATTGATCGCATTTTAGAACATGCAAATCGAGTTTCTTTTCGTGGAAATGAAATTTGCATTAATCCAAAACTGCTCAAAACTAAATGGGAAATTTAATCGGCGTGCCAGAAGCCATAATGAAAATCCGTAGGGCAGCGGTAAATTATATGAAGAGATTCGATATTTATGAAATGGTTACCAACCTGATTATTGAACGTATGGAAGCCGGAGTGGTCCCCTGGCAAATGCCTTGGAAAACTGCAGGTGCAATGCCCCGTAACATGGTTTCTAAAAAAGCTTACCGGGGGTTTAATTTCTGGTACCTGCTGAGCTTCGGGTTCGAAAATCCGTACTTCCTGACTTTTAACCAGGTGAAACAGTTGGGTGGTTCAATTATTAAAGGCTCAAAATCGTACCAGGTAGTTTTCTGGAAAATGATGGAATACCAGAAAGAGGGTTCTACCGAAGAAGTGCCAATGCTCAGGTATTACCGTATTTTCCATATCGACAGTGTGGAAGGGATTGACCCTGCCAAAATTCCTGCTAACGAAAACCACGATCACGATTTCGATGCAATTGCAGCTTGTGACGAACTGGTTGAATTATGGGAAGATGCACCGGTTATTGAATTAGGAAAAGACAAAGCCTGCTACATTCCTTCTTTGGATAAAGTGCAGATGCCCAATCCACGGACCTTTTACAAAGATGAACAATTTTACAGCGTACTATTCCATGAATTGGTGCATTCTGTAGGGCACAGGAAACGCCTGAACCGCCATGAGAAATTTCCGGACCACAGGTTTGGCAGTAAAGATTACAGTCAGGAAGAACTCGTAGCCGAACTGGGAGCTGCTTACCTCTGTGGCATTTCCGGGATAGAAAATGCTACCATCGACAACAGTGCGGCATATATCCAAAGCTGGCTCACCAAAGTAAACAACCACGCCCAAAGGACGTGGCTTTGAGATAACCCCTAAAAGGGG
>JABGRN010000035.1 GCA_018648265.1 Prolixibacteraceae bacterium | reverse complement strand
TGCTAAAATTTATGCTTAAAAACAAAACCAACCCGAATTATGAAGTGAGCCGTAATTCTGTTGGGAGAAAATGTTGAAAGAAATGCTTAGCAGAATAAGAATTAAAGAAAGTTTCATCATATAAGTGTATTGATATGTATTTTGTTTTGACTTTATATGTTATATACCCATATCACATATTTTTTTACAAAATTTTATGTCTTTAGATATTTTAATTATTTATTATGGTTTTATATAAATTATGGAAGTATCTACATAAAATTAGTCTTTCATACAACGAATGCTAAATCCGTATTCTTCCGAAGCACGGCCTCGTATTAAGTTATCATTAGTGGAATTCAAATTCCAGTATCGTCTAGTGTAAACAGAAGAGTACTCAGTAGCACTCCACCAAGAACCCGTAGCCCAGGCGTGAAATCCCCCCATAGTGTTGCGTCTTCCTCCAGGAAGACATGAAAGCCCATAATCATCTGTTCCATTTTTATTATAATACCACCCACTGGTTGCTTTCAAATGTTTACCCACATTGTTCCAACCATCTTCGTCCCTTTCATAGGGTCCCTTTTCAATACTAACAAATTGTGCCAGTTGCTCCCACTCTTGGTCGTTTGGTATATGCCAACCGCTGGGACAAGCTGTTATTGCTGCGGTCCAATTGTACAACACCCCCATAGTGTTGTAATTATCTGTTGCTTTCGCTTCTGTTATATTTGTTCCTTCATACCCATATACATAATAGCAGGGATAGATATATGATCCGCCTATGGGATGAGTAATTGTTGGTAAATAGGCCAGGTTTTCAGCCATCCATATTTGATCCCCAATTTTGACCCATTTGTATGAATTTCCATCGCGGGTATCTTGAAATTCCTCAACAGTCATACTTACAGCAATGTTTTTATTCCCTCCATTTGTAGCTATTGCAAATAAATCATCATAGATACCCGGTGATAACTCAGACCTATTCACAGTTATAATAATTGAGTCTTTTTCTGTTGTTGTACTTCCAGATAGCTGATCGAATGTTAACCAGTTCAAATCTTCCGGCAATGTCCATGCTAATGTCCCCGTCCCTGTATTTTCAATCCAAATTATTTTTTGCCTCTCATCAGCTTTAAAAATTAATTCTGTTGGAGTTACCCTTAATATTGGATTCTCCTCAACAACAACATTTATATTCCCCACGACAAAATTATATCCATCATTTACCGTTACGGATATGTTATACGTTTCCGATTCATCAGGTGCATTCCACGAGATTGAAATACCAAAAGTGCCATCCGGGAATGTTCCATTTGAAGAAGACCATGAATAAGTTAATAGGTCATCATCAGGATCTGTTGCTACACAAGTTAATTGCGTCATTTCACCTGTTTTAATTACTTGTGGGTTGGCAGTGGTGCTTTTTATAAAAGGTGGTTGGTTTTCTTTCTCACAATTCATCATAATACCAAATACAAAAAATAAAATGAAAAGTCGAAGAAGATGTTTCATAAGACCGGCTTTTAAAATTTATCTTAAATCTCGCTACAAACCATCAAAAACAATAGCAAGAATATTTTTAAATAGCACGAAACAGGGGTGTGATTTATTGAAGCATTGACAGGAATGGATAAATGGTGGATTTGTTTGTTCGGGTTATGCGGTTTCCGAACCGCATTTTAAAAATCAGCGGTTTGGAAACCGCTGCACCCCATAGAAAATAACTATCTTCGGAAGAAAAACCAATGCCAGCCATTAATGCCATAATAATTGACGATGAAATTGACGCTTGCGAACTGCTGCAAGAGATGTTGGAAAGTATTGGTGAATACAATCATATTAAGATATTCACCGATGCACAGGAAGGATTGGCGTATGTGTTGAATCAACCACCACACATTATCTTCTTAGATATAGAAATGCCTGGCTTAAATGGTATTGAAATAATTAAAGAGTTACAACCATGGCTAAATAATGTTGAGGTGGTATTTGTAACAGCTTATCCTGAATATGGAATTGAAGCTGCAAAAAACAATGCATTTGATTACCTTCTTAAACCCGTTGACATAAGCGATTTAGAAAAGCTAACCCGAAAGTTAACACAAACAATCCAACACCGTACTCAAAAACCAAGCATACCAAACAACAAGTTAATAATATGGTCAACCAATGGGATCAACGTTATTCGAAATGATGAAATTCTTTATTTGGAAGCAGATAAAAATTATACCGAAATTAAGTTGTGTTCAGGTAAGCGTTTACTAACCAGCCAAAGTTTGGGAAAGATTGAAATAAATCTAACAACAACAATTTTTTCAAGAATCAGCAGGAAACACATTATCAACTCAGATTATTTGAGTTCAATAGATTTTAAAACAAAACAATGCTGCCTGAAAAGTAATAATGGTGAAGTAACTTTAAAGTACACACGAAAAATAAGTGATTTTATAAAAGAGTAATGCAAAACAAAAATAATCCATTTTTTATTTCCCTTCTTGTTGCTCTCCCACTGGCAATAATTATTGGATTATTACTTCCGCTTAAACACAATAAGTACAATGCTACAATTGTTGATGAGGAAAATGTGTATGGTTTTAAATCTAAAATTTTTATTGATTGGGATAATGATGGTCTCTCTCAATCTATTTTGTTTATTGAAAACATGGTTGGGCAGGCATCTATAAAACCATATTCGCACTATGGAAGATCTTTGGAACAGTTTAATTTGGATAGTAAATTTATAACGGAGAACCCTCGTTCATTTGTTACCGACTTTGATAAAGATGGATATAATGATCTATTTATTTTGACACAGAAAGAGGATTCGTTATTTATTAATGGATTCAATCTTCAAAAACAGGAATTTTTTGTCTATCACCGTTTTATTGATCTGGTACCGGTTGTTGATGGTAAAAATGACTTTTCAGCACGAATATTTGATGCATTCGATTCGAACAATGATAATATCAAAGAGGTATTTCTAATAATAAATGCTGGGTTTTCTCTTCAGCCTCGTAACTTTTACAGGCTCGATGTTGCAAGCAACTCTCTTATAAAATCACCAGAATGTTTTAGTAAAGCATCACCTAAAATTGTGTTTGATATTGACAAAGACGGTAAAAATGAAATTCTTTGTTTAAATACGACATCAAATAATTGTGGGAAAAACAATATTGTTCCATACCCCGATTCTTTAAATTGGGTGTTCGTTTTAACTCCCGATTTAAAATTTAAATTTCCACCAAAATCATTTGAAGGTGCTGCATCCCGAATAGACCTGCTTCCAATAAAACTAGATAATGGTTATGGAATCGTTGTCCTTTATACAAAACGTGCTGATGGAGTATTAGAAAACTTTTTAATGCTAATGGATGTTGATGGGAACGAAATAAAAAGGGTTATTCTTCCGACAACCATGAACAACAGAAGTCACCAATTATTCCCAACAGGAATAGAATATGAATCATTCTTGTTACTGTTATCCGATGGAACCAAATATCATATTGACAGGAGAATGGAATTGGATCACGAACTAAAAAGAGATAACTTTTTAAACCAATCTTTTATACGACTATTGGATTCAGGTAATAACAACAAGAATTATCTTTTGGGTAACAAAAGGGAGAATAATGTCGCCATAGCTTCATTTAACCTTAAACATATTACAAAATTGCATATTCCGGTTAATGGCAACCACATTATTTCCGTTAAAAAAAATAAGAATGGATTTCAATATTATATTTAAGATACAAAAACCGGTTATTTAATTACATACGGTAAAAATCAGTTTTACTATTTGGAATTTCTTATATATCCCGGCATCTATCTACTTTTTTTATTCCTGTCTTATGCTTTGCTCCGTTCCCAACAAAAAAGGATTATTAAACAATACGAAACAGAAAAGCGCTTAACGGAATTACAGTTTCAAAATATTAAAAACCAACTTACCCCCCATTTTACATTTAACGTTTTAAATTCCATTGGAAGAATGGTAAAATCAGGGGAGTCAGAGGAAGCGTACAATTATCTCTCAAAAAATTCTAAAATGCTACGGATGTTGATGAATGAAGCCAATGAGCTTACCCGTACATTGAATAATGAAATTAAGTTTGTAAAAGACTATCTGAATCTTCAGAAGCTAAGATTTAAAGACCGTTATCAATTTAAAATGAATGTCGATGATAATATTGATTTAGCAGTTCTTGTTCCAAAAATGATTATACACACGTATGTGGAGAACGCTATCAAACATGGATTGAATGATTTAAAGTCGGGTGGAATTCTTACTGTCGATATCAAAAAGGTTGGTAATTATAATTACATTTTTGAAATTTCAGATAATGGCACCGGAATTAAAGAAGAACAATTCCGGGTAAATAATGGCAAAGGATTAATAATTATGGATGAGTATTTTAAACTGTTTGAGGATTACTACCGGTATAAGATAAAAACAACAGCTTCCAATTTGCATCCTCATAACAAAATACAACCTGGCACAAGAATTATTATTGATTTACAATTACCCAGTTCTTAAAACCCAACCCATTTCCCATTTTCATCCAGCCCTCGGTATTTAAGTTCATTTCTCGCCAACTTAACCGGGTTAATTATACATGCATAATGGCAACCAGCAAATCGGGTGTAACACCTTGAAACATATACTTGGGATTTAGGTTATATTATCATTTTTTGGAATGTGCTTTTTTATGGTGTATTATTTTATTACAAGTTTAACCTATCATAAAAACTAAAAACCTCACATTCCTTTATACCGAGATAAAAACGGGGCGCGGCAACTACAACACAACCAATATTCCTGCAAAAAAATGTACCAAAATATTTTCAAGATCTGACATTTTTCTGATTTCTTAGATTTTCATCAAAAATAATCCACGTATAAAATTAGTATTGTACCTTGACTATATTGACAAAAGTATATTCTAATGGAAAATATTTTTCACACTGTTGTGTATTGTCGGTATTAATAGAAATTATTTTCTACCCTTTCTTTCGGTTTTAATCGAATTTATTTTCCGATTCTTGGAGTTTAGTGGAAAATATTTTACATTTATCAAAATTATACTTGCATAATGGAAAAAAATTTACCTATACATCTACAAGAAATTATTTTTGGTTCTTCGGATTCAAAGATTTCAAAAGCAATTTCAAAACTTGAAAAAGAGGGACAGATAAAAAAATTAGCTCCCCGACTTTATTCCGGGAATTTAGAAGATGAACCTGAAATTATAATTAGAAGAAACCTATTTCTAATACTTGGTCACCTATACCCCGGAGCGGTATTAAGCCATAGATCTGCATTAGAATTTAAACCAACATCAACAGGACAAATATTCTTAACTCATTCCTATTCAAAAAAGGCAAAAATCCCTGGTATTACAATACGACTATTGGAAGGGAAAGTCCCAATTGAAGGAGACAATCCACTCTCAGGACAATTATTTGCTTCCCAAAGGGAAAGGGCACTACTGGAAAATCTCCAAACATCAAGAAAAACCGGAGCAGATTCTAAGACATTAACATACCCGGAGATAGAAGAGAAACTTGAGCAAATAATACACGTGCATGGAGAAAAAGAATTGAATAATATACGAGATAGGGCAAAAAAAATATCGGTTGAATTAGAAATGCCTAAGGAATTTGAAAAGCTAAACAAAATCATAAGCGCACTACTCTCAACACATTCTTCTAAAATACTTCAATCACCTATTGCATTAGCACGAGCATTTGGAATTCCGTATGATCCCTCTCGCTTAGAATTATTCGAGATTTTATTTCAAACATTAACCCAATATGAGTTTAAATATTGGGAAGATAAAAACATTGAAACATCATCATTCAAGAATTTTGCATTCTTCGAAAGTTATTTTTCAAATTATATTGAAGGTACTAAGTTCGAAATTGCTCAGGCAAAGCAAATAATCGAGACTCAAATCCCTCTGCCATCAAGGCATGCTGATTCCCATGATGTATTAGGAACTTACCAAATAGTTTCAAATCGTAAGGAAATGAATATTATACCTCAAACGCCGGAAGAATTAATTAAAATATTAAAATACAGACATAAAATTCTACTTTCAGCAAGAGAAGATAAAAAGCCAGGAATATTTAAGGATAAAAACAATTTTGCCGGTAATACTGCATTTGTGGAAATGAACCTGGTTAATGGTACATTGATAAAGTGTTTCGATTTCTATAACGCATTAAAGCATCCGTTCTCAAGAGCTGCATATATTATGTTTGCCATAAGTGAAATTCATCCCTTTCTTGATGGGAATGGAAGAATTGCCAGAGTAATGATGAATGCTGAACTACTAAGTAAGAATCAATCAAAAATAATTATTCCTACCGTGTATAGAGAAGATTACATTTTAGCTTTGAAGAAACTGACCAGACAGAGGGAACCTGATGCTCTTGTAAGAATGTTATCCAGAATTCATGAATTCAGTTCAACTATAGCTGGTAATAATATAGACGAAATGCAAAGTTATTTAGAAAAATCTAATGCATTTCTCGAACCTGACGAAGGTAAACTTAAAATGAAGGCTATAACTTAAACCTAAACTTCAATATAGGTTTCCAAAAATTGTTCTCAATTTTTTGCCAAAATTCTTTCCAAGAAATATGAATAAAAATAAAAAAACAGGAAGAAAATAAAAACAATTGTTTTTTAATGAATTGATATACAAAGAAATGACAATGCTTGGAAATTGACTTTCAACGCCTCATAATTACATTAAATTCACATACTATTTTGTTAAATTACTCAATGCAGTTGAGGAAAATGATGAAAAATTAAATTTTAAGGAAACTCTTTTAGGTTGAATTTTGATTTTCATATTGAATAGAACCAATCGCATAAGTGGAAAATCAATCTTATAAACTTTTTTATTTCATTGAAAATTTTTATGCCTGATTTTGACAGTTTTCTCATATTATTGATGTTCAAAGGATTTTTTTGTATCTTGAAAAAGTAAAAACTAAACCAATTTACCCATTTCAATTCGTGACAATTATTCTCAAGCTTTGTGTTAATAAAGAATCTTTAAATCAGAAATTATTAAAATAAACCTAAGGAAAACTATTTAAACCAAAAAATTATGGAACCAATTAAAAGACGAAAATTTTTAAAAAATTCTGCATCCATGGCTGGTGCTGCGTTGGTTGCTCCCGCTTATATTCGAAACATGGTAACAGACAGCCCTAATGAAAGAGTAAACGTAGCTGTTATCGGTGCCGGTGGAGAACGTGAGCGCGTTAGAGGAATAATTCGCGGCCGCGGCATTGTTCATATTAGGGAGTATGCAAAAATGCAAAATGTAAATGTTAAAACCATTTGCGATGTTGACGAAAGATTATTCCCCGGAGTTTCAAAAGAGGTGGAAGAATTATTTGGAACAAAACCTGGAACCGAGGTTGATATGCGAAATATCCTGGAAGATAAAGATATTGATATTATATCAATAGCAACACCAGATCATTGGCATGCACTTCATACTGTTTGGGCTTGCCAGGCCGGAAAAGATGTTTATGTAGAAAAACCGTCAAGTCACAACGTTTACGAAGGCCGTAAAATGGTGGAGGCAACCATGAAATACAACCGAATTGTCCAGTCCGGAATTTGTTACAGAAGCAGCCAGGCAGTGAAAGAAGGAATTAAATTAGTTCACGATGGAATATTAGGAAAGGTTTATATGGCCAGAGGTATAACCTGGAGATACCGTGAACCCATTGGAACTTTTCCCGACAGCCCGGTTCCAAATGGTGTTAATTGGGATATGTTTCTCGGCCCGGCACCCTACCGAGCTTTTAATCTGAATAGATTTTTGTATCACTGGCACTGGTTTTGGGATACCGGCACGGCAGAAATGGGTAATAATGCAATATACAGAATGGATACAGCGCGCTGGGCTTTAAACAAGAACGCCCATCCTGTAAAAATTCATTGTTCAGGAGGATTATACGGACGTGGAAATGAGCAGGAAACACCAAATATTATGGATGCCACCTACGAGTACGAGGATGGAATGGTTATTCAAAATGAAGTAAGATGCCTTTCTGTTCATCCGGAAGGAATACCGGAGGATAAAGGTGTCGTTTTTGTTTATGGAGATAAAGGATGGATGTCGTTAAGCGGGAGTGGGTATAAAACATATTTTGGTAAGAAAAATGAACCCGGGCAATTTAAATCTGAAGATGATTTCCCGCAGGAAACCAGGAGTAATGGATGGAAGAATCTGGTTGATTGTGTAAGAAGCGGGCGCAGAGAAGATCTTGACAAACCAATGATTGACGGACATTTGTCATCAGCTTTGTGTAATTTAGGAATAATAGCCTATCGTATTGGCCGGGAATTAAACTTTAATCCTGAAACCGAGAAATTTATTAATGATCAGGGAGCTGATAAATTACTTACAAGAGTTTATCGTGAGCCTTATATTATGCCAGATAAGGTTTAAGTTTCATAAAGGGAACTGATCGGATGCAACTAAATAAAAATTATCAGGGAAACTATTAAAATGAAGTAATGGGGAAGTTATAAACTAAAAATCGTTTTGGAAAATCTTAATTTAAAAATCAATAAATGAAAAATGCACCTTTAATTTTAGTTCTGGTTTTGAGCTATCTTTTGGCAACTTTAATTTCCTGCGAACCGAAAGAAAAAACAAACTCAAGTGAATGGATTAAATTCAATGACCAGAAAACCGGACATGAAGTTTGGCAAATTACCAGCCAGGATTCAATGAGTGAGGCCTTTTACTTTTATGCGCCTTCATTTACATCCGACGACAAGTATATTATTTTTAAGTCGAAACGTAATGGTACAATGGAAGTATATCGATGCAACCTAACCAATGGTGAAATAAACCAACTAACCGACGAAAATGTAGGCAGTGCCTGTATCCATCCGGATGGTGAAAACATGGTTTATATATCAGATTGGAAATATTACCGGATGAATGTGCACTCCTTGAAAAAAGAGATGGTTTTGGATTTTACCGGCAAAATACCGGCAGAACCACAATTCAGGCCATCACTTACAAACGATGGAAAATATACCGTTGTTTATACAAAACAAGACGACACAATTTGTTTGTACAGAGTAAATCTTGAAACAAAAGAAATATTAAAAATTTTGGAACAGGCAGGTGGAAGTTTTTCACACCAATTAATCAATCCGGTTGATCCAAATTTAATAACTTATGCACCTCTTCCAGATACCCAAAACGATATGAGCCGGCCGATGGAAGAGAGAGCTAGGGCACAAATTATTAATGTAAACGAAGAGACAAACGAACCTTACCTCATTACTCCCTACGGTTTCAGGGCAACCCACGATTCATGGTCGAGATTAGGAAATCGTTACTACTTTTTCGAAAAATCACAGCCGGGTTGGCTTCCAGCTTCTATTGGCTCAATTGATTTAAATGGGAAAGATTATACAAAACATTATACAAACGATTCTATAAAATTAGGGCACGGTACAGTCAGTCAGGATGGAAAATGGTTTATTTCCGATGGACAGGAACCACATAATAATCCTTTAATTCTTTTAAATCTGGATGATGGAAAGACTGAGTTTCTTTGCTGGCCCAATGCTAGTATAGAAAGAAGCTTAGGAAATGTTCATGTCCATCCCAATTTTAGTACTTCAGGAAATTATATAATTTATACTTCCGATGTTGCTAAAACCGGAACGCATCAGGTGTATGTGATACCTATAAAAGAAATTAAAGATTCGTGAAAAATTTAACCACAATTGTTTCAAATAAAAACCAACGTTACAATAAACAATAGTACCAGTTATTTACGGTTAATACCAATTGTTCTTCAAAATACCGTAGCAAATTTTGAAGTTACAATAGCCTTTCCCGAATCTATTTCGGGAGTTAATGCCGATAATACATCAAAAAAGCAACCTGAACAAAGTGAAAGGTTGCGACATTTTGTTGCCAAATCGGTATAATTCAATGCAGTATAAGAGAAAATGTACTTAATTGAATTAATAATTTTAAAACAGCACTGAACATTTTCGGCGGCTAATTTACAAACTGATTAGTTACAATTTTATCAAAAAACAGAAATAAACAGATAATTATTATGCAAATATTGAAAAACCTTTACCAGGTAGGAGGCGATTTAAATGGAGTAACATTTGATGAGAAAGGGGCTTTATGGAATGATGGAAATTCTTACATCCTGCAAACCCAGGATGGATTGATTATGTTTGATTGTGGCTGCGGCAACACGATGGATCAAATTTTTAATAATATGAAATATTGGGGTTTGTCGCCCGACGATATCCGGCATTGCCTTTTAACTCATCCTCACTTAGATCACTCAGGCGGTGCGCATATTTTGAAAGACCGCGGAGTTGAAATTATCGCTATTAAAGAAACTGCCGAAGCAGTTGCAGCGGGAGATGAAAGATGTTGCGGCTATTTGTATCATAAAAAAATGATGCCGGTAAAAGTTGATAAAATCGTAAATGAAGGGGATAATCTTCTTTTATTGGGAAAAAGAATTGAAGTAATGCATTTCCCCGGACATACTATGGGATGTACAGCATATTCTTTTGTTCATGAAAAAAAACATATTGTGGTTAGTGGCGATATAATAGGAACATTACTCTCTGGTGATTTTGGATGGGACGGATCAATTGATTTTAATAAAAAAATATACACTGAATCATTGGGCCGGTTTGCAAAAATGGATATGCATATTATGTTACCAGGCCACGGGCTTATTTATTTTCACAAACCCCAGTGGCGAATTGAAGAAGCTCTTAATAGTGCGTTAATTCAATGGCGATAAATCATGAGTAGGAAAGCTGACATAAAAAACAATACCCGATTTTTCTTGTCGTAAAACAGCTTTAGAAATAATGTTTCTCACCATAATGTTATTGTCAGGTTATTTAAATATTTATTTTTACTGCAATTAAACTAAACCAATGTAAACATTTTACATAGAAACCAACAACTTATGGATCCAATTGTAATTATTCTGATAGGAACAGCCGTTGTCCTTTTTTGCATCATTGTATTAAAATTGCATGCTGTTATTTCACTGTTGTTTGCTGCCCTTGTAACCGGATTATTAACGTCCCCCGATCTCATTCTTAACTATGCAATTCATAGCGGTTTGTCCGATCTGGAAACACAGTCTCTTTCAAATTTGGGAATTGGCAGAAGACTTGCCCAGGCTTTTGGAAATACCAGCGGAAAAATTGGGATTTTAATTGCATTGGCTTCCATTATTGGAGTTTCGTTAATGAGAAGTGGTGCTGCTGAGCGAATTGTGCGAAGCCTGCTAGGATTGTTCGGAAAGAAGAATGCATCTTTGGCATTTTTGACCGGAAGCTTTACTCTCGCTATTCCCGTATTTTTCGATACTGTTTTCTATTTAATGATACCAATTGTAAAATCAATCGGCGTACGAAATCCTAAAAAATTTGGACTTTATTTAATGACGGTCATGGCAGGAGGTGTGATGGCACATTCGTTAATTCCGCCAACTCCGGGACCACTATTTGTGGCCGAAGAAATGGGAATTGATTTGGGCACAATGATAATAGCTGGATTGGTTATCGGGATAATTACGGTTTTGGGTGGTTATGCTTATTCCGTTTGGGCGACTCGAAAATGGGATTTACCTATGCGCGATACTCCCGATATCAGTGTTGAAGACCTGAAAGAATTCTCAGAAAAAGAAAAAAAGGATTTGCCGGGTTTATGGATTTCTATTTTACCAGTGTTGCTTCCAATTCTCTTAATTACTGGCAATACAATTTCTAAAATGATGGCAAGTGGAAATGGAGTTAATCTGAGTTCATTTCAAAAAACATTGGTAAATATTTTTTCAACAATTGGCGATGCTAATATTGCCCTTGCATTATCTTCGGTAATTGCCCTTTATTTACTTTGGTCGAGATTAAAGGATGTCAAAAAATTTCAAAAATTCATTTATGAATCTTTGTCCAGTGCAGGTATTATTATCCTGATTACAGCGTCCGGCGGGGCATTCGGACAAATGCTCCAGCAAACCGGCATTGGAATCAGGATTGAGGATTTAGCCGCTAATTATCAAATGGCACTTTTACCAATGGCATTTTTTATTACTGCGGCGGTTAGAACAGCGCAGGGATCTGCAACTGTTGCAATGGTGACTGCCATCGGAGTTATGAGCGGACTTGCCAGTGCAGGTCTGCATTTTCATCCGGTTTATTTGGCAATGGCAATTGGTTGTGGTTCAAAAATATTTGCATGGATGAACGATAGCGCATTTTGGATCATTACTAAAATGGCCGGAATGGAAGAGAAAGAAACGGTTCGTCATTTTTCTATTCTGCTGGCGGTGATGGGTTTAACAGGTTTGATTGCAGTTATGATTCTTTCAAAAATTTTACCTTTGGTTTAAATGACTAAATCAACAAATCATATCGTAATAAAAATTGCCGAAACAGATAATGTTGCTGTAATTGCCAATTCTGAAGGATTGCCGGAAGGAACGATTATCAACGATGATATTCGCTTGCTTCAAAATATTCCAATGGGGCATAAAGTAGCGCTTTTAAACATTGGGTTGGGTGAAAAAATCATAAGATACGGGCAGGTTATTGGATTTGCAAACCGACCAATTAAAGCCGGAGAATGGGTGGAAGAATCAAAAATGTTGTTGCCCGAACCTCCTGATTTAAATTCAATTCCTATGCCCGACAATAAAACTCTTTCTGAATTAAAACCTATTGAAGGTTACACATTTTTGGGATATAGAAATTCAGACGGAAGTGTTGGCACCAAAAATATTCTTGGAATTACAACAAGTGTTCAGTGTGTGGCCGGACTTGCTCAGTATATCGTAAAAAAAATTAAGCAGAAGTTACTTCCAAAATATCCGAATGTGGATGATGTGGTGGCACTTAATCATTCTTATGGTTGTGGAATTGCCATAAATGTTCCGTCAGCGATTATTCCAATTCGGACACTTCAAAATATTACAACAAATCCTAATTTTGGCGGAGAGGTTTTGGTTATTGGTTTAGGCTGCGAAAAACTACCGCCCGAAAGTCTGTTACTTCAGAATGGAAATTCAAAAACTAATTCTGATAAAAAATTTTCAAATGTTTTTTACATGCAGGATGAGTCATTTTATGGCTTCAGCGGTATTGTTGAAGCAGGGCTGAAAATGACGGAAATTCATTTAAAAGAATTAAATAAACGCAAGCGTGAAATATGTCCAGCGGCGGATTTAGTAGTGGGAATGCAGTGTGGTGGAAGTGATGCATTTTCTGGAATAACATCAAATCCGGCGGCTGGTTATGCTGCAGATTTAATTGTTAAGGCTGGTGGAAGTGTTATGTTTTCGGAAGTGACTGAAGTTCGGGATGCTGTTCATTTACTGGTTCCAAGAACAATTAATCCTGAGGTAGGGAAAGCTCTTTTAGATGAAATGAAATGGTACGATAATTATCTGGAACAAGGACAGGCCGATAGAAGTGCAAATCCAACTCCGGGAAATAAACTTGGTGGTTTGAGTAATATTGTTGAAAAGGCACTTGGTTCAATTGTAAAATCGGGAACAAGTCCGATTGTAGATGTTTTGGGTCCGGGTGAAAAAATCCACCGCAAAGGATTAATTTTTGCCGCAACACCTGCAAGCGATTTTATTTGTGGAACCTTACAATTAGCCGCTGGAATGAACATGCACGTATTTATGACTGGTAGAGGAACTCCATACGGATTATCGATGGTTCCAGTTATTAAGGTTGGTTCAAATTCAAAATTAAGTAAGCGCTGGTTCGATTTAATAGATTTAGACGCCGGTAAAATAGCAACCGGAGAAAAGTCAATTGAAGAAATGGGGTGGGAATTATTCCATTTAATTTTGGACGTTGCAAGTGGTAAAAAGGAAGTTGCCTGCGATAAACTCGGGTTACACAACGATCTGGTTTTATTTAATCCCGGACCTGTTACGTAATCATAAATCAAAAAAATAGAATAAAAAACCAAATGTTTTATCTAAAAAGAAAAGGAGAATTATTATGAAAATAGGATTTATTGGACTTGGTATCATGGGAAAACCCATGGCTAAAAATTTATTAAAAGCGGGTTACGAATTAGTTGTTTTAGATATAAATAAAGAAGCTGTAAAAGAGTTGAAAGCGCTTGGTGCAGAATCGACTGAAACGGCTGCTGAACTTGCCGGCAGAGTAAAAGCAATTATAACAATGCTTCCCAATTCGCCCCAGGTAAAAGAAGTTGTTTTAGGCAAAAATGGACTAATTGAAGGAACTACTGATGGTTCTGTGTTAATTGATATGAGTTCGATTGCACCACTTGCAAGCAGGGAAATTGCCGAAGCTTTATCTGCAAAAGGAGTTGAAATGCTCGATGCTCCCGTTTCAGGTGGTGAACCAAAAGCGATTGAAGGAACAATTGCGGTTATGGTGGGCGGGAAAAAAGAGGTGTTTGATGCAAATTATGAATTGATGATGGCAATGGCCGGTTCCGTTGTTTATGTTGGTGAAATTGGTGCTGGCAACATCGCAAAGTTATGTAATCAGGTTGTTGTGGCTCTCAATATTGCGGCAGTTTCCGAAGCATTGGTTTTGGCACAAAAAGCCGGTGTAAGTCCCGATTTGGTTTATCAGGCAATACGAGGAGGATTGGCTGGAAGTACAGTTATGGATGCAAAAGCACCAATGATGATGGACAGTAATTATGATCCAGGGTTCAGAATTGATTTACACATCAAAGACATGAATAACGTTTTGGAGACATCGCGAAATGTGGGTGCACCACTGCCACTTGCTTCTCAGGTTATGGAGATTATGCAAGCTATAAAACAAGATGGTTGTGGTGTTGAAGACCATTCAAGTATTGTGAAATTCTACGAAAAAATTGCGAATATAGAAGTTACGCGATAAAAAACCTGTTTAAGATTATTGGTAATCGTGGAATGAAACGGTTAAAATACATCATCTAACTTTTACCCAGAAAATTGAGAAATGTCAGCATGAAGAATATTATAAAATTTGTTGCGATAATCATTTTTGGTGTAATAATGAGTTTATTACCTACACCGGAAGGATTAACGCGCGAAGGTTGGATTTTCTTTTCTCTTTTTGTTAGTGTTTTTATCGGAATAATTCTAGAACCATTTCCAGCAGCTTACATTGCATTTTTAGGCGTTGTAGTAGCAGTTCTTTTAAAAGTAGGGGTTCCCATAAATCCATCGGTTGAAGTAACTTCAGCCAAAGCCTTATCCTGGGGATTGTCTGGATTTTCGAATACCACGGTTTGGTTAATTTTTATAGCTTTTATGTTTGCAATCGGTTATGAAAAAACCGGATTAGGAAAACGGATTTCGCTTATATTAGTAAGCAAAATGGGGAAAAGTACATTAGGTTTGGGTTATGCCATTGCAACAGCAGATTTAGTACTTGCCCCGTTTATGCCTTCTAACACAGCAAGAAGCGCAGGAACCATTTTTCCAATTGTAAAAAACATTCCCATTCTGTTTGGTTCAACACCCGAAAAAGAGCCACGCAAAATTGGCTCTTATATTACCTGGGTTGCTTTGGCAAGTACTTGCGTAACAAGCTCGATGTTTTATACAGCTTTAGCAACCAATGTTTTAGCCAAAAGCCTGGTAGAAGATGCAGGAATAATTCCTCCAACCTGGACACAGTGGTTTTTATACTTTTTGCCCGTTGGAATTATTTTGTTTCTGACAGTTCCATTAATCACCTATTTTGTTTATCCCCCAACATTGAAAGCCTCAAAAAAAATTCCTGAGTGGGCCGGGAAAGAACTTCAGGAAATGGGTAAAATAAGCAGAAACGAAATTATTATGGCAATTCTGGCCGGCCTGGCACTTATTTTATGGATATTCGGGAGTTACTTTAAAATTCATGCTACTGTAGCTGCTTTGGCAGTTTTGTGTCTCATGGTATTGTTTAAAGTAATTTCGTGGAACGATATTCTGACAAATATAGCTGCATGGAATATTTTGTTATGGTTTGGGGCAATTGTTGCACTGGCAAGTGGGCTGAATAATGTGGGTTTTTTAGACTGGTTTGCCAATGAGATTACTGCCGGCATTTCGTCTTTTAATCCAACAGTAATACTGGTACTTTTGCTGCTTGCGTTTTATTTTATTCATTATTTGTTTGCCAGTTCCACTGCCCATGTTACTGCATTGCTGACCATTTTTTTAGTGTCAGGCAGAAACATTCCGGGAATAGATTTTCCCCTGCTAACCTACGTTTTATTATACTCGCTGGGTTTAATGGGAATCCTAACTCCGTACGCAACCGGACCAAGTCCAATCTGGTATGGTTTGGGATATATTCAATCTAAAACATTTTGGCAACTGGGTGCTTTTTTCGGAATTATTTTTATTGCAGTTTTAATTTTTGTTGGAATTCCGTGGATAAAATTGTGGATTTAATATTGCCCTTCATCCAAAACCAAATAATAAATTTGGTAATGTGTTGCAAAATTCAAACATTTGAACCCAATTTTTGTATATATGTTTAAATAGAGTCTGTCTTTAAAATAAAAGATAATAATCTCAATTGACAAACACCAAAATGCAAATAAGTCACATTGGTTGAAATTTCAATGCTCAAAACAATTTTGAACATTTGAACATTGAAATTTATCGGTCAATAGCCGGACAAGTTTGTGACTTGGATATTGTTTTTGGTGCCTCATTGCGAAAATTATCAACTTTATGGACAGACTTTTAATATAAAAAATACCATGAAAAATATATTCGTCTTGTTATTTATTGTTATTGGAACGTTAACCGCCAGTACACAGAAAATCTGGCAGAAACAAGGTATAAAAGCCGCACCACCAATTTGTTATGCATCGGGGTTAGTAGAAAAAAGCTACATTCCGCCACCGCCAGAATTTTTAAATCGGCTAAAATCAACCTCTGAACAAAAATCAGAAATAATTGTAAAATACAGCTTGTTTCCCAGCGAAGCCAAAGAAGCCTTTGAATATGCAGTAGGCATTTGGGAATATATAGTTGAATCTCCAATACCCATACACATTCAGGCCAATTGGCGATCGAAGGATGCAAACGTTTTAGGAAGTTGCGGGCCATCCGATTTTTTTGCTAATTTTAAGGATGCTCCTATGGAAAACCGTTATTATCCGGTTGCACTTGTCGAAAAAATAACAAACACGGAAATCAGTGGAGCTACCGAGGCCGACATGAATGCCGAATTTAATAAAAACGTTGACTGGTATTTTGGAACCGATGGTAATACGCCCGACTCACTTTTTGACTTTGTGTCGATAGTTCTACACGAAATAGCCCATGGTTTAGGTTTTACGGGATTCTTTGATGTAAATGGGGAACTAGGAGATTACGGTTGGAATAACAATGAGGCAACATCATTTGATTTATTAGTAGTAAAAAACAATGGAGACCAATTGGTTGACACAGAAATCTTTGGAAATCCTTCGGAAGAGCTTAAAAAAGCCCTCGTCTCTGGGGTTTTATACGCAAACAGCCCGGTTGCCATTGTTGACGGCAGTGGTTACAAACCTCGTTTATATGCACCAACAACCTGGAACAACGGATCAAGTATTTATCATTTAAACGATGCTACTTATCCTAAAGGAAACGCAAATTCATTAATGACACATGCAGCTGGAAAAGGCGAGGCTATACACGATCCAGGACCAATTACCAAAGGTTTGATGGCTGATTTCGGCTGGAAACAAATGTATATCGATTTTAATAGATTGAAAGATATTGAAGAGACCGCACCCCTTACTTTTAATGTGAATATTAAAAGCGATTACGAACTGGATACAGCAGCACTTTTTGTGATTTTTTCCGTTGATTCATTTATCACTCATGTTGATACCCTGAACCTTTTACCTACTGCCGAACCCAATCTTTTTTCAGCACAACTTGAACCGGCTGTTGAAACAGAAAAAATTCATTACTATATTGTTTCAAGCGACATAAAAACACGCGTATTTACCCTGCCAACTGATGCACCAAAAACCTTATATTCTATTGCTATTGGGCCGGATAATGAATTGCCGGTAGTAGAACATTTCCCCATTCCGTATTTTTTCTTATCAGACGAAAAATTGTACGTGGAAGTTAAAGCCAATGATAACATAGGAATTGATACTGTAACAATTGAATATGAAATAAACGGAGTACCACAAACTCCTTTTGGGCTATCTTATAAAATGGAAGACATGTATTCTGGATATTTTAATTTCGATTTAAACCAATTGTCAGATGGGGATATTATAACCTACAACGTTATTGCAAAAGATGCATCTACGACACAAAACACAAAAATAATCCCTTCCAAAGATGTATTTACTTTTAAAATAGAGGAAAAATTTGACCCAATTGGGGGTTACACAAACAATTTTGATAATCCCACAAATGGGTTTATTATTTCTGATTTCGATATTTATACTGAAATAGGATTTGAAAACGGGGCATTACACAGCCCGCACCCTTATCCAAGCCCTAATGAAGATGACTCCTACTTCAATTTCTCTACTATTTTAAAACACCCTATTATTTTAAAAGAAAACGGAACAATGAGTTTTGATGAGATTGTTCTTGTTGAGCCGGGGAATACTACTCAATTTGGAACTGATAACTTTTGGGATTATGTTATTGTTGAAGGAAGTAAAAATAATGGAAGTAACTGGCTTCCTTTATCTGATGGTTACGATGCAAACGACAATTCTATCTGGAGTTATAATTATAATCTAAATATGACCGACCAATTTTCAAGTACAGAGGGAATACCCGACTGGTTTATTAACCGTGAAATAAATCTGCTTGGAAATGGAAATTTTTCTACGGGCGACACAATTCTCATCCGCTTCAGGCTAAATTCCGATCCCTATGCTAATGGTTGGGGCTGGGTAATCGACAATCTCAGGGTGCAGTCTCCGGTATCAAATCAATTAACTGTGCTTTCCCCTGGAAATATTATGGTTTACCCAAATCCATTTAGCGATAACTTTAAAGTTATCCTTCAAGCAAAAAACAACATAGATGAAATTCAACTGGATGTTTTTAATATTTTTGGTCAGAAAATTAAATCAACTTTAATCAAAAATGTCCTTGGGCAAATAACCGAAGAAATTTATTTAAAAGAAGCGGGGGTTGGCATTTATTTCCTCACAATAAAAGAAAATGGAAAACAGATATATTCAAAAAAAATAATTAAACATTAAGCCTTCTCTTAAAAGTCCGAATAAAAAATAAAATAAAAAATCTCAATATTCAAACTGCTTCGAACATTTGAATATTGAGATTGTGATTTACTTGAGTGTTGTTTTTTGTGCTTTATTTCAAAGGCCAATTAACGTCAGAGAATTCAAAAAAAACAGATTTACAATACCACCCAAGATAAATATTCAAAATATTGCCCTTCGTTTTTACAAAAGTTTTGAAGCGTTTTTCTGTATTTTTACAATGGCCGTAACAATATCTTCCATATCTTTTTTTGTTCCCAGGAATACACGTTGACCTAAAGATAAACCTGTTTCTTTACCAATGTGTTCGTTCACGGGGCAGTGAATTTCATTTCTATATTTTTCCAATCTTTCTTTTGAATATACCTTTTTAATTGATCTCAGGTTTAAATATGTTTCTACAAAAGGATCGGTATGAAGGTTAGAATCTATCCCTTTCCCAAAATCAATTCCTTCTGCATTCATTGCTTCCCTGAATTTTGCTTTTGGCAATCCTTTAAAATGTTCTTTCTCATAAATTAACTGATAAGAATAATAAGCCCGGCGTGTTTGCCCGGCATATTTTTTTGTAGGCCTGACCCCCTTAATCTCTGAAAGTAATTTTTCGAGATGTGACGCATTTTCATCACGAAGTGTACTTTGATCTTCCAACCGTCTCACCTGCGACAACGCATTGGCCGCCTGAAAAGCTGAAGGACGGAAATTTGTTCCTGGAAAGGTTCTTCCCATCTGTTGCGGATCCCTTCCATTATTAACATATCCACCAATCCTGGTCATAAGATTTTCATCATCACCAATCACTGCTCCACCTTCACCAGCAGCCAAACTCTTAAATTGCTGAAAACTGAAACACCCTAAATCACCAATTGTACCCAGTTTCTTATTCCTCCACTCACCCATGTGAGCCTGGCAAACATCTTCAATAACAGCCAGGTTGTGCTTTTTTGCAATCGCCATTATCTTGTCCATATCTGCAGCAGCTCCGCCAATATGTACCGGAAGAATTGCCTTTGTATTCGGTGTTATATGTTCTTCTATTAAATCAGGATTTATCATAAATGTTTCAGGATCGGAATCAACAAGAACAGGCAAAGCAAATAAGTTAAAGGTACTTTGGGCAGTTGCCACATAAGTATTGGTCTGTGTTATGACCTCATCACCAGGGCCAATATCCAAAGCCCGTTGTGCAGCTTCGAGTGAATTAGTCCCGGCATTTGTAATTACACAATAATTAACCCCCATGAGTTCTGCATACTTTTTTTGAAATTGTTGCCCAAATTCCTCCGGGTCTAAACTGTGTTCCGACCAATTTGATTTATACGCATCGAGATACATTTGAATATCCGATTCATCATAAATAGGCCAATTTGCTTCCAGGGTAGAACCTTTCGGACGTACTGGAATCCCACCAAGCAATGCAAGTTTTTCTGAATCTTGAAATACCCCTGCAAAAACAGATGACATTCCGCTTGTTGTTAAAGCAACACCCGCTGCCCCAATCGTTGTTTTTTTTACAAATGTCCTTCGAGTCGATAATTTTTTTTTCATTTTAGGTTATAATTTAAAAGCATCTCGAAAAACTACATTCTTTGATGCCATTGTTGATTAAATATATTGTTGAATTTAAATTAGTTGCAACCAATAAAAATACATTTTATGATCGAATTACCCAATAATTTCTCAAGAATCGTTTTGATCTCATTTTAATCAGTTACCATTTCATTTAAAAATTCTTTTTGCATAGGTTTTCTGAATTTTCATTTCCAACTAATTTAACAACTATTGAACGTTTTTTACAATTATTTTACTTTTATCCCAACAATCAACATCGTTTTTATATCATAACATGTAAATCACATTTTTAGTAGGCATTTCAGCATTATATTTTAATGAATCGGAATTTTTAACCTGAACACCGAAAACTGAGACTGCCAACTTTCTTTAATGTCGCTCATCAAAATCCTTAATTTTTTGAACAACAACCGGCTCTGCCTGGTCGTACATATCTCGAATAAAAGGATCATTAAAAGGCATAGTTCGTTCTTCAAAAGGCATGTCAACAACCCGATCAAAAAGACGTTCTTTGGCAGCTTTTATATCTTTGCCATAAATATGATACGAATCGGCTTGCCAGTTTAAACGACCCAGTTTAACAGTCTTTCCGGTTTTCTTGCCAACTCCGGCAGCAATCACTTCTTTGTTAAATTGAATAAAACCAAACATATTCATAAAACTGGCTCCCCATGCATCGTTGCTTCTAAAACGAATATTACAATTTAGCCAGTAGACACCATCCTCATCTTCTAAAATACGATACCACAACGATTGCAAACAAGGTGGGTCGTAACAATCGAGATCCAAATTCGGCATCCAGGTAATCATTTGTGCTTGGCGTGTAAATGGTTGATCAGAAAGTTTATTGATTACACTTTCAATTTGGTCAACTTTAAATGGGCCAACTTCAACCGACTCTCCATCAACCAAATCTTTCCAAACACCATAATTTTTAATTCGCCCGTGGTAAGTATATTCCCAGCGGGTATCTTTTTCGTCATTAATATTTTTCACCCAGTGGTCTTTGTAACCTTTCAATTCTAAAACATATTCCTTCAAATCGTCAATTCCTCCCGGAAATGCCATGTGAATCATTGGGTCAGTTTCCGGTTCCTGAATAGTCATGTTCATTGTGCAATCTATACTTAGCGGATCTCCAGGTTTGTCGTATTGTGTTTTGAATCGGGTTCCTTTTTCATACAAATTAATTAACGCTGTTTCGTAAGTTTCTGCCAACGATTTTCCGGAAACGGTGATTACAGGAATATTCTTCATAATAAAACGCTTAGTTTTTTGGAATTTCTTAAAGATAGAAAACGAATTAAACCGATGTAAAACTGGTTGAACTTATTTTTCAACAAATCATTAACGAAATTTTCAACAGTTTCTTATTTTTTTAAAAAGCACCTAAACTCTTTAAAATTAATTTTAAAAACTTTCGTATTTTTGACATTGCTCTTTTAGTGAAAAACAAATAATATATAACCAATTTAAAATGGATTCAAACAATAAATCTACAAGAAGAAGATTCTTAAAAAGTGCCCTGGCTGCAGGAGTAGGAATGACTATTGTTCCTCGCCATGTACTGGGCGGAAATGGTTTTATTGCACCATCAGACCAGTTAACAAAAGCAATTATCGGTGTTGGTGGAATGGGGCGCGGACACATTCCTTACGAAGGAACCCGCGTGGTTGCCATTTGCGATGTTGATAAACTGCACCTTGAAAAAGCACAAAGTCTAATCGATTACGATGTAAAGCAATTCGACGACTACCGCGAAGTTTGCCAACTGCCCGAAGTTGACATTGTACACATTGCCACGCCACCGCACTGGCACGGATTAATGGCGGTTGAAGCTGCAAAAGCCGGAAAAGATATTTGGTGCGAAAAACCAATGACACGAACAATTGGCGAAGGAAAACGTGTAGTTGAAGCAGTCAACGCGCACGGAAGAATGTTCCGCTTGAACACTTGGTTTCGTTTTAAAGATAATTTCTACGGATTGGGTACTGATGTTAAACCGCTAAAAAAAGTTATTGACAGTGGAATTCTTGGCTGGCCATTAAAAGTTACGGTTAGCGGAATTACAGGGTATAACTGGAAATTCTTCTGGAGTGGAAAACACAACTTACAACCTCAACCAATTCCTGAAAACTTAAATTACGACATGTGGCTCGGGCCTGCACCTTACAGACCGTATAACGAGCACCGTGTTCATGCGAATTTCCGTGGATATTGGGATTACGATGGCGGTGGATTAGGCGACATGGGACAACATTATCTTGACCCGGTTCAATATATGCTTGGAAAAGATGAAACCAGCCCGGTAAAAATTGAGGTGGATGCACCTCAACAACATTACGATGCAGTTGGCTCGTGGAGACGTGTAACCTACACATATGCAGATGGCTGTCAGATTATTCTCGATGGCGAAAACAAAGATAAAGACGCGGCTTACATCGAAGGTCCAAATGGTAAAATTTACCAGGGATTTAAATCCGACATTCCAAACTTGAAGAGTTTCATAAAAACTTTGCCCGAACCAGAACCACAAATTGGTATTTTCTCTGAGTCGGTTAAAACACGCAAGAAATTTGCATTGAACGAAATGAATGGATTCCGTTCTGCTACTTTGGTGAATCTTGGAATTGTTGCCGTTCGTTTGGGGCGCACACTAAACTTCGACCCGGATAAATTAGAGTTTATCGACGACGAAGGTGCAAACCGCTTGATTAATCAACCAATGCGAGCACCGTGGAGTATTTAATTTATTATTGATGAATGATTATTTATTATTGAAAAGATGAAAAAATATATATCACAAATAATTGCAATTCTGGTTTTAGCACTCGTTTCAACCGGAAGTTTTGCGCAAGACAATCGAACGCTAGACACAAAAGTTGCCGATGTTTTAGCACAAATGCCAACCAAGAATTTAGCTCACCGCGATAAAGCGATGAACGAATTAATAGAATTGGAGACGGAAGGATTTCAGAAATTAACTGCCATGCTAACTCCTCCCGGAGACGGTGACGACACTGCAGTTCGTTTCGCCATAAATAGTTTGAGTCGCTACGCCAGTCAGTTTGGGAAATGCGAGGCCAGAGCTTTTGCAGAAGACAACCTATTGATAGCTTTAAAAGAGCAGAAAGATGTTGAAGTAAAAACATTTTTATTGAACCAATTAAATTTGGTTGCCAGTAAAAAAACTATTGCCGAAATTTCGGGATATTTAACCGATGCTGACCTTTGCGAACCGGCAACACAAACACTTTTATCACTGGAAATGAAAATTGTTTCCAAAGAATTTATGGCTGCTTTACCTTCTGTTGAAGGAAGAACAAAAGCAACTTTGGTGCGTGCTTTGGGTGAATTAAAATGCAACGGGTCGCTTAAACAATTAACCGCATTGATGGGCACGGACAAACCCTGCATAAAAAAGGCTGTGTTAGCTGCTTTGGCAAATATTGGTTCTCCAGATTCATACAAACCAATTTTAAAAGAGGCAATTGCGGTTGGTTTTAAATACGAAGCAACAAATGCCGCCGAAGCATTTTTGAATTATACAAATCGTTTGGGTGAACGAAATGAAATTGAATTAATGAAAAAAGCATGCAAAGCAATTTTCAAGGCAAATACATCGGCTGACCTTTTACACAATTACTCGTCGGCTTTAACTATTTATTCAAAATACTTGGGTTACGAAGTCACTCCACTTTTACTAGATGCTGTTGATAACAGTAACAAGGCATTCCGTTATTCGGCACTAAATTTAGCTGAAAAAATTGGCGGAGTTGCTGACACTCGCGCATGGACAGCAAAAGCCGTAAATGTAAATCCTGAAACTAAAGCCGAAATTATTTATATGCTTGGAAATCGTGGCGATAATTTAGCTGCCGGTTTTGTAAAGGAGAACCTGAGCTCAACATCTAATATTGTTCGCGAAGAGGCAGTTGTTGCATTGGCAAAATTGCAAGGAATAGAAGCAACATCAACCCTAATAGCACACCTCGCAAAAGGAAATGATGTTGACGCCACAAAAACAGTTCTCAATCAATTGTTAGACAAAAATCATTTGGCTCCACTTGCTGCTCAGCTTGAAAAAACTTCAGGCAAAACAAAAGCAGCACTTATAGAAATTATTGCAGCCAAAGCAGGTAGTCAGTATTTCAATGTGATTTTAGAAGCAACCAATTCTGATGACGCAGTTGAAAAAGCAGCAGCTTTTAGTGCTTTGAAAAGAGTTTCAGCCGAGAAAGATTTAGACAAATTGATTAAACTTCTACTTTCTGTTCAAGACGAAAATGAAATTGCCGAAGTTCAAATGGCAATTGTAGAAGCTGCACAGGGAGTTGAAACAGAGCAAGAGAAAGATGGGAAACTGTTTGCTGCCTTAAATTCAAGCAATAAAAAAGAAAAAATTATTACCATTCTACCCGAAATTGGAGGGGATGTTGCTTTGGAAACAGTAAGCGACTATTTCAATACTTCAACAGGTTCAGTAAAAGATGCAGCTTTCGAAGCATTAACAAGTTGGAAAGATTATTCAGCTTCAAAATCACTTTACGAAATTTGCAAAACTACAAGTGGCGAATTTCAAACAAAAGCATTTTCGAGCTTTGTAAGAATGGTTCGTTCAGCAGATTTACCCGACGACCAAAAGTTGTTACAGTACCGTAAAATTATGCCTTTTGCAGCTTCTTCCGAAGAAAAAAATAGTGTTATTTCTGCCATCGGAAATCTAAAAACATTTCTGTCACTTATTTACTTAGAACAATTTTTAGCTGAAAAAGAGTTGGAACAAGCAACTGCATTTTCCATTATGAGAATTGCTTTACCGAGCAACAATGAAAACAATGGTTTTTCAGGTAAATTAGTTAGAAATTTATTGGAAAGTGCTGAATCGAAATTAGGTGGAGAAGATAGTCAGTACGATAAAATCAACATCAATAAGTATCTGGATGAGATGCCAAAAGGCGAAGGTTTTGTTTCTATGTTCAACGGTAAAAATTTAGAAGGCTGGCAAGGTTTGGTAGGAAATCCGATAACGCGTGCGAAAATGAGCGAAAATGAGCTGGCAGAAAAACAAGCGGAGGCCGACAATTCGGTGAGTGAAAATTGGAGTGTAAAAGATGGTATGATTGTTTTTAGCGGTAAAGGACACAATCTGTGTTCGGTAAAAGATTATGCCGATTTTGAAATGATTGTTGACTGGCTGATTACCAAAAAAGGAGACAGTGGAATTTATCTGCGCGGAACTCCACAGGTTCAGATTTGGGATACATCGCGCGTTGAAGTTGGAGCACAAGTTGGTTCCGGCGGTTTGTATAACAACAATAAGGACAATGTTCGCGACCCTCTAAAAGTTGCCGATAATCCAATTGCCGAATGGAACACATTCCGAATTACAATGATTGGCGAAAACGTAACCATTTATTTAAACGGCGAATTAGTTGTTGATAATATTAAAATGGACAACTACTGGAATCGTGAAATTCCGATTTTTGAAACCGGGGCAATTGAATTGCAAGCTCATGGAAATGAATTGGCTTTTAGAAATGTTTATGTTCGCGAAATTAATACCAAAGAAATTGGTTTGACCGAAGAGGAAAAGACAACAGGTTTTGAGGCACTGTTTAATGGAAAAAATTTAGATGGCTGGCAAGGAAATAAAACTGACTATTATGCCAAAAATGGTGAATTAATTGTAAATCCAAAAATGGGTGGTCACGGAAATCTTTTCACTGAAAAAGAGTACAGCGATTTTGTTTTTCGTTTTGATTTTCAACTGACACCGGGTGCAAATAACGGACTTGGAATACGTGCACCACTTGTGGGCGATGCCGCTTACGTTGCAACAGAATTACAAATTCTGGATAATACTGCCGCAATTTATGCCAATTTGGAAGACTATCAGTACCACGGTTCGGCTTACGGAATTATCCCAGCCAAACGTGGATTTTTAAATCCGGTGGGTGAATGGAATTCGCAAGAGGTATTTTTGAAAGGTTCTAAAATTAAAGTCACATTAAACGGACAAGTTATTTTAGATGGCGACCTTGCCGAAGCCAGCAAAAATGGAACTTTAGACCACAAAAATCATCCCGGGCTAAAACGCGACAAAGGTTATATTGGATTTCTGGGACACGGTTCGGAACTGAAATTCAGAAACCTTCGGATTAAAGATTTGAGCAAATAATAGAAGTCCCTTTCTGGGTCCATCTAAGGATTCCATCTTTATGTGTTGCAAAAACTGAGATGGAATCCTTTGTTTAACATTAGTCAGACTGAGCGAAGTCGAAGTCTCATTTAAGGATGCCATCTTTTTCTATGCAAAATAGAGAGATGGCATCCTTTTTTTTCTACTATCTTTGAAATTCAACACAAAATTTAAAACCATGCAACTAAAAAACTTATTTTTCATTTTTGTTCTACTTTTTGCAATTTCTTGTCAGACAACTACTGAGAAAAAGCTTCCAAACGTTGTTGTAATTTTTATCGATGACATGGGTTACGCCGATTTAGGCTGTTTTGGAGCCACTGAATTTGAGACTCCAAACCTCGACAAAATGGCAACCGAGGGAATGCGTTTTACCAATTTCTACTCAGCAACTGGGGTTTGCAGTGCTTCACGGGCTTCGTTAATGACAGGTTGTTATTGCGACCGTGTTAGTGTTCGCGGTGCTTACGGACCACAATCAAAAGAGGGGCTAAATCCCAACGAAACAACAATTGCAGAAATGCTTAAACCGCTGGGTTATAAAACCGCTATTTTTGGCAAATGGCATTTGGGTCGTCCCACAGAATTTCTACCCTTGCAGCAAGGTTTCGATGAATATTTTGGAATCCCATATTCAAACGATATGTGGCCGGTTGATTACGACGGGATTGCGGTAAAAGACAAAGAAGTTGTTACAAAACCAAGGAAACGAGAATATCCACCACTTCCGTTAATGGAGGGAAACGAAAAAGTGAAAGAGGTTTGGACACTGGAAGAACAAGGCGAATTAACAACACTTTACACAGAACGTGCTGTTGATTTTATCAATCGTAACAAAGAGAATCCATTCTTTTTGTATGTTCCACATTCAATGGTTCATGTGCCAATTGCAGTTTCTGAAAAATTTAAAGGGAAAAGCAAACAAGGTTTATATGGCGATGTAGTTATGGAAGTTGACTGGTCGGTTGGTGAAATTGTAAAAGCATTAAAAGATAATGGGATTGATGAAAATACACTGGTTATTTTTACGTCAGACAACGGGCCATGGATGAACTATGGAAATCACGCAGGGTTGGCAACTCCGCTACGAGAAGGAAAAGGTTCGGTTTGGGAAGGTGGTCATCGTGAGCCATGTGTAATGTGGTGGCCGGGCAAAATTGAAGCCGGAAAAACAATCGATAGAATCGCATCAACAATTGATGTTTTGCCAACAATTGCAGAAATAACAGGAGCAGCTTTGCCTGAGAAGAAAATTGATGGCATAAGCTTTTTACCCATTTTAAATGGCGAAGATGTTGTTACCCGCGATGAGTTCTGGTGTTATTATGGAGGTGGTTTACGCGCAATTCGTAAAGGCGACTGGAAACTTTATTTTCCACATTCTTACCGTTCATATTTATTAAACGAACCGGGTATGGATGGATTTCCGGGACCAACTACACAAGTTAAATTAGAGAAAATATCACTTTATAATTTGAAGAATGACATTTCGGAAACCACCGATGTTTCAGCGGAAAATCCTGAGATTGTTGAACAATTAAGTAAAATTGCCGAACAAGCCAGAAAAGAGTTGGGCGATAATCTTACAAAAGTAAAAGGTGAAGAAGTTCGTGAGCCGGGGAGAATTTTGTAGTAATTTTTATGTAGATATTAAGTGACTACTTTGAATTTTACCATTCATCTTCTCATTTATATTGCATTAGATTGCCTTTTGAATTGCTAGTGAAATTTTTGTTAGATCAGCTTTCCCCGATTACATCGGCACAATTATTTAAAAAAACACATCATAATAATTCAGATAAATAAAATCAAAACAGTATCCTAAAATTCATAATATATCATACTTTTTTACCTTCAAATAAAGAAATAAACTAAATTTGGGATTCTCTTGTTAATGCAAGCTCAAAAGTGGATTTAAAGAAACATATCAAAATTATTATTCTTTGCCTGATTTTACCGGTTATCTTTTCTTGTGTCAAAGAGTTTAAAGATATACCAGATGCCCAACTAAACATTTCTCCCGAATTTGGATTGCCCATTGCCAAAGGTAATTTAACCCTTTCCGAAGTATTTAAGCCTGATGAAGATTCTTCAATGTTTCTTTATCCTGGAGAAGATGGCATTTTGCACCTTATTTTTAAGCAAAATATTGACACTCTCGAAATCGATGAATTAATGAGCGACTTAATGGGAGATCAACTACTTTTAAACGACAGTATTACATTGCCCAGAGTTTCAAATGGGGTTTCCATAAGTAGCCCGGAAACTTATTTTAATTTACATCTCGATTCTATTTTACAAGAACAACAGGTTGATTCGCTTTTATTAAATTCAGGAATAATTGAATTTGACTTTAAAACATGGGAAAATTACGATTCGAAATTTTCGATAACACTTCCCAATCTTTGTGATTCAGAGGGAGAAAACATTCGTATTTTAGACTTTGTACCTACTGCCGAAAACCATAAAATAACTTTCAACCTCGAAAATGGCAAGCTAAAAATAAATTCATCGGAAAATTCAAAAGGCATTTTTACGGTTCAACTTGGATACAATATTATGGGTAAATCGACCGATAATAATATTCACGATCCAACAATTTCATTTAAAATGTTCAATTTCGACATTAATTCAGCATACGGAAAATTAGGTGGATTTTCGATTGACCTGGATCCAATTTATATTGATCTTTTTAGTGAAAACCCACTGGGAGAACAAGTTATAGAACTTGATCTGGGAGAACCACAAATTAATCTTTTATTTCTTAATCAGTTTGGGTTTCCATTTAGTTTTGAATTTACACAGATTGGTTTTATTAAAGATGGTGCTTTTGAAGAAATTACAGGAGTACCTAAATCCATTTTGGTTGAAGCCCCTCCCCTGGGTTCGGAAAATGAGTTTACAACAACAGTATTCGAAATCGATCCTAATAGCAACCTGGATCAACTCGCAAGTAAATTTCCGCAACAAATGGTTATCGACGGGCAATTTGAAATTAACCCAAACGACCCAAACGCTTATAATTTTATTAGAGAACAAGACATAATGATATCGAGAGTTGAGGCCGACATCCCATTAAGTTTCAGGTTAACTCAGATTGGTTTGGACGATACAACGTCGCTTAACTTATCGAGCCTCGAAAATTTAGAAGATAATCTCGAATTGATAAAACTTCAAACAAAAATAAAAAACGATTTCCCATTTGAATTAGATATGCAGGCCTATTTCGCAGACGAAAATTATATTATTCTAGATTCGCTATTTAATGAACCAATCCATATTCTGGGTTCTGAATTTACTGAAATACCTGCAGAATCAAATATTTGGGTAGATAAAACAAACGCCCAAATCCGCACATTAAAAGGCTGCAAACATCTGATTTCCAATGCATATTTTTATACTCGCGACAGCAATTCTGGCGAAATTGTCGACTTTTATTCAGGACAGGGTTTAGAGATAGAAATTACGGGTTTCGCAAAAATTAATTTCTAGGTGATAATATGAAAATCAGGGTTGCTTTACTATATTTTTTATTTTGTGGATTAATAACTGCCTTTTCTGCCACAGGACAAGACAAAACAATGTACTTTATGGGCATCCACCCCAACGGGAACCAATTGAACCCTGCTGTTCAATACAATCGTTCGTTGGTTATTCTGAGCCCCTCGCTAAGTTTTTCACTGGCCAATTCTTCACTTACTTTCAACAAAATGTTTAACCGGGGAACCGGGGCCGCCGATTCTGTACTTTTCTGGAATTTCGATTCTATGGAAAAAAACCTAAGAAACACTAATTACATACATGCCAATATTTCGAACAATCTATTATTTGCCGGTAAAAAATTAAAAAATGGATTCTATGCTTCTTTTGCAATTTCAAATAAAAACGATATCTATTTTACTTTCCCGGAAACTTTTGTCGATTTACGCCATGGAAATGCCGATCTGGCAAACAATAAGCCACGTACAATCGATTTAAATAATTATTCGTTTAACGGAATAATGTACCACGAATATTCCTTTGGCCTGTCAAAATCTATTTCCGAAAAATTAATAGTTGGGGCCCATTTAAAACTTCTCCGGGGAAATGTAGCAGCACGAACTACAAAATTTTTAGCATCAATAAAAACCAACGACGATTTCTCTGAATCATTCCTTGCAACCGACATAAACGTAAACCTTTCAGCACCAATATTAAACACCCAAAAAGGAGATGGATCTATAAATTTTGATATTGCTTCATTACAAGATCAGATGCTTTGGCCTTATATTTCCCTTAAAAATTATGGAGTTGCAATCGACCTTGGTTTTACATACGAGCTTAATGAAAAAATTAACCTTTCAGGATCTGTTAACGATGTAGGTTTTATTCGCTGGGGGGCAAAACCACAACAACTAATTTCGAAAGGTGAATATCTTTTTGATGGCCTTTATTTTTCTACCCAGAACCTGGATGGATTTAATGCCGAAAACTATTTCAGTTCATACACAGATACTATAAGTTCAATTTTTCTTCCTTTTGAAAGCGACAATTCATTTAAAACCTGGTTGTTTGCAAAATCGTACATTGGGGCTACTTATAAATACAACACAAAAATTACTTTCAGTGCTTTGTTAAAATCAACTGTTTTTTACGACGTTTTTTTAGTGGAAGCAACAGTAGGCACAACATACTCGCCAAATAAAAAATGGGCTTTTACCGGAACTTGGTCGTATAGCAATTACTCTCTTTATAATTTGGGGTTGGGGGTATTATTTGATGGGGAAAGATATCAAATTTACGCAGCAACCGACAACCTGAACGCTTTCGACACCCTAAATAGCAAAAGTGTTAATTTTTTATTTGGATTAAATATGTTTCTGTTTCAAAGTAAAAAGATTGACTATAATTCTCGGAGTTCATTTTTAAGATAAGCAAATAAAAAATCTTCAAATTAAATTTTATTATTGGCATTAATTTTTTTTCCTGAGTTCAAATATCTTATGTGCAACCACCTCCCCGTTATGATAAGTAGTAAGTTCCCAAATGCCAAGTTTATCTTCCAAGGGTTCCCAAACACAATCGCCAAGGTAAAATTCAAAATCATTGGTCCGAATAAATTGCTCGCCGGTAAACGGAGGCCTGATTTTGCCTGACTCATCGGTAAATGGTGGATGTTCAATTTTAAATGTTAGCGTTTCGCCTTTCCCTTTTTTAATAAGTAAAACGTAACCAAATTCAATATCTATTTCAGCGTTAATAACTGTGGTAAATTTCCGGATTTTGGGAATCTTTTTACTGCTACGATCCCATTTGGAATAAACTCCGTAACTCGTCATTTTAATTGTTGGTTTTTTCCTTCTCATTTATTCATTAAATTTCAATGTATCTAAAATAGGAATTTTTAAGTTTTAATTGTTATTCTGTTTATGTCATTTAAAAAGAGGGGAAATAGCAGAATCGTACTCCTGTTAATTTTACCGTTGTATTTTATGTTTTTGAATAATTCAACAATGAATTCTCATTCACATATATTTACTAATGGTAAAATAGTTACACATACTCACCCTTTAAATAATCCTGCCGAAGATAATACTTCAAAAAACCACGATAATTTGAATAATCAGATAGTCGTTTTTTATGGACTTGAATTAGACTTTGGCGATTATAACCAATTTTTTACACCTGAAAATTATAGGTCAACTTGCTTTTCAAGAATAATAAATTTGAATGATATTAATGATTATACTGCTTTCTTAAAAATAAACACAGGCAGATCGCCTCCTTTTGTTTTTGCGTAGTTTATTTTAAAACTCAAATCTAAATCATCAGTTTAAATTCAATAAAAAATCTAAATGAAATATTATTCCATCCTATTTATTCTATTGTTGATAAATGCCTTTTCAGTACAAGCCCAGGATACAGATGCCATGTTATTTGGCGATATAAAATCGGGCGAACAACACATCCCGTTTGCAACTGTTACCATTAAAGGAACCACATTAGGTACTGCAGCCGATGCCACCGGGCATTTTAAAATGACTGACATTCCTTTAGGGAAACAAATTGTTGTTGTTACTGCAATTGGCTATAAAACGTTTGAGGAATCACTCAATTTTGAAAAAGATAAAAGTATTACTTTACGCGTTGAACTTGAACCCGACAATATTGGTCTTGATCAGGTTGTAATATCGGCTGACCGGAATGAAAAAAGTCGTCGTGAAGCAGCCGCCATTGTTAATAATATTGGGGCTAAAATAATGTCTCGCACACAAAATGTCACTTTATCAGAAGGGTTGAGTTTTTCTCCCGGACTTAGATTAGAGAACAACTGTCAGAATTGTGGTTTTTCGCAGGTTAGGATGAATGGAATGGAAAGCCATTATACACAAATACTAATTAACTCTCGTCCGGTGTTTAGTGAATTGGCAGGTGTTTATGGCATAGAACTTATTCCTGCTAACATGATTGAAAGAATTGAAGTAGTGCGCGGAGGAGGTTCCGCAATGTACGGCAGCAATGCCATTGCAGGCACTATTAATTTAATTACCAAAGACCCGGTCAATAATACTTTTTCGGCAGGTTCGTCCATGGGTGTTGTTGGCGCTGGATTAGAAAACGAAAGTGGAGGTGCAAAATCGGATTATAGTTTAAATTTTAATGGATCGTTTGTTACCGATGATTTTAAAAGTGGCCTGAGCATTTTTGGCCTGCATAGAAACAGGGGAGCATTTGATTTAAACAACGATGGTTTCTCGGAAATGACCTCTATTGATAATACAACTTTGGGAGCCCGTTTGTATCACAGGGTAGCGTCTCGTGGAAAATTAACTGCAGATTTTTTTAATATTAATGAATTTCGAAGAGGGGGGGACAGTTTTGAACTTCCCCCACATGAAGCTCAAATTGCTGAAGTTGTTCGGCATCAAATTAATTCGGGAGCTTTTAATTTCGATTTGTTGGCGCGCGAAAACGACCAGTTTTCAGCATTTTTTTCAGCACAAAAAGTTAAACGTGAAACATATTATGGAGCCAATCAGGATCCGGCAGCATACGGTTTTACCGAAGATTTTACATATACAGCAGGAGTTCAGTATTCCCGAAATTTGGGTTGGCTTTTGTTTTCTCCATCGGTAATTACTATGGGTGCCGAAAACAATGGAAGCAAACTTAACGATACGAAACTGGGGTACTTTGATCCGGATATTGACATCCATTTTGGAAATACAGAAGTAGCTAAACAACAATTAACAACAACAGCAGCATTCTTACAAAATGAATGGAAATTCAAAAAAGCTTTTTTTTCGGCAGGATTACGTTTTGACCATTATGTTGTTGCCGATAATTTAAATCTGACACCCAAAGTAGTTGGTAATGTTTTTAGTCCGAGAATAAATTTACTTTACAACGTATCTCATGGATTGCAGGCCAGGATTGGTTATGCCGGAGGATTTCGTGCTCCCCAGATTTTTGATGAGGACTTGCATATTGAAGCTTCTGGAGCTAGGAAAGTGATCCATGAGAATGCCCAGGATTTGAAACAGGAGACATCAAATAGTTTTACATTTTCACTCGATTTTACAAACCATTTCGGAAAGTGGGAAACCCAATTGCTGGCTGAAAGTTTTTATACCAGGTTAAACGACCCGTTTGCTAATGAATATGGATTACCTGATGAAAATGGAATTGTGGTTTATACAAGGGTAAATGCAACGGAAGGTGCAGTTGTTAAAGGTTTAAATCTGGAATTAAATGCTGCCCCATCGGCACTTTTCCAAATACAGTCGGGATTTACTTTTCAGAAAACAGCTTACGAAGTTCCTCATGAATTTAACGAAACCCGATTTTTCCGATCGCCCAATAATTATGGTTATTTAAGTTTTAGCTACAGCCCGGCATTACGATTTAGCATTGCTGCCACGGCAAATTACACCGGATCGATGCTGGTTCCTTATTTTGGGCCTACAATTGAGGATCCAGGCGCTGGCGAGCTTCGTAAATCAAATTCGTTTATTGATACCGGCCTCAAAATTACTTACGAACTTAAACTTTCTGATGATATAATAATGGAATTGAATTCGGGAGTAAAAAATATTTTAAACTCCTTCCAGGATGATCTGGATACTGGTGCTTTTCGGGATCCATCGTATATTTACGGGCCAACTTCTCCACGAACGATATATTTTGGAGTAAAAATCGGAAATTTTCTTTAATAACTAGATGTTTCAAAGCTGCATGGTTAAAATAAAAATTCAATATTAGAATTCTAAAAAGTAAAAACAAAAATATCCCTGGGTTTTTGAACTAACTATTTATCCAAACCATCATTTTCTATTTGTTACTGAAAGTTAACAAAAAGGAGATCGGGCTAACCACACCTCCTTATTAAAAAATGAACTTAAAAGTTTTGAATTTCAGTTGCTTCTGAGAAAATAATGCCGTAAATTTAATCAAACATAAATCAATTAAAATGTTAGAAATAATTGAAAATTTGGCAAATACCCCTTGCCGCACATATTTGTGTTGGCAGGTATTTTCTTCCTGTTATTATCGGTCACAAATAAATTAGGGGCTAAAATTGACATAAACCCCAAAAAGACAAGGACGAGCAATAATAATTGGTATTCTATTATACCGATTTAACAATCAAATGTCGCATACTTTCGTTTTACTCAGCATACTCCTTTGTTGTAGTATCGGCATTAACCATTATAAACTTCGAAATTGCCATGCAGCATTTCAAAGTACAATTGGTATTATTAGTAATTGGTATATATTTTTACACTGAAAAATTGGGAAGCCCAAAAAATGGGCAACAATCAGAACAAATAATTTCGCCCGATGAGAATGAATGTTTTATTAGTGTTAATGCTAGCAGGGGCAGCGAATTTTCTGTTAAATCAGAAATTTGTAATATTCACATCTCTTGCGGAAGGTTTAAAGTGGAAGAAGAAGCAAAAGCTGGATCTTCAGAAATAAAAACTATTATTTTATTCGATGAAATAAAATTAGTGCCGTTGGGTGAAAGAAAAATTATAAAAGGTGAAAATGATTGGCATGTTGAACAGTTCTTTAAAACTAAAATGTTAGACAAAGGGCATAGATTAAAATTGAAGGGACAACTTATGATAAATCGAATGTTGTTATTGATTCTGCAATTTTTTATTTACAACGTGAATAAAGTTTCTTTCTTTTAACACAAAATTATTTTTCTTTCCAACCCGGATTTGTGGTTTTTTATAAAATTACATTGGCATAAAGTGGTAATTAAAAATGTTGTCAACAAAAAAATTGTAAATATTAGTTGACATGTTTTTAATTGACATCAATATTTGATTTGCTACCGCATAAAAGATTCTTAATTTTGCAACGTTCGTACCTTATAAAATAAAAATCTTCGGATATGAGTGAGTTGGACTTTCAGAAAAAGCAAAAAACAAAAGACAGGCGAAATAATATAATTGTAATTGCACTATCGGTAGTTTTAGTTGCAGTTGTTATCTTATTTTTATTACAACGCAGGGAGCATAATTTAATTCTTGATGACATTAAAACCGAAAAAGATTCTATTCAATTTGAATTAACAGAAATTGTAGCAAGCTACGACTCGTTAGAAATCGAAAACGACACGATAACCGAACAACTTTTAATTGCACAAACAAAAGTGAGGGATTTATTAGTTGAAGTTGAACAAACAAAAAAAGTAAGTTTTAATAAAATTTCGGGCTATCAAAAACAGGTGACTACATTACGCGGGATAATGCGAGATTTTGTGGTACAAATTGATTCTCTGAACCGAAGAAATGAAGAATTGATGGCTGAAAACCTGGAGGTTAAAGAGCAATACAAAAAAGTAGAATCGCAAAATGTCAGGCTTAGCCAGGACAAAGAAGAATTGCAACAAAACCTTCAACGGGCAGCAATGTTAGAAGTACGCGAATTACTTGCTTCACCTTTAAATAACAGAAGTAAAACAACAAAATATGCTAAACGGACAGAAAAAATCAGGATATATTTTGTGCTTGGAAAAAACGTTACAACTAAAAGGGGATCAAAAAATATTTATGCCCGGATAATGCGCCCCGATCAATTGTTAATGAGCAAATCGCCCGACAATTTATTTCAATTTGAAGATTTAAAAATTCAATATTCGGCCATGCGTAATATAAATTACGAAGGCAAAGAATTACCGGTAGCTATTTTCTGGGACAATACCACAGAACCAGATCTGATGGTAGGTTTATATACAGTCGATCTTTTTGCCGATGGGAATAACATTGGCACAACAACTTTTGAGATAAAGTAAAAATCAAATTTAGTTTTTTGAATTCTAGCGTCATCTGTGATTAATTTCGAGGCTAATCAATAATTTTTTCTTTCCACTTTTCAAACTCCGGGAAAACTTTTTCTATCTTCATTTTGGAGCCATGTCCGGGATATATTTCATCAATTTCAAGCTTGAAAAGTTGCTGCCAGGTTTTTAGCAAAGTTTTTGGATCGTCGGCAAAATGCGGAAAAATAGTACCGTTCTTCAAATTAATGAAGGTATCTCCTGAAATAAGTTTTTGGCCCAACAAAACTGCTTGCGAACCATTTGTATGTCCCGGAGTTGAGATGACTTTTCCATCAATTCCCCAATTGCTTAAATCAAAATCATCCTCATTTATAAAGTCTGAAACAAAAGGTTTTGAAGAGGCATATTTTGGGTAAATTATTCGTCCTATTTTTGAAATAATACGGGTTCTTAAACTTATTCCTTTGGGAATTTGTATAAACCCGTTTTTTAAATTTTCAAACTCATTTATATGAACAAGAACTTTTGCGCCTGTTAATTTTACTAATTCCTTTAAATTCCCGGTGTGATCGTAATGTGTGTGAGTAAGAATAATCAATTTTATGTCGGTGGGCTTTAGATTGTATTGTCTAAAAAGATTTTTGAATCGGTATAAATATGCTTTTACGCCCGTGTCAATCAATATTGAATTAGAACCATTTATAATTAAAATTGAGTTAGAATATCCTATGTTTTTTAAAACGATTTTGGGAATAATCATTTTATTTCAAAGAATCATAAACCAACTTCATCATTTCCCCCATTTTTGAAGGATTCAGCCAGCGGGTTACAATTACAAGATTATTAATTTGGTCAACTACAATATAATTTCCACCAAAACCGGAGGCGTTAAAAACATGTTCCGGCACACCTTCAATTTTTCGCGGACCTTTGTTTAGCCACCACATATAACCATAACTTTCGTTGGCCGTTGAAGGAGTTGTTGCTTGTTCAATCCAATTTTCCGAAATGAGCTGTTTGCCGTTCCAGTTTCCGTTATTCATAAAAAGTAACCCAAATCGGGCATGGTCGAGTGTATTTATAAAAACTCCACCACCAGAGTGTCCGCCGCCGGTTACCGATTTCATTTGAAGTCCGTCAACATTTACCCATGCATGGTCGTAACCAAACCAACGCCAGGTTGTCGATGCACCAATCGGATCCATTATTTTTTCTTTTAAAACCTGTGGCAATGGTTTTCGCCAAACTTGTAAAAGAGAGTATGAAAGTACGTTTACCCGAACATCGTTGTATTTAAAAAAAGTTCCCGGCTCATTTAGTTTTCGGTTTTTCCAGTCATCAATTCCACCATCGCGGGGAGGGCGGTCTGCCCAATCTTTCATTCCAAACAATTCGCCACTCCAATCCGACGATTGATTTAACAAATGTGCCCATGTAATTTTGCTGTTGTGTTCGCCATCGAAAGTTCTATCCCAAACATAATCCCCGGTTTTATCGCTAACATCCGAAATTAAACCCTCGTCCAACGCCAATCCTGCAACAGTAGAAAGATAACTTTTTGTTACACTGAAAGTCATGTCAACCCGGTTAACATCGCCCCACTGTGCAATTATATATCCGTTTTTAAGAATTACTCCGGCGGGTCCACCTCGTTTTTTTGTGGGGCCGGCAATGTAATGAAAAGGTTCGCGCTGAAACCCGTTTAAAATTGCCACTCTCAAATCCTTTGATTCTGAATACTCATTTTCTTTTGCAAAGTTTACAGCTAATTCCAATTTATCAGCGTTTACTTTTAACCCGGACGGAGGTTTGGTTTGCCAGTTGTCTCCTCTTTCGGGGAAATATATTTCTTGTGAATTAACAAAAGTGATAGCTCCCAACAGGACAAATAAAACAAGTAAAACAGATAATTTTTTCATGACTAATTTTTCAAAGATTGTTTTTTTCAAAGATAAAAATAGTTTTTTACTGATGAATTTTATTTAAGGGCATCTCTAAAATCATCAGTGAAATAATAATTTTAAACAATCTCAGAGATGGTACAAAAATAAAAAGGTGTAATTTGCAGAAAATCAAAAATTAAAATGAAAAGATTTATAAAACTTATTATCCAGCTAATAGTTTTTGCAATTGTTTTTGCCGCGCTTTATTTAGCCGTAATTATTGTTTGGGGCACTCTTACCGATTATCGGCCCGATGAAATTACTGAATTAAAAATCGGCGGAAATGCTCTTCCAGGCGAATTAACCGATTCTACTTTTACTCTTTTATCGTGGAATATCGGTTTTTGCGGACTTGGCGCCGAAATGGATTTTTTCTACGATGGTGGGAAAATGGTTCGACCAACAAAACAGTTAACAGAGAAATATACAAATGGTATTTTAAAATATCTACAATCTGTTGACAGTTTGGATTTTATATTATTACAGGAAGCCGATAAAAATTCAGCTCGAACAAATAAACAGGATGAAATTGAAATGATTCAGGCAGCGCTTCCAAAACATGCATCTTCTTTTGGAACAAATTACAATGTGCAGTTTGTTCCCCTGCCGTTTACCAATCCTTTGGGAAAGGTTGAAATGGGACAATTGAACCTGTCGAAATACAAGCCGGAATCTTCGCAACGATATTCTTTTTTTTCAGCTTATGCATGGCCAAAACGGCTTTTTATGCTCGACCGCTGTTTTGTAATTTCACTCTTTAAACTTGATAATGGGAAAGATATAGTACTAATGAATACGCATAATTCGGCGTACGATGCAGGAGGGAAATTGCGTGAGGCCGAAATGCCAATTATCCGGGATTTAATGATTGAAGAATATAAAAAAGGAAATTATGTGGTTGCCGGCGGCGACTGGAATCAAAATCCACCTGATTACGATTTGGACGAAGTGGATAAAAAATATCCTGCAGTTTTACGCGAAAAGTTAGATGCATCGCTTTTCCCATCAGATTGGCAAGTTGTTTATGATCCGGAAAATCCAACTAACCGAGAAATTGATGCTCCCCTTCAGAAAAATAAAACTGAGGTAACTATTATCGACTATTATATTCTTTCACCCAACATTCACGTTGAACAAATTAAAACGTTTTCGCAGAATTTTGAATTTTCAGACCACGAACCGGTTTATATGAAAATTAAAATAAATCATAAAATTTATCAAAATGAGCAGTAAAAATTTTTCACGTCGCGATTTTTTATCAGGAGCTGTTGCTATGGGAGTAACTGGTGCCATTGGCTCTGGGGTAGTTTCATCATGTACTCCTGCCGAAAGTAGTAAGTCATTTTATTCGTATAAAACTCGAGATTTAAATTTTCCACCGTTGTTGGATATTGCACCAGAAGGTATTGAATTAAAAGCAGGTGTAATTGGTTGCGGTGGACGTGGTTCAGGTGCAGCCATTAACTTTTTAGACGCCGGTCCGGGGCTTTCTATTGTTGCATTGGGTGATGTTTTTCAAGATCGGGTTGACAGTCTCAAAGAGAAACTCATAAATCAAAAAGGGGTTGAAGTCGCTGATGAAAATTGTTTTGTAGGTTTCGATGCCTTTGAAAAAGTAATAGAGGCGGGCGTTGATATTGTAATACTTGCATGTCCACCTAAATTCCGGGCCAAACATTTTGAGGCAGCTGTAAAAGCCCGCAAGCATGTGTTTTTGGAAAAACCGATCGCGGTAGATCCTGTTGGTGTTCGTTCTGTAATAAGTACAGCAAAAATGGCTGAATCCCTTGGTTTAAAAATTGTTTCAGGAACGCATAAACGTCATGAAAAAAGTTTTGTCAAATTATTACAACGGGTGAACGAAGATGCTATTGGTGAAATTATTTCGGCAAATATCTATTTTAATATGCAACAACTTTGGTATCGAAACCGAAATGCCGAATGGAGCGAAATGGAGTGGATGATTCGTGACTGGGTGAATTGGTGTTGGCTTTCGGGGGATCATATTGTTGAACAGCACGTTCATAACATCGATATTGCCAATTGGTTTTTTGGAACTCATCCTATAAAAGCTTTAGGATTTGGTTCAAGACAAAAAAGAGCCACCGGCGACCAATACGACAATTTTAGTGTTGATTATACTTTTGACGATGGACGCCAGATGCATAGCATGTGTCGCCAAATTAATGGAACCGACGGTAAGGTATCAGATATTTTTCATGGTACAAAAGGGATTGCCACTACCGACAACTGGGATAGCCCTAAAATTCTGGATCTCCAGGGAAATATAATTGAAACCATTGAAAAAGCCAAAATTGGGGGGCATGCACAGGAACACATCGATTTAGTCACTTGTATCCGAAAAAATATTCCAAGGAACGAGGCAGAACAAACCGCTATTTCAAACATGGTGGCAATAATGGGAAGAGTTTCGGCATATACCGGAAAAGAAGTGACATTCGATGAAATGCTGAATTCCGACATGAAACTTGGGCCAGATATTTTTGTAATGGGAGATGTGGGAATTATTGAAAATGCAAAAGTCCCGGTTCCAGGAAAATTAGACGGTTAGAAACAGACATATATTCAAATAATTATTCGCATTTCTTTTTCAATTGAATGATTATCTTTGCATCTCAATAAAATCAGGTGAAAGATGTTAGATAAAATCAAAGCTTTACAAAAGGAAATTAATTCAACTGTTGCTTCTACTATGGAAGAAGTTGATGAGCTTCGGATAAAATATATCAGCAAAAAAGGGAGCATCAACCGACTTTTTGCCGATTTTAAAAACGTACCCGGCGACCAAAAAAAAGAAGTAGGAAAAGCAATTAATGATTTAAAAAATCTGGCTCTTGATAAAATCAACGCTTTAAAAGATTCGTTTGAAGATGAAGATGGCGGCGATTCCGGATTGGATTTAACAATGCCAGGCGAACCCATGAAACTGGGTACACGCCATCCGCTTTCTCTGGTAAAAAACGAAATCATAAATATTTTTGGAAGGCTTGGTTTTACCGTTGCCGAAGGTCCTGAAATTGAGGACGACTGGCATGTTTTTTCTGCTTTAAATTTTCCTCCGGAACATCCGGCAAGAGACATGCAGGACACTTTTTTTATTGAAAAAAATCCCGACATTTTATTGCGGACACACACATCGAGTGTGCAAATTCGAGTTATGGAACGCACCCAACCACCAATCAGGGCAATTTTCCCGGGGCGTGTTTTTAGGAATGAAGCTATTTCGGCCAGATCGCATTGCATTTTTCACCAGATTGAAGGTTTGTATGTAGATGAAAATGTTTCGTTTGCCGACCTAAAACAAACCCTGCTATATTTTGCTAAAGAACTTTTTGGTGAGGATACAAAAATCCGCTTGCGCCCCTCATATTTTCCTTTCACCGAACCGAGTGCCGAAATGGATGTAAGTTGTTCAATTTGTAATGGCAAGGGTTGTAATGTTTGTAAATACACGGGCTGGCTCGAAATACTGGGTTGTGGAATGGTCGATCCAAACGTATTGGAAGGTTGTAATATTGACAGTAAAAAATACACCGGCTTTGCCTTTGGAATGGGGATTGAACGGATTACGATGCTTCGATACGGAATTAAAGATATTCGCCATTTTTTCGAAAACGATGTCCGCTTTCTTAAACAATTTGAATCTGCAACTTAAAACCTAAAAAAGTTAAGATTTTATGATTGAGTCTAATTTTTAACTATTTTAACTGAAAAATTATTTCGATCATTTAGTTTCAATAAATAAATTCCTGGAGTAAAATTATTTATATCCACCCGAACTTCCTGAGAATCTACAACTGATCTTTTAACAATCTTACCACTAATATTATAAACTGCTACTTCTGTTTTTTTATTGAATGGTAATCCGCTAATTGTAAAAACCCCCGTTGTTGGATTTGGATAAACTTTAATGTTTTCTAATTGGGTTAAATCGGTATTTGTTACGTATGCATAAAACGGATCTGATAATAAAGAATAACATCCATTGTCGTTGATAACTGAGACCTGATATTTGCCGCTCCTCCCCATTACATACAAAGGTGCAGACATATCGCCAATAATAGTATCGTTTAAATACCACTGGCCATTTAATAAATTGTTTATTTTCAGGGTATCATTTTCTTGTAATATTTCAGGTATTTCCGGTCTTGGGATAACCGTTAGATAAGTTGTAACAGTACTATCGCAACCGGTTACAGCCGAAATAGTTCTTGAATATTCGCCACCAGTTGACCAACCATAATAATCGTCTCCCTCACATATCGATATATTTTCGCGCCCGGTTAAATTAGCACAAACATTCAAAGAAATTGGCATTGACTGAATTGTTAAATCTACGGCTATTGTATTGGTAATCTGGCATTCATAAATTCCGATTTCATTAATCGAAATTTCACTTAAAATAAAAGTGCCGTTTTTAGATAATTCTGATACAGCTATTCCATTTTTAAACCATTGATACCTATTATTTGTACTTTCACAATCAACAGAAAAAGTACAGGATTCACCTTCTTTTTTCCAAATAGTTTGTTCGTCCCCGATATTTGCCTGCGGTGAGTACATAATACGGTTAAACGACATATTTGGTTCAATATCAACAAAAGTGAACATATTGTCTTCGATCTTAAATTCACTTATATTTTCCATTGTTGTTAAGTCGGGGAGTTGTTCCAAATTATTGCTTGTCAGGTGCAGGAAATCAAGTTTATGCAATTGTTTTATTTCGGAAGGTACACTGCCATAAAATTTGTTATTCCTCAGGTTCAAGTGAGTTAAATCTGATAAGTTCCCAATTTCTTTGGGGATACTCCCTGAAAGTTCATTTTCAGAAAGATTTAAATAATTTAAGTTTAACAAACGCGAAATTTCACGGGGAATCCTCCCTGTTAATTTATTCGAAGCGAGTTCTAAAACCTCAAATTTTGTGAGGTCTCCAAATCCCCTCGGGATCATACCAATTAACATATTGTTACTTAAATCAAGCGATGATAAATTTTCCCATTCCGCCACTTCAGAAGGAATATTCCCTGACAATTTGTTGTTTGATAAATTAAGTGAGCTCAAATTTGATAAACTACATATTTCATCAGGTATTTCACCAGTAAGATTATTACTTTCAAGATTAATGTTTATGACCCGCCCATTCTCTACAGTTACACCGTACCAATTTGTTAGTCTTCCCTCAAGCCAATTATTTTTGTACTTCCAGTTTTTGCCATCGCAATCATTGTACAATTTAACCAGTACAAGTGAATCTTGTTGGTTAGCCGTGGGTATTGGTTCGTTAATAAGCGTTATCGGGAATGAGCTAATAGTTAAGTCTGTTACTTTGGTATTTGTAACATAACAAACATATTCACCATAATCTTTTACATCGATCGAGTCGATACTAAATTCCGGGTTATTTTGCACAGAATCTACTGCACTGCCATTCTTAAACCATTGATATTGATTGTTTTCCCCGCCACAACTTATTGTAAGCGTAAAATCGGTTCCGGGTTGCAGGAACACTTTTTGAATATTTCCAATTTTGCCCTGAGAATTATAAAATATTTTTCCTTCCCCGCCGGAAGAACTAATATTGTTTTCAATACCCAGATTAGTTTCGATATCTTCGAAAGTGAAAAAGTTTTCAGATAAATTTAAATAATTAAGTTTCGTTAAACTGTCGAGATTTTGAATTTGGTTGAAATTGTTATTAAGTAAATTAATAGTTTGCAGGTTATTTAACTGAGTTAATTGTGATGGGACAATCCCTGATAATTGATTTCCCCAGAGACTAATATTCACAAGATTTTTTAAACTGCCAATTTCAGGAGGAAGTGATCCAAGTAAATTATTGCGGCTAAGGTTTAAGTCGGTAAGTTGAATGAGATTACCTATTTCGGATGAGATAGAGCCGTTAAGTTCATTAAGTTCAAAATTAATAGATTCTAAATTGGCCAAATTCCAAATTCCCTCTGGGATATTATTAGTTAATTGATTATTATAGAAGTTAAGGTATTTTAATTTACTTAGGCTACCAATTTCATTTGGGATTGAACCGGATAAATTATTTCCGCTAAACAACAAATTCTCTAAGTAAACAAGCTTACCAATTTCTCCAGGGATGGATCCTGTTAAATTATTATCTGACAATTCCAGTGACCAAAGATTTGTAAGATTAGATATTTCTGCTGGAATTGAACCGGATAATTGGTTACCATCAAGACTTAATTCCATTAAATTTTTTAAACGACCTATTTCTTCAGGAATTGATCCTGTTATTTTAGCCCTGATAAAAAGACGTTCTAAACGAAATAAATTGCCAATCTCTTCAGGTATTTCTCCGCTAATGTCAACATCTTGAAAATTGATATAATTAACATTTCTTAAATTGCCGATTTCTTTTGGGATAGTTCCAGTTATGGGGTTTCCATTTAATTCAAGGTTTTTTAACTCTACAAGATTTCCAATGCTTGTGGGTATTTGCCCACTTATTTCATTGAACCTCAAATATAAATTCTGCAAATCTTTTAAATTTCCTACTTCGTCGGGGAGCCTTCCTGTCAGCTTATTGTTTTTAAGAATAATTGAAATTACCCTGCCATTTTCAACCGATATTCCAAACCAATTTTTTACTGGCGTCTCTAACCAGTTTTCGTTATTAATCCAGCCCGGGCCATTACAGGAATTGAATAATTTAACAAGTGCCAGTGAGTCGTTTGTTAAAACATGGTCTCCCGGAGAATAGTATGTTTTTGCCATAACCGGCACTGATTCCTCATTTTCGTAAACAGCAGTCAGATAAAAAATTATTTCGCCTACCCCATTTAAATTCACGTTAAAAGTTGTATCGTTAATAATAGTTTTATTCAGTGCTTCATCCATTCCGGTCTGATAAATATTATAACCTAATAATTTATTGTCGGATGATTCAGGTGTGTTCCAATTTAATTTTATTATTTCCTGATTTTGATTAGCACTAAAGTATCTTGGTACGGGCAGTTTACTCGTCACATTAACAGTAAATGAAATTTCATCGCCAATTTCTAATATGTCGGTTATTTTTATACCTCCAACTTCCCCGTTTGATAAAAAACAAGAAGGATTAGTAATGTCGCTGAAATTCACACGATTAACATTTTGCGAAAAGGCGGCGTTTTCAACAAGCCCATTTTCACTTAACGATCCATAAGGGCGATAAACATAAATCTCGTCGGGAGGCCCTCCTGCATTTCCCCATAAACCATTGGTATTAATTCGATAAATTATTAAACCTTCCTGATAGTAAAATGGTAGCCCGGATTCAAACATCCCTTCTTTTTTCCGATATTCCACCATAAAAAATTCTGTCAGGCTGTTTGGCGAAGGAATTTTAAAACATGAAAAAGACTCCCCTGAAACAGGTTTCAGCTTGTAAGTACCTGTTTCTGTAATAACTGGAATTGTTTCAAACCATTTACCATATTTCCATTTTGAATATGTAGTCATGTGTTGTGCAAAATTTGAACCCATATTATCCCACCCACCAACAGGCAAGCCATCTTTTTTGTACCTATAAAGATCGGGTGCCCCGAGGGCATGAAAAAATTCATGAGCTAAAACACTAAGTTCCGGACTGTGGAGTTGTTTATTATATGATGTAACTTTTTTGCCATTTAACATTCCTAAATCTGCTGAGGTAAAACTCATTGGCCATAAAATATTGCCCCAGGCATCATAACAACCTTTTAAAAAAAACATAAGGTTGTCAACCGATCCATCATTATTTAAATCAATATCTATATCTTTTTCAACTATTTGATTTTCAACATATTTTATCGCATTTCTTAAAAGTAAATTTTCCCTGTCCCTCCATTCATTTAGTTTGTACCCAATGGGGTTTTCTATTTCATCGTAAGGTAAATAGTAATTTCTTGGCTGTTCATCCTGGTATGATATAATCTTTTCATTATCCGGGCTTGGAAAAAAAGAAGTGTTTATTAATAATTGATTATTGCTGACCTCCTTATAATAAGTGTACAATGACGGATTATCTGCACCATTAAATATATTTTCAAACTCATTTATACTTTCAGTATATTCTTCCTGATCGGCAAATCTTATAAAAATTAGGATAATACTAAAGTTGCCTTTATTTGGAGCTAAATTAACCGAGTTTGCCGACTTTAACTGTGTACCTCTTTTTGATTCAATTGCCGAAAGGGGGATATCATAATTAGGCTCAATAGGTAATTCCACCGGATCGGTCTGACCAACGATGTAATCCGAAGGAACCAAATCAACACCTCTTTTAATGGCATAAACATAATATCCAGTACCCGGATTTTTAATAATTGTATAATTTTTACTGTCATGAACTCTCCTGTGATATTCGTCTCCAGTAACAAAACAATTTATTATTTCTCCATTTGGCTGTTTTAACTCAACGGGCCTATTTTCTAAATGAGCAGAAAATACATTTATTGTGATTATTGATAAGACCAGAATAAATACTATTTTCATTCGTGTAAGTTGCTGTTAATAAGTCTCAATTTAATTGAATTTAGCATCTGGGATGTTTGCTTATTCCTGTACCGATGGAAGTCGAATGGATAATTTATACATAAACTTTTGTATTTGTTAGACCATGCTCGTTTCATACCCTTTTGTTTCTATTTATTTTCATGGGGTTTTGTAAAGTTATATAACGTCTGGAAGTACAATTCTTATATTCATTGACAAAAATAATTTCCTTCTGAATTAACATTTATATTCAGTTTAATTTACAGACTTAACCGCTTGCTTTACAGGTGGATATTTCAACACTAAACAAGCGCTTTATTTTTTGCTGCAAAGGTATTAATCATTCCCTTTTTGTCAAGTACTTTTCGTATGAGTTTTATGTGTATAATTAATAAAAGTTTTATGAAATTTAATGGATTGTTCATTTAAGTTCTCTGGAGTGGGAAAAAAACCTAATAAAAATTTAGAGTTTCTGATTAGATTGAACTGAGGAATTAAAGGTGCGTAAAATAATAACAGATTTGAATTATTCTGAAACTCATTTTAATTTTTCTTATTGAGTTAATTTAAAATCGTTAAATCAACTTTCGGCAGGTGGTCCATTTGCTGCTTACAATAAATAATACCAATTATTCTTCAAAATGCCACATAGCAAATTTTGAAGTTACAACAAAGAAGCAGACTGAACAAAGTGAAAGTTTGCGACATTTTGTTGTCAAATCGGTATAGGAATGTTGAATCCGGCTAATCATAAAATTGACCTGAGATATAGAAACCAAAAAGAGTTCGGGGTAACTAATCGTTTTGACGTGGACTTATGAATAGGGGCTGGAATTGAAATTGACAAACTGGTTTTTGGTATTACTGACGAGGAAGGTATAATTGACTTATTTAATGGCTCCGATTTATTCGTAAAACACAAACAGGCTCAATTGCAGTTGATTATGTGTTTGCGGCCAATTAATAAATACACACCAACTTTTGCAATAAACAAGGTCACAATATAATTTAAGGGCATCTCTAAAAACTCATTTCTTTCAAAAAATGAAGATAATGAATAA
>JABGRN010000136.1 GCA_018648265.1 Prolixibacteraceae bacterium | reverse complement strand
AGAGAGAACAAGGTAGTAATTCTTATTTATCTATCCTATTTTAGTAAACAGCCTAAATAAATTAAAAAGATTAAATAAAGGCAAATAAATCTTAAGATTTCCTATCTAATCCTAAAACTTGCTTCAACGGTTAAGGAGTACATTAAAAAACACGAATATCTGTCATTAGTAGCGTCCAATTCAAAAAATAATTAGTATTCCACCACATACAAATATAAAATTTCAATCTTAAACTATAATTCATAAACGGTGCTTTAATAATACGGTATTTACATTCTTAAGTTAGAAAATGCAAATTATTAAAATTCATAAAATATCCGTAAGAACAATATTATTCACCCCGGCAAATTCTAACAACCATTATTAATACAAGAAAGTTCAATACTAAAAATTGAAAAATAAATTGAATAAATGATGGGAATATCTTTTATCAATATATTTTCCAAAATATAAATAGCCCAAAGTTCTTCAAGTGCATTATATGGCGGAATTTATTGCTTACCAATAAATGTACATTGTAATTTAAATATTGCTTTATTTTTCAATTTGTCCCTTAAAAGTATTTCTCATAAACTAATTAAACTCTTTATAATTGTCCTTCATATTTATCTTCCCATTCAATAATATTGAGACTGGCTTAATTAAAAAAAACATAGTACCAAAAAGTATCGGAGTAGTTGCTTGAAAGGGCCCTCTGCGCCTGTTCTTTACCCAGTTGATTTTGCTGAAAAATTTGATAAACAGTTTAAATCGCTGTTCAGTTTGAGGATTAATTTTCAATGTGTTTAATTCCGGCAGACTTCCTATGTTAAGCAATTTATATGCAACTACTGCCTCCTCAATATTTTTTGGAATTCGTTCATACCCATATTTTTCGAGATTGGGCAATTCATTTACAACACCTTGAAAATATTTTTGCATTAAATAAGAACAAATCATAACAAAATAGTTGTTCATTAATTAAAAAAATATTTTGATTATCTCTATATTCGCCTTTAAATAAAAAAAATCAAAACAATTATTAAATCTTTTTAGTATGGCTTTAAAATCACTAACTCTTTCAAAATTTCAAATAACCTGGCTGGTCGTTTTAAGGGTAGCAGTTGGATGGCATTTCCTTTACGAAGGTCTCGTTAAAGTATTAAACCCAAACTGGTCGTCGATTGGCTACCTTCTTGATTCAAAGGGATTTTTAGCACCCTTTTTCTATTCATTAACAGCAAACCCAACAATTTTATCGATAGCTGATTTTATGAATCAGTGGGGATTGGTATTAATTGGATTGGGACTAATTCTTGGGGCTTTTACAAAAATAGCAGCATATTCTGGCATGTTACTTCTTGCGTTCTACTATTTGTCGCACCCACCATTTACAGGAATTACATTTGCAATGCCCACCGAAGGAAATTATTTTTTAGTCGATAAAGTATTTATTGAATTTTGTGCTTTGGCAGTAGTCACCGTATTCCCAACTGGAAATAATATCGGATTAGACCGTTTTTTCAAAAAAAATAAAAATTATTAAAAGTAGAATAATGGAAGATCAAAATAAATCAAACCAGAAAAAGGACAAAAAAAATATTAGCAGGCGCGATGTCTTGAAGAGCCTGGCAACTGTGCCCGTTGTTGGAGCTGTTGCGTACGGAGCTCTCAAGAAAAAACAATACGACCATTATTTAAATAGTAAAATAGCCGAAGAACTTGGCATGTCATATTCTGAACCCGAAAACAAACCAGCAAAAATGGGCGGAAAAGAGATTCGCATCGGGATAATTGGATATGGGATAAGAGGTAAACAACTAACGCAAGGGCTGGGTTTTGTACATCCTTCGAAAGTAGATAGTTGGAAAGAGGGTGCAATGAACAACAAAGACGACAAACGATACAGCAATTTCATTGCGCAAGATGACCTTAATGTCAGGATTACAGCGGTATGCGATATTTTCGACACCTATGGAACAATGGCGCAGGAAATGGCTGCCAACGTAAACAGGGAAGGAAATGGAGGCAAAATGGCAGATTTGCCCAAACGTTTTCTTAACCACAAAGATTTGATAGCATCTCCGGATGTTGATGCTGTTATTATTGCAGCTCCCGACCATTGGCATGGTCCAATGACAATTGAAGCCGCAAAAGCCGGAAAGCACGTTTATTGCGAAAAACCATTAACCTGGACTGTTGAAGAAACCTATGAAGTAAGAAAAGCAGTAAAAGAAAATAACGTCGTATTCCAGTTAGGACATCAGGGAAGGCAAACCGATTCATACAATAAAGCTAAAGAAGCTATTGAAAAAGGTGTACTTGGCCCGGTAAACTTAATTGAAGTTACAACAAACCGAAATTCACCAAACGGGGCTTGGGTTTATCCAATACATAAAGATGCCAATCAAAATACTATCGATTGGGAACAATTTATTGGGCAGGCACCCTGGCATGATTTTAATCTTGAGCGCTTTTTCCGTTGGCGGTGTTGGTGGGACTACAGTACCGGGTTATCGGGCGATCTGCTTACCCACGAATACGATGCAATAAACCAAATCATGAATATTGGAATACCTGATTCTGCTATGTCAACCGGTGGTATATATTATTACAAAGATGGACGTACAGTTCCTGATGTTTTAACTACCGTTTTTGAATTCCCGGAAAGGGATCTTTCAATGATTTATTCAGCTACTCTGTCGAGCGAAATGTCGCGTGGAAAAAGGGTTATGGGGCACGATGCATACATGGAACTGGGAAATACAATTACCATATTCCCCGATTCAAGGTCAACGAGGTATGCCGATAAAATAAATGAAGAAATTATCAATCCATCGCAACCCATCTATTCTTATATTCCCGGCAAAAAAAATGTCGATGCAATAACTTCGGCTACTGAAAGTTATTTTGCAAACCGAGGATTATTATATACATACAGAGGTGGAAAAAGAGTTGATACAACACATCTTCATTTAAAAGAATGGATTGACTGTATCCGGTCTGGAGAAGAAACAAGTTGTAATATAGACCAGGGATTTGAGGAAGCAATTACTGCACACATGGGGACATTGGCCTATCACCACAAAAAGCAGATTTTCTGGGATGCCGAAAATGAAAAAATAATTGTATAATTTAATAAAGCATCAACGATTTGAAACTAATAAAACAATCTTTTTAAGTAAATCAATTGTTAACAATTTTAATCAAATATTACTTTAAACTATAAATTTCGAAGAAAAACAGACAAATTAATTTTAAATCTTTTGCTTTTTGAATATAATTTTTACATTTGCCATGAATAACAAATGAGATGAAATTATTTTCTACATACATTCTAGTCGTACTTGTTGTCATTCTTGGATTCTCCGGGAAAGGCTAGTTTATTGTGTAGATTTAAAATATTTACAAGCCTTTCCTAAAAAATGGGGAAGGCTTTTTTAATGAAAATAAACATAAAAAGACGTGAAATATGCAAATACCATTAAATAGCGATACAACTACACAGGGACGCAGAATGGCTGGTGCCAGAAGCCTTTGGCGGGCAAATGGAATGAAAGAAGAACATTTTGGAAAACCCGTTATTGCCATTGTAAATTCTTTTACACAGTTTGTTCCCGGACATGCTCATTTGCACGAAATCGGTCAATACATAAAAGGTTTAATTGAAGAACACGGCTTTTTTGCAGCCGAGTTTAATACCATTGCAATCGATGATGGAATTGCCATGGGACACGATGGAATGTTGTATTCGCTGCCATCGCGCGATGTAATTGCCGACAGTGTGGAATATATGTGTAACGGGCACAAAGTTGACGCCATGGTTTGTATTTCGAATTGCGATAAAATTACTCCGGGAATGTTAATGGCTTCGATGCGACTAAACATCCCAGCAGTTTTTGTTTCAGGCGGTCCGATGGAGGCTGGCGAAATTGGTGGTAGACATTACGATTTAGTTGACGCCATGGTTATGGCTGCCGATAATTCGGTTTCTGACCAGCAACTTTCCCTAATTGAAGAAAATGCTTGTCCAACTTGTGGTTCATGCTCGGGTATGTTTACTGCAAATTCAATGAATTGTTTGGCCGAAGCAATTGGAATGGCACTTCCCGGCAACGGTACTATCGTTGCAACTCACGCCAATCGTAAAAAGTTATTTGAAGAGGCAGTAGAAAAAATAGTTTCAGCAACTAAATCATATTATTTCGAAGGAAACGAAAAGGTACTTCCAAGAAATATTGCAACCCGCGATGCTTTTTTAAATGCGATGAAACTTGACATTGCCATGGGCGGATCAACAAATACAGTTCTTCATTTATTGGCAATTGCGCATGAAGCTGAAGTTAATTTTACAATGGAAGACATTGACAGACTTTCGCGAATAACGCCAAATTTGTGCAAAGTTTCCCCCAGTTCGCATTATCATGTTCAGGATGTCAATCGTGCCGGTGGAATTTTATCTATTTTAGGTGAACTCGACCGAGCCGGATTAATGGAAACATCGGTTAATAGAATCGATGGTAAAACATTAAAAGAAGCTCTTATTGAATTCGACATTAAAAATAGCACAGTAAGCGAAGATGCAAAAAACCGTTTTCTTTCGTCGCCAGGCGATGGCAGACGCAATCTTGTTTTAGGTTCACAAGATAATTACTACACAACGCTTGATGATGATCGGGAAAAAGGTTGTATTCGGAATTTAGAAAATGCTTACAGTAAAGATGGAGGTCTGGCTATACTTTATGGGAATATTGCCGAAAGTGGCTGTATTGTAAAAACTGCCGGAGTTGATCCTTCGATTTTTAATTTTACAGGAACGGCGAGAGTTTTCGATTCGCAGGATGATGCAGTAAACGGTATTTTGGGCGATGCAGTTCAAAAAGGTGATGTAATTGTAATTCGTTACGAAGGGCCAAAAGGTGGACCGGGAATGCAAGAAATGCTCTACCCGACTTCGTACCTGAAATCGATGCAATTAGATAAATATTGTGCACTAATTACCGACGGACGGTTTTCTGGTGGAACATCCGGACTTTCAATCGGCCATGTTTCACCCGAAGCAGCTGGTGGAGGAGCAATCGGATTAATACAGAACAACGATAAAATTGAAATTGATATAACAAAACGGTCTATTAATTTGTTAATTTCTGATAAAGAACTTAATAATCGAAGAAAAGCTGAAGAAGAAAAAGGGAAAGGTGCATTTCGTCCGACAGAAAGAAAAAGAAATATTTCGAAAGCATTAAAAGCTTATGCAAGTTTGGTCTCTTCGGCAGATAAAGGTGCAGTTAGATTGATTGACTGAGAATTAGTTTTCAGTCTCAGATTTCAGTCACAGTAAATCAAAAATAAAAGAATATTATAATAAGAATATATAAACAGATAAAAGCTCAAAGCTTATGGCTCGAAGCTTAATGCAAAATTTAATAAAATGACAACACAAAAAGTTACTGGTTCTAAGGCATTAATCCTTTCGTTATTAGAAGAAGGAGTCGATACCATTTTTGGTTATCCCGGTGGGGCAATTATGCCAATTTACGATGCTTTGTACGATTTCGACAAAAAAGTAAAACACATTTTAACCCGTCACGAACAAGGAGCTGTGCACGCTGCCGAAGGATATGCCCGGGTTTCAGGAAAAGCCGGGGTATGCTTTGCTACTTCCGGTCCGGGAGCCACAAACCTAATGACAGGAATTGCAGATGCAATGATTGATTCAACACCACTGGTTTGCATTACCGGGCAGGTAGCTTCCCCACTACTGGGAACAGATGCTTTCCAGGAATCCGACGTGGTTGGAATGTCGATTCCGGTTACAAAATGGAATTACCAGGTAACAAATGCAGAAGAAATACCAGAAGCAATAGCACAAGCTTTTTATATTTCACAATCGGGACGTCCCGGACCTGTTTTGATCGATATTACCAAAGATGCCCAGTTTGGCGAGTTGGATTTTAAATACGAAAAATGTAAAAAAATAAGAAGCTACGTTCCGGAAACTCCTGTCGATCCTTTCAAAATTAAAGAAGCTGCCGAGATAATCGATGCAGCAAAAAGACCTTTGGTTTTGTTTGGTCATGGAGTTATTATTGGAAACGCAGAAAATGAATTTAAAGCATTTATTGAAAAAACAGGTATTCCGGCTGCATGGACTTTGCTCGGGCTTTCGGCATTACCATCCGACCACATATTAAATGTTGGGATGTTGGGTATGCACGGAAATTATGGACCAAACCTGCTAACCAACGAAGCGGATGTAGTTATCGCTGTCGGGATGCGATTCGACGATCGTGTTACAGGAAAAGTAAGTGAATATGCAAGCAAAGCAAAAATTATACACCTCGAAATAGATCCGGCTGAAATAGATAAAATTATAAAAGCCGATGTTGCGGTTTTGGGAAATTCAAAAAAATCGCTTAAAATGCTCACCGATAATGTAAATAAAAATTCTCATAACGATTGGGTTGCCCGGTTCCGCGATTGCGATTATACTGAAAATGAAAAAATAATTCAAAACGAATTATTCCCTGAAAAACCTGGTTTAACAATGGGGGAAGTGATTCGTATTACCGGTGACAAAACAAATCACGAAGCTATTTTAGTTTCAGATGTTGGCCAACACCAAATGGTTGCCTCAAGATATTTTAAATTCAGAAAATCAAAAAGTAATGTAACTTCGGGAGGGCTCGGAACAATGGGATTTGGATTGCCAGCCAGTGTTGGTGCCCAATTTGGTGCTCTCGATCGAACGGTAGTTGCTGTTATTGGCGATGGTGGATTTCAAATGACAATTCAGGAATTGGGAACAATAGCACAAAATAAACTTCCTATAAAAATAATTATCCTCAACAATAATTTCCTCGGAATGGTGCGCCAGTGGCAACAAATGTTTTTCGACAAAAGATACTCATTTACAGAATTGCAAAACCCCGATTTTATAACTATTGCCAAAGGTTTCGGGGTAACAGGGCATAAAGTTGAAGTACGCGAAGATTTAGAAAACGGGATTCAAAAAATGATTGACCATAATGGACCATATTTGCTGGAAGTTGTTATTGAAAAAGAAGACAACGTTTTCCCGATGGTACCAACCGGGGCATCTGTATCGGAAATAGTACTGGAACATTAAGAAATTTAAGGTAATATTGGATATAACAAAAGAAGAAAGTCCGCCCTCTAAAAAGGGAAATAAAGGAGGATTGAAAAAAAATATTAAAAAAAAAGAATGAAACAAGAATTTATAATAACCGTTTATTCCGAAAACCATATCGGTTTACTAACACGGACAACCATTGTTTTTACACGCCGAAAAGTAAATATTGAAAGTTTAACAGTTTCTGAATCAGCTATTCCCGGAATTTACAAATTCACTATTGTTGTAAAAGCAACCAGGGAACAAACAATAAAAATAGTTGGCCAAATTGAAAAACAAATTGACGTTTTGAAAGCTTTCTATCATACAAACGAGGAAATGATTTATCAGGAAATTGCTCTTTATAAAGTACCAACTAAAGCTCTGTACGAAAGCGATACTGTTGAAAAGATAGTCCGTAAGGCAGGCGCAAGAATTCTTGAAATTACACGGGAATATGTTGTTATAGAAAAAACAGGGCACAAATATGAAACACAGGAACTTTTCGAAGAATTAAACCAATTTAAAGTAATGCAGTTTATTCGTTCTGGCCGGGTTGCACTAACCCGCGATCCGATTGAAAGGTTATCAGAATTTTTGAAAGAAAGGGACGCATTTCTTGATGCACTCGATTAGTTCAATTTTGATTAAATCGGGTAGATGGTCAGTGAGATAAATAATTTGTCTCACTGATGCACCTCCCA
>JABGRN010000034.1 GCA_018648265.1 Prolixibacteraceae bacterium | reverse complement strand
ATTATTCATTATCTTCATTTTTTGAAAGAAATGAGTTTTTAGAGATGCCCTTAATGCTTTAAGTATTATTTAGTTTCTCTATTTTTATTTCTTTTGACCCCGAAATACATACTTCATTTTATATCTTTGCGCAAATTTTTTAAAAGATTATTCAGATGAATTTTGTTGAGGATCTTAAATGGAGGGGCATGTTACACGATATAATGCCAGGAACTGATGAGCAGTTGAAAAAAGAGATGACTGCCGCATACATTGGGTTCGACCCAACTGCCGATTCACTGCATGTGGGTAGTTTTGCACAAATAATGTTGTTAAAACGGTTTCAACTGGCGGGGCACAAACCATTAGCTTTGGTTGGTGGAGCCACCGGAATGATTGGAGATCCCTCCGGAAAATCGCAGGAACGAAACCTTTTGGATGAGGAACTCCTCAATAAAAATCAGGAAGGGATAAAAAAGCAGTTGGCAAAATTTCTCGATTTTGAATCAGGCGCACCAAATGCTGCTTTAATGGTTAACAATTACGATTGGATGAAAGAATTTACATTTCTTGATTTCATTCGCGATATTGGCAAACACATTACAGTAAATTATATGATGGCAAAAGATTCGGTAAAAAAGCGCTTAAGTGCCGAATCGAAATTGGGCATGTCGTTTACCGAATTTACTTATCAGTTGGTTCAGGGATACGACTTTTTATGGTTGTACGATAATTTGAAATGCAAACTTCAAATGGGCGGCTCCGACCAATGGGGGAATATTATTACTGGTACCGAACTTATTCGCCGTAAATCGGGGGGCGAAGCTTTTGCGATAACAATTCCGTTGATCACAAAAGCAGACGGCAGTAAATTCGGGAAAACAGAAACCGGAAATGTTTGGCTCGATTCAGCACGGACCTCACCGTATAAATTTTACCAATTCTGGTTAAATACTTCCGATGAAGATGCCGAACGGTACATAAAAGTATTTACACTTTTGCCAAAAGATGAAATTGAAAATGTAATCGGGCAGCATAAAGAAGCACCACATGTACGCTTACTTCAGAAAAAACTAGCAGAAGAAGTTACAACAATGGTTCATTCAAAAGACGAATTTGAAATGGCGGTTGAGGCATCGCAAATTTTATTCGGGAAAGGTACGGCACAACAACTTCGCAGCCTGGATGAAAATACTTTCCTGTCTGTTTTTGAAGGCGTGCCTCAATTTACTGTTGCGAAACCGGAAATAGAAACCGGAATAAATATAATCAGTTTGTTGGCCGAAAAGACAGGTGTTTTTCAGTCGAAAGGAGAACTTCGCAGGACCATTGCCGGAAACGGTCTCAGTATCAATAAAGAAAAAATCTCGGATGCAGACCTGCTAATAAAAAATGATAGGCTAATTGGCGGGAAATATATTCTCGCACAAAAAGGGAAGAAAAATTATTACCTTATTATTGTTGAATAGTATCCCTTAAAATAGAAACGAAACAATACTAAAAAGCATTCTATTTCGTTGAGATAATTGCAATTAAACTGAAACCATTTTTATGAATAATTTTTTTGACAACCAGCGAATTTTAGATCTGATTTGGAAACGCAAACTTCATTTTATAGTAGTAGGGATTATTGCTATTGTATTGTCGGCGATTTTTTCGGGGCCAACTTTTATAAAACCAAAATTTAAATCTACTGCACGGATTTACCCTACAAATAATATAGCCATTTTTAGCGAAGAGTCGGAAACGGAACAATTGCTAGAAATTATTAATTCAAATGATTTAAAACGGAAAGTGTTTACTTCTCTTAAACTTGATTCGGTTTATAAAATTAATAAAAGCAACCCTCTGTTTGATACTGAAATGTTTGATAAATACAATACAAATGTAAGTGTGTCGAAAACAGAATATGAAACTGTGCAAATAAAGGTTTTGGATGAAAATCCAATGATTGCTAAACAGATTTGCGATTCAATTATTTATTTTTTTAACAAGAAAGTTGGTAGCTTACATTCTATTAAATTTTGGGAAGTGGCAAATATTACCGGGAAATATATTGAGGAAAAATCACATGAACTAGATTCAATATCAGAAAGGCTGCAAAATTTGAGGAATAGTTCGGGCATAATTAGTTATTCGTCTCAGGTTGAAGGAATTACTGAAGGTTATATGTTGGCCTTAGCTGAAAATAATAGTAGAACAACTGATGCAAAAACGATAAAAAAACAATTAGATAATTTAAAAAATTATGGTGCTGAGGCATATCTTTTGGAAACAAAATTTGAAAGATTAATTGAAGTTGTAGATTCTTTGGCATCGGTTAAAGAAGTTGCTTTAATAGATGCAAATAAGGAAATTACATATAGCCATGTAGTTGAACATCCTTTTGCGGCCGACAAAAAAGCGTATCCGGTGCGATGGCTGATTGTAGCATTTTCAGCAATCTCAGCAGTTTTTTTGGCTTTACTGGTTTTTATTGTAGTAGATTATCGTAAAAATGAGTAGCCGGTGATTCGGAACACTACCATAAAACTTGCCCTTTTTTATCTCATTTCAATAAGTTTTATTTTATTGAACATTTGGTTTGTAGTAAAAAAGGATACTTTAATTGTAAATACACTTCCTTTTTTTTTGGCAATATTGCTTTTGGTAATATTTTCCTTCGATAAAATTGTTTATCTCATTGTATTTTTTTCCCCCTTGTCGGTGCCATTGCACGAAATTATACCAGGTTTTGTTTTCGACATGTATTTACCCACCGAGCCTTTACTTTTTGGCCTATTGATACTTTTTTTCCTAAAAGTAATTCACGAAAAGGGGTTCGACAAAGAAATACTTTTACATCCGGTTTCGTTAGCCATTTATTTAAACCTGCTTTGGATTTTTTTGACTTGCTTAACCAGCACAATGCCAGTTGTTTCGTTTAAGTTTTTACTTTCCCGGATTTGGTTTGTAGTTGGGCTGTATTTTTTCTCGGCTAAAATTTTCGTCGGAGGGAAAAATATGGAACGTTACGTATGGTTGTATGTTATTCCATTGTTGGCGGTAATTGTTTATTCTACCTACCGTCATTTGGGATATGGTTTGTGGGATAAACGGGCTGCACATTTTGTAGTTTCGCCATTTTACAACGACCACACATCGTATGGTGCAGTGCTAGCATTTTATTTGCCATTTGTGGCTATGTTTTCTTTCAGCAGTTTTCTGACAAAGAAAGTAAAATTAATTTCTTTAGCTGTTTTGGGCGTTTTGTTTTTAGCTTTTGTTTTATCGTATAGCAGGGCTGCATGGTTAAGTTTGATAGTTGCTATAGGTGTCTTTGGAATTATCAAATTAAGAATTCGTTTTAAACCACTGTTTTTAACATTTGTAACTTTTGTTACTTTGTTTTTGTTGTTCCAAACCCAGATTTTTATGCAGCTTGAACAAAATTCAGAACAATCATCGGCAAACTTGTCAACACACATTAGTTCTATTTCAAATATTTCTACCGACGCATCAAATCTGGAACGCATTAACCGGTGGAGTTGTGCTATTAGGATGTTTGCCAATAAACCGGTTTTTGGATATGGCCCGGGAACGTATATGTTTAAGTATGCGCCTTACCAATTAAAAAGGGATCGTACTATTATCAGCACGAATTCAGCCGATGGTGGGAATGCGCATAGCGAATATTTAGGTCCTTTATCAGAATCGGGGGTTTTGGGTTTTTTAACTTTCTTAATAATATTAGGGACAGTCATTTACACAGCGGTAAACACCTATACCCGTTTAACAGATGTTCGGTTAAAGGCTATTGTTTTGGCTGCATTAATTGGGTTAATTACTTATTATTTTCATGGCTTGCTGAATAATTTTTTAGATACAGACAAACTATCTGTCCCGTTTTGGGGGTTTACAGCAATGATAGTTGCTATTGATATTTATTCGCGAAAAGAAATTTATACACAAAAAAATCCAGCTTGAATTAGAGCTGGATTTAATTTATAGTTTTGAATCCTATTATTTTTTCACTCTTTCACTGTACGACCTATCCCGGGTATCAACTTTAATTACATCGCCTTCGTTAATAAACATTGGAACCATAATTTCAGCACCAGTTTCAATAGTTGCAGGTTTTAAGGCGGTCGAACTAGCCGTATTCCCTTTTTCCCCTTCAATGGTATAAGTAATTTGTAATTCAACAGTTGCAGGCATTTCAACAGTTAACGGGATTTCTTCTTCTGCATGAAAATTGATTTCGATAACCTGTCCTTCTTTTAATAAATCCGAATTTTCAATCATTACTTCAGAAATTGGAACTTGTTCAAAAGTTTCGGTGTGCATAAAATTAAAACCCATATCGTCTTTGTATAGGTATTGGTACTTTCTCCTTTCAACACGAACCTGGTTTATTTTTGCCCCGGAAGGAAAAGTATTGTCAATTACTTTACCGGTCCTTAAATTTTTAAGTTTTGTCCGAACAAAAGCGGGGCCTTTGCCAGGTTTTACATGTTGAAATTGTACAATGTTAAAAAGGTTCCCATTGTAATCTATACACATGCCATTCTTGATATCTGATGTTGAAGCCATAATTTTTTCTTTTTAAAACCTTGCAAAATTAATTAAATCGGGTTAAAATTTACTTATTATGATATTTTTTCGGAATTTTTTTGAAAAAGCTATTTTGTAATTTGTTCAACCCCATTTATTTTGTAACTTTTTAATAATGCTCGCAATGCCCCCACCCGCATATCGAATTCAAGTAAAACCGGCACTCTATTATCTTTGGAAATTAAAATTTTTAATCCATCAGCGCGATTAAGTAATTTTCCTTTGTCAACCTGTGGGGCCAAAACATAGCAATCAGTTTCACCTAAACCTGTCTCTATTTTTTGGGATCCAATATATTTAACCGAAACGTCTGAAATTTTATCTGCATGAAAAGTAGGCAAGGTTACTTTTTCAGAAGTTTCCATTTTTTCAGTTACATGATTATTAATGAAGTAGAAAAAAACAGAAACAATGTCAAGTAAATTGGCGGGTACTTTTTTCCACCCCGAACGCTGACTGTTTATGGAATCGATGTTGTGATAAAAATGAGTTTCGTTATACCAGCGGTATTTTTTTTCTTTAATGTTCCTGATGACTTTTAGTGGAAGCTGTGTTTCTGCATCAACAATGGTTTCATAAACGTCGTTTACACCAAAAAGTTTATCTGTAAAACCTGTTGTACGGCCAACTAAATAATAGTGAATAGCTTTGTTCCCGTTGAAAATTGTGTCAGAAATAATAAGTTGGGCTTCCCCTCCTTTAATAATGCCAAATTTCAGATTAAAAGAAATAATCTCCTGTTTTGCAAAAACCGCAAGTGGGATAATTAAAAGCAGAAAGTATATAATAAATATTTTTTTCATTGAGTTAATTTGTTTTTCGGAATAGTAGCTATAAAATTTTTAAGATAAAATGGTTCAAAATAAGCAATATCTTCAAATTTATTTTTTTTGAATTTTTCTTCTGCCAGTTTTTGCATAAACCGTGCCGAAGCTTTTAAGGGCCCTTCAAACACTGTGTTGGGATGAGTTAGTTGTTTTTTGCATTTTTCTGCTCCGTTTCCAAAAAAGAATATTTTGTTTTTGGCGAGGTAATTTGAAAATGAATCGGCATTAATAATTTCGGCTGATACAGATTTAATCCGTTCCCCTTTATAATTGTATAAAGCTGTATAAACTTCCATCCGGCGGGCATCAATCATCGGGCAAAAAAGCAAATTCTCATTAAGCCGGATATCAGAAAACTGGCCTAGGTTTTGAGCTGTGAAAATACCCATTGCATCGATGGTTCCAATGCCAATTAACGGGATTTCCAATGCGTAGCACAAGCCCTTTGCAACCGAAACCCCAATACGCAAACCAGTGTACGAACCGGGACCTTTGCTAACGGCAATTGCATCTAAGGAACTCATTTTTATATTCTTTTCTAAGAATAGCCCTTCAATAAAAACTGTTAAAAGTTCTGAATGGTTTAATCCTTCATGGCTTTCTTTTTCAAAAAGCAAGGTTCCGTTTTTTGAAAGTGCCACCGAACAAACTTCTGTTGAAGTTTCAATATTTAAAATAAGTGCCATTATTAATTTATTCTATTCATATAAATTCCGCTAAAATATTCATTAGTTCAATACTAATTTAATTTGATTTAATTTATTCCCAAAAAATATTTTAAAGTTCTTACTTAAAGTTATTTAACGCCTTCGATAATTATTTGTTTCTTTGTAAAAGAACTGGGTTTATATTTTATATAAAAAGGGAATAGTTTGAAAATATTAGTTATTGTATTGGCCTTTTTTTGTTGGTTGAACGGAACAGCACAAAATTACAACAAAAAAGGGGATAAAAAATTAAGGTATAAAAAGGTTGAAGAAGCGAGAAGTTTCTATTACAAGGCCTATATGCAAAATCCTGATAATTATAAGACATTAAAAGGATTGGTACTTTCTAACCAATATCTTGAACAAACTGTGGAAGCGGAAATATGGATGCAAAAAATTATAGAACAGGGAAAAGAAACTGTAGAAGATGTTTATTTATATTCGGAACTTTTGAAAACCAACGACAAGTTTGAAGAGTCGGAAGAGTGGTTTAAAAAATATGCAAAACTACGCCCCAACGATAAAAAAACCAAAGAAAGGAAGTTGTACTACGAAGAGCTAAAAACTTTACAATTAAACAGTAATTACGCCATTTCCCCGGTTTCGGTGAATACCGACGATTCAGACATGGGTTTGTTTAATTTTGGTAAAGTGGTAATTTTTTCATCACGTGGAACCAAAAAATTAGTTTCGAAAAAGAAATCTGAAAATTGGTCTGATTTGGATTTGTATTTTGCTGAAAAGGCAGATCCGGTCAGGTTTGAAAATGTTGAAGAATTTGCGTCAAAATTAAACACTCCTTTTAACGATGGGCCAGTAGCTTTCGACCCAACAACAAATAAGTTATTCATAACCCGTTACGCACCAAATAAAGCTAATAAGATAGAAGGTGAATTGTTTTACCACATGCAACTGGTAATTGCCGCGTGGAGAAACAATGAGTGGAATATTGAAGAAGAATTCTTTTTTAATGATAAAAACTACACAGTTGCACATCCCAGTATTAGTTTCGATGGCCAGTTATTATTTTTTGCCAGCGACATTTTTGGTGGGTATGGAGGGGCCGATCTTTATTTATGTATAAAAAATGATGGCGAATGGAGCGCACCTTTCAACCTGGGGCCAGAAGTAAATACCGAAGGGAACGAATTTTTTCCGTTTATTGCCTACGATAAAACTTTGTATTTTTCATCTAACGGACATGGAGGAGTTGGGGGATACGATATATTTTCGGCAACTCACTCAGGAGGGGTATACAAAAATGTTAAAAACCTTGGGCTTGATGTCAATAGCGGTAAAGATGATGTTTCAGTATCTTTCGATCCATTTCAAAATAAAGGTTATTTTGCCTCGAACCGTGCTGGTGGAAAAGGATTGTATGATATATATTATTTTGAAAATAAGTATATGCCAATTGTAATATCGGGGGTGGTACGAGATTACGTAACAAAACAGGCTTTGCCAGATATTAATATTGAGCTTGAACATGAAAATGGGGAAATTATCAGTTCTGCAAAAACTGATGTCGAAGGAAAATTTATTTTCACGTCGTTTATACAAAAAGCCATGGTTTTTCGTGCATCAAGCGAAACGTATAAAATGGTGGAAAACAGGTTAGATATGCAGTCCCTAAAAAAAGATGATGAATTTGTTTTGAATGTTTTTTTAAACAAAAAATAGAGTTCTTATTTTTAAATCTACGAGAATATCATTTTTATATAGGTTTTGCAGGTTAGTAAGAAAAGAATTGTTTTATGAAATATAAGCTAATCTACTAAACGTGGGGTCTTTATGCCACCTACTTCCTTGTTGATTGCAAAGTTAAGGAAAATTTCGTGGGAGTTAGTCCCCCAGGATCTCAGAATTTGCGAATTCATGTTCGATTTAAAACCATAACCAAACATAACTTTTTTAGTGACACGCACCCCAGTGGTAAACGAAAGATCATGGTTTCTGGTGTAAACAATACCTAACCATGCTAAATTTTTATAAAATGCAATTACACTGGCTTCGGCCCAATAAGTGTTTTTCCAATAACGCATTAAAACATTCGGGAAAAAACGAAATGAATTTTTTGAGTTAATTGCATATTGTGCATAAGCATAATAATGAGAAATTGGGCTATCGTTTTCTGGGTTTACGGCTTGTTTGCCAAGATGTGTAACTGAAAGTCCCATAAAAAGATTTTCAAACTGAATTTCAGCACCAAAATCGAAATCCAGGCGGGTATAAGTGTAGTCGGTAAAACTTAAGGGATCTCCTTCATTTTCAAATGTCATTTTAGTGGATTCAAATCGGTTGTGCATTCCTCCAGCACTTAGCCCGAAAGAGAAAAACGATTTTTCGGATAAAGCAAATTGCCTGGCATACCTTATTTTTACATTTTGTGCTATGTCGAAACCAATATTGTCGTTTATTACAGATACACCTAACTTGTGCCCTTTTACATTGAAACTCACATCTGCAATCTGGGTTCTTGGTTCATGTCTAAATCCTGAAAATTCGTTATTGTAGAGAACAAAAACATTTATATCGTTATCCTGAATAAAGGATCCGGGATTCATCCCATCTCTGTAAAAGACATATTGGCTAATGTTTAATTCCTGTGAGTAAATCTTAAAAGCCGATACAGCAATAAATATGAAGATGATAAATTTTTTCATTGTCGTTTTTTCTTACTTTTTTACTTCAACTACAAAACAATCTTTGAATCCCCGCTGTTTTAGCAACTCTTTAATTTCTGATGCCTGGTCTTTTGTATTAAAATTACCGAGGCGATATTTATTAAGGTTATTTTCTTTGTCATTAAAAATTCCATGCTTTTCAACCAAATCATTTATTTCCAAAAATTGTTTATCAATATCAATTAATCTACTGGTTGCCAATAGTTGAATCCTGTACACATTTGCCATTGTCGCTGGACGGGCTGGGGTTAAAGAAGTAGGTTCTTCTTCTTTAATATCCTCTTTTTTACTTACTGGTACTACTGGTGTAGTTTTTGTAATTTCCCCTCGATTTATTTTAAGTAATTCACCACTTTCTATATCTACGGTTTTATCAACTTTGTTGTCAAGAGCTGCTTTAATTTTTAAATCAAGTACCTCCACATTCGAAAAATCATTGTTTTGATTGTCAGCTTCACGCAGATTTTCTAAAATTTTATCATCGCGCGACGACCTTGTTTCCGGGATATCTAATGAATACCCAGTGCCGGTTTTCGCCATAATAATTTCTCCAACAATCTCAAAGGCCGACCTTCGGTTTTTTTGATGTTCTTCTTCTGTTTTGGCATTTTTTATTTCTGGTTGTGTTTCGCCAAAACCACGTGAAATCAATCGGGTTTTGTTTATGCCGGCCCCAACCAGATAAGTTACAACGCTTGCACTTCTCCGGTGCGATAAATTCAAATTATAGGCATTGCCCCCACGTTCGTCGGTGTGTGAATTTAACTGGATTTTAACCCGTGGGTTTTCATTCAGTAGATTTACCAATTTATCTAAGGAAGTTTTTGATTTGGGCAACAAACGTGCTTTATCAAATTCATAATAAATATTTTCAATTTCAAATTCAACTTCAAATTCTATTGGTATCAAATCGAAATCAGTATCAAATCCGGTCTTTTTTGACATAGTAACACTTTTCCCCTCATCGGGAGTCCCGAGGGCCCTGGAATCTTTCAGGTAGTTTTCTTTACTTGCCCTTAAAATAATATAATCGTTTCTTGGAATTTTATTAAAGGAAAATACTCCATTTGCATCAGTAAATATTGTGTCGTTCAAACCTTTCAAACTCTTTATGGTCACCATTGCGCCTTCAACAGGTAAGCCTGTGTTTTTATTAAGGATATTACCAAGTAAAGAGTGAAATATCCCCGAACCATCGTCAAGAAAAACAAGCATTTCCTCTTTGACATTACAAGGGACTATTACATTTTTAAGAAGATAGCCCTCTTTTTCGAAAGCCAAAGAGTGTTTTTTATCGCAATTGGTATGCGATGAGCCTGGAATATAAAATACGCCTAAGGAATCGGAGTAAACAATAATTTTGGGGACTCCTTCTGTTGAATAGGTGATTTTTACATCGCTAATTGGCTGAAGGGTTAGAGAATCAATTACTTTGCCGGTAATGTCGTCTAAAATAATATTATGAAAGAAAGCAAAAACATCGTCACTTTTTTCCGTATTATTTCTGTTGCTACAAAAGTAACCACCTACAAAATCGGGATTTATTAAAATGCTGAAGTCATCGCCGGTTGAATTGATAGGTGCGCCGACATTTTTTGGCCTGTCGTACAAGCCATTCTCTATTTTGGAATAATAAATATCAAGCCCCCCCATTCCAATATGCCCGTCTGATGCAAAAAACAAAATAGAATCACCAATAATTAATGGGAACATATCGTCGTTGGGCGTATTTACAGAATTCCCCAAATGAACAGGGTCGCCAACACCCCCGTCGGGGAATACCGGGGCTTTCCAAAGGTCTTTTCCTCCCAATCCTCCCGGCAAGTCGGAAGCAAAATAAAGTGTAGCCCCATCCGATGAGAGGCTGGGGTGGGCAAAGTTGTAGTCTGGCTGACCTAACAGAACTTCTTTAATATCATCCCATTTGTTTTTTTCATATTTTGCTTTTAGAATTTTACACAAATCAGGGTTTTTTTTGCACTGTGTAAAAAAGGCGGTGTTTAACCCTTCGTTATAGGTGAATGTCCCCTCGTTAAAGGGAGAATTGATATTTCCGGATAAACGTTCAGTATTGTTGAACATATTAAACACAGTATCGAACCCGGCACTGAAAAAATCGGAAAACCCCTGGTTCGTACGTCCGTGGATAGACGAATAATCGTCGGTGAGGCGCATGCTTGCAAAAATGAGTTTATCTTTAAAAAAGGCCAGGCCAAATTCACTTTGCTCTGTATTAATCAGTTCCTGATTTTTTATTTGCTGTTTGTTTGGTTTCTCTGTTTCGGAAATGGCAAAATTACAGCAGGCTATCATTCTTTCATACTCCGGGTTACCAGGGGATTTTTCTTTAAGTTCCAGGAAATTGGTTCGCGCTTTTATAATATTGCCTGTTTTAAACAGCAAATCGGCATAATGATATTTAGCAACATTATCTTCGGGATTGCGGGAAATATAATTCTCATAATATTTAATAGCAGATTCATATTGGTTCATCTCTCTATAACACTCGCCTATTTTTTTTAGGATTAAGTTTTTTTCAATATCGCCTTTATCTGCTTCCAGTATTTTTTGGTAAAGTGAAACCGCATTTGCATAATTTTTAATTTTAAATTCAGCATCAGCTTTTAATACTTGGTTATTTTGACCTTTTACAAAAGCAACGACAAAAAGGAGAAAAATTAAAATACTGTATTTAATAAAGTCTTTCATAACATTAAGATGTAAAATTTAACGTAAAAGGGTTACTGGTCCTTTGTAAAAAACCTTCCCGTCGTCGTCGTAAACTACATAAAAATAAGTTCCTTGCGGGAATTCTTTACCGTTATACGTTCCGTCCCAACCGTTCCAACCTTCGTAAAGGATTTTATGGGTGCGGTCGAAAACTGTAATTTTATGACCGGAAAGTAATAGGTCGTTAATGCCATCTCCGTTTGGCGAAAATGCATCTACTTCCCCAAAGATAGGTATCACATAAAAATCAGAATAATTATTGTCTGCATCACTCGAACACCCAAATTCATCGAAGGCAACTATATAAATAATGTTGTGAGAAGCACTAGCTTCGCAGTAATTAAAAATGTTTGATTTTCCGCTATAAAGCAAAACGTAATCATTCCCATAAAATTCGTATTTAAATAACCCGGCTGGAGAAACAACTAATTGCTTATTTTCATGAACAGCTTCCCAGAAAATCTCCGGGTTTTCTTTTACATTAACAATTATTTCTGCGATTTCAGAACAACCTTCGTTATTTTGTATTTCTACCGAATATATTTCAGTTTCTGTAGCATTAATAACAATTTCATTTTCAGTTTCACCTGTACTCCACAAATAAGTGTAATCGGGCGAGGAGGTAACATTTAGAAAAACCCGGTCACCCACACAAGCTGTAATTTCATCTAAATATTCAACATACATTTGACTAACGTAAAATGATACCGTGTCGCTTTTATCACAACCCAAGCCATTTACATCAAGGATAATATCGATATTTCCAAATTCTTTTTCATGTGGGACATAAGTTGGGGTTAAGGTATTTTCATTTTGAAATACCCCTTCTCCGTTGTGCCGCCATGTAAAACTTGCATAGTTTTCTGCGGTAGCTTCAATTTCGATTGATTCGTTACTGCACACCGAAGCGTCCTGGGTTAAAATTTCTGCTAAAGTTGCTCCATAATAAGTAATATAAGTGGTATCAAAAACATCTACACAAGCAGGATCAATTGCATGACCTGTTAAAATAAACATTAACCTGCCCAATTCGTTGGGAGCAGGAATGTATTTAACTGTCATGGAATCAGCGGGCCCTTCAAAATCACCTAATCCATCGGTTGTCCATAAAGGGTTTTGAGCAAAATCAAATTGTTGTGGAGTAAGGATGTACGGGTAGCCGGTACATGTTGAATCATTTTCGGGGGCATTAACAATTGGCCTGGGAAAAACAGTTATCTTTATTGTATCGGCCAAACTAAAACCATTATCTTCGTCTTCTACAGTAACAACATAATGTGTTGTTGTTTTGGGACATACCAATGGTTCATCAATTATGTCTGAACTTATATTAGTGTTAGGAGTCCATTTAACATTTAATTTTGGGGTGCCAATAATTCCTATATTTATACTTAACTTAATAGTATCGCCCTCACAAATACCCCTGTCAGGAGTTGTAATATCAACTGATTGAAGTTGGGCATACACAGAAAACGAAAAAACAACTACACTAATAAATATAATCAATAATTTTTTTTTCATGACCTTTTCCTCCTGATAATAGTTAAATCCTTTTTTCTAAAAGGATTGTCCAGATTCTAATAAAAAAACAGGCACAAAAACCCGGAAATCGTTAACGATACTAATCTCTGATATAAATACATTTTATCTGTCTGTTTTTTTTATCTGTTAACAATTATTCAAACTTATGAAAATTACAGGGAAAAGAGATCGCTATTATCAACAAATTTAGCTTGTCGATGCTTTTTAAACATGTTTTTATTAACATTACCACACGTTTAAAGGTTTCTTTATGAGCTGTTTCTTAAAAATGTTGATAACTTATAGATTAATGAAAATATGATGTTGTATGTATTTTTACAAAACATTTGCTGAATATCACTGTTATAAAATGTACAATTTTATACTTGCTGGCGGGGGCATTTATTGTTTGTCGTTAAAGTTAGTAATTTTTAAAATGGTGCAATAGATTGCATAATTCTAATCCTAAATATCAATATCTAAATGTTCGAAGCTGTTTTAAATATTAGGATTTTGCTTATTGTACTTATTTTTTTTATTGTTTAGCAAAAGTAGTCTTATAAATTTATTCAGGATTCAGGCTTTAAAACAGGCTTTATTTATTGTAATAACTACCCTTGATTTGTTTTCTGTAACTTGGTTTCGCTTAATATAATTGTAAGTCCCCTCGATTTTTTACCTTAGCCTGAACTATTCATAAATTTATCTATTCCTAATTCAAACTGCTTTGAATTAAGAGAATGCTCGATTCTCGCTTCTCAAAATAGCTAAGGCTATTTTTGCGAGGCTCAACTCTGTGCTTCCCTTAATTCTGTGCATTTTGAATTCTCATAACGAAAAACTCATGAATAATTCAGGTTAGAAAAGAATAGAAAGTGTGCACAATGTTCTAGATATTAAATAAATTTGAATTTAAAAAAATAAAAATGAAACGATTTTCGCTTCCAGATTTACTTAAAGGATTAGCAGTTTTCTTTATGATCCAAATTCATATCACAGAATTATTCATAGACTATGCTGGACGAGAGAGTTTGTTTGGTAATCTATCGATGTTTTTTGGGGGGCCATTTACAGCAATAATTTTTATGATGGTAATGGGTTATTTCCTTGCCAAAAGCAAAAAATCTCCAGCGAAAACAATTTTACGGGGAGTTAAAATATTTGTAGTAGGATTAATCCTAAATATCGGATTAAACTTTAATTTATTGCTTAAAATAAAATATGCTGGCTGGCAATTTAATCCGCTGGAATATATTTTTGGAGTCGATATTTTGTACCTGGCCGGACTAAGCGTAATATTTATTGCGCTATTAAAAACGATGAAAAAGAAACAAGCCTGGATTGCCATTGTTTTTGTTTTTCTAATAACCGGCTTAACAGGTTTTATGAATGAAGTTTTAATGGTTTCAGAACGAAATTATATTTTGCCATTTATTGGCGGAACATATTCATGGGCATATTTTCCTCTGTTTCCATGGTTGGCTTATCCGCTAATCGGATTTGCATTTTTTCATTTCGAAGAAAAAATAATGTTGTTTTTTACGAAGCAAAAAGTGGTGTCAGGAATTATTCTTGCCGGAATTGGTGTTTTGATAGTTTCATTTTTTAAATGGGGAATAAACACAACAATAAACTTGCCTGCTTATTATCACCACACATTTTGGTTTTCGCTTTGGGCAATTGGAATTATAATTTTATGGGTGGTACTTTTAAGGTTTTTGCTGAACAAATTTCCGAATACTTACGCCGGGAATTTTCTAAAATGGCTGGGGAAAAATATCACACTTTTTTACATCATTCAATGGTTGATTATTGGGAACATTTCTACTGCAATCTATCAAACCCAAAGTATCGATAAATATTTGTACTGGTTCGGAGGAATTTTTGCAATTACTGGTTTACTAACTTGGTTGATTGGAAAAACCAATGTTAAATTGGCAAGGTGAAAATGTAAAACAGGATCTTTGAAAAATCTATATTTACTGATTATCTTGATTAGTTTTTAAATCTTTGTCATTAATAAGGAAATACTACATTTACCTGAAGAAAGTTAAGCCATAAAAATTTAGACCTGCATTAAAAAAAATGATATTATGAGAAAATATATATCCATTATTTTAGGTATAACGCTTATCGCAATTTCGGTATTAATAGCTGTAGTTTTTATTAAAAACTCTGATAAAAAAAAGTCTAAAATAGCAAAAACCACAAAAACAGTATTTGTAAATATTGTAGAGAACAAAACCATTCCAATTCATATAAACTCCTCAGGTAGCCTTATTGCAAAAAATAAAATCGAAATTTATTCTGAAGTTCAGGGAGTTTTAAATATTAGCAAAAAAGAATTTAAGGCCGGAACTTATTATTCGAAAGGCGATATAATTTTAAGTATTAATACGGACGAGCATTTAGCTAATTTACGGTCATTAAAAAGTAACCTTCACAATTCGTTACTATCAATTATGCCCGACATTAAAGTTGATTTTCCATTGGAATATGAAAAATGGCAAGCTTATCTTTCCTCGTTTGATGTTGACCATAGTTTATTGGCGTTACCAAAAACATCTTCGGATCGGGAAAAATTCTTTATTACCGGTAAAAACATCTACACTCAATATTATAATTTGGAATACCTTAATGTTCGTTTAAGTAAACATACAGTTCGGGCACCTTATAATGGCATGCTTACTGAAGCTTTGGTAACCCAGGGCACTTTAATTCGTCAAGGGCAAAAATTAGGTGATTTTATTAATGCAGACACGTACGAAATGGAATTAGCCATAAAAAGTAGCTTTATTGATTTCGTAAAAATTGGAAATCCTGTAACATTGAATCATATTAAACATACCAAAAGTTGGCAGGGAAAAGTTATACGCATTAATGGAAAAATCGATCAAGCCTCTCAAACTATCAAGGTTTTTATTGAAGTAAAAGCTACCGATCTGCGCGAAGGAATGTATTTAGTTGCTGATTTAGTTGCCAGGTCGGAAACAAACGCTTTTGAAATAGACAGTAAATTGCTTTTTGAAAAGAATAAACTTTTTGCAGTGGCAGACTCGAGCTTATTTCTGGTCCAGATTAATCCCGTTTACTTTAACGATAAAACAGTAATAGTTAAGGGATTGGAGGATGGTACTAAATTAATTTCACAACCTGTGCCCGGAGCATTTGAAGGCATGAAAGTGAAAATTATTAAGGCAAAAAAAGTGAAATAATTATTTATGAAAAACATTCTTTCATACTTTATAAAATATCATGTTGCTGTAAATATCATAGTAATTGCATTTATTTCGTTTGGTATAATTGGCGCATTATCAATGAGTTCGTCTTATCAACCTCTGTTCGACACAAGGAATATTAGTATAAGTGTTCTTTATCCTGGCGCGTCACCGATTGAGATGGAAGAAGGCGTGGTACTCAAAATTGAAAATAACCTGAAAGGTATTGTAGGTATTTATAAAATTACTTCGGTTTCAAAAGAAAACTCGGCAATTATAAATATTGAAATTGAGCGGGGTAAAAATATAGATGTGGTTTTGGCTGATGTAAAAAATGCTGTTGATAAAGTACCATTTTTTCCCTTGGGAATGGAACCACCAATTATTTCGAAAATTGAAAACATAAGAGAAACCATCAGTTTTACGATAAGCGGAAAAAATATTCCGTTAATTACATTAAAGCAATTTGCACGTGAAATAGAAACGGATTTGCGAAACTTAAAAGGTATATCTCAAATTACTTTAAGCGGGTTTCCGGAGCAAGAAATTGAAATTGCTCTGCGCGAAAAAGATTTAAGAGCTTACGATCTTTCTTTTGAAACGGTTTCTAATTCTATAAAACAAACCAATTTGCTTATTACAGGTGGTAGTGTAAAAACGGAAACTGAAGAGTATTTGATAAGAGCAAAAAACAGAAAATATTTTGCAGACGAACTTCATAACCTGGTAATTAGAGCTGATAAATCCGGTAATATTATTCGTCTTAGCGATGTTGCAGATGTGAATGATAAATGGTCTGAAACACCAGATCGAATTTTTTACAACGGGAAAATTGCCGCAAGTGTTTCTATCAGCAATACAAACAAAGAAGACATGCTGGATGCCGCGAAACTGGTTAGAAATTACATCAATAATTTCAACAGTCAGAACGATAATTTAGAAATAAATATTTCCAGCGATTTGTCGATTACTTTAATGCAACGCACCTTTTTACTATTAGAAAATATTTTTTACGGAGTACTTTTAGTATTGTTATTTCTTGCCCTGTTTTTGAATGCGAGGTTAGCTTTTTGGGTTGCAGCCGGATTACCGATTGCTTTTTTAGGAATGTTTATTTTTACAGCTCAGTTGGGTGTAACAATCAATGTATTTTCTCTATTCGGAATGATAATCGTTATTGGTATTTTAGTCGATGACGGAATTGTTATTGGCGAAAATATATACGAACATTACAAAAAAGGGAAATCGCCAGTTCAAGCGGCTATCGATGGTACAATGGAAGTTATTCCCCCGATAATTTCGGCTATTTTAACAACCATAATTGCCTTTTCAACATTTTATTTTTTAGACGGACGAATGGGAGATATGTTTAGCGAAGTGTCAACTGTTGTAATACTTACGCTTCTGGTTTCTTTAATTGAAGCCTTAATTATTCTTCCGGCTCATATTGCACATTCTAAAGCATTATCAGATAAAAAAGGTCTTACAAAAAAACGTAAACTCGATTATTATTTCAACAAAATCAATAAATACGCCGATAAATTCTTATTGTATATCAGAGATCGCTTGTATGTACCCTATCTAAAATTCATATTAAAAAATAAATTCATTGGTTTTGCGATACCCATTTCTTTGCTTATTATTTCGGTTGGAGTGTTGGGAGGTGGCATTGTTAAAACTTCTTTTTTCCCATCTATTGCCAGCGACAGGGTGAATATAAACCTAAATATGCCTCAGGGAACTAATGAACTAATAACAGATTCTATTGCTTCAATTATTGAAGAAGCTGTTTGGTTTGTAAACGACGATTTTACTGAAAAACAAACGGGAAACCGTTCAGTAATTGAAAATATAATAAAACGAATTGGGCCAGGAACTTCAAAAGCAACGTTAACAGTTAACATGTTGCCTGGCGAAAACAGAGATTTTTCATCTCAGGAAATAACAAATGCAATTCGCAATAAGGTGGGTAGAGTAAACGGAGTTGAGAGTTTAACATTTGGGTCTGGTGGTAATTTTGCAGGTAGTCCGGTTTCGGTTTCACTCCTTGGAAACAATATAAATGAATTAAAAGAGGCTAAAAAAGAGCTGAAAAAGCAAATGATGGAAAATCCTTTACTAAAAGATGTTACCGATACAGACCCCGCCGGAATTAAGGAAGTAAACGTAAAATTAAAAGAAAACGGATTAATGCTGGGGCTTAATTTGCAATCGGTAATGAGTCAGGTAAGGGCTGGCTTTTTTGGCATTCAGGTACAACGTTTTCAACGCGGACAAGATGAAGTGAAAATTTGGGTTAGGTACAATAAAGAAGATCGTTCTTCTATTAAAAATCTTGACGATATGTGGATTATTACTCCTTCAGGCAGTCGTGTTCCATTTTCTGAAATTGCATCTTACGAAATAGTACGTGGCGAAGTTGCCATTAATCATTTAAATGGCAGGAGGGAAATTCAGGTTTTTGCTGATTTAAAATCAAACAAAGATAGTCCTACTGACATTTTAGCCAACATCCAATCTGAGGTTGTCTCCGGAATAATTTCAAAATTCCCCTCCGTATCAGTATCCTACGAAGGGCAAAACAGAGAAGCCCAAAAAACAAAAGATTCACTTAGCAAAGTCGGCTTTGTAATTCTAATGCTGATATATGTAGTAATTGCATTTACATTTAGGTCGTACAGTCAGCCTTTGTTATTAATGTTTATGATTCCTTTTAGTTTAATTGGAATTGTGCTTGGACATTTTTTACATGGTTTGCCTATAAACATTCTTTCCTGGTTGGGAATTATTGCATTAATAGGAATTATGGTAAACGACGGTTTGGTTTTGGTGGGCAAGTTTAATGGATTTTTAAAAGACGGACTAAATTTCAACGATGCGCTTTTACAAGCTGGAACTTCACGTTTTCGGGCGATTTTTTTAACTTCATTAACTACTGTAGCTGGCCTCTCACCTTTACTTTTAGAACAAAGCCGACAAGCACAATTTCTAAAACCAATGGCTATTTCAATTTCTTACGGAATTGTAATTGCTACTTTTTTAACATTACTAATGTTACCTTTATTACTGTCGCTAAGTAACTCGTTAAAAGTATTTTTCAAGTGGTTACGAACCGGTGAGAAAGTTACTAAAGAAGAAGTTGAACGTGCAATAATTGAAATGAAAGTTTAATTTTTACGAAAAGCTGCGTACCCCTTATTTAAGTTATCTAACCACCAATTTTTTTGAAGTCGTTTTCGAGTTTCCATATTCAATAAAATAATGATAAACTCCGCTATTAAAAGACTCCACATTCAAAGCTAAATGGTCTGAATGGTTATCAATAATAAAGTTTGCCACTTGTCTGCCACTGTTGTCAAGAAGATGCAAAATCCCACTGTTAACATTCTCAGGCAAATTATATGCTACTTTCACTGTTTGTGAGGCTGGATTAGGAAAAGCTTCCATCCACAATTCCGGAGCGTAATTTTCTAATATCGATACGATTGGTGTACCGGGCAAACTATAAATATTTGTCCAAACCGTTTCCGGGAATTCTTTATAATCGAAACAATAAGAGAATAATTTAAAAACATTTTCTTCGGTTTGATGGATGTAATTATATCTTGCCCCGTCGATTGTTAAAATAGTAGTTCCATTCTCATTTATAATTTTACTGTCGTATTCATAATAATACGAGGTTTGTGTGGGAATATATTTATAGTAGGTGCATAGAATCTCTATTCCTGCATCATTGTCAAATAAATTTTCCGAAATAAATTTTACGTCGGCAAGATAAAAATTAGGGGGAATGTTACAATCGATTGTTTTGAAAAGTGAGTGGTCGGGGTTATAAATTCGGCACTCTTCTTTTGGCACATCCATTAAAAAATATTTATAACCGAGAGTTTCTAATTTAACTATTGATGCTGAATAATCATATTTTTTATCTAAAGTAACCTGGGCATTTAATGAAACAAACAGAGCTAAAAAAAAGCTGCTTAAAATTAATTTTTTCATGTTTCTGGTTTTATTTAATCAATTTCAACCCTTCGTTTGCCGAAGAATCCCCCGGATTGTACAATTTAGCTTTGTTAAATAAAATTTTAGCTTCGTTGTTTTTACCCAGAAAATATGATGTCCATCCCAACATAAGCAATCCGTCGTATCCGAATGGATAGAGGTCAACCACTTTTTTAAATAATGGATGTGCTTTACTGTAATCTTTACGCCCATAATAAACCAGTCCGAGCCGGTACAGAGCCACTGTATTTTGCGGGTTCACCTCTAAAATTTTATCGTACAAATCAATTACTTCGTTCCATTTCCCAAGTGCAGCATTTGGAAGGATCAGGCCAAATCGGGCTTCTTCTGAATAGGGTTTCAACTTTTGTGCAGTTGAATAAAAAATAATTGATTCATCGAACAGGCCGGCGTTGTAATTCAACCAGCCCAATCTCAGGTTTAATTCATAAGATGATTTATCCAGGACATTTTTTAATTCATCCATTGCTGCCGTAAAATCGCCACTCTTTTCGTGAGCATAACTTTTCGAAAAAGCAGACTCCAACGCTGCCTGGTTATCTTGTGAAAACACAGGAAATGTAAATATTGTTATTACTGAAAAAACAACTAATTTTTTTAAAAAATCCATGATATTCCGCCTGTTAATGTATGTTTAATATATTTATATTCAATTGAGCTACTTTGTACTGCATCTACATAAACCTGGTATTTTTCAATAACATCCTGATTTATATAACGAACCACAAACTGATATTTTTTACCTGCCGGAAAATAAAGGCTCCCTGTGTATTTCCGGCTCGATTTGCCAGGGAAATTGCCAATCACATAACCTGCAGATTCAACAAAATTTTTCATGTCGCCATTTAAATAATGTCCTATAAAATGTATTTGCCCGAGTTGAACACCCCCCAAAATACCAAAAGCATTATAACCAATATTTCCTTCAATATCGGTTTTAAAATGAACACGTGGTGTAAAATATAATTTTGTATTTGAAAGTGGATAAACCGTTACCCTTGCCGATATTTTTGTACGATTTACATCGTAAATATTTGCCTGGTTTATTTCAATTCCGGGTGAAAAATTACCAAAATGCGACCAAATCGCAGCTGAAAAAATATAGTCGAAATACTTGAAATTTGAAGTGTAAAATGTATTTGGGTTATAATCGCCGATCAATAAATTAGTATTTCCCCAGGCCAGGTTTACCGAAGTAGAAACATACAATTTTTCGCCCAACACAAAATGAGGACTTAAAAAATATTGAAATTGATGAATATTTATTGGGAATGAATTTAACGAACCCCAATAAACCTGTTCTTCGCGGTTAACACCAGTGTGTGTGAAATTGTGGTTTAAATTAACTCCCGGGGCAATCTGGTGGCTGTAATCAAACGATTCGAAATTATAATTCTTTAAATAAAAAGCTTCGCCATAATTATCGCCAACGTTAGCTTGAATGTGATGTGAGGCACTTGTTAACTTTTCTAAATCGGGATTAAAACTATAGCCGATTTCAAGAGCAGCCCTAAGCGGTTTCATGTACTGAAAATTAATTTTTTTCTTTAAAGTGGGAGTAAAACCGGCCGCCAGTTTCGATGCTTCGGTAGCCCGCCCGCTAAATATTAAACTGAAATATAAATATTCCTGCAACCATTCAAACGACTGGTCGTTTTCCCATGCTTTTAGAAACCAGTCTGATGCAATCCTGAATTTTTTTAATTTGAAATATGCTATCCCGGTACGGGCCTGCAAATAGAAAAAATCCATTCCTTGTTTACGTGCTATTGCTGAATACTCAATCAGCTCATTCCACTTTTGCTGTTCATGAAGTTCAAAGGTTTTCTTATCAACTTCAATATAATTCAGTTTTTTTTGTGCTGAAACAGCAAACAAAAAAAGAAGTAAAACTACAGTTATTCCAATTCGTTTTGACATATTATTTTAATCTTAGCCTGGTCAAAAGTAATAAAAATGTTAAATGCTCCTTCTTGTGTAATATTTAGCTCACAATTGAATTCTTTTATTTTTCGCCCGGCAATTTTTTTTGTAATCAACGCATTCATTTTAATATCTCCCGAAGACAAAATATCTCCCGATTCTTTAATATTTAAATTATAATCGACTTTTAAAAACAAAAAGACTGGTGCAATAAAATCTTGTAAAAACTTTAGCACGCCCCCGAACATCATATTTAACTGAATAGAATCAGTGATTTTACTATTTGGTAAAAATCCAATCGGGACTTTAAATAATGCTATAAAAAACCAATACAAAGCAGAATTTTTTGTTCCCGTGAAATTGGTAAAATAATGCAAATCACTGTTATTATATAGGTAAGCCAGGCCGTCGTCTTTTTCGCAACGAATATATGTTGAATTGAAAACATCGGTTTCGACCAACCAGGTAAAATTGCCAGCCTGTTTTTGCCATTTCTCTTTTTCCGACTCCACTTCAACATCAACTTTTAATCTCTGCCCGGGAATAAAATGTAGTGCTTTAGATAATATTTCGTTTTTTGAAGGGTTAGCGAGAAGCTGATCCTTGTTTGGAAACTCGAAAGTTTTAAGTGAATATTTGTTTGCTTCTTTTAATAAAAAATGCCCAAAAGGGTAATCGAGAGTAACGGACCCAATATATGGTGTTGCCTGAAACTGGAAATGTAGGTGAGGGTAGGGCGACCTTCCTGAATTTCCACAGCGGCCAACAATTTGCCCTTTTTGAACAATGTCGCCAACTTTCACTTCAAGCGAATGATATTTCAGGTGGCTGAGTTTTGAATAAATATACTCGCTGTGTTTTATAATTACTGTATTTCCCCAATTGTTTTTGGTATTTATATCGCCAATAATATTATCGGGAATATTGTTGATTGCTTCAATTACAGTGCCTTCAAAAGGGGCGAGGACCGCTTTCCCAAAACAAAAATAGTCTTCATGAAAATCGCCACTGGCTTTGAATTGTTTTCCGTTTCGATCGTTAATAATAAAATCCCAGGCATGCCGCCATGCTCCTTTGTGTGTGTGTTCCCCGCTGTGTCCCTGGCTAACTGTCCATTCGCCGTAAAATGGGAGCGATGCTGAAATAGGGTAGGCCGCCGGAAAACGTTTTATACTTCCGGAATGTAAATAGAGGTTTTTTTCGGGTTTCCCCAACTGAACAGGTGTTTCAACTAAATTTTTCGGGCGTTGTTCGCGAAGTTTTAATGCGTATAAAAACATTAAAACAACCATATTAAAAGGGAGTGAATATGGCGAAAGATTAAATATTAGAAATATTTGTTGTGTGCTGATAGTTATTAAAACTACCGTTGGAAGTAAAATAACTACCCACCCAAAAGTTACCCTCCCTGGTACTAAAAAATAACCTCCAATTGCAATTGCTGTAAGAATGTAGTTAAATCCAATAAATGTGTAACCAAGCGAGTCGAACTCTATTCCAACAACATTATAAAATATATACGCAACCGAAAAACCTAAAAAAGAAAGGACAAATGTTATTCGTGAATAAATTAGCAGGCCCAGCGAAATTACAATCCCGGCCAATAAATGAGCCTGAAAAAATATTGCCCCCAGCGAATGAAAATAAATTCGGAGGAAGGAGGATTTTATGTTATTTTCAAGGAAATCGTAAAAATCGACAAAAGGTTGTCCCCCAAGTGCGTATAATTCATTGTAAACAAAAATGCCCCGTTCGCTTATATTCAGGGCAGTTAAATTAACACCCGATAATTCAATAATCCAGATTGCTATTAAAAACGGGACACTTAAAAAGGGCAGTCCGTATTTACCTAACACACCCTGGAAAACAACAGTTAGGAAAAAACTTATAATTGCAGAAATTGATACAAGTAGAAAAAGTTGCATTGAAGGTTCGTATAACAAACCTACGCCCAATCCAACCAACAAAGCATTAAAACCGTACAATCCTGTACTGAGCAGATATTTGTTATAACCTAAAAACCAGGCGATAAAATTAGCAATAATAACTGCAATTAAACCACCCATTCCTGCGCCATAATCGAAAAAGCTAATAAGGATTAAAAAAACCGCCAATAATTTCGAAGACGAAAAAAATATCTGCGAATAGCTATTCAATACAGAAGAAAGAATTTCTTTTCCACTTAGGGCGCTGCCTCTCATTTAAACTTTATTTGTTTGGTTTTACTTCAAAACTTTGTAATGAATCCAGGTTCTCTTTTCTCCTTATAATATGTGCTTTTCCCTCTAAATCAATCATTACAACGTTTGGCCTGAATGTAATAAACTGCATCCACTGTGTCATGTTATATGCTCCAACCCGTTCGATTACCAACTGGTCGCCGGTTTTTGCCGATGGGAAATTAATTGCATCGCGAATTACATCAATGTTCATACACAAGGGACCGTAAATTGTCGATTCTTCAACATGCGTTGAAACTTCCTTACTTGGGAAAACGCCCAAATTATACCAAAACGAAGTAAACAACAAGTTAACACCGGCATCGATTACCATTGTACGTCGCCCAGCGGTCGAACGTTTGTTTGCCAAAACAGTGGTTAACAAATAACCAGCGTCGTCGATTAATGCCCGCCCGGTTTCCATAAACAAAACGGGTAAGTTTTCGTGTGGAATTTCGGAAGAAATAATAGCATTAGAAATGGCTTCGGCATATTCGTCGAACGAAGGACAGGTTTCTGACCCCGGCATGTAAGCACCTTTTAGGGTATTTTTTGATGCAAACCCCCCGCCCAAATCAATGTATTTTAACCAGTGGTCGAACTTTCGGTGAATTGCCATGTACAAGTTTGATAATTTTGAAGCTGCAATCGCGTAGGCAGAAGCTACCATAATATATGTTCCGATGTGTGTATGCAAACCAATCATTTCGAGATTATCGGCCAGCATAATCCGGTTGATTGCATTCCAGGCTTCACCATTTTCGTAGTTAAAACCAAAGCGATCCCAAATAGGATATATTCCTGCATCAAGATTAATACGGATGGCAACCCGGGCTTTTTTATTTAGTTTTCGCGTGGTCTCAATAAGTAAATATAATTCATCGAAATGGTCGATATGGATACAAGCATTGTTATTAATTGCCAGCGTTAAATCTTCTTCCGATTTCTCGGGACCATTAAAAATAATATTCGAGCCGTTTACACCGTTCGAAAGCGCTTTTTCAAATTCAAAACCTGAAACAACTTCTGCCCACGAACCTTCGTCGTGAAAAACATTACAAACTGCATCTAAATAGTTTGTTTTATACGACCAAGCAAATTGCACTTTTGGGTAGCGGGTTTCAAAAGCCTGTTTCGCTTCTGCATAAGTGTCCCGAATTGTTTTTTCTGAAAGCACAAATACCGGAGAGCCATATTCTTCCATCAAATCAGGAACAGGAATTCCATCGATTTCAGAAATTATTCTTTGTTTTGCAGGTAATCCAAATTTATTGGGAACCCCTGCTGTTATTTTGCTAATAACTGGTTTTTCGTATTTTAACTTGCTCATTATTATTTTTTTAAATTTCTTTGTTCATCGAAATAGCTGCAAATTTCTCCAAATCCACGATCAGGTCAGAAGAATAACGTACAAACATTTTTCCTATTTTATATTCAGTCATTGGTTTAACATCCCAGCCCAGTGCCAGCTTTATTAAAGCATCAGGAATATTTTGCCCTGCACCTACGGCAAGGTAAACCCAGGCTGGAATCCGTGGATTTATTTCAATAAGAAAATATTCTCCTCCGAATGTTTTAATTAGTTCCAGTTCCATCCCGCCTTTCCATTTTGTTTTCTGAATTAACATTCTGGTCAGTTCCATCATTTTTTCATCTGCCAGTGTAATTCCGCCCCAGGCCTTCCCTTTGTCGGTAATGTATTGTTTTCGCATTGGCACGGCGGCAATTGTATTTCCTTTTCCATCACCAAGTGCAATAACATTTACTTCGGTGCCTTTAACAAACTCCTGTACAATTACCGGGAAACCCCATTTTGCTGAAATTTTATGGAAAGTCTGTTTTACCTGCTCTTCGTTATTTGCTTCGTAAGCATCGTAAAATTGGCCCTTTACCATAACCGGGTAATCAAACTTATCTTCCATTTCAGAAATTTGGCCAACACTGCCAAGATTAATACTTCCCGGAACTTTCACTCCGTACTTTTCACCATACTTTGCAAGTTGGTCTTTTTCACGTTCCTGAAACTGTTTTAGTGAAGGTAAAAATGTATGGATTCCACTATCCAATAAACGCTGTTCGTTTTTCATAAACGAAAATAGTTCTGCATCGAAATTGGGAATAAGGACATCAATTTTTTCTTGTTGATGAATCTGTTCAATACGCTCGATTAATTCGTCGGAACCAGAAGATGGATATGGTATTTGAAAAATACGGTCGCATATACCTTCCATATAAATACCTGGCTCCAGGTTTTCATAAACTAATCCAATTACTCTTATATCAAAGTCTTCAGACTCTTTTGCCCCGCGAATAACAGGAACTCCAGGTCCCGGATTGTCGGTATTGTTCAATCCTGTAACTGCCAGTGTTAGTTTTTGCTTTGGCATAATTTTTTGTTTATTTAAAATCCAGGGGATCGCCCGGAGCAATTATTTGGTGATACTTTAGCAGGGCATAAAATTCATAAAAATCTTTTTCAATAGTCAGGTCGTCAACATCATATTTTTCGAGCATTACATCGCGGATGCTTTCAAAATCTTTGTCTTCTGCAATTTGTTTTATCAACTCCAATCCAAAAGGATTCAGGTTAAACGAATCGCCAGTTTTTGAATTAAAGACAAACCCGTTGTCGCTAATTTTAATTTCTTCAGTGATTTTCATAGTTAATTGATTTATAAAAGTCAAACTATTGTATTAATACATAGCTATATTACAATTTTTTTTGGGAAATGTTTTGTAAACTAAAATGTTTTTAAAAAATGATTTTTTATAGCGAACTTTTGTTTAGAACGTTGTTTGTAAAAGCGCGCCGTGACTAAAAAATTGGAATATCAACAAGAGTTATATCGTGCTAATATTCCAATTTGATTATCAAATATTCAAAATGAAAATTTGAATAAGAATTGTTATAGTTCTACAGTTTCGGTAACATCGCCAACGGTTACAGTAACAACATTGTCGCATTCGCCATCGCCGTAATTAATTACTTTCAGATCTTCTCCTTCGGTAGCAATTTCTACTATTCCGCTTACCGGATAAAAACAGCCATTGTTATAAATTAAGGCTGTAGTAATTGCCATGGTATAATTTTTTCCATCGAGGTTTACACCTGCACCTGCACCAGTTACAGACCAAACGTCATCGGCAAATAAAATTGTTTCTGCACCACCAACTTGTTCGCTGTATTTTTCGCAAGCCCAGGTAATTTCACCTCCGTCGGCATAAGTAAGTTTTGCATCGGCAACATTTTTGGTAAACGACAAATTACCGTTTTCGTTTAAGCCAGTATTGAGTGTTGTTTTTACACCTTCCATTTTGTTGTCATTCATGTAGAAATCTTCAAAAGTAATTTCCCTGAACGAACCTTCATTTTTCCACCAATCTGTTAAACTTACATGAATTTTACCTCTTTTATTATTACCGAGGAAACATTCACAATTTTCTGTTCCGTAATCGAGTGTCCAATTGCGTGGCCAGAATTCGCCATCTTCATTTTCGTGGATAGTAACGGTTAAACAATCAACAATTGTTGCTGATTTCAAGCCATCGTCGCTGCTTGTAATTTCTTCAACTGTTGATAACGAAAATGAATTAATCATGTTAATGTAATCTGTGGCCGTAGTTTTGGCAATTACATTTTCTGTTACAGCTTCGTCTTTATTGCACGAATTGAACATAAACAAACCTGCTGCTACTAAAAACAAAACTGATAGTTTTCTTAAATCTTTCATGTTTAAATTGTTTAAATTGTTTCTAAAAAAAATCCTTAATGCAGATATGACACGATTCGAATTAAAAACTTGTGCTAACACTAAAAAAAAACTTCTCTTTAATAATTTCAGAAGAAAAAATTCAAGCCAAAGCTACAATCTGCGTGTGTTTAATAACTTGAAATTTAAAATTATAGTATGTAAAGTAGTTTCATTACATGAAATTTTTAGGGTCTGAAAAATTAGAAGCCGTTAACAGGAAACGGCAATATTATTTTTTTATGGGATGTTTTAAAATCCCTTTGGCATTAATCTTGTTTTGAACCAGCTAACGGATTTAGTAATCAATAAAAATAAAAGACATGAAAACAATTACAGGTGCAATATTACTTTTGGCCATTATTATTTTAACTTCCTGTCAGGGAGTTCCGGGTCCTCCAGGATATGATGGAGTTGACGGAATTGATGGAGAAACCTTAATCGGTAGTATTTTTGAAATACAAGGCGATTTTACAAGTCAAAATGATTACATTTTATACTTTGAATTTCCGAATGATTTTGAAATTTATGATGGCGATGTGGTCCTAGTTTATATTCTTTGGGAGCAGGCTTCAACCAACGATGGAGGAACACTGGATGTGTGGAGGCTTTTGCCACAAACAGTTGTTCTGGAAGAGGGTGTACTACAGTACAATTTTGATTATACCCTGGCCGATGTTCAAATTTTTCTGGAAGGGTCAATCGATTTGAGTACTTTATTACCTGCAGAAGCAGACAATCAAATTTTTAGGATCGCTGTACTTCCGGCAGCATTTGCTAAAAATGAGTTTTTTGATATAAATAATTTGGGTTCAATAATGAAATCGCTTGAAATAGATTTAAATTCAATTGAAAGGATTGATCTTGCAGTTGACAATTATTAAGGGCCTTTTTTAGTTCCCTTTTAAAATTTTTGAGTCTGAAAAATGAAAAAGAACCGCTTCCCTTTTGCAGAGGAGCGGCTCTCTTTTATTTGATGTAGTTAAAAAAATGAGCGCCCGGTAAATACCAGGGCGCTCGGACATGAGAAAGGTTACTCTACTTTGTTTGACGAAGTAGCCTGCCATTCTAAATATGCACTATCGTAAACTTTTACGTTTGGATATCCTAATCCTTTTAATGCAAGATGAACAACTCCCGCACGGACACTGGTTTCGCAATAAATAATAACTGTTTTGTCTGATGTTACACCTTTTGATTCAAATAACGATTTTAACTGATCGTTTGTTTTTAACAATCCTTTGCTATCCATTACATTTTTATACTCAATGTTTATGGCGCCGGGAATATGTCCTTTTCGATATTCTGCAGCAGCAGTTCCGGCAAATTCTTCTGGTGCACGAGCATCAATCAAAACAGAAGATGAATTACCAACTGCATTTTTTACGTCTTCCATTGATGCTAAAACACTTGCATCAATTTTAGGTGTAAATGTTACAGCCGATGATTTTGTTGGTGATCCGGTAATTGGCTTACGGGAAGCTTTCCATGCGGTCAGGTTTCCATTCAGCATTTTTACGTTTTCTGCCCCCAGGTATTTCAATATCCAATACACGCGTCCTGAATATCTACCAGAACCTTCGTCGTAAACTACAATTGTTTTGTCTGTTGAAATTCCTTTGGCTCCTAACAATGCAGCCATTTCTGCTGCTGGTTTAATGACCGATTTTACAGGTTCATTATTATAAAGCGTACTATGAGGTACACTAACCGAGCCTGTAATATGTACTTTGTAACCTGCTACCGAGCCGGCCCAAACAATTACAACATCTTTGTTTTTTGAAATTTTTGCAAGCTCATTTGCTGAAATAACATCCTGGGCCGAAATAGCCGATGCAACTAAAAGAATTAATCCGAGAAAAAAGAGTTTATTTAATTTCATGATTATATATTTAAAATTTTGTTTTTAGAATCTAACCTGAAGTTGAACCATTAAGCGATCGTTTTTTATCTCACGGGCTTGTTCAGCTGCATATTCGTAATTTACTTGCAAACGGGTCCATTCGTTAAAGAAATAGTTGACACCAAAGGTCGTAATCTGCTCCATATTGTCAGCAATATCTATGTCGCTGTTAAAATTTTCGTATTTAATTACCGGTTGAATATTCCAAGGTGTATTATACAGAACCGTTACAAACATCCCTGAACGTTTAACATTTCCAATTACAAGTTCCGGGTCGCTGCCGCATCCACCGCCAACTAAATAAGAACCGTCATCTTCACCATAAATATATTCACCCTGAACGAGGAAATTCGCATAATTTGCTTCAAATTCGGCACCAAAACGCATCGTTGTATTGTCGTCCAATGAAGGATCTTCATTAACTGATTTCCCCATTTTAAAACTACCGCCAACGTGCATCCAGTCGGTTGGTTGAATCATAATACGACCAACAACATCTTTGTATGTGTCTTGGTCGTGTGCTAATAAACCAGTTCCATTCATAATGGCAATTGCATATCTTAGCAAAGTTGTATCCGATCCACCGAGCAACATTAATCCCATGTCGCGATCCGGTGCTGTGAGGCTATTCACCACTTTTGAACGGTTTATGGTATGAAGACTGTGGCATGGAGTATTCAGTTCTAAACCAAAAGGCGATTTAAAAGAGCCCATACTTACTTTGGCAAACGAAAAACGGTTATATGTAATAAAGGCATCGAGTAAATATGCTTTTGGCCCATCCTTTTTAAAAGGACTGGTTTCAAGTAAAACATAATAACTGAAGTCGTACGGGATATTTCCCATAACTCCAATCCGTGAGCGGTTAAACCCAAAATTTGATTCCGGGCTATCAAATAAATTATAATCATACTGAGTTTGTAAATATCCAAAAACATTTACACCTTCTTCTGATACTGGCTCGGCACACCCCTGTGCATTTGCATTTGCGGCAAATAGAAAGGCTGTAACAAATAGAAAAATTATTTTTCGTAACATTAGCATATGTTTAAAACGTTTATAAAAAAAGAGGGATACTGAAAAACAGCACCCCTCATAAAATATATTAATTTACAGTTGGTAAATCTTTTGGATTAGAATCAAATCCCCAGTGGTTTGTAACACCGTCACCGGCTGTCCAGAATGGATTTGAATGAGACATTCCATTAATTCCGTAAAGCAGGCTTTTTGCATCAAAACCCAAAACATTGAGATAAGCCGTAACAACAGCTGAAGTTTGACCAGTATAACAATAAGTTACAACTGGTGTGCTTGGATCCAATTTTCCACAATCGGCAATCATCAATGGCAATACACGAACGGCTCCATCAACATGTCCAAAACCAGTATAATGTGCATCGGAGAAATAATTATTTATATAGTAATTACCCGGATTTGCCAATACATCGGAACCTGCCGCTGTCTTAAACCCGGCTGCAACTACAGCTTCAACTCTTTCCTGGAGAAGTGTTGCGCCATCCGTTGAAGAGCTGGTCCATGAGGGCGCGTCAAACGAACCTGCATCTGCTACATCTGTTGTCCAGTTATCATCGCTTTTAAGGTCTTTACAATTCGCTGTCCATTTGTCGAAAGTTGCATTCCAGCCACTCATTCCCCATTTTAAAGCCTGGGCATCTTCATAACCGTAAAGTCTTAACAACGATGTTGCATAACAAGCAGTCTGACCTGAGTAACAAACTATTAGGATTGGTTTGTCGGCACCTGCTGCTGCATTTAAAATATCGCCAAAAGCCACGTTGTTGGCACCATCGATGTGGCTGGTTGCAAAATCAGCAGCACTACGGATGTCCATTACCCATTTTGCACTAACATTACCATCGACAGGGGCTGCCATAACAAATTTTGCACCCGCGGTATTGACAATAATTTTATCCAAATCCATGTCGTTTGCCTTCAAATAAGTTGTAAGGGTTTCATACGCGACTGATTCTTCGCCAGTTTCGGTTTCTTTACATCCGGTAAAAGAGATTGTTGCAATAAATGCAAATAGAATTGTGTAAATAAAGTACTTTTTCATTTTTATTAAAATTTAAATTATAAGATTACAAATTGACTAACCCCACTATTTTCTACTGAATTATGGTTTACTTTTCTCAAACCAGTTTTATAAATAATGGTGGAATTATTAACACACAAGATTTTAATATTTTCTATTGAATTTTCAGGAATATATTTTTGCATGGAAACATGCAACTGGGTATTTTTTTTAGAAAAAACAGATGTCCTTTTGTTTTGGCCCGAAACAAAAAAAACTGGTATAATAATTACAATTAAGATCAAATAGATATTTGCCTTTCCCATGTCCATTAATAAATTTTCCAGAATTTTTAATATAAATTCATCGGTTCAAATTTAGTAGCAAAAAAATTATGGCACGAAGTTTTTATACCTTGCCTACTCAAAGAAAACATGCAAGCTACTCATGTTCAAATTTGATGTATGTCAAGAAATAAAGTGAGGTGAATTGTGTTAAATATGAATTGTAAAATTAGTAATCTGCAATAATTAAAAATTGGGTCGTATTCAATGGCGCGAACAAAGCGATCTTAAAATACAAGCAATAAAAAGCGGGCTATTTATAAAACAAATAGCCCGCTTTTTATTGATAATATTATTCTAACAGCCTCCCACTTCCACAGCCGGGCCGTGAGCTTCTGCTTCAAGATTTTTTTCCTGCAAAAGTGGATACGTTAATTCCCACTTTTTAAAACCGTCGTTAATAATTTTCACGTTTTTATATCCCAACTTTTGAAGAGCTTCTGCAGCTAAAATGCTGCGGTCCCCTTTTTTACAAAACAATATAAACTCCTCTGTGGGTTCAGGAAAATAGAATCCGGTACTTTCCCAAAACTCTTCATTGGCAATATTAAATTCAAGCAAACCCCTTGGAATATTAACGGCTCCCGGTATGTAACCATGGTTATGTTCGCGGGGTTCGCGGACATCGATTAAATTAAACATTTCAAAACTGTCAATTTTTGTTTTCAGTTCTTCTACAGTAATCGTAGCAATGTCTTTTTTTGCCTGAGTAACCATTTCATCGACTGATGAAAAAGAATCACTTTTATTGCAACTAAAGAGGAAAAATGTAACTGCAATTGCTAATAATAAATATTTCATGATTTTACGTTTTAAGTATTTTTAGACCTTAATTTTTCTTCAACCCTGATTTTTTTCTTTAATAATTCTTTTTCAGCAAGAAGTTTATCAGTTGTGTCAATAATAAATCCTTCGAAAGCAATGATATTCCCATCGGTAACAACTGGGGCAAGAGTTAATGTGTGATACCCGAAAGTGCCATCCTTACAAATTCTTTTTACTTCTCCATGATTAATGGTTTCCCCTTGTAGAACTTTTTCTACTGATTTTTCCAAATCAGCAAAATCTTCATCCGTCCGACTCAACCTGTAATGTTTCCCAATTATTTCTTTTTGAGATTCATAACGATATAATTTCGCCCAAGAATCGTTTACTTCGAGATAATTACCCTCTTTCGAAATACAAAAATAACCTACCCCGCTTGAAGAAATGGCATCGCGAAATTTATTGTCTTTTAAAATTGCTTTAATTCCCGCCTTTTCCTGGGCTGTTGTTAAGGCATTATCTAAAATTTCACTTTCACCGGATCCTCCTTTAAATTGTGATTTTGTTTTTAAAAGGGCAATTTCAATGTCATCGGCCATTCTTTCACGAATAGTTTCGTCGTCCATTTCTTCCCAGCCAGTAACCATTGCTTTAATTGCTGATAAAGGTTTATGACCGGTGGTTGTTAAATAAACATGTGCAATTACAAAAACAAGCAACATAAATGCCCCAAACGTGTGAAAAATTGCGACCAATTCAAGGCTGTCCAATTCGAAACCTTTTAATGGATAATGAAAATAGAGGTATAAAAAACCAGAAATTACCTGAACAGGGATCACCAAAACTTTTAATCCCAAATATATAATTCGTTGTAGTGGATTAAATTTATTGTAAATCAATTTTTTAGTTGGGTGGTGAGCTCCTTTAAAAATTCCAAACAGATAATAATCAACCTGAGCTTTAACCAGTTTTGTTGTTGGAATATATTGTCTCCATTCTCCGGTAGTAAAATGCCAGAAAATGGCAAATACTATTAGCACCAAAAATGCCCAGGCCGAAATGTCGTGCACGTTAACTGCCGTTTCATAACCAAGAAGATTATAAGTACTGTGAATCTCAAAACCGGTTATCATCAAAATACCTATTAGCAAAGCTTGCATCCAGTGCCAGAACCGTTCAAAGAATTTGTAAATATATACTTGTTTCATTTTATTATCTTTTTAACTATTTTTTCTTGAAATAAATATACGAATTGAACCGTGTGCCAAAACGCCAAATAGTGTCATAACTACTAATGCAATCCCAAAACCATCTAAGTATTTGTTTTTATCTCGTCCTGGCAGATAAAAATCGTTAAGGGCTGCCAACCTTCCGTTATTTCGGGTATGGCAGTCTTTACAACTTAACGATTGTTCTTTGGGGGCAACCATGTGATTTAGCGGCCAGTACATTTCGGTTTCCACAAAATCGTAGTTTCCGCTGTAAGGCAAATCCAGATAATCCATTCCGGCTTTATTGGCCATGTCCCAGTCAAAATCCATCCAGTAAGCACTGTCGCCTTTATTCGCAGACCACAATTTAGGCTGGATTAAAGTCATGTTTTCCGTATCGTAAACTTGCTTTCCACGGTGAACTTTTACCGGCCATATTTTTGAGGGGTGCAAACTTTTTTGAAGTATCCCTTTATCTTTATACGAACCATCCAGTGAATTCATCTGGACCGGGATTGTATCAATTTTATCGGTAATTAATTGGTGGTTTGCAATTCCGTTAAACCATAAATATTCTGGAGTTACATGGTCGTCATATACAAAAGTCCCTTTTATCGACAAATAATTGTGGTTTCCATCGGCATCGCTTTCATGTATTGGATTGCCCTCATCATCAAGAACTCCTGCTGTTGACCAGTCCCAAATCATTTTTGTTCCATTTGCTTTGGCATATTCTGGAATGTGGCAGGTTTGACAAGCTACACGCAAGTTATGATCGTTTATCGTCTGATTGGCGTGAGGCGAGTCTGTGTGGCACTGTTCGCAGGTAGCCCGGTCTTTATTTTCCGATGAAAGAGCGTAAAGTTTCCCTGCCATTTGGTGTTTTTCAGTTACATGGCAATCAACACAACTCATATCTTCTCCTTCAATTGCCATGTGGACATCTAATTCTCTTGAACCGTCAATCAGTGCAATTTCCATGTCGCCATGTTTAACGTTATTTCCGCCGCCGCCCCAAAAATGGCAAACTCCACAATTTTCGCGTTTCGGTAAGCCAACATTTTTAGCAACGTAATTTAAGTTAACTGTTGGTGAGGGGTAACCTGCCCCGCCTTTTGCTTTTTCGTAGGTTCCCGAATTGTCGTGACAAACGAGGCAGTCTATATTTCTTGGTTCATCGAAATCAAAGCTTTGGTCTTTCCATCCATAACCAATGTGGCAGCGCATACACGAAGCTTCACTTCCTGCAACACCAATACAAAAGTTGTTCAGGATATTTTTCTTTCCTACAGGAACTGCTCCTTTTCCTTCGAGCATTTCGCTACGTTCCCAGTTCCAGTGACTGGTTGCCATTATCTCCTCGTCGCGTTTTGTGTGGCACGAAAGACATGCTTCTGTTACTTCGTGGGCATTTTCAAACTCATTGTTCAGTATTTCAAACGAACTATGATTTGCCTGATTAGTTGAAACCCTATTTTCTTTCCAGGTATAATTATTGACTTCAATTCGTGAAACCTCAAGCGTTTCGCTGTCTTCCTGTGCATTTAATACGAGCGCAAAAAAGGCTAAAATCAAAATCAACGACAATTGTTTTACCATGATTAAAATTTTGAATAATATTTAACTGCAAAAATATTTTAAACATAGCAGAGTTTGTTATTTTTGCACTAAAATAAGGTTGATAAATGACATGATATTGATCGGAAAAAAACTGATCTACATCATAAGAAATACTGTCTCGGAACTTGTTTTTAGAGGAAAACATTCTATTTTTAGAAATTAAATGAAAAATATATATTCAAATACTTGCACTGTCCTAAACAACAAAAATTTGTATTTTGATGAGTTGACGGAAGAAGAGATGGCTTTAATCGAGTCGAACAAAATAACCCTGACTTATAAAAAAGGTGAAATTATTAGTAAACAAGGTTCATTTGCTTCTCACATAATTTACCTAAAAAAGGGGCTTGCAAAAGTTTATCTTGAGGGTAAATCAAAAAACCTGATTCTTACAATTACCCCTCCGGGAAATTTAATGGGCTTGCCCTGCCTCTACGATGGCAACAATGTTTTTTTATATTCGGCATCAACTTATATCGATTCGGAAGTTGAATTAATAGATATTGACCTTTTTAAACAACTTCTTTTGCAGAACTCAAAGTTTGCTTTTGCCATTATTAAAACCCTAAATGCCAGTACTGTACAAACTTTTGGCCGGTTTTATTGTTTCACCCACAAACAAATGCACGGACGCCTGGCAGATATTTTACTTTGCCTTTCGCAGCGAATTTATGGAAGCGATTCATTCAACCTGCCGCTATCCAGATCCGATTTGGCTGAATTAACTGGAATGTCAACCGAAAGTGTAATCCGTGTTATGAAGGATTTTAAAGATGACGGCTTAATAAAAACGGATGGGAAAGATATTGAACTGATTGATATTGAAATGCTTCTTAAAATAAGCGAGGTCGGTTAAGTTTTTACAATTCTCAAAACCCAGATTCAATCAAGTTTTCTAATCCTCACTTCAGTTTTATTTTGATTTTTCATTAATTCAACCAATTTATTTGTATCGGTATTTCCAAAATGGTACGGATATAAAACTTTTGGCTTAAACAATTTTGTTGCTTCGACCACCATTTCAGGAGTCATCGTGTAAGGTAAATTCATTGGGAGAAAAGCAATTTCAATATCTTTTAAAGACTTCATTTCAGGAATATTTTCAGTGTCGCCGGCCACGTAAACTTTTTTATCGGCAAATTGAATTACGTATCCATTTCCGTTTCCTTTTGGGTGAAAGGCGTTTCCGTCTGCTCGTTTGTGTTCAATGTTGTACGCCGCAACTGCTTTAATATTTAACCCGGCAAAAGTCCCCGAATCACCATTTTTCATAATGTCAGTCCCCTTATATTTTTCTGAACAGATTTTTGTGAGGATAATTTCCGTCGATTCCTTTTTAAGTAAATCAATAGTTTACAGGTCCAAATGATCGCCATGTTCGTGTGTAATTAAAATCAGGTCGGCTTTTGGCAATTTTGTGTAATCGGCATAACGGGAAACCGGATCAACATGAATTATTTTTCCATCGAACTCCATCATTAAAGTTCCATGGCCGATAAAAGTTATTTCCAAATCTCCTTTTGAAGTTTTAAATGAGTCTTTTTCAAATTCGACAGCTATTGTATTTCCGAAAATCAAACAAATGCTAATTGCCGTGATAACAAATCGTTTCATTTTATTTGGTTTTATTGTTAGTATATTTCTTTATAAAATTAAAAAAAACAAATTACATCTTTCCTGATTTTGACGATCTTTTAATTAATTGGACTATTTTTTTACTTTTGTTTTTCACTAAAAATATATTTCATGAAAATTTTAACTTTTCTTTTAATGATAATGATTTCCGGTTCTTTTGCATATTCACAAAAATTAGAAAAACTAAAAACTTACGCTTACGACTGGAATAAACTTGAAGTTGTAAAAACCAAATCGGGAGAAAGGCGACAGATTTATGAAGGTTATACAAATGATCTTGCTTATTTTGAAGTTCATGTTACTACATTAAATCCGGGGAAAGCACCGCATGGAAGTCATGTTCACGCTGATGGGGAAGAGTTGATAATTGTAAAAGAAGGATTAATTGAACAAAGTATAAACGGTGTAAAAAAAGTTGTTGGTCCTGGAAGCGTTATTTTAGCATTGCCAGGCGACGATCATGGAATTTGGAATGCAGGCGATACCGAGGCTTCTTATTATATTATTAAGTGGAGAACCGATGAAAAGCCTAATATGGAGCGGGCAAAACAAAGTGGCGGATCGAAGTTTTACGACTGGAATGACATTGAATTTAAAACCACATCGAAAGGAGGGAGGAGACATTTTATGGAACGACCAACCGCTTTGCTTGAAGATTTGGAAATGCACGTAACAACTTTAAATCCAGGAGTTATGAGCCACGGCGAACATGTTCATGATGCGGAAGAAATTATTTTGGTAATAAAAGGAGAAGTTGAAGAATCGATAAACGGAACAAAACATCGTGTTGGACCAGGTTCTCTAATTTTATTAATGGACGATGTTCCTCATGGTATCCAAAATGTTGGGGAAGGACAATGCGAATATTTTGCCTTTAAATGGAGAAAATAGTCGTTATTTTTTAGTCATTTTTTTTAAGTTCCATTCGTTGGGATTAAATTTTCGAGAAACTTTTTTAATGGTTGGATAACCTCCAACTTCATTTTCACTATCTATTATTCTGTTGGTTTTGTTTTTTACCTGCCGAACTATTCGTTTGTCAATTTCGTCGCGATCCCATGGTCGAGCACCGGCACTGTTTAAAACTTTATCTTTTACTTTCGCTGAATTTAAAGCCGAAAACCCAGCTGGCCAAACCGGTGCTTTTTCAACCAATGTTTGACTACCCGTTAATTCATCTTTTCCTGAAATTACTTTGTTATCATCCCAAAACACTTCGACCGGCCCGCGAAAATGACCCGCTACAGTTTCTTCTTGAGTGTCTTTTCCAAACTCAAAAACATTACCAACAACCGACATTTTTCCAGTAATCCACTTGTGTCCTTCCCATTCTTGCGGCGAGAGATTATAATGAACAGCGGCTCGGCCGTAATTAAAAACATAATTGTTTACTATAATTCCTTGCGAACCACCTTTAAAAAAGGGGTTTCGTCTCATGTTGCTGGCGTACAAATTACCTACTATTGCAATTTCCGATGTATTGTCATGAATTAATGAACCTTTTGAATGTTCACCTTTTGCATGAGTTGAATTACTTAATCCTTCGGCAATAATACAATTACTTATCAAAATTTTGTGCGAAGTATTTTTCCGCCACTCCTCAACGTTTGCTCCTTCAAAACGGGGTCCCGATGGCGAAATGTTTTCATCGGTTGCCCATGTAGCCGTGCAGTGGTCTATTATCACATTGTATGAACCTTGCCCGGTTGCAATTCCATCTATTTCCCAACCGTCTTTCTTTTTATGTCCGGCTTCTCCCGGGCGAACGCGGATGTGCTGAATAATTACTTCGTGTGTGGATATTGAAATTCCGCCTCTAATAATTGAAATTCCCGGGTTTGAAGCAGTTTGTCCGGCAATAGTAATAAATGGGTTTTCGATTCTCAAAACTGATTCTTCCAAATCAATTATACCGGCAACTTCAAAAACTATAATTCTTGGTTTGTCGATTTCAATAGCTTCTGCCAACGAACCCTCGCCTGATTTATTCAGGTTGGTTACTTTCACTATTTCACCACCCATCCCACCTTTTGTCTCGAATCCGAATCCGAAAATTTTCGAGTTTTCAGGTAATGCAAAATCGTTTAAACTTTGTGAGTAACTGTTGGTAATTTGAAAGAATAAGAAAGCGAAAACAATAATTCCAGTTTTTAAATTCATGGTTAAAAATTATAAGTTGGTTTAATACTTTTCATGCCGATTTGTTATAATTATAAGCCTGAGAAAAGGCAAGGTAATAATTTAAATTCTTACTGAATACATAAGTAAATTTCATAAACCTTGAATTAATTTTATAACTTTCCATTTCTTAAACTAAAACTTTATGAGATGAAAAAGTATTTAATCCCTATCCTGTTTACGATTTTATTTTTCAACTTAAATGCAAAAGATTATTCTGTTGATTCCCCCTCCGGAAAAATTTCAATAAAAATTTCGGTTGATGATGTAATTAACTATTCTGTTTTTCTGGATGGAGCCGAAATTGTTGCACACTCAACCATCTCTTTAGAAATTAATGATGGAACTATTTGGGGGAAAGATGTCAGGGTAAAAAAGGCAAAACTGATTTCTGTTTCCGAAGAAATTGTGCCTGTAATTAAACGTAAATACGCTACTATTCAAAACGAATACAACCAGCTTACTCTGTCATTTAAAGAAAATGAATTGCATTTCAGGGCTTTCGACGAAGGTGCTGCTTACCGTTGGGTTTCAGTGAAAAAGGGGAAATACAATGTGATAAACGAGCAGGCAACATTTGCTTTTCCTTCCGATCATAAAACATGGTTTCCCGAAGAAGAAAGCATGTTTTCACATCAGGAAAGATTATATGAAGCAGTAAATTTATCTGAAATTACTGCTGATCGTTTTTGCTCAACAAGCATGTTGGTTGATTGTGGTAACGACATAAAAGTTTTCATTTCAGAATCAGATTTAATGGATTATGCCGGGATGTTTTTGAAAGGTTCTAACGAAAACCAAAATGCTTTAGTTGGGAAATTTCCGGGTGTCGTTCTCGAAGAAAAACAACTTACCGACCGAGATGTAAAACCAATAAAATACGCGGATTATATTGCCGAATGTAACGGTCCCAGGAGTTTCCCGTGGCGTGTTATGATTATTACAGAAAAGGATGAGGATTTAGTTAAGTCGGAATTAATTTACAAACTCGCACCTGAAAATGTTTTGCAAGAAACCGATTGGATTAAGCCGGGCAAAGTGGCTTGGGACTGGTGGAATGCAAACAACATTTATGGAGTCGATTTTGAAGCCGGGGTAAACAATAATACCTACAAATATTATATTGATTTTGCTTCAAAATATGGCTTGGAATATATCATCCTCGATGAAGGTTGGTACGTTCTCGACAACATTATGCAACTGGAAAAGGACATTGATGTTCAGGAGTTGGTAGATTATGGGAAAGAAAAAAATGTTGAAATTATTCTATGGGTGGTTTGGAAGGCACTGGATGATAAACTTACCGAGGCACTCGACCAGTTTGAAAAATGGGGGATAAAAGGAATTAAAATTGATTTTATGCAGCGCGACGACCAGTGGATGGTAAATTTTTATGAGAAGATTGCCTCTGAATGTGCCAAACGTAAATTACTGGTCGATTATCACGGTGCATACAAACCCTCGGGACTGAACCGTAAATACCCAAATGTTATTTCTTATGAGGGGTTAAAAGGGATGGAAAATTGTAAATGGTCGGCTCAGCCGGATCCTGAACTCAATGTAACTCTCCCATTTATTAGAATGGTTGCTGGTGCCATGGACTATACCCCCGGTGCAATGATTAACGCAACAAAAGAAAATTTCAGCATTGTTTTTACGGAGCCAATGAGCCCTGGAACCCGTTGTCACCAATTGGGAATGTACGTGGTTTTTGAAAGCCCGTTGCAAATGTTGTCCGATAATCCGTCGAATTACTATCGCGAGCCTGAATGTATGGAATTTTTGGAGGCAGTTCCATCGGTTTGGGATGATACTAAAGTTTTAAAGGGGAAAGTTGCCGATTATATTGCCATTGCCCGTCGCTCTGGAGACTCATGGTATGTTGGGGCAATGACAGACTGGGATGCCCGTACATTGGAATTAGATTTAAATTTTTTACCCGAAGGGAATTATAAAATGAAAATTTGGAAAGACGGGATTAACGCCGACAAACATGCGGCTGATTTCGCCATGGAAGAAATGGTTGTTACTTCGACTTCAACGGTAAAAGCTAAAATGGCTTCCGGTGGCGGCTGGGTAGCAATAATTACTAAGGAATGAATGCGTAAATGATTGAATTCGGAAGTTAAAAAAGGGTGTAATTATTTAATATTTACACCTTTTTTTGCTGTTCAATATTTAGTGCTAATAATGCCTTTCCCTAAAAACCAGTACGATTTGATTTTATTAATTGAAAATACAAATGCTAAGTCAGATAAATAATTCTTATTTCTGATAGTAATAGATGATAGATGGGAGTTTTCCAGTTGCGAGTAGGATTTATTTCACACAAAATAATTTAATCCGGTCCGCCCCAAATAAAGTCCAGCCAACTTTGCTGTTATTTGAGCGGGGCAAAACTCTCATTTCCCAAACAATTTCTGCAGGCGTTGTGTGTGTAAACTCCCTTACCATTGTCCATTGAGGAAATCTTCCCCGGTTGAACCAGGTCATTTCATTGATATGATCCTCAGATAAAAGTGCTCCAAAACAAACTAGAACGTTTCCGTTTTCTTGTAATTCGCTAACTCGCCCCATGGCAATGCTAATAACAGAATCTTCATCCTTTATTTTCGAATCCCAGATTCGTTCAACAGTTCTATTTTGCTCATTAATTTTGTATTCTACGGCATAACTCGGGCATTTCCTTAATTCAGCAGTGGTTTCAAATGGCCGTGCATTGTAGTTATTATTATTAAAAAAAATTAAATTCCCGTTGCTTGTAAAATGTGGTGCGTGTTGATGCCAATTCAAGCCGTCTTTTGGAATGTCGAGAAGTTTATCCTGCAAATCTTTTCCCCAACCTGTTGGTTCCGCAAAAATCCAATCAATTTCATTTTTAGATTTATTCACTTTTATCATTGCACTTTGGTATCTAAAATTAACCAAATATGCATTTTCATCAGGTAATGGAACAATGGCGTTTGCATGGCTCCAGTCTATAACTCCGGGAAATCCTCTTCGTTCCCAATAACGGCTAAAAGTTTCATAGCCAATCCGTTCAACCGGCATGTGATCGAAACATTTCCATCTATGTATAACTTCTCCTTCAGGTGTAAATTCAATTATTACATCACCCATCACTTTTTGCCTTTTTCGGGGAGCATTTTTATCCAATTCACTTGTATAATAGTTGTCTAACTCACGAATTTCTGTACTTAATACCAGTCGATTTCCATTTGGCAACAAGGAAACATCATGATGAAATGTGAGTGCATCAACCGGAATCGCATTTTCAGCTTTTCCTTCCGGGCGCTTTACAGCGTACCACTGATTTACGAAATTTCCTGCAAAATCCATTTCTACTATTTTGCTATCCTGTGTCATGTACGACAGGTTTCCGTTTGGTAGCAAATCAAAATCACTAATTCTGGAGTCTGTTCTGTAATACCAAAGAACATCTCCCTTTTGATTGACAATTGCCAGCATTCCAAAAGTTTTATTGAGTTCGTTGGCTCTTGGAACAGTAACCGGAATTCGCCTTCTCGGATTGAAAAGTATCAATTCTTCCGACTTATTATTTTTAAGGGATTTTGTAATACTAATTTTAGGAAATTCCAATTCACTTTTAGGAAGCATGGGAGTTTGAAAAACCAGTTGATTGTTCAAATTATGCTTTATGTTTTTAGTATCTGTAATTTCGATTGATATTGAATATTCAGTATCTGGTCGCATTAACATAAGTAAAAATCCTTGCTCCTTCTTTTCAGAAAAATCATATTCCAGATTAACAACCCGCCCTGATTCTTTTAGTTGAAATGAAACTTTTTTATATTTATCAACAGTCTCAAAATTGATATAGCAAGTTAGAGGAGTGGAAGAATTGGGATTATTAATTACTACCGGCTCTTTTGTAAATTGAATGTTTTGTTTTGAACAAGACCACAAAGAAGTTGCTAAAATTAAGATTCCAAATACGAGTAAATTCAATTCATTTTTCATAACATTCAATTATAGTTTAGCAGCCTCGCTCATGGCCAATAAATTTTCGGGTGATGTTAAAGGTGTAATTTCGCAACCTGCGGAAAGAATAAAACGTTCGTTTTTATGTTTTTTAACCAATTCTTTACTAACAATAGAAACTTCTTCGCTTGATTTGTTTTGAATATCAACCGGATTAATATTTCCAGCCAAAATTACTTTTTCTCCAAGAACAGATCGTGCATGGTCAATATCCACTTGCCAGTCTAAATCCAAAATGTCTAGATTGAAATCGGCGTACGAAGGCAGTAAATGATTGGTGTCTCCACAAATATGAAGTTTAATTTTTCCACCCAAACTTTGAATGTAAGCGATAAGTTCTTTATGACGATCGCGAACGTATGTGTTGTAGGTGTCCACATCAATTTGCGAACAGACGGCATCGCCAATCCCAATAATTTCGCAGCCTGCTTCAAATTGTGCTTTGGCAAAATCTTTGGCTGTGGTCATACATTTGTCCAATAAACTATTGGCAAAGTCGGGGTCAATCATCAATTGCATTAGCATATTTTCCATTCCTGTTAAATCGCACGCTTCGGCAAGGGGACCTTCAATCCAGCCAATTATCGGAATATTGCCCTGTGTCTTTTTTGTAAGAACTTCGCCCGCTTTTATTCGGTCGAGTGTTCGTTCAGCTTTATAAATATCGGGGATTTTTAGTTTTTTTACATCGTCAATATTTTTTACAATCAAATCTAAACAACGTGGAACGCCATCAGGAATATATTTTATTTTAGCGCCAAAAGCACTTGTTTCACGGTACGGATCAGAAATTAATCCCAACATATCGAGGTTAAAATCTTCCATACATCGAAGATTCGTCTCAACTAAAACCTTGTAATCAGAAGCAAATTTTCCGTAATTGCTGCCAATGTATTCAGCCGCAAATTGCATTAAAATAGGACGGAACAATATTTTATCAGATAAAAATCCATTTTTTTGCAGTTGATGAAATTGTTCTGTTTTGGTCATTTGGTTTTTACTTCGTAATTAATTCAAACTTACATACAAAATTCCTTTTTTACTATCTTCATGGTTTTAATTTTAAGATTTGCCATTTCCTGTTAATTTCATAATTTTCAAATGAAAAACACAATTCACCTTGCATTGCTCGAAGCTGGAAAAATTCTCTTGGAAAGCTTTGGAAAAATTACAGAATACACAGAAAAGGAGAGTCAAAGTAGTATTGTTACGCAAACGGATATTAATTCAGAAAGGAGAATTTTCCAAATTATTTCAAATGAATTCCCAAACCACAATTTGCTGGGTGAAGAAACTGGGTTTCAGGATAAACACTCTGAATATACATGGGTAGTTGATCCACTTGACGGCACTTCAAATTTTGCTGCCGGGCTGCCTTGGTTTGGGGTAATTATTTGTGTTTTAAAAAAATTTGAACCTGTTTTAGCGGGTTGCTTTCTTCCATTTTACAATCAACTTTATTTTGCTGAAAAAGGGAAAGGAGCAACTCTAAACAATCAAAAAATAAACGTTTCCAAAGAGACTCACTTGAAAAATATCCTTTTGTCGTATTCTCTCGATTTTTCCTTTGATTCGAGAAAAACAGAACGGGAATCAAGGGTCATTAAACATTTAGTGCAAAATGTCCGAAACCTCCGATCAACAAATTGTTTGTTAGATTTATGTTACACCGCCGATGGGAAATTTGGAGCTTGTATTAATCAATCAACAAAAATCTGGGACATTGCAGGTACAGGATTAATTATTGAAGAGGCCGGTGGGAAAGTGACAGACCTCGATGGATCGGAACAAAATTATTCAATCAATAAAAACAATTATGATCGGAACTTTACGATTGTGGGTTCAAATAAAATACTTCACTCAAAAATTATTAGTATTATAAACAATTAAATTTCAATAAAATGGCATACAACGAATTTTTAGCCGATCGTGTCCGTGGTTCATTAAAAGACAATAAAACTACATTTGAGGAAAAGAAAATGTTTGGAGGAATTTGTTTTTTGGTAGATGAAAAAATGTGCCTTGGTGTTATTAAAGACGATTTAATGGTCCGACTTGACCCGGAAATACAGGATAAGGTTATTGAGGAAAAAGGATGCCGGATAATGGATTTTACAAAACGTCCGATGAAAGGATATCTTTATGTCGATCAGGAAGGGGTTGACATGGACGATGATTTAGACAGGTGGGTAAAACGATGTTTGGAGTTCAATCCAAAAGCAAAGTCAAGTAAAAAGAAAAAAAATTAAACTTAATTTCCAACACCAGGTTACACATTTGTAAGTTACATATTTGTAAGTTACAATAAGGTTTCATAACTTTGACAGATTAAAACCTGTATAATGAAGGCTCCATTTATTTTTGGAAAATTGGCTTTAGATAAAAATTTCACAAATCGAAAATCGGAAATTAGTCGGTTAACACTAAATTTTATTTCACTCACTAATACCATATTAGTTTCGCCCCGTCGTTGGGGAAAATCTTCGTTGGTAGTAAAAGCAGCGGAGTTGGCCCGCAAAAAAGACAAATCACTTCGGTTTTGTTTTATCGATTTATACAACGTTAGAACAGAGGAACAATTCTACAAACTATTAGCCAAAGAGGTACTTCGGGTTACATCGTCTAAATTAGAAGAATTACTGGCAAATGCTAAAAATTTCATGGGTCAATTTATTCCACGAATTTCCTTAAGTCCTGAATCAACAAGTGATTTTTCCTTAGGTCTCGATTGGGAAGAGGTAATAAAAGACCCCGATGATATCCTCAATTTATGTGAAAAAATAGCAAACAATAAAAAGCTAAAAATTATTATTTGCATTGATGAGTTCCAGAATATTTCTGTGTTTAGTAACCAAATGGCATTTCAAAAAAAACTACGTTCAAACTGGCAAAAACACCAAAATGTTGGCTACTGTTTATACGGAAGCAAAAGGCACATGCTAATGGATGTATTTACTTCTCCGTCAATGCCTTTTTATAAATTTGGGGATTTAATGTTTCTTGAAAAAATTAGTGAAAATAACTGGATTCCTTTTTTAAAAAAACGATTTGCAGATACCGGAAAAACTATAGACACCCAAAATGCCAAATATCTTTCTCAATTGGTTGAATGTCACCCGTATTATGTACAACAACTGGCACAGCTAACTTGGTTTAGAACCACAAAAATATGTAATGAAAATATAATAAATGAAGCTCATGAAAATTTAGTTTTGCAATTAAGCCTACTTTTCCAAACCCGAACTGATGAGCTAAGTACAACTCATGTTAATTTTATGAGAGCCATTATAAATGGCGAAAAACACCCAAGTTCAAAATACTCCATCGAAACTTATCAGATGGGAACATCAGCAAACGTAATCCGAATAAAAAAAGCATTAATAAAAAAAGAAATAATTGATGTTCAGAATAGTGCTTATATTTTTTTAGATCCGGTTTATAAATATTGGCTTGAATTCTATTATTTTATCTCATGATAATTTACAAATTCAAATGTATTCCTCTGATTTCAACCTTAATGGGATCTAAATATTTTTATAGAATCTATTTCCCTTTCGCAACATCAATTCCAATTCGTTGACCTTTGTAAGTGGCATTTTTAAAAGCTTTTAGCAGCTCATTTTCATATCTCTTGTCAACCTCGAAAAAGGAGAAACTTTTTAATACCTCAATATTTCCAATTTCAACATTTTTATTCGGGAGGTTTTGATTTATCAAATCAATGATTGTGCGTTTTCCAATGCCATTCTTTTTTCCTAAATTGAAAAAGAACCTTGAAAATTCGTAACCACTTCGTCCACCTTCATTACGATCTGGTCGCCCCGGGTCTCTTCTTTCTCCACGTCCGCTACGCCCGGATCTGTCGCGGTCTCTTTCTCCACGCCCCCTGTCATCGCGTCCCCTGCGTCTGCCACCATCCCGGTCACCACGTCTTGAATCCCTGTCGTTGTAGCGTGTTTCGTCAACATTTATGTCAGGGGCATTTTCGTAATACTTTAGAAACCTGTTAAATGCTACCGACACAAAATGTTTGATAAGTTCTTCTCGTTCAAGCCAGGCCAGTTTTTTATATATCACTGGCATAAATTGGGCAATTTGTTCGTCTTTCACCTCAATTTTTTCAACCTTGTCGATAAAATTAAGCATTTGCTTTTCGCAAATTTCTATTCCCGACGGAACTTGTTTTAGGTTAAATGATTTATTTATTTTTTTCTCTACGAGCCGCAATTTGCCTTTTTCGCGAAGGTGGATTAAAGTTACCGAAATGCCTTTCTTCCCGGCCCTGCCGGTACGTCCACTCCGGTGGATATAAATTTCAGGATCGTCGGGCAGATTGTAATTAATTACGTGGGTTAGGTCGTTAACATCAAGTCCACGTGCGGCAACATCAGTAGCCACAAGCATTTGCAAATGTTTCCCCCTGAAACGGGCCATCACGTGGTCGCGCTGAGCTTGGGAAAGATCACCATGAAGTGCATCGGCATTATAACCGTCTTGCATTAATTTATCGGCAATATCTTTGGTCTCTGCCCGCGTACGGCAAAAAATAATTCCGTAAATATTAGGATTTATATCGGCTACTCGTTTTAAGGCTAAATACCTGTCTTTGGCATGTACCAAATAGTAATGATGCTCTACATTTTCCGCACCCATATTTTTCCTTCCCGCAGAAATTTCGAAAGGATCGGTCATGTACCTTTTGGAAATCGAAACTATTTCCCTGGGCATTGTTGCAGAGAATAAAAGCGTCTGTTTTTCTTTAGGCGAATTTTCCAAAATGGCATCCAAATCATCTTTAAAACCCATCGAAAGCATTTCGTCGGCTTCATCTAAAACCAGCCACTCGATTTCCTCAACCCGTAATCTTTTTCGTTTAATTAAGTCAAGGGTACGACCGGGGGTCCCAACAACAATTTGTGGGCCACGAGCGAGATCATTTATTTGAGTTTTAATGTCGGAACCACCATAAACTACAGCAATTCTAAGCTTACTGGTATTTTTTGCATAGTTTTTTAGATCGCTTGCAATTTGCATAGCCAGCTCGCGGGTAGGGCTTAAAATTAAAGTCTGGATAGATTTCTTGTCGGTGTCGATTTGCTGTATTATTGGTAAACCAAATGCGGCAGTTTTGCCTGTTCCGGTCTGCGCCAGGGCCACCATGTCCTGCTTGTTTTCCAATAAAAAAGGAACTACTTTTTCCTGAATTGGTGTGGGTTGCTCAAAACCTAAGTCTTCGATTGCCGACTGGATTTCGGTACTGAGGCCCATTTCGTTAAATAATGTCATTCAAATTTTTATAAAAATAATGGGCGCAAAGGTACTCTTTTAAAATGAAATTCAGCTATTTAAACAAATTTCTCGTCAGGGCAAGCTCATACTTTTTGCATTTCGATTCTAAATAATTTTTTGAAAATTAATTGTTTAGATGGTTTTTTATAGACAGAATTGCGTAATGTGCTGAAAGTCAATGTTGTGGAATTATAAGTGGAGTATAAATGATGGTCTGTTTTAGTCAAATAAACGACCTCCAAAACGATGTTAACAAGTTTAATAAACTAAAAGAATCCTTCTTAACAGATTTATTTTAGTGATTTATGTAGCAGAAACATGGAAAATATGGAAATGTATGCAAAAGATTTAAAGCTGCCTATAATCAAGGGTATAAAGAAATAATCTTGGAAATATGTGTGTATTTGCCCTGACTAAAAAGCAAGCTTTTTTTCATCTCTTTTTTCTACATTTTTTCGCCGTAATTATTATCGGTTAAAAAGCAATTCAGCGCCCCAAAAGAGCCCAAAAATTATTGCCATACCTGAAATGGCCCCAACTGCTATTGTAATCAATAAATTTATTGGCAACTTCTGTTTTTCATTCTCAGATAAAGTTGTTATAATAATCTGATTCTGATTTGTTTTCGTTTCCATGTTTTCATCTTAAATTAATAAAAGACTTAAAAGTCTTCTGCAAAAGTATGTATTATTACCTGAAAGTGTTTTGCAGCATAAAACAAATATGCTTTTTGTTAAATTACTGTTACGGACATAATACAGGCTTAAAACGAAATTAGGTGAATTTTAGTGTGTTAAGGGCATCTCTAAAAACTCCTTCGCATCAAAATTTTCAGAGTTTTTCAGAGA
>JABGRN010000033.1 GCA_018648265.1 Prolixibacteraceae bacterium | reverse complement strand
AAGATAAAAGAAAACTTTTTATCCCACCAACCCGATAATTAAACTGATCCGAAAAAATCCACATTCAATAAAAATAAATGTGTAGGTTAAAAACATACAAAATAACAAACTTAAACAGAGATATTTCTTCTGATTTTTCCAAAACCCGCTTTTTTATCCGAAAAACCTCAAAAAAGGAAAAGACACGGTTCAGTTTAATAGGAAAGTCAACAACGCCTCAATTTATTGCTCAAGTAAAATTTATACTTTATCAGGATCTTCTATTTTAAGTTTCTTGCGCTTGCTGTTTTTTTGATCCTGACCATAGCCGTAACCATAGCCATAGCCATAACCATAACCATAGCCATAACCATAACCATAGCCATAACCATAGCCATAACCATAACCGTAACCAGCAGAAAATCCTGTATTGTTTTTACCAAGTTGTATATTGTTTACCAAAATCCCAACACCTTTAAGCTGATGTTTTGAAACTTCAACCAAAGCAGTTTTTAAGCCCTGTTTTTGTGTGTATTTGTGTCGTACAACAAACAGGTTTACGTCGACAATTTCATTTAATTGGAAGTGGTCGGCCACAAAACCCACAGGAGGTGTGTCAATCACAATAACATCATAAATTATTTTTAATTCTTCAATTAATTCGAATAATTTAACGTCGGTCAACATTTCTGCCGGGTTTGGTGGAATTGGCCCGGCTGGAATCAATTTTAAATTTGGGTGTTTTGTTTTAAATGTAATATCTTCCAACTTTGCTTTTCCAATAATATAATTTACAGCTCCCAAATCAGACTTTAGTTCAAATTCTTCATTCATTTTTGAATTACGCAAATCCAAATCTAGAATTACAGCATTTTTACGCATAAGGGCAAACGATGACGCAATGTTAATGGCATTGTATGATTTGCCCTCTTTTGGAAACGTAGATGTAACTGCAATTATTGGTTTCTCTTTTCCCTTGGCCATTAAGTTGAGTTTGTTACGAATAGCCCGGTATGGTTCCGTAGCCGGGGAATTTGGTTTATCTAAAACAAGGGTACGGCTTGCAAATTCCCTTTCGTTATGAAATATATGGCCAATAATCGGATAATTAGTTATTGCTTCAATTTCTTCCTGCGACATTATTTTATTGTTGAAAAAATCAAGCAGGAAAATAATGCCTGCCGGGAAAGCCAAGCCGAGCAGAATAGCAATGGCATAGATCTTTTTGGATTGTGGTTCAACGGGACCTCCCAAAATCTGAGGTTCTTCTATAACCTGGCTATCGGGGATATTTGAAGCTTTTGCAATCTGGGCTTCCGAAAGTTTTTGTAACAGAAAAGTATAAGTTTCATTATCAAGTTTGTACCCACGCTCAATATTTACATAATCACGCTCGGTTGCCGGCAGGCGCCGTACTTCGGCTTCTAAACTTCGTATCCTGGTTTTTAGGTTATCCAGGGTCATGTCAGACTGAGAGACAATACTATTTGTGTTTTCGAGCAATGAATTTTTTACACTTTCGATTTGGGCATTTAAACGCAAAATAGTAGGATGCTGTGAATTTTGCCGAATAGATGTCTGACTTGATTTTTGTGTTATCAAATCATTTAATTGTAAAATCAAACTATTAAGTAAGGGATCCTGGATCCCCATTGCTGAAGGTGCAATTAATGTTTCCAGTTCCTGAGTATTCATAAAATAATCCCTCAAATAATGATAATATTTGTTTTGGACTTCCATGGCTATTTTTTCATTGTCAAGGGTGTTCATTTGTTCAAGCAATTGCTGCGACTGCATTGAAATATCAAGTAGCTGATTTTCGCTTTGAAACGACTCCATTCTTGTTTCCGAAATATTTAACGAATCGGATATACTTTGTAACTGGATACTTATAAACTGAATGGTGCGGTTCGCATTTTCATTCTTTTTACCCAAATTATCCAACTGATAAACGTTTGTTAACATACTTAAAAAATCAATCCCCTTTTGCCTATTATAATCGCGAAGGGTAATGTGTAAAATCGAGGTTTCATTTTCGGGAAGCGACACATTTAACAAATTCCGATACTTCCTAACCAGCGAACTTTTTGTGTGAAACCTAAATTTAAAATTGTTGTTTCCAAGCGGATTAAAGTGTTCATTTAATAAAATAGTAAAAGAAAATTCATCGGATGTTAACCTTGTGCCAGGCTCGATGGCACGCGAAAACGAATATACCGGCAAATTTTTAATAATTTTATCTTCCTGATAATTATACACCCTGCCATTTTCCCCTTCCGCAGAAATAGCAAGTTTTCCATCAGAATGGATAGTCAGGTTAAAATCGGCTTCAATCAGCTGCGGATGATCCTTTTCCCAAAGCACCAGAAAAGGTGCCGCTGTATAACTTTCCGAAACCGCTACCCTTCCTGAGGAATAATAACTAACTTCAAAATCAAGCTTATCAAGGGTTTTTGCTACAACTGGTGTCGATTTAAGGACTACCATTTGGTTAAAAATATTCCGCATACTGTTCATGCCCCCTAAACCCTGAAAAACATTTCCAGTTGCCCCGGCCCCTCCCAGAAGTGGGGAACTTACTTGATCTTCTTCAACAAGTAAGGTCGAGCTAATTTCATAAATTGGAGTGGTATAACGAACATAAGTATAAGCAAAACCGCCTGCAAGAATTACAGACAATACAAACCAATACCAATACCTAAGAAACTTAAAAATTATTTTTTTTATATCTATTGAATCGTCTTCATTCAACTGGTTGGCAGAGATATTGTTTAATTCCGGCTGTGTCATTATTTAAATAAATTTAAGATGAGTAATCCGATTGAAATTACAGAAGCAGTTATACTTAAAGGTGCAGAGTATGACAAGTTTTTCGCCCCATAAACCTTTGTGCTGGGTTCTACATAAATCAAATCGTGGGGTAAAATATAAAAATAGGGAGATAATATCAAATCAGGATCTGTCAAATCCAGTTGCACTACAAGTTTTCCTTCTGGCATTTCACGAATTAGTTTCACATTTTTTCGGTTACCGTAATCGGTAACGTCGCCTGCCCCCCCCAGGGCTTCAAAAATAGTTAGCTGATTTTTTACCATAATCTTTTGTCCCGGGCTTTTCACTTCGCCCAAAACCGTTACCGTCCGGTTCACCAGCCGCACAAATACCGAAGCACCTTCCAGGTATTTATCAACTCCAACTTGAATAAAATCGCGCAAATTACCTGTGGTTAAACCTGCCACTTGTATTTCTCCCAACTGCGGATATGCAATTTTTCCTTTTTCATCGACCAGGTAAGTAATTAATTCCAGGCTTGATCCAGTGGCACCAGAATTTGTTTGCGAAATTGCCAAATTCAAAAATGCCGCATTTAAAGGATCATCACTTATCACCCTGATATACAACTGATCGTTAGAACGTATCCGGTACTCTACCGGCAATGGACCGTTTGTGTAGGTTAATCCGGTTTTAATACCGTTCAAATAAGTCACTTCCTGCAATGGTGTGCTACACGAAGTACCAAATACCAAAAACAACCATAATACAAATAAAATCCTTCGATAACGTAAGTTCATGGGCAACGTTTAATTTTTTGATTATATAACAAAAATAGCAAAATATTTTTCCATGCCATTTTTTAATCCCATTATATTCAAGAAAATTTACTGTATCGATCTCCGCAGAACACAGAATTCGGTTTTTATTTAATCAATCATGGTTTAAAATATGAAAGTAGATTTTATACTTAATGAATTTCTTTTTCTTGCGTTTAAACCACGAATTATTAACATTTAAATTTCTAATTTATTCAGTGAAAAGAAATATTTTCTATTTTAGCCATGTTTTTGAGTAATTTTATAACTCGATTTATTAATCACTTTTAACTACAAATATGTAATTGAGGAGGCGAAGCTGTGAAATAAGACTTCGGATCGTTTCATTTTCAAATCTTTAAAATCACTTTAACTCAAAATATATTTTAATTAAAAAATCTTCCCTTTAAAATATTATATCAGTGTCTGTCAAATTGCATCATTATAATTTAATAAGTTATTATAATCTCGGTAAGTTGATTTTAAACATTTGATATTTAAAAACAAACAATAGCATGCTGAATTCATTAATTACATCCAAAACCCGGATAAAACTTTTATTAAAGTTATTCCTAAACTCCAAAACAACCAGTCATTTACGTGGATTGGAGAAAGAATTTAATGAATCAAGCAATTCGATTCGAGTTGAACTAAACCGGCTAATAGATGCCGGGCTCCTAACATCTGAATTTATTAAAAACAAAAGATTTTATAAAGCCAATACCGAGCATCCGCTGTTTAATGATATTAATAGTATTTTAAGAAAAATGGTAGGTATCGACAAATTAGTAGAACGGGTTACCAGTCAAATTGGAAACCTGGAAACAGCATACCTGACTGGGGAATTTGCATCTGGGCGCGATTCAGATACCATTGAATTAGTTTTAATTGGTGAAGATTTAGATAAAAAATACATCAATAGTCTGATTAATAAAGCAGAACAATTAATGGATCGAAAAATAATTTATCTTGTCCTTACATCAGAGCAGATGGAATATTTCCTTAAAGATAAACCAACTTTGCTCATTTGGAAAAGAGATGTACAATTAGAAAGTTAGGTACAAGTTTTGGCCTTGCCCAAATACTATAAAAAATCATTAGAATTTAATAGATTATATAAAATATTTTTCTAGAATGAAAATAATGTACTATCTGCTAAAAACGAGAAGCTTACCTAATATTTAACACCTTAAATTATGAAAATTTTAATCACTGGAACAGCCGGTTTTATTGGCTTTCACCTTGCAAAAAAACTACTTGAAAGAGGCGATACAGTAATTGGCATTGACAACATAAACGACTACTACGATATAAACTTGAAATATGCCCGACTCGAAGAGACAGGGATCTCGAACAAAGCTAAAAAATGGTACGAACCCATACAAAGCACAAAATACCCCAATTATACTTTTATGCGGATGAACCTTGAAGACAGGGAGCAGTTGATGAATTTTTTTGAAAAAGAAAAGTTTGACAAAGTATGTAATTTAGCAGCACAAGCGGGTGTGCGGTACAGTTTAGAAAACCCGCATATTTATATTAGTAGCAACGTAATAGGTTTTATCAATATTCTTGAAGCATGTAGGCATAACAATGTAAAACATTTGGCTTATGCCAGTTCATCAAGTGTATATGGCAATAATACCAAAATGCCCTTAAGTACAAGCGACAATGTTGACCACCCGATAAGTTTGTATGCAGCAACAAAAAAAAGCAACGAATTAATGGCCCACACCTACAGCCATTTATTTAACCTGCCAACCACCGGCCTACGCTTTTTTACTGTTTATGGGCCATGGGGGCGCCCCGACATGGCACTCTTCCTTTTTACAAAAGCTATTCTTGAAAACAAACCCATTCAGGTTTTTAACCATGGAAATATGGTCCGCGATTTTACTTATATCAATGACATTATTGAAGGAGTAATCCGTGTTATCGACAACCCGCCAGTACGGGGTCAGTTTAATGCTGGACTCACAGAGAATCCCGAAGTTTCGGACGCCGTCGCTGCCCCAGCCCCACAATCATCGGCCGCTGCCACCCAGAACGTAGCTAAAGGGCAAAAGATCGAAGCCCAAAGCTCTCAGCTCACAGCTCACAGCTCTTCACTCACAGCTCCCTACAAAATATACAATATTGGCAATTCCTCTCCGGTAAAACTTATGGATTACATTAAAGCCATCGAAAAACATTTGGGTAAAAAAGCTAAAAAAGAATTCCTGCCCATGCAACCTGGCGATGTCCCAAGAACAGAAGCTGATGTAACAAACCTTATAAAAGATTTAGGTTATAAGCCAGACACAACTGTAGAGAAAGGAATTAAAGAGTTTGTTAATTGGTATAAAATTTATATTGCTAAAAAAATCAACATATCAGACAGAAATTAGGAGAACAACTTTCATCCATATTGAAACGTACCTTTCATAGTCGGCGAATTGAAATAACAGATACTTTAATTGCACAACAATCGGGAAGGAATCTGTTAACCTTCGCCTTTATTTGGTATAAAACCACATTTCTATTAATATTATTTATGATTTTGTCAATTATTAAATGACCAGCCTCAAACAAAAAACAGCAACCGGTTTAAAATGGAGTGCTTTTGAGCGGTTTTCAAAACAGGGAGTAGGTTTTATAATTAGTATTATTATTGCCCGCATTTTATCACCTTCCGATTATGGGATAATCGGTATGATTTCTATTTTTACCGGAGTATCAACAATATTTATTGGTGCAGGTTTTGGTACGGCCTTAATTCGCAAACAAGATCGAACAGACATTGATCTTTCAACCGTTTTTTATTACAACATTGTAGTTAGCTTGTTTTTTTATTTGATTTTATTTATTTCAGCCCCATACATTGCACGTTTTTATGATACGCCCATTCTTACACCAATAACACGGGTTGTTAGTATCAATATGGTAATTGGGGCTTTTGGTTCAATTCAAGTTACAAAGCTCAACATAGCAATCGATTTTAAAACACAATCAAAAATATCAATCATTGCATTAGTTATTACCGGAACCATTGGAATAGTAATGGCCTATTCAGGCTTTGGGGTATGGGCTTTGGTATTTCAGCAACTGGCTTCTACAATTGTATCAACTGGCTTGTTATGGTATTTTATTGGTTGGAAACCCGTATGGGTATTTTCCATAAATTCATTTAAAGATCTTTTTGGCTTCGGTTCAAAATTAATGCTCTCCGGCTTGCTGGATACTATTTACAAAAATATTTACCAGGTGGTCATCGGGAAAATGTTTACATCAGCCGATTTGGGATTTTTTACGCGGGCAAAAGGACTTGCACAACTACCTTCATCAAACGTTACCAATATAATACAGCGGGTTACTTTCCCGGTTTTAAGCGAAATGCAAAACGACACCAAAAGGCTGGGAAACAACTACCGTAAACTACTAAAAATGTCAGCGTTTGTGATTTTCCCGATGATGATGCTTTTGTGTGCGCTTGGCGAACCCCTAATTAAAATATTATTAACCGACAAATGGCTTCCTGCGGTACCATTTATGCAGGTATTATGTTTTAGTCACATGTTATATCCAATCCACTCGTTAAACTTAAATCTACTACAGGTAAAAGGGCGGTCTGACCTTTTTTTAAGGTTAGAAATTATAAAAAAAGTGTTGATAACCATTGTACTTTTTGTAAGCGCACCATTTGGTGTTTTGGTTATGTGTTACGGAACAATATTAACATCAATATTTTCATTGATTATCAACACTTATTACACCGGAAAAATTATACAAATAGGTTTTTTCAGCCAGGTAAAAGATATGTTACCTGTTATGATTTTATCTTTTGCAACCGGTTTTGTGGCTTACTTACCTGCATTTTTCGTAAAACAAAGCTATTTTCAACTTATCTCAGGGGGAATATTGGGAGGGCTATTTTTCATCGGTGCCTCTTATTTATTTAATTTCAGCGAATTTATTGAGGTAAAAAATTTTATATTCAAAAAAAACAAATAATCTAAGAGACTGTAAATAAATGGATGAAATAAAAAAACCAATTTATGTAACCCAACCCGATCTTCCCGATTTACAGGAATTTATACCCTATCTCGAAAAAATATGGAAAAATAAAATACTGACGAACAATGGACCATTTCACCAACAATTAGAAAAAGAAATGGCAGGTTTTTTAGATGTTCCTTATATCTCACTATTTGCCAATGGTACACTTGCTTTGGTTACCGCCTTGCAGGTTTTAGGTATCACCGGTGAAGTGATAACAACCCCATACAGTTTTGTTGCAACATCGCATAGTTTATTATGGAATAATATTAAACCGGTTTTTGTTGACATAGAACCTGAATTCTGCAACCTCGATTCAAAAAAGATTGAAGCCGCAATTACATCCAAAACCACGGCTATTTTACCTGTCCATGTTTACGGGAATCCTTGCAAAGTGGAACACATAAATAAGATTGCCAAAAATTACGGACTAAAAGTAATTTACGATGCCGCCCATGCTTTTGGGGTAAAATACAAAGGGCAAAGCATTTGTAAATTCGGTGATCTTTCTGTGTTAAGTTTCCATGCTACAAAAGTGTTTAACACAATGGAAGGCGGTGCTGTTGTTTGCCACGATGCAGCTACGAAAAAACAAATAGATTACCTGAAAAACTTTGGTTTTGTAGGTGAAACAAAGGTGGTGGCCCCCGGTATAAACTCGAAAATGAACGAGATGCAGGCAGCCCTGGGTTTATTACAGTTAAAAAAACACAATTTAAATATTGAAAAACGAAGTACCTTAGCCCAAACCTATAGGAAGGAACTACAAAAAATAAAAGGGATTTCTTTTTTACCAGAGCCTTATAATACAAAATCTAATTTTGCTTACTTCCCCATTTTTGTTGACAAGAACAAATTCGGCATGAGCCGCGACGAATTGTACGAAAAATTGAAACAAAACGGAATTTATGGGCGACGCTACTTTTATCCCTTAATCAGTGAATTAACTAACTATAAAAAATTAAATTCAGCAGATCCTGCTAATTTACAAGTTGCCAAAAGAGTTGCAGAACAGGTAATTTGTTTGCCGATTTATCCTGGATTAAATAAAAAAGAAATTAAGAAAATTGCAGGAATATTAAATAAATGAGCCAAAAAAAAATACTCTTTCTGGGCGGGGCTTATCCTCAAATTCCAATAATAAAGGAAGCAAAAAATAGGGGTTGGTACACCATAACCTGTGATTATTTACCAAATAATCCCGGACATAAATTAGCTGATGAATATCACAATATAAGTACAACAGATTTTGAAGGAATATTAAATCTTGCTAAAAAAATTAAACCTGATTTTGTAGTTGCTTATGCTTCAGATCCTGCTGCCCCGACTGCAGCTTACGTTTCGGAAAAGCTTGGATTACCGGGGAATTCGTTTCAAAGTGTTCAGGTTTTGGCAGAAAAAGATTTATTTAGATCTTTTTTATTAATTCACGGATTCAATTCACCTAAATCTGTAAGTATTAAAAGAGAAGAAAATATTTTTGAAAAAACAAGTTCTTTACAATTTCCAATAATAATAAAACCAACCGATTCTTCAGGAAGTAAAGGTGTTTCAAAAGTCACGACAAAATCTGAAATTAAACCGGCCGTTGAATATGCCCTTACATTCTCTCGAAATAAACGGATTATAGCCGAAGAATTCGTCGAAAGTATTGGCGCACAACTTCATGGTGATGGTTTTGTTTTCGAGGGGGAGTTGATTTTTTCCTATTTGGGAGACCATCATTATAATAATAAAATCAATCCTTTTGTTCCATTTTCAACAAGCTGGCCAAGCCAACAAAATGAGGATACAATTCATAAAATTGAATTCGTATTAAAAAAAGCCATCAAATTATTGGGTTATCAAAACGGACCTATAAATATTGAAGTAAGGATTACTAATAAAAGAGAAATATTTATTATGGAAATCGGCCCCCGAAGCGGCGGGAATTTTGTACCTCAAGTTATTAAATATGCAACAGGCTTTGATATGGTTAGTGCCTCTTTAGATGTTGTTTATGGCAAACCAGTCAAACAAATATTTGAAAAAAAAGGTCATGTTGCTTATTACGTTATCCATACTGATTTCAGTGGTATTTTAATAGAATTGTCACTTAAGGATCAAATTAAACCATTTATTAAAGAATTTCATCAGTATATTATGCCAGGGCAATTGGTAAATTCATTTCAGGGTGCAAATGCCGCCATTGGTGTTATTTTATTAGCATTCAATTGCCATGCTGAAATGGAATTAATTATATCAAAAATGGACGATTTTATAAATCTGAAAATACAAAAACTGTAATGGAAATCGGTGGTTTTTTTGAATTGGAATTAACAGTTAGAAAAGAATATCATAAAAATGCCATTCGTCTAAACACGGGTAGAAATTCGTTTGAACAAAACTAAAATTCTATAAAACAAAATAATTGGATTAACCAACATGATTTCAATCAATATAAATAATTTGTCAAGTAATGATATAAAGTCTTATTTGAAACAAAATGCTCAAATTTTTAATCCGCCCCTTAATACAAAGATTGATATTGATGATTATTCGATAAAAATAAGCAATTTTGCAATTCAATTTTGGGCAACATTTAATAATAAAATTGTTGGTTTTATGGCTTGCTATTTTAATGATCCTAAAAAAGAAATTGGATATATAACAACAATTAGTGTTGTAAAAAAACGACAAGGACAGGGAGTTGGCAATCAGTTATTATATAATGCTATTTTATATGCAAAAGAAAATGATTTTAAAAAAATAAATCTTGAAGTTAATAAAGAAAACATAAGTGCAATTCAACTGTATGAAAAAGTTGGCTTTATATTTTCTGAGTCCAATAATGAAAATTTATTAATGACGTTACCTTTGTAATATTTAAAATAATAAAATAACTTATTGCATCAGTCAAATCACATTCATCATCAAAATTATTCTACAGTTTTAAAGATTTCCTAAGGCAAGGGATATATTCACAATTAAAATAATTATCGTGATAATTCAACGGGTGGAACAATTGAATTATGAAAAAAAAATATTGGATTATTAAATGATAAACAGCAAATACAACATTTTATATAATCCTGTAAATCAATTGTTCTAATTGAAAATGGGTATTTAAATTGTTTATTACCTGTAATTTCTAATAATAATTAATACAAAATTTTAATATCATGAGTGTTGGGGGTTTTATTCGCAGAAAAATATATTGGAGCATTGATTTTTTGAAAGGGAGTCCAATTGGCTGTCATTTTAATGACATTAAATCAATATTAAATGATAACAAGAAGGGAAAAATAAAGCAAGAAACATACCTTAATAATCTACTTAAACATGCCGTTAAAAACTCCCATTTTTACAATGGACATGTAGATAAAGATTTAGAGCATTTTCCTGTTATGAACAAAATGGACTATCTGACTCATTATGAAAGCATTAAAGTTGACTTATCATTAATTCCTTTTCACAAAGGGAAAATGCATATTATAAGCACAAGTGGCTCAACAGGAACCATGCTGGTTGTTCCGCAAGATTTTAGAAAAAGAAACAGAGTGTTGGCTGAGCTAAAATATTTTGGTGAGATAGCAGGATATAAGTCTCATGAAAGGCTAGTTCAACTGCGAATATGGAAACATGGGCAATACAAATCGAAGATTCAAACTTTTAAAGAAAACATATTTGCTTTTGGTTGTACTAAAATGGACGAGGGAACTCTCAACAATCTTTGTAGTTTAATAAAGAAGAAAAACATTGTAGCGATTCTTGGATATGCAAGTTGGTTCGGGCTATTTGCTCAATATATAGAAAATAATTCAATAAAATTAGTTGGCATAAAAATTATTATAACTGGTGGAGAAATGCTACAAAATAATATAAGGTTCAAGCTTAAAAAATTAATTGGATGTAATGTTGTATCAAGATATGCAAATCAAGAACAAGGGATTTTAGGTCAGGAATTGATCAATGATGAGCATTTTTACCTTAATCATGCAAGTTATTACTTCGAGATATTAAAATTTGATAACGATGAAAAGGCAGATTATGGAGAAATAGGAAGGATTGTTATTACAGACTTGTATAATTATGCTTTCCCAATGATACGATACGACACTGGAGATGCAGGTATAATGGCGGCAGGAAACCACCTAAGTAAAGGCTATCCTGTTCTGTACAAAATTTATGGACGACGGGTAGATATGATATATGACACTAACGGTTCGCCAGTGCACCCACATACTATTACGGCGATACTAAATCATCTACCCGATATAATACAGTGGCAGTTTATTCAAAAAACAACCAAACAATACCTGTTAAGAATAAACGGAAATACAAAAATGAATTATAAAAATGTCATATCCGAAATGAAAAATATTTTTGGAAATCATGCCGAGATTTCTATAGAGTTTGTAGATAAGATTCCAGTGCTTGCATCAGGAAAGAGAAAAACGATTATTTGTGAATTGAAAAAATAGGAAAGTACAAAGAAATAGTATTTGCATGGCTTATTAATTAAATTAGTATCAGTATGAAAACTGTCTTCTTTTCTTTGTTTCGATTAGAAGATGCCAGGAACAAAGATTTTAGATACTTTCAAAACAAAAATTAAGCAATTCTTGGCATTTTATTACATTGACTACTTATTAATTATTCTAGCATTTTAACCTGGCAAAAATTTTAAATTAATTAAAAGAAATTAGTGTGGAAAACAATATAATGGTTAGTATCTCCTGCCTAACTTATAATCATGAACCGTACATCAGGGAAGCTATTGAAAGTTTTTTAAATCAAAAAACCACCTTCCCATTTGAAATATTGATTCATGATGATGCATCTACCGATAAAACAGCAGAAATTATAAGAGAGTACGAGTTGAAAAACCCTCATTTGATTAAGCCAATTTATCAAACAGAAAACCACTATGTGAAAAAATATAAGACAATTGTACAAGTTCAAAGAGGACGGGCAAAGGGGAAATATTATGCCATGTGCGAAGGCGATGATTACTGGACCGATCCCTACAAGTTGCAAAAACAAGTCGATTTTTTGGAAGCAAACCCTAAATTTTCATTTTGTTTTCACGATGCATGTATTTTAAATCAGGGAACAGGCGAAAAACAAAAGCGAATTGGGGATCGAAAAATTGATGAGATTGTTGATTTAAAATCTCTTATTTTACAAAAAAACATTGTAACTGCATCTCTTTTATTTAAAAATTTTTTGAACTGGAGTGATTTACCTGACTGGTATTTTAGGGTAAAAGCAGGTGATTATGCTTTAATGATTTTACTTGCTGAAAAAGGATTAGGTAAATATATTCCCGATACTATGTCGGTTTATCGGATACATGAAGGAGGGGTTTGGAGCCGAGAGAATCAGGATTATTACATTGAACAGGATATACTTTTTCATAATGAATTACTTAATTATTTTACAGATAAAAATATTAAAAAAGTAATCAATCGAAGGCTTAATTATGCAAAATCAGATGCTTCACTTAGTAAAATTAGAAAAGGTAATTTTTTAACAGGTTTTTTGCAATTGGCTGGCAATATTAATTTATTCGATAAACAATTTCGAATAAAACTGCGGAAAATTTTAAGTGCTGTTAAATCCGGGATCAAAGCCCGGCTTAAAATATAAACACTAAATACTGCATTTCAAATTATTAATTCGTTTAATTGCTGCCCTTTGCATTTTTTATGACAAATAGAGACATTGAAAAATATATAAACGATCTCCAAAAAAACGAGGCCGATTTTAAAAATCAAAGTATTCCTGTTTCGGAAAATCCGGGGAAAAGAAAAAGCAATATAAATTTATGGCGTCGAATATTATTATTGCGGTTTTTTATATTATCCGCATTCGATTTTATCCATTTATATTTTTATGTTCGTTTTCGCAAAAAAATACTCAGGGATAAAAAAATCGTATACACAGCTAAAAATTTCTGTACGCTTGTTGATGGTAAACTCGAAGACCGCGTTGTAAAACCAATTTTTACCAAAAATATTTTATTCATTAACCAATCGAAAGAATTTTATATAAATAAGATTAATAACCAGAAGGTATTTAATTTGGGAGGCACAGTTAAATTACTAAGTAGTTTTATTAGAAACGAGTCAAAACTGATGCGCATTTTTAGGGCATATTCAATTGTAAACAATACAATTATCAAACTATTGCCTTATAAACAGGAAATTTATATGCTTTGGTTTTACGATCTTAACAGCTTATCGTTGGTATTTTCCAGTCACCGCGATAACATTAGTTTAATTGAAGTACAACATGGAAGTATTATTAACTACCCCCCTTATGTTAAACCGGCGCCTGTTTTAATCGCTGATGTTTTTTACGTAAAAAACCATGCTACTATCGATTATCTAAAAACACACCTTTGTTTAAATCACAATTCAAGATATAAATTAATACCCTACCCAAAAGGAAACAGAAAACATGTTCCCGGCTTACATATATTTTATGCTTCAACAATTGAATTTAAAGGATTACACCCGGTACTCAAGGATTTTCTGGCAAATAATAAATGGCCCGAATTACATTTAACTGTCAGGTTACATCCAAGAGAAAAAGAAAAAGAGCCGATTTTTAAAGAGCAATTGGATCAATACAAAATTAATTACGAATTCGACAATTCGAAAAACTGGTTAGAAGGGAACTTCATCGAAAACCTGATTGTGGTATCCCCCTGGAGCTCGACCATTGAAGATTCATACGACAATGGTTTTATAACCATCGTTATAGATCCTGTTGGGAAACAACGATACAATCATCTGATTGATAATAAACATTGTTTTTATACCAATAATTTAAATACTCAAATTAAGGAGCTGTTTAAACATTATTAATTTTCATGAACAAAAAAATCAATAATCGTTTGATTGTTTTTATTGTTTTAACTGGATTGATTTCAATTAAAGCCTATTATTTGAATCTATCCTACCAAATCGGATCTTATATTAATGAGATAGCTTATAAAAATGGTGACCCTGGTCATTATTTAAAAATTGCAAAAAATATCTCGGAATATAAAGTTTTCTCTGACAATAATTCAACTGTTGCTTCTGAATCAGCAACATGGAGACCTCCATTTTGGCCATTTGTTTTATCCCAATTTTATACTTTTTCAAGTAATTTAATTGTATTAATAATTTTAAAATCTATTTTAGAAATTGGATTGATGCTGTTTGTACTTTTAAAATTAAAGAAAAATCTTAATCTAAAATTAGGACACTTACTTCCTTTTTTATTAATATTTGTTGAACCTCAATATTTAAAATATTCAATAACATTTTGGTCTGAAAGTATTACTGCTGTTTTAATTTTATTGCTTTTTGCTCTTTTTATTTCCCTCAGAAATTTAAGGCGATATCACATCGCTATTCCAATATTATCTTCGATAATAATACTTACTCATCCAGTATCTATTTTTTTTGTTCTTTTATTATTTACAATTTATCTTTTATACAATATAAAATCAAATTTTAAAATCACGATTTTACATGGACTAATATTCTCCGCAATTGTTTTTGTATGGCCAATTAGAAATCATTTCACTTTCGATAAGGGGATTTATTTAACTGCATCACAGGGATCATCTTTATCAAAAGGATGGAACGAAGATGTTTCGTCTCAATTTAACAATGTTGACGGAGATTTAGCAGATGAAAATTTAAATTTAAAATATGTTGATAGTATATCTATTTCTACAATAAATAATAGTATTCTAAATCTAAGTAAAGTTTACACAACGGGTACCAAAAACTTTATTAAGAAAATTAGTTTTAAAGAAAGGATAAAAATCATTTTTGTTAAAGTAAAATCTAATTTCAATCCTATTCCAGAGAAACCAAAACCAGGATTTATAGAATCAGTTTCAATTATATTTAGGATTATTTATTTAATTGTTTTTATACAATTAATAATACGATTATTCATAAAAAGAAAATTTAATTTAGACCTAATTAAGGACAAAGTTTTTTTAGTGGTTCTAGCTATTTTCTTTGGTCAAATTATGATGTCAATTTATTTATATACTGGTCTTAGATTTAATTCAATTTATGGATTAACATTATTATGCAGTTTGTTTATATTAAATTTAGAATCAATCATTTCAATCCTTAACTATTTTATTAAAAGGCACATTATTAAGAAAAAAGTAAAGTAAAATATTAAAGTTGGCTATCCTCGTTGCGAACCACGAGGAACTATTCAACTAAGAAGCGCCTAATAATTTGTGTATCAAAATATAACCCATGAGAGTGACTGTAATTGCCCCCTTAAAAATTCCTTATGACACAAAAAGCGGTGGAAGAATCCATTTACTATGTAAATCTTTAATTGATAAAGGGATTGATGTAAATGTACTGATTTCGAAACCTACTGAAAATAAAAACAATGAAGGTCCCATTTTTATTGATGGAATTAAATATTTTCATCCTTTCCAGAAAAGTAAAAGAAGCCGCTATTTTTTGAAAAGACAAATTGATAAATTCCTTTTTTACATTTTTATTTTTGTTACTGTCTGTTTCCGGTTTAATAAAAACGATGTAATTATACTATTTCCTGCTTTCGACTTTAGGTTATTCATTCCCCTATTGACAAAAATATCGGAAGCCAGGGTTGTTCTCGAAATTAATGAATATCCATTAGTACAAAGGAAGAATACTATTATTACCAGGATAAAACGGATGCTAATTTTTAAATTGAGTTTTCCCGTTTACGATGGTTTTATTGTTATATCAGATGAACTGAAAAAGATAATTATAAAGTACAAATCCAGTGAAAGTATTATTATAAAAATACCAATAATTGCTAAACCCGTTGAACGGATCCTAAATTCTAAACCACCCGTCCCCTACCCTTACCTTTTTCATGCAGGTTCACTTTCTGAAAACAAAGATGGGGTTTTAGGAATGATCGAGGGTTTTGGTTTGGCAATCAGAGAAATTGAAAAAGAGGTTAAATTCATTTTTACCGGATTGGCTAAAAAGTCGGTGCATTATAACGAAATTTTAGATTTAATAAAAAAATACAATCTTCAAAACCAGATTATTTTTACGGGGTTTTTAAGTAGCGAGGAATTAGACACTTACATGCGGCACAGTTTTCTATCGATAATTAACAAAAAGGATACGATTCAAAATAAATATTGTTTTGCATCAAAATTAGCAGAATATTTATCATACTCAATTCCCGTTATTACAACAAATATTGGCGAATCAAATAATTATCTTACTGATAATAAAAATGCTTTTTTAGTTGAAACAGAAAATGTCAACAAGCTGGCTGAAAAAATAATTGAAGTATTTTCCGATTCTCAGAACCGTTTATTTGTTTCTAAAAACGCAAAGAACTTATTCGATTGGCATTTTGAATATTCAGTTTACAGAAATGAGCTGCTAACATTTCTAAAACATTTAAACTGACATACTTGTTTAAAGGGAAATAAAAAGTTTTAATTAGATAGGCCTTTCCAAAAAGTGATATTTCGTCATTGCGAACGAAATGAAGCAATCTAAACAAGCACATTTACAGCGATATAGGATTGCCTCTTGCCTACTAATGACAGATTCAAAAAATGACCCTGAAACGAGTTCAGGGTGACGTTCTAAACTTTGACCATAGTTAATAAATGTCGTCATGCTGAACTTGTTTCAGCATCTATTTGTCAATAACTTATTATGCCCATTAAAAATAGGTGAACTCAAGCAATGATGGACATTTTAAATTTCTTGGTAGGCTCAATAGATAAAATCATAAAATGAAACAAAAACAGAATTTTTGAAAAATACAAAAAAAAATACAATCCGTTTTATAAGGTATTTTGCAAAATTTGGTTTCAGGGGGATTATCTTCTTTTTAAAAACTTTACTTTATGGAAATAAAATTGTTACATTTTTTCATCCAAAATATATTCAACCAATACATTTAAGAAATAATTCTTCCGACATCCAAACATTCGATCAAATCTTTTTACATGAGGAATATCGGATTGATATTAATTTTGTGCCAGAGGTTATAGTAGATTGTGGTGCGAACATTGGCCTGGCTTCAGCATATTTTAAGAATAAATTCCCCGATGCAAAAATCATTTCGATAGAACCCGAAAAATCTAATTATAAAATATTAAACGATAATATTAAAAATTACAATAACATTCATTGTATAAATTCAGGAATCTGGTACAAACCAGCAAACTTAATGATTACAAATGTTGGATCAGATAATTGGGGTTTTATTGTTGAGGAAACAGGTGATATAAACAAAAATACTATTCCTGCCATTTCAATCGATGAAATAATAAAACAATATAATCTGCAACAAATAGATATTCTGAAAATTGATATCGAAGGTTCTGAAAAAGAATTATTTGAAAGTAATTTTGAAAACTGGTTACCTAAAACAAAAATTATTATTGTCGAACTTCACGATAGGATCAGAAAAGGGGCTTCGCGTTCCTTTTTTAAAGCACTTTCAAAGTATAAATTTTCAATGATAATAAGAGGTGAAAACCTTATTTGTTTTATTGAATAAGAATGTTTCTAAGTTTATAAAAATAAGTTAAACTTACAATTTAGGTCTGTCTGTAAAATCGATAATTTTTGAAAAAAGCACCGAAACAAGCACCAATTAACAAAACACAATTTATAAAACCTGACCGGCTACTAACAGAAAAATAGCCAAATTCCAGTATTCGACGTAGTTTCGAATTTTGGGTTTTCGGCCATTCTGATTAATTATATTTAGATGCTTTTCAATTGAGGCTTCTATTATTTATTTTATTCAAACCTCAAATAAAAAATATTCAATAAATTATCGATAACGTTAAATATTAGCGGTTATAAAACCAATTATTTAAATAAACCAATATGTTTGTTGACATCCTAATTACCACTTATAAGAGGGAAGAAGATCTGTTAGTTTTGTTAAAGAATCTCGAAAAGCAGTCATTCCATAATTTTCAGGTACAAATTTTTGATGGCACACCGGGAGATAATGTTAAAAAATCAATAAACGAATATATCAGAAATAGGAAAAAATCGTTATTTACGGTAATTTATCACAAAACTACCCATGGAATGACACGTCAACGAAATATAGCAGTAGAAAATACTACTGGCGATGTTTCCATTTTTTTAGATGATGATGTGGAACTGTTTCCTGATTATTTAGCAGAAGTAATAAAGGTGTTTACCGCAGACACTAAAATACAAATTGCAGGTCTAAACGGGTTTGACATGAGAGAAATTCCTGCTTCGGGAAAACGAAAATTAGGAAAAAGAAAAAAAATTTACAGGTTAATCGGACTCCTCCCTGATATTGGTCCTGCAAAATATTTACCCTGGGGGCATGGAACCCCTCATTTCAACAATCTTAAATCGGGTACTGAAAATGTTGATTTATTAATAGGCCACAATATGGCTTTCAGAACAAAAATATTAAAGCAATTTAAATTTGATAAATTTTTTGAACAATATGATACCTACGTGTTATACGACGATCAAGACATTTGTTTGAGGCTTAAAGAAGAAGGGTACAAACTTGTTTTATGCCATGATGCAAAGTTAGTCCATAATGTATCACAACATGGTAGGCCTGCGCATTCTCATTATGGATTCCAGGCTTTTTACAATGCCCATAGAAATTGGAATTTATTCGGGAGTAAAAAACCTATACACAAATTAAAATTTTGGATGTGGGAATTTTTAGATATTTTATTTCAATTATTTAATAATAAAACGAGGGAAATGTCAAAAGGGAGATTAAAAATATTTATTAAAACAATATACAATTACAAGCTAAAAAATATAAATTAAGTTATTTATTTCTACTAAATATGAACTTTTGTTTAATTACCAATGCAGACCATAAAATTCATATGGGAAAATATTATGCCTATGGACCTTATGTACGGGAAATGAACCTTTGGCTTAAACATATCGATAAACTAACAATAATTGCACCTTTGTCTAAAATTAAGCCACTTAAAGCCAATAGTATATATTATAAAAAAAATGAAATCCAATTTATTCCAATCCCTGATTTTAATTTAAAAAGTACGTTAGCAATTTTTGCATCGTTTAGTGCAATTGTTAAAATCTTTTTTGTATGTATCGCTGCAATGAAAAAAGCGGATCATATCCATCTTCGTTGTCCTGGAAATGTAGGATTAATTGGGAGCGTGGCACAAATATTTTATCCCAAAAAGAAAAAAACCGCCAAATACGCCGGCAACTGGGATTGGAAAAGTAATCAACCCTGGAGTTACCGTTTGCAACAACTTATTTTGCGCAATACCTTCCTTACCCGAAATATGACGGTTCTTGTTTATGGTGATTGGCCTGATAAAACCAAAAATATAAAACCTTTTTTTACGGCTTCCTATTCAGAAGAAGATAGAATTGAAATTAAAAAAACCGATATTAATGTAAAGGTCAAATTAGCATTTATTGGGACACTCACGCCTAATAAAAGCCCTATTACCAGTTTGCTTGTGTTGAAAATTTTGAAAGAAAAGGGAATTAATACAATACTGACCTTTTGCGGAGATGGTCCTGAAATAGAGCAACTTATTTCGAAAACCAACGAATGGGGGCTAGAAAAGAATGTTGAATTTCTGGGAAACGTTTCGGCTGAAAAGGTAAAAGACGTTCTGAAGCAAGCTCACTTTCTGGTTTTTATTTCAAAATCGGAAGGTTGGCCAAAAGCCGTTGCAGAAGCAATGTGGTGGGGATGTATCCCCATAACCACACCTGTAAGTTGCGTGCCTCAAATGCTTGATAATGGAAAAAGGGGGTTTCTGGTGCAAAACAATCCAGAAGAAATTTCTGATATTATTATTAAGCAGAACCAAGTTCCTGAGAATATTGCCATTATGCAAAAAAAGGCTGTAATTTGGGCACGAGAATATACTTTAGAGAAGTTTGAATTTCAAATTAGTAAATTATTAAATCGATAATTTGAACCATGAAATGTATTTGTATTGCTCATAATTTTACCGAGAATTCCTTTGCTGCGATGAGTTATAATCTTTCTTATAAATTGGCATCACTTGGAAACAGAGTCTTGTTTATCTCTCACAGACCAAGGTTTGAAAAACCTTTAAAAATTCCAGTCAATCAAGGAGAAATCCTTGTTTACTCATGGCCCTCGGAAAAAAGACCTACCAATTTCAAATCGTTTTTATGGTATTTAAAGCTTTATCTAAAATTCAAACCTAGCATAACAATTGGTCATTTTGTTGGGAGTAACATAACAGGTGCGGTTTCAAAAATATTATCTCTCTTTAAAAATACTACAATTGTTTATTATCATACATTATCATCGCAAATTAACACAGACAATAACTCTAAAAGTATAATTCAACAATTTCGTTTTATCCGCAAAAAAATTTTTTATGAAATATTTTGCGACAGTATTATTTGTCCTTCGCCCTTAGCCAAAATAGATTTGCACAAAACCTATTTCACAAAAAAAGGGGTTGTTATTGTCAATCCTATGTTAGATAGAAAAATAAATGAAGTTGCGGACAAATCAAAATCTAATTATACTATCTCATATCTTGGTAGAATAGATAAATCAAAAAATGTTGAATTTCTAGTATTTGCATTTATTGAATTTAAAATGAAAAATCCAACAATTCCATTAAAACTAAGAATAGCTGGCGCAGGTTCGGAGTCAAAAAAAATTAAAGAAATTACAAATAAATACCAATTTATTGAATATTTAGGTTTCCTTCCATATACAGAAATTGATAAGTTTATTCAAAGTTCCGATTTCATGATAATCCCATCATTGCATGATAATTTGCCAACAGTTGGATTGGAAAGCCTAATGAATGGCACCCCACTACTTTTGTCGAACCAAACAGGATTAGCCTTTTTTTTAACCGATTCTTACGATAGTTTTATTTTTGAACCTACGAAAGATGGAATTTTAAATGTTCTGGAAAGAGCTACAAAAGATTTTGAAACAATAAATACCTTAAAGATTAATTGTCGCAAAACATATAAGAAATATTTTACAATGGATTCTTATTATGATAAAATGATTGAACATATTGAACATTTAACCAGATAGAGTTAGTCTTCATAGTTTGAATTCAAAATAAATTATTAAAAACTTATTCATTGTTTAATATATTTTCTTAGTGTTATAATAATGTAATTTTTGCTTAAATGACTTGTCCCGTAAGTAATCGGGAAGCAGATTTGACGCGATTAGCAACAGGTATTTAAGCAAAATTCAACAAAATAAAAGGGTAGAGACGTATAATTAAATAAATTAATAATTTTTTAAAAGTGTCTCAAATTAGAAGCACTTAAATACGAATAAATTACATAGCCTAAAATCTCAATATTCAAAACGATTTAGGACATTCGAACATTGATATCTATATTTTTTTCTGTCAGTTGCCGGACAGGTTTATTACCGTGTTTTATAATTGGTACTTCATACAATAATTGTTGTCTTTATGGAGAGAGTAAATAGTTTAATTATTAGTTAAATATCTTTTTTATGAATATTTTACAAATAATTGATAGTCTGCAATTTGGTGGTGCAGAAAGAATGGCGGTTAGTATTAGTAATGTACTTGCTAAATCAGGTCATTCAGTTGTTTTATGTGCCAGCCGAAGTAAAGGGAAATTAGAGAAATTTGTCGAACCGGGTATTAAACTGGTAACACTTAATAAAAAAAGCACTATCGATTTTAATGCTTTGTTCCGGCTTCTGCAAATAATACGAAAAAATAGAATCCAGATAATTCATGCTCATTCAAGTTCAGTTTTCTGGGCAATACTGATAAAAATTATTATGCCCAAAATCAAGGTAATTTGGCACGACCATTTGGGAGCAAGAATATCAGGAAATAGTGTTAATAAATATTATAAATTTATATCACCCTTAATTAGTGGAATTATTTCAGTTAATGATAAGTTAAAGGAATGGGCAGTCCAAAATATGCGGGTAATTCCCAAAAATATTTTATTTATTAATAATTTTCCTCTAATCAGAGAGTTGCCACGAAATACAAAGCCGGGTATAACCAAGATTGTTTGCCTTGCCAACCTTAGGCAGCAAAAAGATCATCAAACATTAGTAAAAGCTATTCATATCATAATAAAAGAACTCCCTGAACATAATTTAAAGTTTATTTTTGCCGGGCTTTTTCGGCATGACGCGTATTATTTGGACCTTATAAAACTTATTAAAACGCTGGGATTGAAGGAAACCATTCAAATAAAAGGACCGGTTGAAGATACAGCTGCATTATTGGCTGCTGCTGATATCGGGGTTTTAAGTTCTGTATCGGAAGGTTTACCGGTAAGCCTTTTGGAATATGGATTGGTCGGGTTACCGGTTGTAGTTACCGATGTTGGCCAATGCCACGAAGTAACCGGGGATGGCAAATTTGGATTAGTTGTGCCCCCATTTAATCCTGTTGAACTGGCAAAAGCACTTATTATTTTAATAAACAACAAAAAACGAAGAAGCAAAATGGGGGATGAATTTAAAAAATTTGTCATTGAAAAATATGGGGCGAAGCAATTTTTAAGCCAATACAACGGTTTGCTCAAAAAAATGTATAGGAATGATTAAAAAAATCGCTTCTGGGAAAAATCCCAATTTTTGGATTTTTTTTCATGCCACTCTTGGAATAGTATCAACACTTTCTCCGTATGCGTTAATTGCCTGGTTTTATTTCATTTTATTTCTTTCGGGAGTAAAACTTTTTTCAAAAAAGGAGTCTTTTTTCATCAAGATTAGCTATTTAATCTTTTATCTCACGTCCTTCGAAATTCTTGCCCGAATGTCAAAGACTTCCCCATATATCCCTTATGAATTGGGAAAGTACCTCATGTTTATTTTATTGATAACAGGAATTTTTGCCGGCTATAAAAAAGGGAAAACCGGATGGTTTATTCTAATACTTTTAATACCTGGAATAGTAACGGGTTACCTTGCCGGCACCCCACTCAAAGGTTTTATTTTTAATGTTCTTGGAACCCTTAATATTGCTTTGGCAATCATTTATTTCAAAGATCAAGTTATTCAACAAAAGGAGTTTATAGCATTCCTCCGTTTGGTAATTTACCCTATAATTTCTGCTTTAGCATTTTCAATTATTAAAACCCCAAAATACGAAGAGATTGAATATTCGCTGAATGCCTCGTTTGCAACGACAGGTGGTTTTGGTTCAAACCAGGTTGCTACCGCTTTTGGAACAATTCTATTTTTGCTTTTTCTATTTATTATGTTCAGATGGGATTTTAGCCAAAAGCGATGGATGGACATCTTTTTACTTCTAATATTTACATTTCAGGGATTACTTTCTTTTTCGCGGGGAGGAATATTGGGAGGACTTATGGGTATAACAGTGGTTTTATATTTAAACAGAAATATTTCAAATCAAGCAGGTCACAATATCAACCAAAAAAAAATATTGATTTATTTAATACCGGTAATTTTGCTTTTATACGGTTCTTTTCAATTAGCAAACCGAATTACAAATGGTATGCTTTTGCAACGATATTCGGGCGAAACAACCGGGACACTAAGTGGAACAAGAGAAAAAAATTTAAATATAATTACTTCCAACAGGTCGAACATAGTTTTAGAAGATTTTAAAATTTTTATAGAATATCCATTGTGGGGGGTTGGGGTAGGTCAATCAAGTAAACACCGTAATACTACCAAGGGGCAATTGCCTCATGTCGAATTCAGCCGTTTAATGTCGGAACATGGTTTAGCAGGCTTAATATCATTCCTTATTTTGTCATTCATTTTATTAAAAATATACAAACGGCGATATAAAGTTTACATGGGAAACATAATGTTAGCGTTGTTCCTAATTGCAATTTTTACAACATCCCATGCCGCCACGCGTACATATATCAGCCCAATACTCATTGGATTATCATTGCTAATTGTAAAACCCCAAATAAAAGAAAACAAATGATTTCGATTTTATATATTGGCAACAAACTCAGCCATCGTGGTTTTACAAAAGGGGTAATTGAAACTCTGGGCCCCCAACTTCAAACAATAGGTTATAAAATATTTTACGCAGGCGAAGAGCTTAATCCGATATTACGACTTTGGGAAATGTTATCTGCGATTATTAAATATCGTAAAAAGGTTGATTATTTATTAATAGACACATATAGTACAAGGGCTTTTTGGTTTGCCTGGCTCTCCGGATTATTTGCAAGACTTTTTGCCATCAGTTATATCCCAATTCTCCATGGAGGCAACATGTCAGCAAGATTAAAAAAGTCTAAATGGGCTTGCAAAATATTATTTAATTATTCAAAGGCAAATGTGGCCGTCTCTGGTTATTTAAAAAAGGTTTTTAACGAAGCCGGGTTTAAAACAATTGTTATTCATAATAACATTGATATTAGTAAATATCCTTTTTACCATAGAATAATACTAAAACCCAGGATACTGTGGGTTCGTTCATTTCAAAGTCAATATAATCCTAAAATGGCTGTTAATGTACTGACTGGTCTTTTAAAATATTTTGTAAATGCCGAATTATGTATGGTTGGGCCTGATAAAGATGGGAGCATGGATAATTTTATTGAATATGCAACTGAAAAGCGCGTAATTAATAGAATCAAAATTACCGGAATTCTGTCGAAACAAGAATGGATAAACCTGTCGACAAAATACGATATATTTATAAATACAACTAATGTAGATAACACACCGGTAAGTATTATCGAAGCAATGGCATTAGGATTACCTGTAGTTTCAACAAATGTTGGTGGCCTCCCTTATTTAATAAATAATTCTCAAGATGGATTTCTGGTTGAACCGGATAATGCTGGTGCTATGGTCGAAAAGATAAAGCTGTTGATTTCTGATAATAATTTAAGTAAGGAAATTACCTTAAATGCGAGAAAAAAAATAGAAGAAATGGACTGGGAAAAAGTAAAAACTGAATGGAAAAAATTACTTCAATAATATGTTAAGTAAATATATTTTTCTTGCCGGGACCAAATTACGCAACCCCTCGCTTATAAGTTGGTATTATTATTTAAAATATGCCGAAAAATGGCCCATAGAAAAATCTGTCGAATACCAAATTGAAAAATGCAGGGATTTATTACATTTTGCCAATGAGAACAGCCCTTTTTGGCGTAAATATTTTGAAGAACATAATTTTTTGGTTTCACAGTTTAATTCGCTCGAAGATTTAAAAAAACTACCACCTATCTCAAAGTCCGATTTGCTAAAATTTAATTTTGAAATCCATTCAAATTTTAATTTCAACAAACGATTTTTCAGTGAAACATCGGGTACAACAGGCGAAGTTTTAAAATTCTGGAAAGACGAAGAATGGGATTCCTTTAACCGGGCTTCAATTATGAGGGGATATTCATGGCATGGTGTAAAACCATGGGATCGGAACGGTTATTTTTGGGGTTACAACTTTAAACAAACAGAAATTTGGAAAACCCGTTTATTGGATTTGCTGCAAAATCGGTTTCGCTTATTTTCTTACGAGAAAAAACCGATTTTGAAATTTGTAAAAAAATTACAAAAAGCAAAGTACCTCCATGGATATTCATCAATGATTTACGAAGTTGCAAAAATTTGTAATCAACTTGGGTTAAAAATTAATAGCTTAAAAATGGTAAAAGGGACATCCGAGAAAATTTATGACCCGTACCAAAGTGAAATTCATAAAGCATTTGGTATAACAGCCATTAATGAATATGGGGCCGCCGAAACAGGAATTATTGGTTTTGAATGCCCTTTTGGAAAAATACATGTCAATATGCAAGGTGTAATTATAGAGGAAGAAAACAATGAAATTATTGTCACCAATCTGGTATCAAAATCATTCCCTGTAATACGATATAAACTTGGAGATTATATTGAATTGTCACCAGTAATTAAATGTAATTGTGGTTTACATACCCCAATAATAAAAACCATAATTGGGAGAATTGGCAAAACAGTTTATGGAATTAATAATTTGTACCCAAGCCTGACCTTTTATTATATTTTTAAAAATCTTGCGTTAAACCATTCTATTAACCTTAACTATCAGGCAATCCAGCATACAAAAGGTGATATTATATTTAATATTGAACAACATTTATCAATAACTGACAAAGAAAAACTAACACAGGAAATCAATAAGTATTTTAAAGATGATATCAGGTTCGAAATTCAAGAAGGTCAACATCTTCATAAAATGGATGGAAAACAAAAAGATTTTATTTCAACAATTTAATGATTATTAATCCGCTTGTATCAATAATAACACCTTCTTACAACTCCTCGCAGTTTATTGTAGAAACAATTAAATCGGTTCAGGCGCAAACTTATACCAATTGGGAAATGTTGATTACCGATGATTGTTCAATAGATAATTCTGTTGAAATTATCAAAAAAATTTCGGAAATCGATAAACGTATAAAAATATTCCGGTTGGAAAAAAATTCAGGTGCCGGGCCGGCAAGGAATAACAGCATTAAAAAAGCAAAAGGAAAATACCTTGCATTTCTCGACAGCGATGATATCTGGGTTTCTCATAAACTTGAAACCCAGATAAAGTTTATGGAAGATAACAATGTAAATTTTAGCCACTCATCTTACGGTTTTTTAAATGAAGCGGGGAATAAAATAAGAAAACCTTTTATTGTAAGTTCCTTTCCGATAAAATACCGGGATCTGTTAAAACGAACCGAAATAAGTTGTTTAACTGCAATTTACAATCAAAATGAAATTGGTAAAATGTACATGCCAAAATTACCTCGAAAACAAGATTACGCACTTTGGCTTTCAATATTAAAAAAAGGCTACAATTCAATTCCACAGCAGGAAGTTCTTGCCTATTACCGTCAAAGAAAAGGTTCGGCCACAAACAAGAAATCCAATCTTATTTTAAAACATTATAAGTTTCTTCGGAAACAGGAAAAACTTTCGGTTTTTTGCTCGGTCAAATACACAATATATTGGATTTGCAATGGATTACTAAAGTATTATTTGTAGTTAAAAATTAAAAAAAGTGTTCTATTTTTAGAAAGAACCGGGTTAATTGGCAGCAGCAGTATAATTCAATTATTAGTGATGGTCCCAATATTTTTTCTAAAAAATATTATAAACAGAAAGTTAAATATATTAGAAATTCATATTTTATTTATTAGGTGAAAAAGTTTTCCGGGAACGGCTAAAACTTACCGTATTTTTAAAATTAGACTGTAAAAACTAAAACCTCTCTAATATTTTCAAGAATGTACAAATTCTTCCTAAAACGTTTTTTCGATATTATTTTGTCTTTAGTAGCAATAATACTCTTATTGCCTTTTTTTATACCGGTATTCACAATCCTCATACTTACCGGCGAACACAAAGTTTTTTATTTTCAAAAAAGGATAGGATATAAAAACAAACCATTTAATATCTGGAAACTTGCAACAATGCTAAAAGACAGCGTAAAATTACCTGGAGGTTATCACACTACCCACAACGACCCAAGGATTTTACCTTTCGGCGTATTTTTAAGAAAAACAAAACTTAACGAATTGCCACAACTAATCAACATTTTTATTGGCGATATGAGTTTTATTGGTCCACGACCCCTGGCTGATAAAACTTTTAGCCCTTATCCCAGCCACGTCAAGAAAAACATTTACAAAGTAAAACCCGGATTAACAGGAATTGGCTCTATTATTTTTCGAGATGAAGAACGCCTTTTGTCTGAAACGTTAATGGAACCAGAAGAATTCTATGTTACGAATATTTCGCCCTACAAAGGTGAACTGGAACTGTGGTATCAAAAAAACCTGAATTTTTTAACCGATCTTAAATTGTTGTTTTGCACGGCCTGGGTGGTTTTTTTTATTGATAGCTAGCTACCCTATAAAATTTTTAAAGGACTTCCTAATAAACCAGAAGCCTTACAAATTAAAATTCCTAATTAAAAAATGAAGCTTTAAAACAAGTAAACAGCAAAGTAGAACCTGCCCAAAAAATTGGTAATTTCTAAAAATATGGATCAAATAACAATATTTAAATTAAACACCTGCCAAGGTTTCGCTGGATAAATTCCAAATATCAATAATCAAATGCCCGAAACCGTTTTGAATTACAACTTGCAATATTTACTTTTTGGTACTTATCTCTATAGACTTTTATCTAACCTGAACTATTCATAAATTTATCTATTCCTAAATCAAACTGCTTTGAATAAAGAGAATGCTCGATTCTCGCTTCTCAAAATAGCTAAGGCTATTTCTGCGAGGCTCAACTCTGCTTTTCCCTTTATTCTGTGCATTTTGAATTCTCATAACGAAAAACTCATGAATAATTCAGGCTAAAATGATTTAAACCTTTTAGTCAAACCATAAAACTTAAGGACGAAAAAAAGATTAAAAATATGATAAAAAAGATATTTGTTTCCGGCTGTTACGATATGTTACATTCAGGGCATGTTGCATTTTTTGAGGAAGCAGCTCAAAGAGGCGATCTTTACGTAGGAATTGGTTCCGACAGTACAACCGAGCAACTGAAAGGAAGGCCTTCTATAAATACAGAAAAAGAACGGCTGTACATGGTAAGAGCAATTAAACATGTTAAAGATGCCTGGATTAACTCAGGAAGCGGATTGCTCGATTTTGAAAAAGAAATAAAACAGCTAAAACCGGACATCTTTTTTGTAAACGAAGATGGTTTTACTCCCGATAAAAAAAAATTATGCGAAGAAATAGGGGTAAAATTAATTGTTAGTAAGCGAATTCCCCACAAAGGATTACCGGCAAGGTCAACCACGGCAATGCGCAAAATATGCAATATCCCTTTTCGCCTCGATCTTGCCGGTGGATGGCTCGATCAACCTTATGTTTCCAAATTCCATCCAGGACCTGTAATTACTATTAGCGTACAACCAGACTATCAGTTTCACGACCGCAGTGGCATGTCGAGCAGTACACGAAAAAAAGCCATTCAACTTTGGCAAACCGATATCCCTGAAGGCGATAAGGAAATACTGGCTAAAACACTTTTTAGCTTTGAAAACCCTCCCGGAACAAAAATAATTTCCGGATCACAGGATTCAATTGGAATAGTATTTCCAGGGGTAAACAAACTTCACTATGCAAAAAAGGAGTTCTGGCCAGAATCCATCTCTTCTGCTAACAACCGGAGAATCTTAAAATTTATTGAAAACCACCTCTGGTTTGTTACATTGTCACCTCGTATTGGCGATTTCGATGTTCTTAGCCACACTAATATCAATCAAGCCAATGCACAAAACCTGGCAAATGCATCAAACAATTGTTGGGATGCCATTCAAAAGATGGATTTAGAAAAATTCGGCAAAAGTATAAAAGAAAGTTTCGAAGCCCAGATTGCCATGTTCCCTAAAATGGTTACCCCAGCAATATTAGAAAGTATCAATTCATACAAAAATGAAGCATTAGGTTGGAAATTAAGTGGTGCCGGAGGTGGTGGATATCTTGTTATTGTTTCAGGAAAGCCTGTAAAAAATGCTTTTCAAATTCGAATAACCCGATAATTTTCAGGCTAATCATTATGGCAGCTTTGATAAAATTGGGGTTCCAAAACATGATTGTATCAACTTTCTATTTTTTAAGGAGTGCTGCAATAATTATAAATACAAATCATAATACCGTTATTCAATAACATGAATAATTATTCTAATTCATACTTTTCCCTGATTTTAAAACAAAAAAAATAAAATTATCTCAGCTCTTTCAAAACATAAACCAGCTTTGCAATAAAAAGGACAGAGTAAAACCAATAAACTTCCTAGAACTATAACTTGTCAGTCAGCTATTAAATAAACCATCAAAAAAATGCTTACAAATTTCAACCTCGAAAACTTCATAAAAACCCGGGTAACAAAAAGACTAATTAGTTTGTTACAACCCGATTTAAATAATTACCAAAAAGAATTATCGTGCCGAATAAATGGTAAAAAGATTTTGGTAATTGGAGGAGCCGGTTCCATCGGATCGTCGTACATAAAAGCCATCCTAAAATTCAACATTAAAAAAATGGTTGTTGTCGATATCAACGAAAACGGTTTAACCGAATTGGTGCGCGATTTACGAAGTTCAACAGAATACAATATCCCATCTGATTTTATCACTTACCCTGTCAACTTCAGCGATCAGGTTTTTGATAAGCTTTTTCGCCAACACAGTCCTTTCGAAATTGTCGTTAATTTTGCAGCTCACAAACATGTCCGAAGCGAAAAAGATATCTATTCAATAGAAGCCATGATAGAAAATAATTTGTTCCGTACCCGCAAATTATTGGATTTACTGTTGGAGTTTCCGCCGGAACATTTCTTCTGCGTCAGTACCGATAAGGCAGCAAATCCGGTTAATATTATGGGAGCAAGTAAAAAATTAATGGAAGAATTGATAATGGTTTATGCCGATAAATTACCCGTCAAAACTGCCAGGTTTGCAAATGTAGCATTTTCCAATGGCAGTTTGCCTCTTGGCTTTTTAGAACGGTTAAATAAAAAACAAGCCTTGGCCTGTCCACTTGGCATCCGCCGATTTTTCGTTTCACCACAAGAATCTGGTGAGTTGTGCCTAATAGCATCGATTTTGGGTGAGCCAGGCGATATATTTTATCCGAAATTGGACGAAGAAAAAGATATGATTCCCTTCGACCGCATTGCACGCGATTTAATAATATCGTTGGGACTAGAGCCTGAAATTTGCTTCACTGAAGAAGAAGCCCGGCAAAAAGCGCTGGTTCTTTCTGAAAAACCAGGTTCCTGGCCCATTCTATTCTTTAAATCAAACACCTCTGGCGAAAAGTCTTTTGAAGAATTTTTTACCGAAAATGAAATTTTGGACACTGAATCATTCGTTAGTCTTGGGGTTATTAAAAACTCTGTAAAACTTAGCAAAAAAAAATTAGACTTAATTATTAATAATCTTGAAGATTTATTCAAAAAAGAAACTACAACAAAAGCAGAAATTGTGGATGCACTTAAAGAATATCTGCCAAATTTTGTACACATAGAAACAGGAAAAGGACTGGATTCGAAAATGTAAGCGCAATTATTTGTTTTACTTTTAGATTAAGGACAAAAACAAAATTCCTGTTTTAAACGAATAATTTTAAGGGCTAACCGAAAAAGACCAATTACAATCCGCATTATAAACCCAGTAAATCGCTGATTCCTTTCATTGCATTTACCGAAATTTCCGCAAATTCATTAATTGGGATTCCAATTTTTTCACATTCTAGTATATTTTCCCGTTTAACTGAAGCGGCAAAAGCCTTTTGTTTCATTCGCTTTGTAACCGATTTAGGTTTTACACTTGCAATTTTTTTATCAGGATAAACAAGTGTAACGGCAGTTATTAACCCGGTAATTGTTTCGCCTGCTGCCAAAGCGTGCTGAAAATGCGTAAACCGTTCTTTTCCGGTGGCCATTTCGTTATGCATTACAATAGCATCCAACATATTGTCGCTTATTACTCCTTGTAACATTTTTTCTGCATAAGGCCCGTGAGTATATGGATCTGCATTGGTAATTTCTACGTCAATATCGTGTAAAAGTCCAGCTATCCCCCACTCGTTTTCATTTTCGCCCAAACGTTTTGCAACAGCCCTGAGAACAGCTTCCGATGCGTAACTGTGTTTTCGCATGTTCTCAGCTTTCACATTTTCTTCCAATAATTTTACTGCTTCTTCTCTTGATATCATTTTAGTTTAATTTACGATTTCTAAGTTCTGGATTTAACTGGTAAGCTTTTTCGATGTTTTCAAGCCCTTGTTGTTGTTGCCCGTTTCTGATTTGGGAGTTGCCAACATAATAATACATCTCTGCATTTTCTCCATGCCCCTGTAAATATGAATTGCCAGATTCGATTGATTTAGAGTAATTTCCTGTTAAAAAATTTACAATACAATTACCAAATAAAATCCCTTTATGTAATGGGTTTGTGTCAAGCCCCTTTTGCAAATAAAATAATGCCACGTTGAAATTTTGTTTTTTGACCGCAAAAATATTGTATCCCACATCAAAATAGAAATTTGTCATATTGTTTTTATCTGCACGGTGAACAAGCCAGGCACAAAATTCATCTACAAAAGGAACATGTCGGACGGCTGAGACCTCCCTAAAAACGTCAAGTAGCCTTTCTTCATTTTTATCAATTTTATAAATCTCGGCAGCAAAAGCGGCTTTCATTTTAAGTGCTTCGGCATATTCAGGATAAATTTCAAGAGAGCGTCCTATGTATTTTTGCGACTCTATAATTTTCTCCATTTTAATTTCATGGTCTTTTTCAACAATAATTTCATCGTAGTAACTTATGGCATAAAAACAATTCGATCGGGCACTATTTTTAGAGACCTTTACCGCAACCCGGTTTAAACTCATAATCTCTTTCCAATCGGGAATTCTACCAAACGATTTATAAAAAAAACCAACAAGCAAAACAGCAATAATAACAAACATTGCTGTTTTTATTTTTTTATCCCGAATGTATTTTTCAAATAAAAATACTATCAGCACTGAAAAAGCAAATGAAGGGATAAACAGAAACCGCTCGTTCATAAATGTGCCTACATTTATGGCTACATTTGATACAATTGAAATGGTAATAAAAAAGAAGAAGATAATATATGCCAATTTGTTTCTTTGTTTGATACCTTTAACAGCTACCCAAATTAGCGATGCAATTACAATAAATGCTACAATCGACAAAGGATGGTACAGTTCCATGTATTCTATGTGAAAAGGGTAATAATCGTGGGTCAAGGGGTGAGGGAAAAACAGGAGTTTAAGGTAAAGTAACAGTGTAAACAGAATTGTTCCCACTTTCTGGCCAGCCGATGCTTCAATGTACGGATCATTCATTATTCCGGTGGTATTCACATTATTGTTCAGCAAAAACCCCAATGCACCATTACGGATAAGTAAATAAATTACTGTTGGGATTAATAGTAGCAAAAAGAAACGTAATACTGTTTTTAAAGAGGAATTGCGAAAAAAATAAAATGAAACTGGAATCGCGACAAGCAATGGCAATGTACTTTCCTTTGCAAATAAACTCAACAAAAAACTAATTCCGCTAATTACCATAAACAGCAATTTCTTTTTGTCGAAATAAATAAGTGCAAATAAAAATGCGCCGATTCCAAAAAGAAACGCGAGGATTTCATCAAGACCTTTTATGTTGGCCACTGCCTCGGTGTGTACCGGGTGAGCAGCAAAAAGAAGAGCCGCCAAAAATATGTACGGTTTATTATCAAATTTTATACTATCCTTGTTTTTCTCCGAAAAATTAAAAAGCCGCGAGAGTGTAATGTACAGCAATAAAATACTTGCCAGATAAAACAAAATGTTCAGCAGATGAAAGTAAAAAGTATCCATTCCAAAAAGCTCGTAACCCAGTGCAAAAACTGCCAGGCTTAGTGGGCGGTAACGTCCACCAGCTAATAAATCAGGCTGTTTCCCTAAAAACCCAGTCATCGAATCGTTTCCGAATATTTCGGCAATGCCGTCAATTCCCTTTTTTACAAAGTTATTGTGGGTAATTACTATTCTATCGTCGAGCACAAAATCAAAGTTGGTAGTTTGCCAATACAAACCAAAAATGGCAATACCAAGCAGTAAAAAATGTATAAATGTTTTATTGAAATACTTCATTTCAGCAAATACGTTTTAATTTCACCCCTAAAATAGTTAAATATGATTGAGATTGAACGCAAATTTTTGGTTGATTTTAAAAAATGGAACCCAATTGGCAAAGGAACAAAGATATTACAAGGATATTTATCCGTTGATCCTGAACGGGTTGTCCGTGTCCGTTTATCTGGCGAAAGTGCTTTTTTAACCATAAAAGGAAAACCGGAAGGTATTACCCGAACCGAGTTGGAATACAAAATCCCAACTAATGAAGCCATTATTTTAATAAAAATGAGTTTGAACCAAGCCATTGAAAAAACCCGGTATAAAGAGAAAATTGGGGGCTTTACCTGGGAAATAGATGTATTTGAAGGGATAAACAAGGGACTGGTTTTAGCTGAAATTGAGTTAAAAAATGAAACTCAGAAATTTGAGCTTCCTGCCTGGATTGATAAAGAAGTATCAAATGATTATAGGTATTTTAATGCCTGGCTTTCTAAAAACCCTTATACAAAATGGAAATATTAAGGAACGGGTGTGTACAAACTTTATTTTTCGTAAAAAATAACATTAATGCTATTTTTGCGTTTTTGAACAAAAAGCTATAAAACCATTAAATATGTTTTCAGAAAAAGTAAAATATATAATCTCATTATTTCTCTTTTTTTTATTGGCAACGCAGGTTAATTCGCAGAATACCCTTGACGACCAGGATAAAAAAACACTTGAGAAAGGGATTCAACTCGTACAAAAATATTTCCAAACGGAAAATTACTGGACACCTGCAAGTTCTGAAATCGGAAAAACTGTGCAAGGTTTAATTCATTTTATTGAAGGTGAACCGGTTGATTCGCTTTTAACCAAGCTAAACAAATCTAACAACGATATTACATTTAATTTTGTAAACCGTTTGCCTGAAAATGTTCCCGACAGTTTGAAAATCCCTGGATATTATCCATTTACAAACATCGAAAAAGATATCGAAAAAATTGGCATAGATCTTCAAACAATATTTCAGAAAAGACAAATGGCCTTGCCAATGGAATTGATAACCAATATTAACGACAAAGTAAATATTATTGAACCTGGCGAAGGAATAAAATTATTTACCGATTCTGTTTACATATTTCCCGACAGTTTACAAAATCTCGATGTTATTCCCGATTCTCTGATTAGAACCACCGATGATTTTCAACGCATCATAAATTTAAACAATATCAGGGTTAATTATATCGAACAAAAAAGAATAGCTTACAACGATTCGATTGTAAAATCGTATCGCGATTCGGTAATAAATATTTATCGGCAGGAGCAATTCGAACAGCAATATAATTTCAGAAAAAATGAATTTATTGATTCATTAACTGTGAATAATTACCAGGTATTAAAAAACTATAACGATTCGATTGTTAGCGCCGTAAATGATTCTATCTCTTTTATAATCAGGACACTTGCCGACTACGCAAACTACATTGACACCACCCGGTTAAAAGTTTCAAATTTAACCAACGAAGATTCTGAAATTGTGTTAAGTAACCATGGGAAGAATTTTACCAGGGTTTGGCTAAAAAACGAACAAAACGATTCGTTAAGTGTGTTAATCAGGAACCTGGATAAAAGTTCAATCCAAATGCTCATTGACGATGGGATAACATTTAACCGTTTTACGACACAGGAAACCAAAGATTTTGATTTTAATTCTTTGAATCAAAAGGTTTCAGGGTTAACAAATTTGGGGAACCAGTACGAAGTAGAAACCCCATGGAGGATTGGAGGGGACGGGACAGTTGGTTTTACACAAACATATCTTGAAAACTGGAAAAAAGGTGGTAAAAGTGCCTTGTCGCTTTTAATTGTGTTGAAAGGGTTTGCTAATTATTCGCGTGCCGACGGAAAAGTTAAATGGGAGAATACCGGAGAAATCAGGAACGGATGGATAAGGCCGGGAGGGGCGGAATCGGAACTTCAAAAAAACGATGATAAATTTGAAATTACTTCGAGGTTTGGGGTTAGCGCTTTTAAGAAATGGTACTACAGTACTGAGCTAAATTATAATACACAATTTTTTAACGGATATATTTATCCGACTTCGGCAAATCCCGATCCTATTTCGGCTTTTATGGCACCCGCCCGAACATTTTTTAAAGTAGGGCTCGACTACAAACCCAATAAAAATTTCTCGTTATTCCTTTCGCCCTTAACAATTAAAAATGTTTATGTGAGAGATACTGTAGCAATCGATCAAACTAAATTTAGTGTCGAAGCCGACCGAAGGAGCTTTTGGGAACCAGGGCTAAATGCCGACTTAAAATTTAAAAAAGAACTCACCCCGGAAATTTCGTACGAAACTAAATATAAAATGTTTATTAATTATAAAGAGCCTTTCCGGAAATTTGATATTAATTGGGAAAACCTGTTGATTATGCAGCTCACCGATTATATAAATATGCGGATGATGGTCCATTTAATTTACGACGACGATGTTCTTTTTCCGGTTTACGATGTTAACGAAATTCAAACAGGGGAAAAAGCAAAACTTCAGATAAAACAATTTATTACCATCGGTTTTTCATACAAAATAAACAGGCAGGTAACACGCACAAAACGAGTTCGTTAAATAAACAAACTGATTGTTAAAAATAAGCCATAAATTACACTCGCAATTCCGTTGGTAGTAAAGAAAGCGAGGTTCACCTTGCTCAAATCAGTGGCTTTTACCAGTGTGTGCTGATAAAACAACAAGCCTGAAAAAAGAGCTGCCCCCAACCAATGAATCCAATTGCCTGACGCAGTAATTGCTACTGAAATTACAAACAGTACCGAAATAAAATGAATAAATTTTGAAAGGTTCAAGGCACGCCGTTTTCCTAATAATGCAGGGATCGATTTTAGTTTTAATTCATTGTCGAAATCTTCGTCCTGCAAGGCATAAATAATATCGAACCCGCTTACCCAAAAAAATACTACAAAACTTAATAAAAGTGGCAGCCAATCGAATTTGCCAGCCACGGCAAGATAAGCACCCATGGGTGCGATTGCAAGCCCCAGGCTGAGAACGAAATGGCAAAGCGGAGTAAATCGTTTTGTATAACTATAAAATAAAATAACAAACAAAGCTATCGGCGAAAGGTAAAAACAAAGCGAATTAATAAACCAGGTTGTTGCAACAAAAAAAATAACATTGATAATAACAAAAAACAAAACTGATTTGGGTTTTAATATTCCTGCAGGAATTTCACGCAGTGCAGTACGCGGGTTTAGTTTATCGAATTCACGATCGAGAAAGCGGTTGAAACCCATGGCAGCATTCCTCGCAAAAACCATACAAAGCAAAACTAAAATAAGCAAACGAAAACTTAAAGCGGAGTCTTCTTGTTCAAGTGCAAAAAAAAATCCTAATAACGCAAAAGGCAATGCGAAAATAGTGTGCTCAAATTTTACAAGCTTCAAATAATTAGTAATCCTCACCATAATATTTTACAATTTTGCTCAAAAATAGAAAGATAAAATCAGACACTGTTTAAAAAGATGCTCTTATTTCGAAACTGCATAATCGACTACTTTCCAAAATTCCAGCGAAAACCCGCTACCATAATATTCATTGAATGATTTAACCCCTTTCTCACAGAAAAATTGATTTGAAAATTATCTTATATTAATCTTTTGAATAGCATTTGAAATTTATTTTATGTTTTTTACTTTTGCCAAAAATTTATATTGAATTTATATTGGCTTAATCGCTGTATTAGTTTGAAATGCATATTAAAATTGATTGTATTATTAAATATCACCTCTGATTTAATTAACAAATACAATTTATAATACAGGTTTAAATATCGTGATTAATTATAAACAGAGAAGTTTCAATTTAAAACATTTAAAAAGGGATATTTTTTAAAAAATTAGACAAATTAAATTTACATATATTATTGAAAAATAGTTTCAAAATAATTATTCCAGGATTCAATTAAAATAAATATGAATATTGTACAATAATGAAAAGAAGTGTTAGTTATAAATAAAACTAAAAACCACTTTTTTCAGTAAACAGTACATTACTGCTTTAACCAAACCGATAGAATAATATGATTGTTGTTACAGGCGCAGCCGGATTTATCGGCAGTTATTTAGTGGGAAAGCTTAACCAGGCAGGATACGACGACCTGATTTTAGTTGATAAATACGATGACCCCTGGAAAGATCTAAATTTGCTTCGTAAAAAATATCGAAAATTCATCGAACGGGATGACTTTTTTAAATGGTTGATTAAGAATTCGCACAAAGTGGATTTTATTTTTCATTTGGGTGCCCGCACTGATACCGTTGGACAAGAACCGGAATTGTACCAACAATTGAATTTGATTTATTCGCAGCGGCTTTGGAATATTTGTTCCGAAATTCAGGTACCACTTTTATATGCTTCTTCAGCAGCAACTTATGGAAATGGCGAGTGTGGTTTCTCCGATAGCCATAGAAATATTTCAAACCTCCGCCCATTAAATTTATATGGTTGGTCGAAACAAGATTTCGATATTTGGGCATTAAAACAAGTACGAACACCAAAATTCTGGACCGGGTTAAAGTTTTTTAATGTTTACGGACCAAACGAATATCATAAAGGGAGAATGTCGTCGGTAGTACTTCACGCTTTCAATGTAATTAAAGAAACCGGGCAAATGAAATTATTTCGTTCGCACCACAAAGACTACAACGACGGGGAACAAAGCCGTGATTTTATTTATGTTGACGACATTGCCGACGTAATGATGTTTTTTATGAAAAATCAGGAGCATTCGGGAATTTACAATGTAGGAACGGGAAAAGCACGATCATTCCTCGATTTAACGCGTTCGGTTTTCGAAAGTATGAAATTGAATCCTGAAATTACGTTTATTGATACCCCGGTTGATTTGCGCGGAAGGTATCAGTATTTTACAGAAGCCGAAATTCAGAAACTCAGGGATATTGGTTACACAAAACCTTTTACGGAACTCGAAGAAGGTGTAGAAAAATATGTTGGGAATTATTTGAAATCTGAAGCTTGTTATTAACCTTCAAGTTAATTTTTATAGGCTTATCTTCATTTTTTCACTTTTATTTTCATACGAGTAACCTTGTTTTTCTATTTAAATACAGGCTTTAATTATATTGAGATGAAAAAATTTATTATTCACTTTGTATTTTTTATAGTAGTGGTGGGTGACCTCTTTGGCGAATTTTATCAAATTAAATGGTTAGATTATTCCTTCAAGCCCATGATAATGGTTTGGATTGGAAGCTATTTTTTATTCAATGCCCGTCGCCTCGATAAAAAAATGGTACAGCTTGCATTTGTTGCATTTGTTTTTTCATGGTTTGGTGATATACTTTTAATGTTTGGCGAAAAAAAGTTTATCTTTTTTTTAACCGGGTTGCTTTCGTTTTTGATAGCTCAAATCGTATATATCTTTCTTTTTCTCCGGACCATAAATATTTCTGAAAAAAAACCTTTTCTGAAAAAGAAACCTCTCTGGTTAATCGTGTATATCGTTTACGGATTATTTGTTTATATTTTACTTTTTAACAATCTGGACACCGTATTAAAGGTTGCAGTTTTTATTTATATGGCAGCATTGCTTAGCATGTCGGCAATGGCCCTAAACAGATATGGAACTGGCCATCCAGCCAGTTTCAATTATGTTTTTATAGGCTCCATTTTGTTTATTGTTTCCGATACTTTAATTGCATTGAATAAATTCCTGGCACCCATCCCGTATGAAGGCATTTTTGTAATGACCACCTATATTTGTGCCCAATACTTAATCATGAAGGGTTTATTAAAACAATCTGCGTAAAAACGTCCTGGTCCATTCAATTAGAATATTTAATTCAAGATTTTAACATTTTATAAATGTGCCGAAATTGTTAAGGGCATCTCTAAAAACTCATTTCTTTCAAAAAATGAAGATAATGAATAATATGCAAGGCATAATTTTTTAGAATAGCCGTAGCTATTTCAAAAAATTATAACGCAGTCAGATTGTTTATTATCTTCGTTCCCGAAGGGTTTTCAGAGTTTTTCAGAGATAATTCAAATTTTTGAAACACTATCAGGATAATGTAATAAAATTTGAAGCAGGATATGGAAAACTCTGAAAATTTTGATGCGAAGGAGTTTTTAGAGATGCCCTTAATAACCTTGTTCTGTTTCAAAAAATAAATCAAAAAATTACAAATTAAAAATATGGTGCAATGTGATGCAAATTTCGTCTTTTTTGATTTTGTCCAGAAAATCTTTTTAAAGATTAAACTACAATAATATAAAAGTTATAGTTTAGCAGTTTAAACAAAAAAGCTTACAAATAACATTCGACTTAAACCTAAAACCAATGATACGAAAAAATATATTTGTATTAATATCAGTTACTTTTCTCACATTTCTTATAGCAAATACTAATGCACAAAACAGGAAAATTATCGATGGTCTTGTTGGCCGTTGGGAATTTAATGATAAAACCGGCAAAAACTTGTCGGGAAACGAAAGTCATGCTGTATTGAATGGTACTCAAATTTATTCATTGGAAAATGGTGAATATTGTATTCAATTAATGCCTGAAATTGGTCAGGTTACTATTCCGGTTTCAGAGAATTCTCCTTTGGCAATTTCACGGGGTACTATTGGTTTCTGGCTGAATGTGGGCTGGAATCATTCTGATATTCTGTCTTTCAACAATGGAGCTATTCAGCTAAAAGTGTACCGGGGCGATTTTCAGGTACGTTTTAAAGGAGAGGATGAATTTAATTATGGTTCGGGAATTCTCGATTACAACTGGCCAAAATACGACATGCGCGAATGGGCATTTTACGGACATCCACTTGCAGCGGTACACGATTCAAAATGGCATCATTTTGCCGTGGCTTATGACGATGAAGGGAAACGGATTATTGGCTGGGCCGACGGGAAACTAATTGCAGTTGTGGATTTGTCGGAGGTAAATACCGAACCTCTAAAACAGAAAGGATTAACAGAAATATCTACCGGAGAAGGTTTTGTTGGATTTATGGATGATCTGCGAATTTACAACCGGGTGCTTACTGATTCAGAAATTCGGGAGATTTACGATGCTAAAAAAGATGTCTTTGAAAATCGGTTTGATACAAATGCAACTAACAAAACCACGGAAACTTATAAATATAAAAAAGAGGATCATACGCTTTATCAGGCTTGGTTGCAGTACAATCCTGTCATCAATCTATCTACCGAAAATTTGTTTAAGAACATTGTTGCTGAAAGCATAAATTCGACTGTTCAAACCGCCGCAATTGAATTAAAACAAGCTTCCGAAAAGATGTTCAGGTTTTCGCCATCAATAAATAAAACATCGATTTCCGGTTCTCAAATTATAATCGGAACTGCAAAAACTTCAAACTGGATTGCTAAAAATGCAAGCGAATTAGGACTTGATCGAATAAAAGAAGACGGTTTTATTTTAAAAACAATCGACAAAGGAAATGATAAGTTTTTAGTTGTTGCAGGCCGGATTCCGGCAGGTGTTAGTTTTGGTACTTTCGATTTAATTCGACGTCTGCAAAAGGGACAGAATCCTGAAAAGATCGATGTGCTGGAAAATCCAAAAATCCCAATTCGAATGGTTGATCACTGGTCCTATTTTCGTGGTTTATATGGCGACAAATGGCGCGACGGTAGCAGGGACAATTCTATCTTCAGTTGGAAAGAACTTGCCGATGGCGACACTAAACTTATTCGTGATTGGGCTCGGATGATGGCGTCTGCCGGGTGGAATGCAATTTGCCCCAGCGAAGTAAATTGGGATTATCGCGATAATTTTCTTGATCATTTGGATGAAGTAGAAATATTAGCCGGTATTCTTCGTGATTATGGAATGAAATTGTACTGGAGCCCAAGTTATCTGATTGCCCTCGACCCGGCGGCGGCTGATTCTCTTTATTCGCGTGTCCCCGATTTTGGCGGTTACATGATGAAGCTGGGTTCAGAAAAGCAAAATGGTGATCCCCGACCGCAAATGGCAAACCGAATCGCTGATAACTTAAAACCTTATGGTGGAATGTGTTTGGTCAGGGGCTTTGTTTATGGAAATTCACGTTACACGCCGGAACCTTATCGACATTTAATTCCTGTTGATATTTTTGGGCCAGAGGATGGTAATTTCCGAGATAATGTTGTTTTGGTACCTAAAGGAAGTGCCGGAGACTGGGATCTTTCTGCTCCTATTCCCGCTATCGATGGAGCCTTGAAAAAAACTTTGAGAGGAACAGAGTTGGTCATCGATAAAAATTTTCCAAGTTCGTGGGTTGAAAAATGGAAATGGTGGTTGGAACAAGATACGTACAGAGATGGACCGGGAAGTTTAAATAAATTTTCAGTTCATTGTATAATGGGCGTTTCAATGATTAGTCCGTCGCCTGCATGGACCAATTCTCCTCTGAATATGATTAATTATTATGGTCTTGGCCGACTTGCATGGAATCCGGATCTTTCTCTGAATGAAATTTATACTGAATGGATTCAACAAACCTTTGGCAGCGATCAAAACCTAGTTGAAACCATTAAAAATATTCTGTTTTTGTCAGATGATGTTGCACGTAAACTTTATATGTATCGAGGTTACCGGGGCATTTGGATCGACCGTGGCGACGAGTTTATGGTTGAAAGCAAAACACCATATTCCATTAATAAAGAAGGAATCGGTCCAACTTCCCCCGAACTTCAAAAAAGACTACTTAATCAATATCCGAAAGGCTTGCAGGAAATTTATGGCGATCCCTTACGTGGAGAAGAATTTCTTTCTTCGTTTCATTTTCGTTCGCACGATTATCGTTTATCAAACGGTCGAACTTTAATTCAGGATGTTTATGGCGGCATGGATGAAGCCGTTCACTTAGCACAAACAATGGTGGAACTTTGGAAAACTTTGGAAGGCAAAATTGACAAAAACCGGTACGATTTCACTTTAATAAATCTTACTGATTTTGTTGAAGAAACTAAAACAACCAGAAATGAAATGGCGGAAAGTTTTGAAAAACACACGGGGCAAAAACAATCGGTGGCAACTGCCGCTTTAAAATCAAAAAAACTGGCTTCAGTCGGTGTTTACAATGTTCGTCATTTTGGTGCAAAAGGAGACGGAATAACAAACGATGCTCCGGCAATTAACAAAGCAATTGATGTTTGCAATAAAGCTGGCGGAGGTACAGTTTTCGTCCCCTCCGGAATTTATGCTTGTGGCTCCATTCATTTAAAAAGTAATATTACACTGGCTCTTGATGCTGGAGCTATATTAAAAGCAATGCCGGGAATAATGGATCCGTGGGAACCAAATCCAAACGATAAAGGATTGATGGACGCTGCCTATTACCATTGGGAAGCTTCTCTGATTTGGGGTAAAAATCTTGAAAACATAAAAATTTATGGTCCGGGCACTTTGGATGGTTCATTGTTAACCAGAAGCAGTAAAGTTCCCAAAGGAACCGGTGATAAAGGAATTGCACTTAAATTATGTAAAAATGTTGAGATTCGAAATTTGAACATTCGCGAAGGCGGACATTACGCGATTCTTGCAACCGGTTGCACCGATATGTTAATCGACAATGTTACCATAAAAACCAGTCGCGACGGATTGAATTTATCTCAGTGCAGCAACGTGGAAGTTGCAAATTGCCATATCGATGCGGTACGTTATGAAGATGGTTATCCGGCAGGTGGCGATGATGCGATAAAACTCGGAAGCGATCTTTCTCTTGGTAAAGCCTTGCCAAGTGAAAATATTACGGTGCGTAATTGTTATCTGGCAAGTGGCTGCAACGGATTACAATTTGGTTCAGAAACCATTTCACCTTTTCGCAATATTCGTTTTGAAAACATTACAATTAACCGTGCTGGAAAAGCAGGAATCAGTATCACTTCAAACGATGGCAGTTTAATCGAAGATATTCATTACAAAGACATTAAAATGGAGAAAACATTTGCGCCTATTTTTATTAAAGTGTCGGACGTTGAGCGCGTGCCAGAAGGAAGTTACGAACGTGGAGCTATCAGAAATATTACTTTTGAAAATATCACCGCAACTGATTGTTACTCGTATTTTAAAGGCAGAGAAATGCCATCTGTTATTTGGGGGAAACCTGAAACTCCAATCGAAAACATACATTTTAAAAATGTTTCAATTACAGCTAAAGGAGGTCACCCAATTGCAGATTCGGAAGTAAAACCGGCAGAAAATGATGAACGATTTCCGCGTCACGTGGGAACTATCCCCGCTTATGCATGGTATTTACGCCATGTAAAAAATATAAGTTTTGTTGACTGCACATTTACTTTTGAAAAGTCAGATGGCCGACCTGCTTTTGTAATTGATGATGCAACAGATATTCTTTTTGATAATACACTTTTGCCAATTGGAACAGAATGCAGTTCCAGAATCAGTGTACGGAGTGAATGTAAAAATCTTACCATTCAAAATAGTAAAGGAATGGCAGATAGAAAATTACAATCGGTAACTAATCGGGATTTATAGTTGGTACAGTTTAATTGTTTTGCAAAAATAACAAGTGTTGAATTACCCGAATATTTAAAATTAAGGAGGTAAAATTTAAATTAGAAAAAATAAACGACTGTGAAAAAGAAAATATTTAATTAACCCGCTAACACCGCATTCACTTCTTTTAAGATTGCTTTTTTGGATTTAACTCCTACAATCCGTCCGGCTTCAACACCATCAATAAAAATCACCAAAGTTGGTATATTACGAACCTTGTATTTTTTTGCCAAAGGTTGGTTATGATCTACATTAACTTTTCCGATAGTGATATTTTCTTCAGTTTCGGCAATATCGTTTAAAATTGGTGCAACCATTTTACATGGACCACACCAGGGAGCCCAAAAATCGACTAATAAGATTTTCTTTCGCAATGCCATTTTTAAATTTTTGTTTCCAAGAACTAAAATTTTTTTGCTAGTAGTTACAGGTTTGGCATTTTTCATCCGGTAGTAATTTATTGTAATTAAACCTAGAAAAGCTGCCAGAACAATAAGGATTATTAATAAAGTGGTTGACATGTCTTACGTTAATTTAAGATTTTAATTTCAGAGGTAAGTTCCATCGACTGCTTGTAAGTTGCGCTAACACCACAGTAACGTTCTTCAGAAAGATCAATAGCTTTTTGCAATTTCGCCATTGGAAGGTCTTTTCCCCTGAATTCATAAATAACGTGCATTTTTATAAAATGCTTTGGATGTTCTTCGGTTAATTCACCTTCAACTACAACATTAAAGTAGTCGGGTTTTACCCTCATTTTTTTTAATATTGAAACTACGTCCATTCCTGTACAACCTGCCAGAGCAGTTAACATAAAAGGTTTTGGGCGGGGACCACGGTTTTCACCACCAACTTTATCGCCTGCATCAATAACAATTTCGTGGCCATTTACCTCTGCTTTAAAAGCCATGTTTTCTAACCACTCTACATTTACTGTTTCTTTTGCCATTATATTTTATTTAATTTTAGAACAATGTATATTTTAAATTTATGAATCTCATCATATCTTCTACTTCCAACGAAACTTCCTCTATAATCTTTTCGGTTTCGCCACCAAACAATTTACCCATTATTGCACCATTCATTGTTGATACAAACACTTGCCCGTCTGATTTTTCGTAAACTGCAAATGTTTTTGGCATCATATTTCCTAATTTTTTACGATCATCGTCGTGAAGCATCCGTGCAGAATAAGCTCCATGACAATATTTAATAATATCAAACTTACCGATTGGATATCCACCATTCTCGATTGCTTCTTTGTTTTGATCAATAACATCGGTTACGTGCCAGCCTTCTTTCTCATTTATCCGAGCGACCATAACTTCCATTGTTTTTTCAAAATCATACGGACTTTTAAACTCTTTCACCATCATTTCTCCCGATGATACACTAACTGCTATCCCCGAAAAAATTATCCCGGTAAGAAACCCAAGAATGATTGAAACAATAACTAATATTTTAATTTTCATTTGTTTTGAATGTTAAATTTATTACAAAATAATTAATCTTCGTTTACACATATTTCGCCCTGCCTTATTTTACCAATGGTTTTCCAGGTAACTACCCCAATTGTTAATAAAGCAACTGCGAACATTACAAACGACAAATATTTATAAATTTCGTGCTGCGAAACCTGAAATGCTACTACCGATGCTATTGTAATTGCCATTAAAGGAAAAGTAAATGCCCACCACGAAATAAAGAATTTCAACTTATGAAAACTTCGATATAAAAACAAAATTAATACAACAAAGAAATAGGCTATGAATAACATAAAAATTGCAAAACTGTCCCAACTTTGGGCTATTCGTATATAAGCAATAAAACCAATTGCCGGCGGAGCGATAAGTATAAAAAGTGTTGGAATAAATTTCTGTGGTAACTGATGGTGAAAAATTGCCCTATTCATAAAAATTACAAAAAGGATAATCCAAAAGAAAAAACCAACAGTAAAAAAAATAAAAGAAAATGCTTTTGGCATATAATCAACACCCGCCACCGGAACAAGAATATTTCCAACCACAGGTATAAACCATGCCGGGTTCATAAAATGAATTTCAAAATTATGTTGTATCCAAAAACTAATTGTGTATAACATTAATACTGTGTGAGATATAACACCTACCCACCACAAAAACATCGAAAGAAATGGCCAATATGTCATAAATGCAATCGACAGCAATAAAAATGAGATTGAAATTGCTGAAAAGAAATTTATGCGGATACGATGTTTAAAATCGGCTTTTACTTCGTCGAAATGTTTAATGGCTTTTAAACCATACATTATTGAAAAGAATAAAAATAAACCTAATGTGATAAACAAAAAAGTGTCGTAGAATATTTTTGGCATCCATTGCATGTGATAGAATTTACCAAATACGATTGCCAATCCTGAGAGTCCCATTATTATCGAAAATGCTGTTATGGGAAAGTATTTCAATTTTTCCTTCATAAATTAAGATCTTAAAAATTCTGAAACACTAAGCGCTGCAATTGTTCCATCGGCAACTGCTGTGGTTACCTGTCTGTACTTTTTAACAATACAATCGCCGGCCGCAAAAACACCTTTAATATTTGTTTTCATGTCGGTATCCACAATTATTTCCTTGCGCTCGTTCAGATTAATATGCTTAGCAAAACTTTCAGTATTTGGTTGATATCCAACGAAAATGAAAGTTCCATCGGTTTTATATTCCGATATTTTACCGGTTGGCAAATGTTCGATAGTTACTTTTTCAAGATTTTCATTACCATAAAAACCACGAAGTTCAGATTCCATAATGAACTCAACTTTAGGATTTTTTTCCGCTTCCTGAATTGCATGTTCAAAAGCCTGAAAATGATCGAACTGGTGAACAACGGTAACTTTAGTGGCAAACGTTGTTAATGCTACCGCCTCTTCGAGTGCTGAATTTCCACCACCCACAACAACTACTTCTTTACCTGTAAAAAAGTCTCCATCGCAGGTTGCGCAATACGAAATACCTGTTCCTTTAAATTTATTTTCACCGTGAATATTCAACGATCGTGGCCTACCGCCCGGAGTTAAAATAACCGATCTCCCCTGAAAAATACGGCCATCTTCAAGTTCTACAACTTTAATTTCTTTGTCGAACGAGTACTTAATTATTTTAACATTCGATTTTAGTTTACACCCGAAACTTTTGGCCTGCTTTTTCATAATATTGGCAAGCATGTACCCTTTTGTCGATTCAACGCCGGGATAATTGGCAATTTCTTCGGTTAAAACTATTTGGCCACCAATGGCACCTTCATTCAAAATTACTGTTGAAAGCTTTGCCCGCGAAGTGTAAATACCAGCAGTTAAACCAGCAGCACCCGCACCAATTATTATTACATCAAAAATTTCGTCCATAATCTCAGGTATTTTAAAAATTAATTGTCATTCCTACAAAAGTGGGAATCTTAATCTGTAATAAAAAGATTCCATCATTGTAGGAATGACTGTTAAAAGCAATTCTCCTACACTAACTTTGCGTCTAAAATGCTTGTAATTTGTTGCATGTTTTGAATACTGCTTGTTGCATGGGCAACTTCTCCATTTTTATAATACATGGTAAAAGGTAAGCCCATAAAACCACGACATTCCGGTGCATTTCTGATAATCCCTGCTTCGGGCGTATCAAAAGCCATTGATGCAAATTTCACATTTGTACGTTCTTCTTCCAACTCTTCCATAATGTCGTAAACAGGAATACACATTGGTCCCATGCGGCCACAACAAACCATTACATTTTCGTTTTCAGAAATCATTTTTTCCAATTCTGCTGCTGTCTCTACTTCATGGATAACTGTTTGTAATCTTCTCATAACTAAATTTTTATTATTTATATTAATTGTTTTAAATATCGCTTTCTGTTATTTCTGTTATTATTTTTTTGTCCGATTCTAACCTGCCCTGTAAATATTCGTCGATAAGTTTTTGTGGAGTTTCAACCTGAACCCCTACAAACAAATTTACTTTCTTCGATGCAAAAAGTGAAATAATCTTTTTATTGACTTTGTAAGCAATCACATCGGTAACTCCCTGTTTTTCAAGCCACCCCGGCAACTCAGTTATATCAGTTCCTTTAGGTATTTCAATCGATTTTTTTTCGGGCACTCCCCTATCAATTTCAAATATTTCGTAGTGGTTGCACTCCCCGAAAAATTCGCTTAACTGATTGTTTGTTACTGGTATTGCTACTCGTTTCATTTTAGAATTTTATTGAGTACAAAAGTAAAGCTTCATTTTTTTTATTGAAAAAATAACGACACCGGGATCGTAGCCCGGACACTGAAATATTTCAGTTTATTTCCTGTCAAAATTCAATTGTTTGATTTTATTCGTTTTGAAAACCCAATTTTTATTGAATGATTTGGTATTTTTGCAAGGTTTTTAAATGAATACCATGACTGTTTCAAAAAAAGGAAATTCAGAAAAAATAAAAGGAAAGGACAGCGGGGATTTTGGGCAATTATTTCCGGGAGAGTTGAAAGCCCTTGAACAAAGCAAAACCCAAATTACCTATTTAAAAGGCGAGAATATATTTAAACAGGGTGCATTTGCACCTTATGTAATTTATGTTGTTGAAGGACTGGTAAAGGTCTATTTGCAAACCGGTTACGAAAAACAGATAAATATAAGTTTAGCCCAATCCGGAGATTTCCTGGCTTTTTCGTCTATTTTTGGCGAGAATATTCACACCTATTCAACCCAGGCAATTAAAGATTCGGTAATTTGTATGATTGAAAAAGAGAGCCTCAAGAAGATATTACTTCAAAACCCGGAATTTGCATTACAAATAACATCGAAAAATTACAATAACGAACGACACTTATTTGAAATAATCAAAAATGTATCTTATAAACAAATGCGTGGAAAACTGGCTTCCAGCCTACTATATTTGTCGCAAGATGAATTTATTATAGAAGATATTTTCAAACATTTAACCCGCCAGGACATTGCCGATTTTGCCTCTATTTCAACCGAAAGTGCCATTAAGTTTTTAAAGGAGTTCGAAAAAGAAAAGATTTTGAAATTAGCTGGTAAAAACATTGAAATTATTGATACTGAAAAACTGGAAAGAATAAGCAAGAATGGTTAACCTGTTGATTCGTTAAGTAGTTAATTGCTTGAGCAGTTTGTTTGGATCGAGGGTAAAGACCTTTTAATTTGCTCTAATAATTTTTACGAATTTAAAAATCAACTAACCTGAATTATTCATGAGTTTTTCGTTATGAGAATTCAAAATGCACAGAA
>JABGRN010000032.1:49837-50953 GCA_018648265.1 Prolixibacteraceae bacterium | reverse complement strand
TTATGTATTTAAATAGCTCATATTAAGAGAATTATGCGCTCGCATTACGTACAACTCAGAGATATGTCATCCGGTTCGCTTTCCAGGGATGTCATCTTTTTCCTTCAGATGACATCCTTTCGCTTCTTTAAAGGATGACAATCTCGTTAATTTTGCTTTTCCAATTTAAAAGAACCGTTCCCTTTATTTTCAGTTGAGAAGGAACGGTTCTCTTTCAGTTACTTTCTTAAGGGTGACAACCTTTTTTGCTCTTTTAAGGATGACAATCTTTTTATTTGTATTTTAGAGAGATGTCATCCGTTTGTTTTTACTACACAAAACTATTCCAAAACTACATTTTCTTTTTCTTCGTGCATTACATTATGATAGTTTAAAAACTCATCTTTGCCGCCAAACAAATCTATAACAAATTCGCGGTCGATGTTAGTTTTTGCCGAAGCTAAAATCGCTTTGTACGAACTATATTTATACTTCCTGAAATTGGTAATTACGCCATGTTTCTCAGGATTAAAATGGGTATAAAAAATTACATATTCCAAATATTCCTGAGATGTAATTTCGAGCCGCTTAAAACTTCTGTCGAAAAAATTACCTGTTCTTTTTTCCTGTTTGTTAATTGCCATGCTGTACGTAATAAATAGCCTTCGAAGCTGATTAGTAACTATTTTTCCAATTTGTTCTTCATCGGCAAGGATGTCATCTTTTTCTTTAAAGATGACATCCTTTACCTTTAAAACGAGATGAAAATGATTAGACATCAAACAATACGCGAATACATCAGTATATTCAATAAGGAATTCTTCAATCAACTTTAGAAAATAATCATAATTTTTACTTTCAAAAAATATAGACTGCTTATTAATTCCACGGTTAAAAATGTGAAAGTACCGGCCACCGAGAATGGGTGTTAACGTTTTTACAGAGGGCATTTTTTGTTTTAAAGGTAGTTATTTTGTTTAAAAGAATGTCATCTTTTTCCTTTAGATAAAATCCTTTCTTGCTTTTTTAAGGATGACATCTTTTTATTTTCAACTCAGAGAGATGTCAACCGGTTCGCTTTCCAGGGATGTCATCTTTTTCTTTCAGATGACATCCTTTTGCTCCATTTAAGGATGA
>JABGRN010000032.1:0-49737 GCA_018648265.1 Prolixibacteraceae bacterium | reverse complement strand
CCAATTTAAAAGAACCGTTCCCATTATTTTAAGTTGAGAAGGAACGGTTCTCTTTCAGTTACTTTTTTAAGGATGACATCTTTTTATTCTCAACTCAGAGAGATGTCATCCGGTTCGCTTTTCAGGGATGTCATCTTTTTCTTTCAGATGACATCCTTTTGCTCCATTTAAGGATGACAATCCCGTTAATTTCGCTTTTCCAATTTAAAAGAACCGTTCCCATTATTTTAAGTTGAGAAGGAACGGTTCTCTTTTAGTTACTTCTTTTAAGAATGACATCTTTTTATTTTCAACTTAGAGAGATGTCATCCCTTTTCTTTTTAAATTTACCGTCGAAAACAGTTTTGAGCAAATGAACATAAATACCAAAAGACTAAAATTAACTGAGATTTCCTGGGATGACTTAGAAAATATCCACAACATTCATACTGTTCCTGAGGTAGATAAATACAATACTTTGGGAATTCCTAAAGTTTTAGAAGAAACAAAGTCGGTTATGCAACCCGATATTGATGACCAGTTAAAAAAGAAACGTTCAAGATTTGGATGGAAAATTATTCTGAAAGAAAACAATAAGTTTATTGGTCTTGCAGGCTTTTTTTTATCGAACGACAAATACAAAATGGGCGAATTCTATTACAAATTTTATCCTAAATTTTGGGGCAATGGATTTGCAACGGAAGTTGCCAAAGAAATAATAAAATTTGGTTTTGTTCATTACAAACTACATCGTATTGAAGCTGGAGTTGAAACAGAAAACAGTGCCTCAGTAAAAGTTTTAGAAAAAGCCGGGATGATTTGCGAAGGAATTCGACGTAAAATTTTACCAATTCGCGGCGAATGGAAAGACAATTTTCATTTTGCTATTATTGAAGATGAAGTAAGTTATTAAATTTTTCTTGTCATTTTTATACAAAACCACTGCACCTAAACGTTCATTCCCACCAAAGTGGGAATCTTCGGATTTTGCTGCACCTCTTTAATGATTTTCGTATAAACTTTTGCAAATTTTTGCACCTATTAAAAACATGACAAAAATCACCTTTCATAGAATTCTGATTTTCAGACAAATGCAATTCGTGCTTAACTATTATTAACATTTTGCATTAAATCTTGTAACACATTTTCTAAAATGAAGTCTTACAAAAAAAAAACAATTTATGAAGATTACGTTTGTTTTCCTTTTGCTACTTTTTAGTTCTTCAGTTTTTGCTCAGGAAATCGAGATTAAAAACTATTCAGCTAAAAAAGTTGACGATTTAAATATTAACATCGATGGCAGTTTAAATGAAACTGAATGGCAAACCGCAAACTGGGAAAACCAGTTTATTCAGTACGAACCCAATGAAGGAAAAGAACCGTTCCAGCAAACCGAATTTGCGATTTTATACGACGAGAACAATATTTACGTAGCAATTAAATCAATCGATAAAAGTCCCGATAGTATTTCAATGCGCTTGACCCGCCGCGACGTTACGGATGGTGACATGGTTGGAATTATGTTGGATACTTACCGCGACAAGCGGACTGGATTTAATTTTATCGTGTCGGCTGCCGGTATAAAATCCGATTTTATAATGAGTAACGACGGGGCAAACGAAGATCTTACCTGGGATCCTATCTGGTGGGTAAAAACTACTAAAACCAATGAAGGATGGAATGCCGAAATGCGTATTCCGCTTACACAATTAAGATTCGAAGAAGGACAAGAACAATTGTGGGGAATGCAAGTGGTTCGATATATTTTTCGTAAAGATGAGCTCTCCACATGGCAAGCCATGAAAAGAGAAAAAGCCGGATTTGTTTCTCAATTCGGCACAATCAGTGGAATTAAAGATATCAAACCTAAAAATTCTTTAAACATAACCCCGTACGCAGTTGCACGAACCGAACGTTTTGAAAAAGAGCCCGACAATCCTTTTCGTAATTCGGGAAAATCCAACGATCTGGATATTGGTTTGGATGCCAAAATTGGGTTAACAAATTTTCTAACACTGGATCTTACTATTAATCCTGATTTTGGGCAAGTTGAAGCTGACCCATCGGAAGTTAACCTTTCAACTTACGAAACTTTCTTCGAAGAGAAGCGTCCGTTTTTTATTGAAGGGAAAAATATTTTGAATTATAGTCTTCAGTTTGGCGATGGCGACTTAGCTGCCGAAGGACTTTTCTATTCAAGGAGAATTGGCAGAAGACCTCACTACTACCCCGATTTAAATAATGGCGAATTTACTGAAGTGCCTGATTTTACCAGGATTTTGGGTGCTGCAAAAATTACCGGAAAAACCAGTAATGGATGGTCGATTGGAATTTTAGAAAGTGTTACCGGTGAAGAAAACGCACAAATAAAAGGGATTGGCGATGGCCGCACCCAGTCTGTTGAACCATTAACCAACTATTTTGTTGGGCGGGTTCAAAAAGATTTTAACGAGGGAAATACCTATTTAGGAGGAATGTTTACATCGGTTAACAGAAGTATTAACGATTCCCACCTCGATTTTTTGCATAAAAGTGCATACACTGGCGGTTTGGATTTTGTCCATAAATGGGATGACAGAAATTGGTTAGTCGATGCCGGATTATATTTCAGTCAGGTAAATGGGAGCAAAGACGCAATTACCCGTACACAGGAATCGTATATTCGAATTTTTCAACGACCCGATGCTGATTATGTACAATTTGATGAAAATAGAACATCGCTTTCCGGGCATGGTGGAAAATTAACAGTTGGCAAAGTAGGGGGCAAATTTAATTTTGGTCATATAATGTCGTGGAAATCACCAGGTTTGGAATTAAATGATATTGGTTTTGCACAACAAGTTGATAGAATTTTACAAGTTCTATGGTCGAATTACAATTTCTACGAACCATTTTCGATTTTCAGAAAAGCAGGGATTAATGCCAGCCAGCATTCTGTTTGGGATTTTGGGGGAAACCGAACCGCGCTTGGAGGAAACCTAAGTGGAAATGCCCAGTTTACAAATTTCTGGACCACTTTTGCAGGGCTAAGCTTAAGTGGCGAACAACGGTTTAATTCGGGGCTGCGTGGCGGACCGGCATTGTTGGTTCCCGGATACAAATATATGCGGCTTGGTATTTTTTCCAATCAGCAAAAAAAATTAACGATGACATTAATGGGCGGACAATATTTTAGTAATGAACAAGGTTTCAGAAGTATTTCCGATTACAATATTTCTTTTGGTTACCGGCCAATAAAATCTTTACGCATTGATTTGTCGCCCGGAATAAATACATACTCGGACGATTTACAATATGTAACTCAAACCGATTACCAGGGAGGAACGCGATACGTTATGGCACAAATTGATCGTACTACTGTAAACATGTCGGTACGAATAAATTTTAATATTTCTCCCGATTTAACAATCCAATACTGGGGACAGCCTTTTGTTGCCACTGGTAAATATTCGGAATTTAAACACATTACCGACAGCAAAGCCGATGAACTATCAAACCGTTTCAATATTTATTCTGACGAACAGATTAGTTATAATTCAGACTGGGAGGCTTTTTTAGTTGATGACAATAGAGATGGAGTTGATGATTATAGCTTTAGCAAACCCGATTTTAATGTCAAGGAATTTCTTTCAAATCTTGTGGTTCGCTGGGAATACAGACCTGGCTCGACAGTTTATTTAGTGTGGTCGCAAAACCGGAGCGGATATATCAACAATGGTTCCTTCGATTTTTCACGAGACTTTGAAAGTCTTTTTAATGAAAAAGCCAATAATATTTTCCTCTTAAAATTTTCGTACCGAATTGGTAGATAAACTGTAATCTGCGAAGGGCAATTTTCGGTAAAAGCGCAGGATTAATTTCTTGCGCTTATTTTTTAACAAAGGTATAATTATAACTTTTTTAAAATGCCACCTGAATCCTGAGTCCAGGGCTTCCATTTTTAAAAAAATCATTAAAATAAATTTCTGGTTTTAAAGTAATACTATTATTTATTTGTTTATGAACTGCAATTTTAAAAGTATTTTTTTCAAAAAATTCGTTTTCCCTGAAAACCAAATATCCAACAGAAATACCGTACCAACTGGGTTTATTAGGATCTAAAGAAAAATTCTTTTCATAACCGACCGACAAAAAACCATTGAATTCCTTGAATCCGCTATTTAAATGTGCTTGCATAAAATCGTAAAGTATCTCGTAATCTGTAAAGTATTTATTCTTTAGAATTCCCTTTTTTGCAAAAGCAAAACCCAGCCTGAAATTAAAACTTGATATAAATTGGTTATGAATCCAACCCGCACCAACCCCGGCATTTAACTCAATCATATCGAGAGTTAACGGAGGAATTTCATTTAAAAAATATGAATTATACGAACCCGACTGATTTTCAATTAACCAACCGTTTACTTTTTTTCTGTTTTTAGGGATCTCCCCGTCTGCGGCAAAAATTTTCTCAATAAACTCTGTAGAATTAACTATCCCGGCATCTTCCAAATTATCCAAAAACAATCGAATCAAATAATTTTTATCTTCAATTTCAAGTACTACGTTTCCAAAATCTTTTTCCAATAAATTTCCCTCTGAAATAACAAGAGACTTTTTTTCGTCATTAACAGAACTCAATTCCAGTTTTTTGAATTCCTGTTCGATCCCGCCAATAAAACCCGACCAACTTATACAAATTTTCTCTCCATTAGCAGGTTCAACAATCTCAATTCTTTTTAATTCAGAAAGCAATTCGTTTATTTTAGATTGAATACCTGCCTCTTTTAAAGAATTAATTTTCAGATCGAAGGTAGCAACCTCAAGCAAACAGTTTTCAAATCTTATGCGAATTGTATCTCCCCTAACTTTTACATTTTCAGATGAATGGACATTGTTAACAATAGAGATAAAAAAAATAACGAATAGAATTTGTTTAATTGTTTTCATGGCTTACTTTTTTAATAATGTTGAATTCATATCGAATTTCATATTGCTATCTTGAATTTTGAACAATTGCACTTTCATTTTCGGCGAAGATTCCATTTGTTCCGTTTGCAACTGATCTTTTACTCTTTCAGTTTTAAGTTTGAAATTCGGGCCTTTATAATCTGGTTCATTAATGTTTCTATTCATTAATTTTTCAATGTTGGCAAATGCTATTTTTAAACTATCTCTGGTAAATTGAAGTTCCGAGGAAGTATTTTTTAGGATTTCATTAAGATTCAATATCTCTTTTTCAAAACTCTTAATTTCAATATCGGCAGTTTCATTTTCATCTGAAAGTTGTTCAATTTTACGATAAACTATTTTTTCCTTTTCTATATATTGAGTTTCTACAATCTTCTCTGGGTTAACACTTTGTAGTGAATCTATAATATTCTTCAGTTTTAAATTCTGATAATTGACTTCTACTATTTTTTTGCTTTGGGATTGAGAAATTGAGATGGCAGCAAAAGCTACACCAAAAGCAATTAATGCTAAAATAACCGCTGCAACTCTCCAAAAAGCCGGAACAACCTTTGCACGGCTAACATGCCCCGAAATTCGATTCCAAAGTTCATCCTTTTTCTCGTAATCAAAACTTTCATCTTGTTTCTGAAAGGCCTCTTTTATTTTATGTTCCAATTGCTTTTCCATAATCATCTCCTAATTTTTTTTGAAGTAAGTTTCTGGCCTTGAAAAATTGCGATCTTGAAGTACCCTCGGCAATTTTTAAGCTTTCGCCAATTTCTTTATGCGAATAACCATCTACAACATGAAGCAAAAAAACAGTTCTGTATCCGTCGGGCAGTTGTTCAATCAATTCAATTAATTCCCGTTCATTTACAATTTCTGGCGATACTTGCACCAAATCCTGAATTTCATCAATATTTTCCAACTTGTAAATCATTGAAAATTCTTTTCGTTTAAACATCAGTGCTTCGTTAATTGCCACTTTTTTCATCCATGCGATAAAGGCTTGTTCGTTTATAAACTGAAACTCTTTTAGCGAACTAAATATCTTTAAAAAAGCTTGTAACATAATATCTTCGGCATCTGTTTCGTTTTTTAAGTACCGTAAAACGGTTGAAAACAAAAGCCCAACGTATTTCTCATAAAGCAATTTTTGAGCTTTCGAATCTCCTTTTATGCACTTTATTATTTGCTTTTCGGTATTCAATTAAAATCCTTTTTAATGTTGAATGCAATTTGAAACAGGTTCGTTGCCCGAACTAATGATAAAATTAGCACCTACTCTTTAAAAGATCATGTTTTTAACTATTTTTATACTTCATAAATAATTGTCAATTTCATAATTAAACCTTATTCAAATGAAATACTTCAACATTAAATTACTTTTCGTTTCGCTGCTATTTGTTTATTCCGGAATTACTACAAATGCACAAGTCCTAAAAGAAACCAATCCTGAACAAGCTGGAATGAATGCCCAAAGATTGGAACTGCTCGATGATTTTATTCAAAAATACATTGATGATGAAAAAGTTCCAGGCGGTGTGTTTTTAGTTGCCCGCAAAGGAAATATCGTTTACAACAAAAGTTTTGGAACGCGTGATGAAAAGAATGAAAAGTACAGACAGAACGATATTTTCAGAATTGCTTCGATGACCAAAGCAGTAACCACCGTTGCAATTATGCAATTATACGAACAAGGAAAATTAGGGCTGGATGAACCTGTACAAAAATATATTCCTTCTTTTAGAGAACAAAAAGTTCTGGATTCATTTGATAAAACCGATTCGAGTTATACAACTGTTCCGGCAAATCGTCCGGTAACAATTCGTCACCTTTTAACGCATACTTCGGGAATTTCGTACGGTGGTTTTAATCCCGGAAAAATTCAAATTGTTTATAATAAATTTAATTTGGATGAATTTGGTCTTTCGCACCCAACTTCGAATACAGAAGAAATGACAAATCAAATTGCAAAAGCACCGCTTGTTTTTCAACCCGGAGAAAAATATATGTATGGCTTGAACATGGATGTTTTAGGTCGTGTAATAGAAGTAGTTTCGGATGTTGGTTTAGATGAATATTTCAGACAAAATATTTTTGAACCGATAGGGATGGATGACAGCTATTTTTATCTTCCTGAAAACAGACATTCAAGATTAGTTCCCGTTTATATGCAAACAAAAGATGGATTTAAACTGGCTGAACAACAAGGTGAATTTGGCGGACTAAACTATCCAAAAACAACAGGATTAACCAACTTTGCCGGCGGTGGCGGTCTATCGTCAACAGCACTCGATTATGCAATATTAATTCAAACTTTGCTAAACAGTGGGAAATACAATGGATTTCAACTTTTAGGAAGAAACACTATTGAATTGATAACCAGTGACCAAATGATAGAATTGAATAAAAAAGGGACAGGTTTTAGTAAAAGTCCGGGTGTTACTTACGGGCTTGGATTTTCTTTATTAACTGAAGAAGCAAAAGGGCGTAGCTCAAAATCGCCGGGTACTTACGAATGGGGTGGATATTTTAATACCAAGTTTTTTATCGACCCACAGGAAGAACTGATTTTTGTGGGAATGACACAAATCGTACCTTTTAATCACGGCGATTTTTGGAATAAAATGTACGCAATTATTTACGGGGCAATTGATGATTAGAAACTTATGAAAGAATATTTTAAAACTCATCCTTTTGCTAAAAATGGATTGCTTGCCATCCCATTAATAATTTTTGTTTTATTGATGGGCAGTTATTTTCCGCTTAAAGTTCCAATGGGTTTTCAAAGTTTTATTGTTGCTTTTGAGTTTGCAAAAAGCATTCAGGATTTAAACTTACTTTTTAGTGGCCTTTCAGAAATGGAAATTCAAATGACCGATATTGGGAATTATATTGATTTTGGGTTTATGTTAACCTACTCACTTTTCCTTATTTCCCTTTTCAAAATAGCATCGAAAGAATTTAACAGGCAATGGCTAAATATTGGGATCCTTTTTACGATAATTGCGTTGTTTAGCGATTTTTTTGAAAACTTTATTTTACTAAAAATTACAGAAATCTATCTTTCTAATTTAAATGAATCATTATTCATCCCACTTCTGAAAAAATTACATTTTATAACCTGGTTAAAATGGGGAACCCTGACATTTGCATTTCTACTTTTTTCGGTTGAATTAATAAAAAGGAACTGGTTCTCGAAAACCGTTGCATTTTTTTGTATTCTTCCTTTTGCTCTCGGAATTTGGGCTCTTGGAGATTCGCCAACGGCACTTACTTATTTTACAAACTCAGTTTTTGGGACATTTACATTTCTTGTCATTTATTCATTTTTTTATAAAAAGGGAAGCAAACTATCCGCTTAATAAACACAAAAAAGGTTGCCGCAAAACCGACAACCTTTTTTCAAAAAATTTATTAAGCTTAGTTATGAGCTATTGGATCCGGGTTTCCATCGGGATCCCCGTTTACATAACCATCGGTAGTTAAATTATCATTTGTTAAAAGCAGTAATCCACAAACATGAGGAGCTGCCATTGACGTTCCGCTCATTGTAGCAAATGCACCTCCCTTATAGGTAGAAAAGACATTTACACCGGGGGCACAATAATCAACATGATCACCAAAATTTGAGAAAGATGCCCAATTGTCATTTATATCCATTGCAGAAACAGTATATAAATTAGCACCTTCTGCACGGGCAGGCGAATGATTTTCAGCATCCTCACTTTCGTTTCCTGCCGCTAATGCCACATAAATACCTTTTGCACCCAAAGCAATAACAGCTAAATCGGTAAGCTCGTAAATACCTCCTCCAAGACTCAAATTAGCAACATCTCCCGGAGCAGCATTTGCAGCAACATAATCAATACCAGCAATAATTACAGAAGAAGCTCCCCTGCCTCTTTTATCTAATACTTTTACCGGAACTACTGTTGCACCGGCAGCAACACCAACAACTCCAATGGTATTGTCAATTGCGCCTACAACTCCCGCACAATGGGTCCCATGTCCGTGATCATCGTCTGGTGAAGAAACCCTTGTATCGAAATTTGCCCCATTTATTTGGTCAACATTTAAATCAGGGTGGTCCAAATCAATTCCGGTATCAATAATCCAGGCTTTAGAACTACCCGTATAATTTGCATAACCAGTTCGCTCAACACCGTATTGAACAACCTGTGCCGGAGGATCTACAGGGTCAGTATTCCAGCGGCCAAGTGCAACAATTATGTCGGGCCAAACACCGGCAACCCCTTTTGCACCGGCAAGTTTTTCAGCTTCGGCTTCGCTCATTTTTATTGCCATACCTTCAAATGCTGCACTGTAAACCAATTCAGGTTCGTTCATTTCAATTTGTTGTAAATTAAAAATTTCTTCTGCCCGGCTTAATACAACATTGTCGGCAGTAATTTTATCTTTATAAGCAGATTTTAATCCTGACGATTCAAAAATTACAATGTATTGCCCGGGAATTACCTCATCAGAAAAATTTGTAAATTCGATTTCATCTGGAGAAACCAACATTTCTTCGGTTTTTTCACAAGAAGAGAAAATGACGGCAATAGCCATCAAACTAATAATTAGGATTTTTTTCATGAATTTGAATTTAATAGTTAAACAATAAAATGATTGGAAAGCAATCTACCAATAATATTGGAAAAATAAGAAAAAATTAAGTCTAATTTCAAACTTAAGATTTTTAATGATGAGTCAAATAGCTAATATACAACAATCTAAGTTTAACAATATCTATATATATTTATAAATTATCTGCTTCATTTTATCTGCATTTATTGGTTTTGAAATATAATCGTCGCAACCAGCGGCAAGTGCTTTTTCTTTATCTCCGGCTACGGCATAAGCAGTTTGTGCAATAACCACCTGGACTGGGTTAATTTGTTTAATTTGTTTGGTTGTCTCAAATCCATTAAAAACCGGCATATTTAAATCCATTAAAATAATATCAAACCCTTCCTTTTCTTTAAACAGGCCGATCGCATCTTTACCATTTTTTGCCCAGGCTGTTTTTAGGCCCCATTTTTTTAAAAGTATATCGATCAAATAAAAACTTGGTTCGTCGTCTTCTACCACAAGGACAGTATTAACAAATTCATCCCCATCCTTTTTCTTTTCATAAGAATCGTTATCGACTTTTGATTTTTTTTCTATCCGCCTGTTTAAAATCGTAAAATAGAATACCGATTCTTCACCTAATTTTGAATCAACCCAAATTTCGCCACCCAAAATATTTACCAACTTTTTTGCCACCGAAAGGCCAATACCTGCCCCATCAAATTTTCGGGTATCTGCATCATCAACTTGTCGGAACACATTGAAAATAAGATCCAGTTTATCTTTGGGAATGCCTATTCCGGTATCTCTGACAAAGAATTTCAGGTAATACTTATTTTCTTTAATCTCTTCACTGCATCCATAACTTATTTTTCCATCGACAGTAAATTTAAAAGCGTTCTTTAACAAATTTAAAAGAACCTGTTTTAATTTATTTTCATCGGTAAAAACCAAACAATCGGAGGTTATTAAACAGGGGCTGAATTCAAAAGCAATATGTTCCTTGCCCATTTTTGAACGCTCCACGAGCATAATTTCTTCAATATTTTTCAGTAGATATAAAAGATTAAATTCGCTTTTCTTTAATTTTATTTCCCCCGAATCGATTAAAGTGATATCGAATAGATCTTCAACCAAACTTAATAAATGATGCCCACTATTATTTATCGTAGAAGCAAAAGATAAATTTTCCTCTATTTCGTCCCGGGAAGATTGTATTAATTCCGAAAAACCGATTATTGCATTTAAAGGTGTCCGCAACTCGTGCGACATGGTTGCCAAAAAAACAGATTTTAAACGGTCCGACTCCTCGGCTGCCTCTTTGGCCACTACCAAATCTTTATTTATTTTTTCCAGCTTTGATGTACGTTCTTTTACCTGATCTTCTAAATTCAAATTAATTTCCACTGTTTTTTTCTTTTCCAGCCCCAACAAATAATTTGAATAATAGTATTTACGGTTAATGTACTCGTAAAAATAGGCAGACACCATTCCCATAATATTTGCAGAAACCAGAAAAAAAAGGCTCGCTATTAAAACTTGTGGGGTCGTATTAATTTCTTTAGCTATCAGAATATACCCGATCAAAAGTAATAAACCTACAATGCTGGCTGCTACAAACCTTAATTTTAAAAAGTCGTAATTAAAAATAAAAATCAAGATTAAACCAACATAATATAGAATATTTACATCTGGTCCCCCAAAATGCAACATCGCTAAAATACCACAACCTGCCAAAAAAGTGAAAAGTGATGTAACTTCTTGCAAATATTTTAACGATGAAGAAAAAAGGGTATATACAATTCCAAACAATATAACAGGGATTACAAAATAGAATCGAATCTGATAAAAATAACTTTTAAATTCAGGAAATAGATATGCATCGAGCCATGCAAAAATTAAAAAAAGGCCAACAGAAATAATCATGGCAATTCGAATATGCCCAACCGTATTAGACTTGTAATATTTTAAAAAATCATGTTCATAGGTTTTGTCCCGAAAAGATAAACTTAGCGGATTTAAAAGCTTGAAAAATGATTTTTTTGATTTCATTCTTTTGTTTTCTAAAAGAATATTTGAGTAAATATACAATAATAAATTAATGTCATTTAGTTAATGTCCTTCAATAAAACCAGCCACTTTTTGTATAAAATTATCGATTCTCAAATTACAAATATAAATGTTCAATAATGGGTTTTGTTTTATTGTTATTTATTTGTTTCTGTTTGCACAAAATACAAAATCCACAGTTTTACTATTCCCGACATTATTTCATTTCCATATTTTTGCCCTTTAATTTAATTTTTCCTGATACAGAATCAGTACCCTTTAAATTAGGTTGCCCACCTCCAACAGATATGGAAAATTTCCCTTTTTCAACAATTCTAATATCGTCTTTTCCAATTAACGAAAACTGTCGTGGACTTAATACAAATTCAACTGTTTTAGATTCGCCCGGATCCAAGTGGATGCGATCAAAACCTTCCAATTGCAATTTCGGACGAGGGGTTGAAGCCTCTTCATCTTTTAAATAAAGCTGGACAACTTCTTCCCCGGCCATCTTACCAGTATTGGTAACTTTAACTTTTATAGATACGTTATCGCCTATTTTTGCTTTATTAGCAACCTTCAAACCTGAATATTCAAAAGTTGTATAACTCAAACCATAACCAAAAGGATAAAGTGGTTCTTTGTCAAAATATTTATATGTCCTGCCTTTCATATCGTATTCCTCAAAAGCCGGAAGTTGATCGACCGATTTGTAATATGTAACAGGTAATCGTCCGGCAGGGTTGTAATCACCAAACAAAACATCGGCAACAGCATTTCCTCCTTCCTGGCCGGGATAACCGGCGGAAATGATTGCATCAAGGTTTTCTTCAGCCCAGTTAACAGCCATTGCACTTCCATTTAACAATACCAAAATAATAGGTTTCCCCGTTTTTTTTATTGCTTGCATTAAATCGCGCTGTGTTTGTGGCAACTTTAAATGTGTACGGTCGCCGCCGGCAAAACCATCCACCTGGATTGGCATCTCCTCCCCTTCTAAACGTTGAGATAATCCTAGAACCAAAACTACGGCATCAGCATTGTTTGCTACTTCAATAGCTTCCTGTTCCATGTTTTTGTTTGGTTTTGTCCACATCAGTTTAGCATCGCCATCGCCGTACCAGTTTTTATATTCATAAACAAACTTGTATTTCAAACCGCCCTCTAATTCAACAGCTTTTTCGTGATGAAAAGCATGGTGCTCAGTTCTATGATTTAGAATTTTTTCACCTTCTAACCACACTTCAAGTTCTGGCATTCCCCAACAGCCAATATTGTAAGTGCCTGTATGCGGAGGAACTAAATATCCGGTCCAGCGTACACTAAAATCGTCGTTTGGAAGAAGAGATGATGGTGCATCGAATTCCCAATAAAAATCTATGTTTTTATCGACCCTTGTAAATGCTGGTTCGCCTTCCAATTTAGCATTGTCAAAATATTCACCAACAACACCCGGTTTTCCTTGTTCAGAAAGCAAATATTTTTCAGGAATTGCCTGAAGATTACTTACACCACTTGCTAAATGTGAACCCTCAGCAAAAATTACTTCGGTATTTTTTAATTTATTTTTTAAGCCTTCAAAAACAGTCACCGGATTTTTAGCAATCCCGTTATAATTGCCAACCAAAGCCTCCCAATTGTCGGCATTCGGTCCAATCACAGCAATCGTTTTAATCTCTTTTGAAAGAGGTAAAATATTCTCATCATTTTTTAGAAGGACAATACTCTTTCTGGCAGCTTCCAACGAAAGAGCTGCATTTTCTTTTGAAGTGTTAACCGAAAAAGGGATTTGTGCAAACGGGACATCTTCGTCGGGGTCGAACATCCCCAATTTAAAACGGGCGGTGAACAAACGTTTTACAGCCACATCCAAATCTTTTTCCTCAATTATTCCACGTTTAAAAGCTTCTTTTAAATGAGGATATGAATTGCCACAATTCAAATCGGTTCCGCTTTTAACAGCAATTGCAGAAGCTTCTGCAGCATCTTTCGAGAATCCCTGATATTTATAAAAGTCGGAAATAGCCCAGCAGTCAGAAACTACGTAACCTTCAAAACCCCATTCTTTTCTTAAAATATTATCCAATTCCGGACTGGCACAACATGGATAATCGCGAAACTGATTATACGCACCCATAACTGAATAAACACCACCCTCTTTTACCAACGACCTAAACGCCGGCAAATAAGTTTCGCGTAAATCGCGTTCACTTACTTGTGCATTAAATTCATGTCGCAAAGGTTCCGGACCTGAATGGACTGCGTAATGTTTTGCTGTTGCCACAACCTTCAAATATTTGGGATTTTCACCCTGCAAACCTTTTACAAATTGAGTCCCCATTTGACCTGTTAAATATGGATCTTCACCGTACGTTTCGTGACCGCGTCCCCAGCGTGGATCGCGAAAAATATTAATATTTGGTGACCAAAAAGTTAATCCCTGGTAAATCCCACGTTTCCCATTGCGTACAAATTCGTGATGTTTTGCCCTTGCTTCATCAGAAATAGCTGTCGCCACACGAAACATCAAATCTTTATCCCATGAACCGGCAATTGTAATCGATTGTGGAAATACAGTTGCGTAACCTGCACGGGCCACACCATGCAAACATTCGTTCCACCAATTGTATTCAGGTACTTTTAAACGTTCAATAGCCGACGAAGTATAAACCAACTGGTCGATTTTCTCCTCTACTGTCATTTGCGAAACTAATAAAGCAACCCGTTCATTAATTGGTAAACTGGTATTTAAAAACTCAAAGTTTTCGTTTTGTGCAAAAGAGCAAAATGTAATAAGGATTAAAAAAAGGCTTGTAAAATATTTTCTCATGATTTTATGATTTTATTGGTTTGGTAAAAATAGTAAATGAATTTATACAATATTAAGACACTGTTTAAATTTTTACCTATTTTGAAAATCAAAATTCAATGTTGTTTAGTTAAGACTCGAATTAAGATAATCTGAGTATTAACTACCCTTCGATTACGATCAGGGTGACAGTCAGACTGAGCGGAGTCGAAATCTGGGTTCAATAATTAAACGACATTGGATCAAAATTATTACAACAAATGAACCTGGTACAAAATCTAATATTTAGCAAATAGTTTTGAACTAAAACACTTTCTAAACCTTGTTTAAAAACTTTTATTAATTTGGAATGTTTTAATTTAAACAACTAATAAAATTACAAGAGATGAAAATAATAATCTTTTTATTACTGGCAATTTCACTTTTTACAAGAGTATTTGCGCAAACTGAGACTAAAATGGAAGATAATTCAAACAAACTGGCAGTACTTTGGACCAGTGGTGATCCAGATGTTGCTGAAAAAATGGCATTTATGTACACTTACAATGCAAAAAAACAAGCTTGGTTCGACGAAGTTGTTCTGATTGTTTGGGGGCCATCAGCAAAATTACTTTCTGAAAATAAATCTTTACAGGATTATGTAAAAAAAATGCAGGAAGCCGGAGTGAAAGTGGAAGCTTGTATAGCCTGCGCCCGGATGTACGATGTTGATAAAAAACTAGCAGAATTTGGAATTGATGTTAAAGGGATGGGCACACCGTTAACAAAATATATTAAAGAAGGGTGGAAAACTTTAAGCTTGTAGGTTCAAAATTGTCAAACCTTTATAAAACAATAAAGCATCCGTCAACCGACGGATGCTTTATTGTTATCATTTTAGATACAATTAATACTCATCTTCATTAAAAAAGAAATCGTCTTTACTGGGGTAGTCCGGCCAAATATCCTCAATACTTTCGTATGATTCCCCTTCGTCTTCAATTTCCTGGAGGTTTTCTATAACCTCCAACGGCGCGCCCGAACGAATCGCATAATCAATTAATTCATCTTTAGTCGCCGGCCAGGGTGCATCTTCCAATTTCGATGCAAGTTCAAGAGTCCAATACATTTGCTAAATTTTAAGCGGTTAAACTCGTTTTTTACGTTGCCGCGAATATAATAAAAAAATGATACGAAAATTAAATTGACACTTAAATTTTATCAATGCGTCCAGGGCGATTCTTCAACACCCCGATCAGCTCCAAGTTTCCGCGATAAAACAAATAATAAATCAGACAAGCGGTTGATGTATTTAATAATCCCGGATTGAACTGAGAATTGTTCGGAGAATTCAACAATACGACGTTCCGCCCTTCTACAAACCGTTCGTGCCACGTGGCATTGAGCGACAATAAAATCGCCGCCTGGCAATACAAATGAAGTGAGTTCAGGTAGTTCTTTTTCAAACTCATCGATACTATTTTCAAGTACTTCGATATCTTTTTTGGAAATTGCCAACTTTGATGTAAAAGTCTTTCCATTTTCGTCGGAGGCAAGAATAGATCCAATGTTAAATAATTTATTTTGAATTTGAATTAACAACACGCTTACATTTTCATTTAACTCAAATCCCCTCAAAACTCCTAACGATGCATTTAATTCATCAACTGTTCCGTACGCCTCAATTCGGAAGTCGTATTTCTTTACCCGGCTACCACCAACTAATCCGGTTGTTCCATCGTCGCCTGTTTTAGTATAAATTTTCAACTCCTCTACCTTTAATTTTAATAAATAGGATTTGGATTTATAATATCAGATTCTACTTCACCATCTTTTAAACGAATAATCCGGTGTGCATGTTTAGCAATATCCTCTTCGTGAGTTACTATCAACAATGTATTTCCTTTACGATGGATTTCAGCAAATAATTCCATAATTTCTTCAGAAATTTTTGAATCGAGGTTTCCTGTTGGTTCATCAGCCAACAAAAGCGAGGGCTTATTTACCAGTGCCCTTGCAACTGCAACCCTTTGTCTCTGGCCCCCTGACAATTCGTTTGGCCGGTGTAACATTCGGTCATCCAAGCCAACATCTGTTAAAGTTTCTACGGCCATTCGTTTTCTTTCATTTTTACGGATTCCTGAATATACAAGCGGCAACATTACATTTTCGAGTGCAGTATTCCTTGGTAATAAATTAAACACCTGGAAAATAAAACCAATTTCTGTATTCCTGATCTCTGCCAATTGATCGTCAGACAAACGGCTGGCATCCTTTCCGTTTAAAACATATTTGCCACTAGTAGGCGTGTCCAGGCATCCAATTATATTCATCAAAGTTGATTTCCCCGATCCCGAAGCTCCCATAATTGCTACATACTCCCCCTTATTAATATCGATTGTTACTGACCGCAATGCACGTACAATTTGGGTTCCAACTTTATAATTTTTTACGATTGATTCTAAGTGAATTATTTTTTCATTCATGAAATTTGTTTTTTAATCTGTAACAAAACCCCTCTTTTTATTACATTATTTTTTTGGGTAAATATATTTCTTTTCTCATTAATAATTATCATTAAAATTGAAAAGGCTGTTTTATCAATCAAAAACAGATTTCCTTTTTCCAGATTAATTATATTTGTTTTATGTCAGAATTTCTCGACCAAGATATAAAGTTTCTCCCTGGGGTGGGCCCAAAACGGGCCGAACTTTTAAATAAAGAATTGAATATTAAAACATTCGGCGATTTATTTTATTATTTCCCGTTTAAATACATCGACCGGACCAAATTTTATAAAATTTCAGAAATTCATTCTCAAATGCCTTACATCCAGGTAAAGGGCGAAATTAGAAATTTAAAAACCATTGGTCCTGGAAACAAGGAGCGTCTCAGCGCACGATTTTTCGACGAAACAGGAAGTATCGAATTGATTTGGTTTAGATCGGTAAAATGGCAGAAAGAAAACCTTAAATTAAATAAAGAATATATAGTTTTTGGGAAACCGGCTGAATTTGGGGGAAACATCAATGTAGTTCATCCCGAAATGGAAACGGAAGAAGAAAAGCAGTTAAACCCGGCAGGGCTTTTTCAGGGATACTACATTACTTCCGAAAATATGAAAAAGATGTTCCTGAACTCAAAGGCAATCAATAAATTACAACTTAAACTTATTCAACTTGCACAAAAAAAAATTAATGAGTCCCTCCCCGCCGGGTTGATAAACCGCCTAAAACTTACATCTCTCGAAAATGCACTAATCTCCATTCATAAGCCAGAAAACACAATTAATTTAAAAAATGCCAGGTTCCGCCTGAAATTTGAAGAACTATTTCATATTCAGTTAAAAATCCTGGCATTAAAACTCAACCGGGAAAAGAAATTTAAGGGATTTAATTTTGAGAAAGTAGGTTTCAATTTTAATACCTTTTACAATGATTTTTTACCCTTTGAGTTGACCGGAGCCCAAAAAAAAGTAATCAAAGAAATTCGCAGGGATGTTAACAGAAACATTCAAATGAACCGATTATTACAAGGAGATGTTGGCAGCGGAAAAACCCTTGTGGCACTAATGACAATGTTTCTGGCAATGGACAATGGTTTTCAAAGTGCTTTAATGGCACCAACCGAAATTTTAGCACAGCAACATTTTCAATCTATTTCAAAATTTTTGGAAGGCATGAATATCCAGGTGGGTTTGTTAACCGGTTCTACAAAAGTTAGTGAACGAAAAACTTTGCATGAAAAACTAAAATCGGGTGAACTCCAAATATTGATCGGGACACACGCTTTAATCGAAGACACTGTTGTTTTCAAAAACCTGGGGCTGGTAGTAATCGATGAGCAACACCGTTTTGGAGTTGCCCAGCGAGCTAAATTATGGCAAAAAAATGAGCTGGTTCCTCCACATATTTTAGTAATGACAGCGACACCAATTCCACGAACCCTGGCTATGACAGTTTATGGTGATTTAGATGTTTCGGTTATCGACGAACTTCCACCCGGCAGGAAACCAATTGAAACAATGCATTTTTTTGAAAACCGTAGAAATCAGCTAAACAATTTCCTGCGCCAGCAATTGGAAAAAGGAACGCAAATTTATGTGGTTTATCCTTTAATTTCTGAATCGGAAAAAATAGACCTGAAAAATCTGGAAGAGGGGTTTCGTCATATTTCAGAAGCTTTTCCAAACACAAAAATAGGTATGGTTCATGGTAAAATGAAACCGGTACAAAAAGAAAATGCCATGCGGACTTTCAAAAAGGGGGAAACAAAAATAATGGTTGCAACCACAGTTATCGAAGTAGGTGTTGACGTTCCGAATGCGTCGGTGATGGTTATTGAAAGTGCCGAAAGGTTTGGCCTTTCGCAGTTGCACCAATTGCGGGGCAGGGTTGGGCGCGGAGCAGCACAATCTTTCTGTATCCTGATGTCGTCATATAAAATCAGTACCGAAAGCCGTAAACGTTTATCAACAATGGTACGCACAAACGATGGTTTTGAAATTGCAGAAGTTGACATGAAGTTGCGCGGCCCCGGCGAAATTGAAGGTACACAACAAAGCGGGATTGGCTTCGACCTAAAAATTGCAAACCTTGGTAAAGACAGTGATATTTTAAAGCTTGCACGTAACGAAGCATCAGAAATCATCGATACAGATCCACTATTGCAAAATGAAGAAAACAAAATGTTACGTCAAAATTTAATGTCTGCTAAACAAAAAGATTTTGATTGGAGTTCGATAAGTTAGTTAGTGTCTCTTAGAAAACGCCAATAACAGCGTTATGCTCATCTTGAAAACAGTCATTTACGAAAGTAAACTCCTTGATTTTCAAGATTTCGCAAGCCTTGTTCTTGACATTTTCTAAAAAACACTTGAAAAATATATAGTTTTCTTTGAAGTACTAGTTAGGCAAAATTTAAAACAATCTCTGAGTAAAATTGCTATATTTATATTTTAAAACAGGCACATGGATTCAACAATCAAACGCTTCAATTTGAAACCCAATTGGGGAAACTGGGGAATTTTTATTTTTTTTTGCATTTTATCTGTAATTGGAATTTTACACCATGAAATGTGGAGGGATGAACTTCAGGCCTGGATGGTTGCCCGCGATGCCTCCAATTTTTTTCAATTATTTAAAAACCTGAAATATGAAGGAAATCCAGCATTGTGGCATATATTTTTATTTATTTTGACCCGATTTACCGATTCTCCCTATTCAATACAGATCCTTCATCTTTTAATATCTTTTAGCTTTGTTTTTATTTTTCTGACCCAATCAAAATTCAATATCTTAAACAAATTCCTTTTCGTAACAGGTTATTTTATTCTGTTTGAATATAACATGATAAGTCGTGGATACGGGTTAGGAATTTTATTGCTGTTTATAATTATTTCATTGTTAAAAAGAAAAACACAAAATCACTTTTTGATTTTTGTACTTTCTGCGTTATTGGCAAACACAACAATTTATGGTTTAATCATTTCCGGTGCAATTATATTTACACTTCTGTTCAATCAATTTTTCCCTGTCAAACAACCGAACATTAATAATAATAATAATACAAAAAAGAAATTAAGAAAGACAAAAAAAATAAATCCCTCCTTTAAATGGCAATGGCCAAAATTATCTTATTTGACTTATGCAGGATTTACAATTTACATTTGGGGTGCAATTTTCTCAATTATCCAGATATATCCCGAAGCTGACAATTCATTCCCGGTAACAATTCCAGAATCGATGTTCAGTATTGAGAGGTTCAAATTAATGGCACCAGATTTAATGAGTTCATTTATTCCAATCCCTAATTTTAACAGCCTTCATTTTTGGAATTTAAATTATATCAATTGGAATAATTTTGAAAATACCCATCAACTGTTTTTGTTATTACTTATTACTTTTACCATTGTTTTTTTAAAAAACCGTAATGCACTTATTTTTTATACTGTTGGTACTTTAGTGCTTCTTTTTATTTTTTATTATTCAGGTTTAACTTGGTGGCGATATACTGGTCATCTTTACATTGTTTTGATTTCTGCATATTGGATAAAGAACATTTTTCCTGACAGGGAATTCCAAAAAATATGGCTCAAAAAGCTTTCTGCAATCGGCAAAAAGATTTCAGTTCCCCTGTTAACAATTTTGCTAACTGTGCATTCAATAGGAGGAATAATTGCATTTTCGAAAGATTTAAAACTAACTTTTGCAGCCGGAGAAAAAAGTGCTGATTTTTTAAAGGCTCAGAAACTCACAAATTTACCAATTATCGGAAATATAGATTTTCTGATTTCCCCGATATCTGGCTTCATTAATAAACCAATTTATTATCCTTCAAGGCAAGAATCTGGAAGTTTTATTATCTGGGATAATCTTAGAGTAAATGATCCGAGCCTTAACGAGATAATAAAACATACAGAATCAGGAATTTTAAAAGAAAATGATTCTCTTTTATTAATACTTAGCACACCAGTAAGAGATGCCAACACAAATAAAGAGTACACCGTAGGAAGTTTCAATAAAAATATATCATTTAAACTTCTTAAATCTTTTGACGATTCAATTATTATTGAAAACGAAGACCATCATATTTATTTAATTGAAAAAATTAAACCAAAAAATGAATAAAAATCGAAAAGTAAAAAATACGGCTTTAAAAAATAAAACAAAAAAGAAAGAATGGTTATATATTGGAATAGTTTTGATAATTACTTTTATTCTTTTTTCGCCTTCATTAAAAAATAACTTTACAAATTGGGACGACGATTTATATGTTACAAAAAATAATGTAATTACGAGTATTTCAACAAGCGAATTAGAAAAATTCGGCGATAATTTTGTTGGCAATTTTCATCCTTTAACGATGATTTCTTTTGCAATAGATTATCATTTTTTCAAACTGGATCCATTCCATTATCATTTAAAAAATATTATTTATCACTTATTAAACACATTGCTTGTTTTCTTTTTTATCAAACAGATATCGCGAGATAATCTATTTATTTCGGTTTTTACGGCTTTGCTATTTGGTATTCACCCAATGCATGTTGAATCGGTAACCTGGGTTGCCGAAAGAAAAGATGTTCTCTACACTTTCTATTTTCTTACTGGCCTTTTGTTGTACTATCAATACATTTTAAAAAAGAAAATACTTTTTTTAGTGGCAGCATTTGTTTCATTTTTGCTTTCTACATTATCGAAATCAGCCGCAGTTGTATTTCCCGTTGTATTGTTTCTAATCGATTATTTTGAGGATCGAAAATTTACATTCAAATCAATAGCAGAAAAAATTCCTCTTTTCGCTTTATCGATATACATTGGGATTGTAGCACTTAAAACACAGTCGCAATCAAACGCAATTGGCGATTTTCAATTTTTTACATTTTTTGAAAAAATAAGGTTCGCCTCGTTTGGATTTATGAATTACCTGGTAAAATTTATTTTTCCACACAACTTAAGTTCATTCCATCCGTACCCGGAGAACAATAACATTCCTCCAATTTATAATTTAGCTGTTTTAGCAACATTAATCCTAATATCTTATATGGTTTTTGCCGGCAGAAAAAATAAATGGCTGGTTTTTGGATTAGGTTTTTATTTTATCACAATTGCATTGGTACTTCAGTTTTTAACGGTAGGGAACGCAGTTATTGCTGAAAGATATACGTATTTACCTTACATTGGGATTAGTTTTATATTTTCCACTATTATTTATAAAATCTTCACTGAAAAAAACAAGAACCTACAATATCTTACCGGAGCCTTTCTTTTAATTCAATTGTCGTATTTTGCCATAACCACAAACGAAAGGACAAAAGTTTGGGAAGATTCTATTTCCCTTTGGACCGATGTAATTCAAAAATATCCAAATGAATCAGGTGCATATTCAAACCGGGGGCATTTTCACAGAACTCAAAACAATTATAACCTTGCATTTCAAGATTATAATATGGCCATTAAACTTGACGAAAAAAATGATGTTGCCTATTCAAACCGGGGCAAAGTTTTTTTCGACCAGGGTGAATTTGATAAAGCAATTGAAGATTACAACAAATCGATTGAAATAAATAAAAATAAATCAGAAACCTTTAGTAACCGTGGTGCCGCTTACGGTATGAAACAGCAGTGGGAAAATGCACTTAGCGACTTAACAAAAGCTCTCCAACTCGATCCGCTAAATATTAATGCCTTGTCGAACCGCGGACTTGTATATTTTCAATTAAAAGAATACGAAAAAACCATCGAAGATTACCAAAAATATATTCAGTCTAACCCAAAAAATGCTAATATTATCAATTCCATTGGCTTAAGTTATTCGCGTTTAGGAATTTACGACAAAGCTTTAAATGAATTCAATAAATCAATAGAAATTGACCCGACAAAAGCAGCTTATTTTGCAAACCGTTCTTTTGCATTCAATTTTATGGGAAATAAAACCGCTGCTTTAAATGATGCTTTGCGGGCACAACAACTGGGTTCCAATATTAGTACCGAATATATTAATTCTTTAAAACAATAGTGCTAATGAAAAAAATAACACTATCATCAACCGACATAAAAATAACTCCTTTAACATTTGGTGCCTGGGCAATTGGCGGCTGGTTTTGGGGTGGCGCCGAAGAAAATGAATCGGTAAGAGCAATAGAAACTGCAATTGATTTAGGAATGACTACAATTGATTCTGCACCGGTTTATGGGTTTGGCCAAAGTGAGGAATTTGTTGGAAAAGCAATAAAAGGGAAACGCGACAAAGTTGAAATACTTACAAAATTCGGATTGCGCTGGGATACGGTTTCAAATCAATTGCATTACGAAAATACAAAGGACAATTTTGGAAACACAATTTCGATTTACAGGTTGGGTACAAAAGAAAGTGTAATAAAAGAATGCGAAGATTGTTTGCGCCGGTTAGACACAGATTTCATCGACCTTTTTCAACAACACTGGCCCGATAACAGCACCCCGGTTGAAGAAACAATGGAAGCACTCGAAATATTAAAAAAGCAGGGGAAAATACGGGCTGGAGGTGTGAGTAATTATTCGGCCAGTCAAATGGCTGAAGCCGAAAAATATTTTCGCTTAATTTCAAACCAGGTTCCGTATAGTATGGTTTCAAGAAATATTGAAGAGGAATTGGTTCCTTATTGCATCGAAAATAAAAAGGCAATTATTTGTTACAGTCCAATGCAAAGGGGGCTCCTAACAGGAAAAATTACGCCGGGATACAAATTTGGTGAAGGGGATCATCGTCCAACCACGCCATTTTATAAAGAACCTTACCTATCAAAAATCAATCATTTTCTTAAAGAAATTGAACCTATTGCGGATTCAAAAAATGCAACTTTAGCCCAATTGGTAATTAATTGGACAATTAATCAACCGGGAATTACCTGCGTATTGGTTGGGGCCAGAAATGAGAAACAAGTAAAAGAAAATATCAATGCTGCCGAATTATCTATTTCCAATGATGAAATGGATTTTATCAATTCAAAATTAAACAACTTAGAATTGAATTTGTAATTAGAATTAATTAATGTAAATTGTTTTCAATTATAATCCCTCTAAAAAATATGAATATGAAAACTAAACACCTAAGCCGAAGAAATTTTATAAAAACGACCAGCGCGGTTTCTGCCGGGGTTATTTTAGCTCCAACAGTTGCTTGCTCAACATCATTATTCGATTCGAAAGGATTACCAACAACAATACTTGGGAAAACCGGAGTACGAATTCCAATAATGGTTATGGGTTTAGGTAGTCGTTTTATGGCTGTTGATGAAGACAAGGGCCACGAAATTTTAGAAACAGCATTTAAAAACGGGCTTTATTATTGGGACACGGCGGCACTTTATAAAAACGACCAGCAATTCAGCGAAGAAAGGATTGGAAAAATCCTTAAACCTATAAGAAGTAAGATATTCCTCTCTACAAAAGTTGGTGAACGTAATGCCGACGATGCAAAAAAAACCATTGAAACAAGTTTAAAAAGATTACAAACCGACTATATTGACTTATATCAAATCCACAGTATTACAAACGAAGAAGAAGTTAGGCAATTCAGGTCAAAAAATGGTGTGCTTCCGGTGTTACATAAATATAAAGAAGAAGGTATAATCAGAAATATTGGATTTACCGGGCACACTTCCGCTTCGGCCATGAAACTTGCTGCCGAAATGTATGATTTCGATACCATGTTAATTGCATTAAACCACCATCAGAATGGTGAATTATTTGAAGAACAGCCGGTTCCGTTTGCTGCAAAAAAAGGGATGGGAGTGCTTGCTATGAAAGTTATCCGCCCACGGGAAACTGTAAATGGGCTGGATCCTGACGATCTTGTAAAATATGCACTTAGTTTAAAAGGGGTAACGGCAGCAGTAATTGGAATCGATAATCTGGAGGTTTTGCAAAAAAATATTGAAACTGTCAAATCGTTTAAACCATTTAGCGACGAAAAAATGAAAGAACTCCATGTTTCATTGAATCCGTTTTACAATAGCAAATCGTTGCCCTGGATGCAACCCGGTTATTTCGATGGGATGCATTTGGCATAAACAAATTAAGTTGAATTATTAACTTTTTCAAAAAACTTTTGCTGAACAAAACGGGTTATTTCCCCGGGTTTATTGTTACCAATAATCTTATCGTCAACTTGAATAATAGGAGTAATTTCGCTTCCGGTTCCGGCAAGTATTATTTCATCCATGTCGTAAAACTCCGATTTTAAAATTGGACGTTCCTCAAAAAGAATATTATTTTCTGAACAGATTTCCAAAACTACTTTCCTGGAAATACCCGGCAATATTAAATTTGAAAGTGGATGGGTAATTACAACTCCGTTTTTTACCCCCAAAATACTTGAATGTGTTGCTTCGGAAACCACTCCATTGCGAATTAAAACACACTCCCACGCCCCGGCTTCAACCGCTTTGTTGTACAACATTGTGTTTGCAAGCAGTGAAACCGATTTTATGTCGCAGCGCAACCAACGGATATCTTCGTGAGTAATTACCCTGATTCCATTTTTAAGTTTTTCTGTAAACGAGGGCAACTCAAAAGAAAAAGCATAAACAGTTGGAACAACCTCAGTTGGGAAATGATGTACCCGTTTATTTTCGCCCCGGGTAATCTGCAAGTAAACACCAGCATGTTTATCTATTAAAGTATTTTTTGAAAGCAATTCAGCGAAAATAACTTTCAAAGAATCCAAACCCGGATAATCAATTGCAATTTCTGAAAGGCTATGTTTTAGCCTGACCAAATGATCGTCGTACCTGAATGGTTTACCATTGTAATATTTAACAACTTCGTAAACACCATCGGCAAAAATAAAACCGCGATCGTCAGGCGAGATTTTAGCATTTTCTTTTGAAAGAAATTCTCCATTTAAATAAACTGTTTCCATCATTTCTGCATATTTTTTAATCGTTGAATTTCTTCAGCCCAAATCTCAATGTTTGGCGTTTCCAAAATCATGGGGATTCCTTCAAACCGAGTGTCATTCATAATATATCCAAAAAGCTCCTATCCAATTGAACCAAGTCCCAAAACTTTCCACAAGGCAAAATCCTCAAATCAGCGTCAGCATAAGTCAAAAAGAATTAAGATTTAGAGACTGTTTAAAAATAGAAAATTATGTTTATAAACTATGTTTGTTTTGAAATTTCTTTGAGGGTGATGTGGTTTCCGAACCACATTTCCAGGGAGCTTGACTTTCCAAGTCAAGCAAAATTCAGGGAGTTGGAATCTCCTTGTCCAGTTCAACATTTCAAGCCACTTTGCAGATAACAAAAAATCAACAATTTATTGATTAAAGAAACAGGTTGAAAAAATAGCTACCTGTAAACTTCTTTCCGGTTTCCAATTACAATAACCCGGACAGATAAAGTATTATCGAAAATATCATAAATAATCCTGAAGTTCCCCTGTCGGATTCGGTACGCAGGTCTTCCTTTTAGTTTTATACAACCTTTGGGGCGTGGATTTACCGAGAGACTTATTATTTTTGATTTTACTGCTAAGTAATCAGTTCGGGACAAATTTTCTAATTGTTTTACAGCACTACGTATAATTTCAACTTCGTAATTCATGGCGTTTCGACTCTATTTCATTAAAAACCTGATTAGCAGGAATCGCCTCATCATCACTTTCAATAGCTTTATCGTACAATTTTATATCTTCCAATTCTTCTATCTGCTCCATCATTTTTTTATATTCTCTGATTGGCAGTATCACACTTATTTTTTTTCCCTTTTTATCGGTAATGTACTGAGTATTCATATTTATCCCTGTTTTACTGGAAACAAATTTACTTAAAATTTTAAACTCTCAAAAAAGAGAAAATATATGGCACTGTTTAAGTGTGTGTGTGTTACATTAATCGACATTGACATTTTATAGCAGATACGCAAGAAATGGAGCTTGACTTTCCAAGTCAAGCAAAATTCAGGGAGTTGGAAACTCCCTATCCTAATGGCGAATAGGAATTCGCCACACCCGGAAAAAAAAGGGAAAATTAAAATTAGCTTCGCCGAACCTTGTTTCACTGCATCAGTAAAAGAAATTCCTTTTTATATTTCGAATGGCAGTTTTTTTACTAATTCAATATTTTGGGGTGTAACTTTTGCCTGCATTGCAATCACTTCAACGCCAGCTTTAACTGCTTCTTTTAATAATTTTGAATATTGGGGATCGATTTCGGTGGCGGGTGCAAAAATTTCAACATCACTCCGCTGAATAATAAAAAGCATTACAGCCCGCATTCCATTTAATTTTACTTCCATTAAAGTTTTCAGATGTTTTTGTCCCCGAATTGTAACAGCATCCGGGAAAAGGGCATACTTTCCCTCTTTCATCGATACATTTTTTACTTCAATAAAACACTTTTCCAACTCATTTTCAGCAAAAACGTCAAATCTGGAATCACCAAATTTAACTTCCCTTTTTACAAAAGTGTACCTTTCCAACCCAGGAATTGTTCCTGCTGAAATAGCTTCAAAAGCCAGTTTATTCGGATTGCCAGTATTTATTCCAACCCAGTCGCCATTTATTTTAATCATCTCCCAGGTAAATTTTGTCTCGCGTTTTGGGTCATTCACTGGTGTCAAATAAACTTCTGCCCCACTTTCAAGGCAACTTTTCATTGAACCTGAATTGGTACAGTGTGCAACCACTTCTGTACCATCATCCAATTTTATATCGGCCAAAAAACGTTTATAACGTTTTATTAATGTACCATGAATAAGTTTCTTTTGGAATTTCATGCCAGATTTCTTTTCAAAAAACTATAATAGAATTTATAACAATTAATTCAATTGAATAATTATGATTTCAAATAAACTTACTTATCTTTAACGTTAGTAACTTATTGCGTTAGTATGATTAAATCTTTTCAATCGAAAGAAACAGAAAAAGTATGGTTTGGAAAGTATTCGACAAAATTACCAAAAGAAATTCAACAATTTGCAAGGAGAAAATTAAAAATGCTAAACAATTCAGTCAATCTTATAGATTTAAGGATTCCGCTTTCAAATAGTTTAGAAAAACTTAGGGGAAACTTAAAAAAATTTTATAACATTAGAATAAATCAGAAATGGAGAATAATATTTAATTGGAAAAATGGAAATGCATTTAAGGTAAAAATTGTTGATTATCATTGAATTATGGAAAAGCTAAACAATATTCATCCCGGAGAAGTTTTGTTGAAAGAATTTCTAAACCCTCTTAAAATTTCTGCTTATCGCTTATCAAAAGAAATTGGAATTCCTCAAACCCGCATTAGCCAAATTTTAAAAAAGAAACGACGGATAACTGCCGATACCGCTTTGCGCCTTTCCAATTATTTTGGAAATTCAGCAAAATTCTGGCTAGGATTACAAATTGATTTTGATTTAGAAAATGAACTTTTAAGTAAAAAGGATGAATTAAAAAAGATAAAACCATTTAACGATCATGCTGCTTAAATCACTATAAACGTAAACGTTCAAAGTTGTGTTCTGGCAAACGGAACTACATTTTGTCCGGCAAATTCGTTGTTTAAATATTTATAATACCCTGTTATTGCAATCATTGCAGCATTGTCCATTGTATATTCAAATTTGGGGATTATTAAATTCCAGTCCATTTTTTTTGCATTTTCCTTTAATGCCTTCCTTAATCCGGAATTTGCCGAAACACCACCAGCAACTGTTATTTCTCTGATTCCGGTTTGTTTTGCTGCTAGTCTCAATTTAATTAGCAAAATCTCAACAATAGTAAATTGCAACGATGCACATAAATCTTCCTTGTTCTCTTCAACAAAATTTTCATTTTCTTTTAAATTATCCCTTAAAAAATAAAGGAAATTGGTTTTCAATCCACTAAAACTATAATCCAACCCAGGAACTTTAGGTTTCGAAAACTTGAATTTTTGTGGGTCACCATTTTTTGCAAGTCTGTCAACATGTGGCCCGCCGGGATAAGGTAATCCCATAACTTTAGCACATTTATCAAAAGCTTCGCCGGCAGCATCGTCTAATGTTTGCCCAATAACTTCCATTTTCAGATAATCGCGAACTAAAATGATTTGTGAGTTACCACCTGAAACCATCAAACATAAAAAAGGAAAGTTTGGTGGATTAAAATCAACCCCACTTTCTTTTATAAATAAAGCTAAAACATGCCCTTGCAAATGGTTAACATCGATTAAAGGAATTCCAAAAGCCAGCGAAAAACCTTTGGCAAAAGAAGTACCAACCAGAAGCGAGCCCAACAAACCCGGACCGCGCGTAAAAGCAACAGCAGATATTTCATTTTTGGAAATCCCTGCTTTTTTAATTGCCAAATCAACAACCGGCACAATATTTTGCTGGTGCGCCCTCGAAGCCAGTTCGGGTACTACCCCGCCATATTCTTCATGCACTTTTTGTCCGGCAACAACATTCGACAGAATTACCCCATCGCGAATAATCGCTGCCGAAGTATCGTCGCACGACGATTCAATCCCGAGTATAGTAAGCACTTTATTTTTTCCGTCTGCCATACAACTAATTTCTTTCCATCCGTTATTTTAAAAAGTAAAACATTTAATAGTGCAAAACAACAAAATTCATTTAAGGGCATCTCTAAAATATTTATTAAACACCGTTGGTTAAAAAAACCTGTCACACATTACATAATTGTTGCCCGAAAAAGTTTAAGTTCGTTTTAAAAAGTACAAAATTATCAAAAAAGGCTGGAAAATAGTAATAATCGTTTTTGTGGTGCTGCTTGGATTGCCGGGCGGATTATACTTAGCACTGCAAAACAGCCGTGTACAAACTGTTTTAACACAAAAACTTGCCAATCAGATTTCAAAACAAATCAACTCTAAAATCAATATCGGAAAAGTTGACTTTGCATTTTTCGATAAAATTATTTTAAACAATGTTTTAGTTGAAGGGCAAAACAACGACACCCTTTTTTATACCGAAATTGTTGAAGCCACAATTGACACTTTAAACTACCGCAAACGAAAAATTACATTAGACAATTTTTCGTTTGAAAACAGTAAAATCAAATTAATACGTGATTCTGTCAGCCACTTTAATTTTAGTTATATTCTCGACTCGTTACAAACTGAAAAAGATACCTCCGGCCTTTGGAAAATCAAGTGCAATCGGTTTGGGTTTCGGAACTCTATGATCTCTTTTCAGGATTTATATTCAAAAAAAGGAAATAATTTTTTTATCAACGATTTAAATTTCGACATTTCAGGTTTTGCACAACATTCTGATTCTGTACGATTTAAAATTAACGACTTGAATTTAAACGACGGAAAAAAGCTTTTTTTAAAACATCTCGCTGCCGATTTCCATTCCTCGAAAAACAAAATACAACTTAAAAACATCAACCTGCAAACAAATCACTCAACAATAAAAAATACCGAATTTAGTTTGTTAGCAACTGACGAAAGTAAACCATCTTTTTCTGAGATTGATATTCGTTTCTCCGACTCAAAAGTTAGTTTTTATGAGCTTGCAGAACTAATCCCATCGTTAAAAGGAATGGATCAAGTTGTTAATTGTTCGGGACAGGTTTCCGGAAATCTTAACGACTTAAAAGGGAAAAACCTCCTATTAAAGACAGGCAAAAATACCTCAGCATTTTTCGATTTTTATGCAAACGGGATACAAAATATTGAATCGATGTATTTATTTATCGATTTAAAACAATCGAACACAAATTTTACCGATTTGGCCCAAATAAAACTCCCGGCGAATTCAAGGGTTAGGTATCTAAACTTTCCAAAATCGTTTTACAAAGCAGGGCTTTTAAATTACAAAGGGAATTTCTCTGGGTTTTTATCCGATTTTGTAGCCTTTGGGACTTTTTCGAGCGAAATGGGAATTTTAACAACCGATGTCTCGCTTATCCCAGATCGGGAAGGTTCAATTTTGTATCGTGGGAAAGTGACAACTTCTGATTTTCAATTGGGTGAATTATTTCAAAACGAGAATTTTGGTACACTTACATTCGACGGATCCGTTGACGGAAATTTCAACAAAAGTACCCAAACTATTTTTGGTGAATTCAAGGGTGACATTGCTGAAATAGAAGCAAAACAGTACGCTTATAAAAACATTATACTCGATGGAATACTCGACAATAAAATGTTTAACGGGATGCTTAGTATTAACGACCCAAACCTTGTATTTGATTTTATTGGGCGGATAAATTTAAATCCCGAAATTCCTGATTTTAATTTTAAACTTAATTTAGAAAAGGCAATTTTGGGGAAACTTAATTTAAGCAAAAATTTCCCTGCATCAGAATTGGCATTTGAAATGTTAGCCAATTTTACCGGCGACAGGATCGACAATTTAAGAGGTTCAATTGAGTTAGAAAACGGGGTTTACCAAAACCGAAATGGCGATTTAAACCTAAAAGGTATTAAACTCGCATCGATTCCGGGAGACTTGATAAATTCGTTAACCTTTACTTCAGGTTTTTTTGATATCGGAATTGTTGGTAATTATCATTTTCAAAGTATTTTAAAAGCACTTGAAAAAAGCATAAACAATTATTTACCCGCAACAAATTATGAAATACAAGAATTGGTAGAAAACAATATCTTCGACTATCAAATAGATGTTAAAAACCTGGATGAAATAACTACTGTTTTTACACCAGGATTAGAAATTGAAACCCCCTTTCTTTTATATGGGACAATGGATTCGGAAAACTCAATTTTTAACCTGGAAGGAAGTATCCCGGGTTTCAGCACGAAAAAACTCTGGGTGAAGAATATTTTTATTGGGAATAAACCAGTGGGAAACTTGTATTCATCAAAATTCAGGTTTGGTGAAATTCTTTCTAAAAATGGTATGGCCATTTACAATTTAACAGTCGATTCTAAAATTTCGGACAACATTATCGATAACCAAATTACCTGGACAAACTACCACGATTTAACCTATAGCGGAACCATAAAAACACGTTCGGTTTTTTCTGAAACCGATTCAACAAAACGCCCGCACATCGAAATTGAAGGATTACCAACCAAAATATTTATTGCCGACTCGATTTGGCAAATTGACCCGTTTTCTGCTTCAATCGATACTTCAACAATAGAAATCAGTAATTTCAGGTTTTACAATAAAAATCAAATTATTGCAGTTAACGGGAAAATTTCAGAAAAAAAACAGGAACTAATTTCAATAAACATTGAAAACATAAAACTAAATTACCTTGACACATATTTAAACAAAGAAATATTTCTTAACGGAATCGTAAACGGCTCGATCGGGCTTTCTGATTTTTACGGACAACGTCTGATCACTTCAGATATCGGTATAAAAGATTTCGGGTTTAAAAATCAAAAAATAGGCGATATTAAGCTCTCCAATAATTGGGATAAAACAAAATCGCTGATAAATTCAGAATTAAAAATTAATAATCGAAATAGACAAAATTTATATGCCAGTGGTAACTTTAACCCTGCAAACAAAGAACTTAATTACATAGCCAATTTTGATCATTTGTCGTTAGTGTTGCTGGAAACAGTAATGAGTAAAAATTTTTCAAATTTTCATGGCGATGTTTCAGGAAATCTCAAAATTAATGGGGAAACCGATCAAGTTTTGCTAAATGGTACACTTGAAGGTTCGAATGCCGGCGTAACCGTCGATTTCACACAGGTAAGTTACAATTTTAACGATTCAGTACATTTCAAAGGCGATACTATTCATTTCGATAATATTGCAATTCAGGATGTTTATAAAAATAAGGGGAATTTTGACGGTACAATAATACATCAGAACTTTCAGAAAATGGATTATAATTTAACCATGAGTTCGCCTGAAATTATGGTAATGAATACAACACGCAAAAATAATGAACAATTTTTTGGTCAGGTTTTGGCAAACGGGAGCTTGCACATTTCAGGGCACGGAACACAGGTAAATCTCGACGGCTTGGGAACTACCTTGCATGGTACGAATGTGAATATTTCGTTAGATTACGAAAGTGAAATTAAGCAATACGATTTTATTCAATTTGTTTCAACCGAAACATCCGAAAAGCAAAAATTCCTGTTTCCTGAAAAGAAAAAAGATGATTTTAGTTTAAACCTAACAATCAGGGCTACCCCCGATGCGAGGGCACAATTAATATATAATTCACAAATCGGCGATATTATTAAAGCCCAGGGAGAAGGGATACTGCTGTTTGGGATGGACAAGGATGGCAAAATTACACTTTCGGGCAACTACACTGTTGAAAAAGGTGATTACCTGTTTACCTTACAAAACGTGATAAACAAAAGGTTTACCATCGACCAGGGTGGATCAATTGTGTGGTCGGGAAATCCGTACAATGCAATTATTAATATTAATGCCGTTTACAAATTAAAAGCTTCGTTGTACGATTTATTGGTTAACAGTTACGAAAATATCTATCAAAGCCAGCGAATACCCGTAGATTGTAAAATTTTGATGTCGGAAGAATTATCGAATCCATTAATTGATTTCGAAATAGAATTTCCAACAGTTGAAGATAGGATAGTTGACCAGGTCCAACAATTTTTCAATACCGACGAAGAGATGAACAAACAAATGCTTTCCTTACTTGTTTTGGGTAAGTTTTACACGCCTGAATATATGCGGGGGACATACGAAGCCCAAAACCCAAATGTAATTGGCACAACCGCCAGCGAGTTGTTTTCCAACCAATTAAGCAACTGGCTGTCGCAAATAAGCAATAACGTGGATGTAGGATTAAACTACCGCCCGGGAAACCAGATTACGGATGACGAAATTGAATTGGCACTAAGTACCCAAATGTTTAACGACCGGGTAACTGTAAACGGAAATATCGGAAATAATGTAAATCCCCATTCTAACAATAACAGTCAACTGGTTGGAGATTTCGATATAAACGTAAAACTCAATCCAAGCGGAAAAATCCAATTTAAAGCTTACAACCGTTCAAATAACAATTTAATATACGAAACTGCTCCCTACACGCAAGGAGTAGGTTTTTCGTTTAAAGAAGAATATAATTCTTTTAATGAATTGCTAAAAAAAATAGGAGCAATGTTCGAAAGAAAAAAGAGATTATAAGTTTCACACAAAGTTTTTGTAAAAAGAAGTATTGCAAAAAAAACAAAACAATTACCTATTAAAATCAAATTGTTCATAACTATGCAGTTTGACTATTCAAGCAAATAAAAGCGTTTTAAAATAATGCTTATTTTTGCGATGTATAATAATTAATATTATACCTCGTTTTGTTTTTAGTTTATAAGGAAAAACCATAAATAACAATGTTGAAATTATTATTGATCCAGGCTGATTTAACTACTGAATTGGATTCATTAGCCACAGAACCCGAAGGAATAACAACCAAGTTTATCGACATGGCCATGAAAGGTGGCTGGATAATGATACCAATTATACTTTTGTCGATAATCGCTGTATATATATTTTTCGATCGATATTTTGCAATTAAAAAAGCCGGAAAATTTGATGACAGTTTACTTGAAAAAATAAAGGTTTACATTACCAGTGGGAAAATTGATTCTGCACTTGCCTTGTGCCGGAACAACACAAATCCGGCTTCACGAATGCTTGAAAAGGGAATCAGCAGAATTGGACGACCGCTTGCAGATGTAAATGCTGCAATTGAAAATCTTGGCAATCTCGAAATTTCGAAATTGGAAAAAGGCTTGCCGGTTTTGGCATCGGTTGCCGGTGGTGCACCAATGATAGGTTTCCTGGGAACAGTTATGGGAATGATCCAGGCGTTTTACGATATGTCGAATGCCGGGAACAATATTGATGTTACTTTACTTTCAACAGGAATTTATCAGGCGATGGTAACCACTGTTGCTGGTTTAATTGTTGGTATTATTGCCTATTTTGCTTACAATATTTTGGTAGCGAATGTCGAAAAAGTAGTTTTCAAAATGGAAGCGGCAACTACTGAATTTATGGATTTATTAAACGAACCGGCGTAACTCAATTGATATGGCACTGAAACGAAGAAATAAAGTAAATGCCGCATTCAGCATGTCGTCGATGACTGACATTGTATTTTTACTTCTCATATTTTTTATGGTTACATCAACCTTGGTTGCCCCAAATGCGCTAAAACTTTTGCTTCCTCAAAGTAACAATCAAACTTCGGCAAAAGCTATAACTACCATTTCGATTACAAAAGACATGAAGTATTACATCAATGACGAAGGTGCTTTAAAACGGGTTGCTTTTCAGGAAATCGAACCTTTTTTGCAAAACCGTTATGGTGTTGGCAACGATGATATTTTTATTTCCCTTCATGCCGAAAAATCAGTTCCTTGGGAAGAAGTAGTTAAAATAATGAACATTGCACGCAGGAACAAATATAAAATGATTGCTGCAACTGCTTCGGAGCGGTAATATGGATTATTACAAAAAACATAAAAGGGGTATTGTTGGTACGATTATTTTTCATTCGTCCATCTTGCTAATTCTTATTCTTTTTGGCTTTTTTACACCTTTACCCTTGCCGGGAGATGAAGGGATTCTTGTAAATTTTGGAACCAGCGACAATGGTTTTGGAGATAGGGAACCAAGCCCGGCACGTAGAAATCCTGCTCCCGTTGAACCTATCCAGGAGGAAGAACAGCAATTTACGCCTCCACCGTCTTCCACACCTCCACCAGATACTCAGCCCGAACCTGCTGAAGAAGTTGCAATGACACAGGATTACGAACAAACTGCTGCCATTGAAGCGGCAGAAAAGAAAAAGCGCGAAGAAGATGAAACACGCCAACGGGAATTAGAAGAAGAACGAATCAGGCAACAACAGGAAGCAAATCGAATCAGACAAGAAGAGCTGGAAAAAATAAGGTTACAAGAGCAGGCTGAAATTGAACGTAAACGCCAGGAAGAAGCTGAGCGGAAAGCCCGCGAAGAAGAACAACGTAAAATTGATGAAATAAATAACCGCGCCCAGGGTGCTTTTGGTGAAAGCGGAACTGGTACAGGTGGACAGGGAAACAGCGATGGAAAAAGCCAGGGGGCTACATTTCCAGGTGGTAACCAGGGAGTTCCAACGGGCGATCCAAATGCAGGAAATTACGGACCAGGGGGAAGCGGAACGGGAGACCAGGGCTCCGGGGTTTCATTTAACCTTTCGGGCAGAACGTCAAAATCGTTGCCAAAACCAAAATATCCGGGAAACGATGAAGGAATAGTGGTTGTAAAAGTTACTGTTGATAAATACGGAAATGTTACTGCTGCAGTACCCGGCGAACGGGGAACAACAATTATGAACCAACAATTCTGGAACGAAGCAAAACAAGCTGCATTAAAAGCCAAATTCAATATCGACGAAAATGCACCCGCATTTCAGCAAGGAACTATTTCGTACAGGTTTGTACTGGATTAAAACTCAAAATTAGTTTTTCAAATCATTTCACCTTTCTTCAAATTCACTGATAATTATCAAGGATTATTAACTCTTTTTTTGTGTGATTTGCACAAAAATTTGAAAAATGGCATTCCTATCCAAAGAAAAATTATTCAGTAAAAAATGGTTTACTGATTATCTGCTTATATTAATTGGTTCTTTTATACTGGCGGCCGGTTTTGTCTATTTTATAACTCCTCATAAAATTGTTCCGGGCGGTGTTTACGGTATTGCCATTGTTGTTCATTATTTAACCGAAGGTGTTTTTTCATTTTGGCCCAATGGTATCCCCATCGGATTATTTGGACTTGTATTAAACATTCCGCTTACCATTGCCGGAATAAAAGTTTTGGGACCACGTTTTGGGATAAAAACGATAGTGGGTTTTGTATTAACTTCAGTTTTTATCGACGGCATTTCATACATGCGCCCAATTGGGAATGCAGCTTTGGTTGATGATGTTTTACTTTCGAGCGTATTTGGTGGGGTTTTAATTGGCTTCGGTTTAGGTTTGATTTTTAAATCGAGGGCAACTTCAGGTGGATCGGATATAATTGCAATGATAATTGCTAAATACACGAGGTTACAATTGGGGAAACTATTAATTTATGTCGATTCGATCATTGTTTTTCTGGCCCTGGCCGCTTTCCAGGATTGGCACATTCCTTTATACTCGTGGGTAGTAATTTACATTGCAGGGCGCGCAATTGATCTTACCATTGAAGGGGCTGACTACAACAAAGCGTTGTTGATTGTTTCAAAAAAACATGTCGAAATAAAACACAAAATTTTAAACGACCTCGAACGCGGCGGAACATTTTTAAAAGGGGAAGGGATGTTTACCGGCGAAGAAAAACAAATAATTTACACTGTTGTAAGCCGGCGCGAAGTTGCTATTTTAGAAGAATTCATCAGCACAATCGATCCCGATGCGTTTATTACAATTATGGATGCAAAAGAAATTCTTGGCGAGGGATTTCAAAATTTGAATTCAAAAGTAAATACCTAAAAAACTTTTTCCTTTAAATAATATTTCTCTGTTTACTCCCATTTTTCAACAATTTACCGAAAAAAATTTAAATTATTTGAAATTCGGATTATACCCACCTACAATTTCGTAAATTTGATGAAGTTCAGAAAGCATCAAGTTCGACCATGAAAAAGAAATCTCTGGTTTTCATAATAATTGCACTTTTTTCAGCTATAAATTCCTACGGGCAATCGGTTGGACTGGTATTAAGTGGAGGAGGTGCAAAAGGAATGGCCCATATTGGCGTAATCAGGGTTTTGGAAGAAAACAATATTCCTATCGACTTTATTTCGGGGACTTCAATTGGGGCAATTATTGGAGGAATGTATGCTGCCGGGTACACTCCCGACGAAATGGAACAACTATTTAAATCGGATGATTTTTATTTTTGGTCAACTGGAAAAATACAGAAAGAATACCGATATTATTTTAACCGTCCCGAAGCCAATCCGGTGTGGTTGGAATTGCGGGTGGCTAAAAAAGAGGATAAAGTTAAAGTTCTTCCTCCAACGAATTTTGTTCCGCAAGAACAGATGGATTTTGCATTTATGGAATTACTGGCGAGTACAAATGCAGCCTGTAACTATAATTTCGATAGTTTAATGGTTCCTTTTCGTTGTGTGGCCACCGATGCCTACAACCACCAACCAGTAATTTTAAGTAAAGGCGATTTGGGCGAATCTATCCGTGCTTCGATGACAGTTCCACTCTATTTTAAACCCATCGAAATTGAAAACACTTTGCTTTTTGACGGAGGTATTGTAAACAATTTTCCATCGGATGTAATGAAAGAAACTTTTAATCCCGATATTATTATTGGCCATAAAGTAGCAAACGAATCGAAAGCAGCGGAACAAGATGATGTTATGGAGCAAATCTCGAATATGTTAATGAGGCCAACCAATTACGAAATTGAACCGGAAGATGGGATTTTGCTTGAAACAAAATTTGAAAATGTAACCCTTCTCGATTTTAACAAAATTGAATTCGTATCGAATGAAGGACAAAAAACAGCACAACAATTAATCGACTCAATAAAAACCAGGATTTCGAGAAAGGTTAAACAGGAAGATCTTGAAAAAAAGAGACAATCGTTTAAAGCAAAAAAACCACAACTTTTCTTTCAAAATATACAGGTTGAAGGTGTTGAAGATCCGATGCAACGTAAATTTATTATCCAATCGATAAAACACAGGTACAATGTTGTATCACTTTCAATTTTAAAAAAAGCTTATTTTAAACTAATTGCCGACGAACATTTAAAATCAATCAGGCCAATTTCGCGTTACAACACAGAAACCGGTTATTTTGATTTGCACCTGAAAGTTGAACCAGAGAAGAAAATAGAAGTAAATATCGGGGGGAACATTGCAACCAAACCTATTAACCAGGGATTTGCTAACATCAACTACCGATACTACAAGGGCCGCGCCTATACCCTAAATTCAAATATTTATTTTGGTCGGTTTTACAGCTCGTTTAAAGTTGGTGGACGTATTGATTTCCCTACCCGGCTTCCATTTTATTTGGCCGGTTACTCAACCTTAAACCGTTGGGATTTCTTCTCATCCAGCTCCGAATTGTTTTTCGAAGATGTACGTCCGCCGTTTATTATACAGGATGAGTACAACCTTCGTTTTGAAATGGGATTGCCACTTGGCGTGCACACAAAATTTTATTCAGGGCTTGCATTTGCAAATTCAAACGACGAATATTATCAAACCGAAATTTTTAAACAAGAAGACGACCCCGACGAAACCTCGTTTAATGCTTTTATTACTCAACTTGGCATCGAAAATAATTCACTTAACTACAAACAATTTGCAACTGAGGGTGAATTCCGTTGTCTTACTGCAAAATATATTACTGGAAAAGAGGGCAACATTCCCGGGACAACTTCAACTACTACAACAAAAACAAGTGCTAATCATAATTATTTCATTTTAAAAGCTCATTCAACAAAATATTTTAGAATTGGTAAATCGTTTACACTTGGTACACAGGCGGAAGCTGTTTTTAGCAACAAATCATTGTTTCAGAATTATCGTTCAACATTATTATCAGCACCGGGTTATTATCCAACGCCCCACAGCAAATCACTTTTTATCGAAAATTTCCATGCCAATAATTACCTGGCAGGCGGGATTAAAGCAATTGTGGAATTTAATCCTTCTGTACATTTGAGGCTTGAAGCGTATGGGTTTTTACCAATCAAAGAGGAACGTAAAAACAAAAACTTAACAGCTTATTTTAACACTTATCTTATCGACAAATACTATTTTCAGGGAATGGCTTCTTTGGTTTACCAAACTAGCGTGGGACCACTAAGTTTTTCGTTAAACTACTACGAGAAAGAAAATACAAACCTCTATTTTACATTGAACTTTGGGTATATTCTTTTCAACAAAAGGGGATTTTAATTTAATAGTTTTACGTACGGATAAAATGGGGCAAGTCTGGATCTAACCGAAATGAAATTTCAATAACTCCTTTAAACTCCCCATTTAATTTCCAGGGACTTTGAAAAATTATAGTTTTTATATTGTCTTTTTCAGTGGTGTACATATTATCTGTTTGGTTTTCAAGCATCTCAACCAATTTTGTTTTCGAAGGTTCAGTATGGCAATCTAATAAGTTTGTACCCAATAATTCAGCTCCACCATATTTTTTAAACTGGTTTATGGAATACTGGTTCATGTACACAATTGTACCCACCTCGTTGCAAACAGTTATTGCCCCGTTAAAATCTTCGGCCCAATCAACTTCTATTCCTTTTAGTTTCATTTTTTCTTATAGCATTTTACCCAGTCCATTTCAAATTTAACCGGAAGGCGCGAACCCGGTATTTCATAAACAACAATACTTGAAACATTTATATGAAGCGGGTAATTTATTTCCGTATTTTCTAACTTTAAAACTTCTGTTTCATTAATTTTCCAGGTAAACGATTTGCCCGATTTTTCAATAGTAAAAATATACGATTTACCTTTTTTCAAGTTTGAAATGCTAATTCCCTTAACTTTTACCTTTCTCTTATTGTCGATGGTTGAAATCCCAAGACGGTTTTTTGTTCCCATTTCCAACAAGTTAGTCCGTGTCGTTTCATTTTCGCCAAGCAAAGAAAAAGAACTAACTACTTGTTTAACAGGGTTAAATTTTATTTTAGCCTCAAATATTCCGTCTTCTTGCCAAAAACTGTTACCGCTTGAAATAATTCCGGAAGAATAATCAAATTCTGTTGGAACAAATCCGGCAGGCATTTGCCAAACTTTTCCCACCGATTTCTCCTTTTTAATTTCGATGGCCAGTTTCCGCCCGGTTTTAATATTCCCACCGCTTGTAGAAACATGTAAATCTCCAGGCATCGAATAGTTTTCGCCAAGCAATTTATCAGCCCAATAACTACGTGTCGCCCATTTTTCCAGATTCAATTGTTGGTCAGAAAAATCATCCTCAAAAACCACATCCCAACTTTTCAAAAAATCGAATACCGGGGTGTCTTTGAACTTAAAATATTTAATAAGATGTGGAATATTTTTCATTTCCAGGCACTTCTTTTGCTTTGTATATTCTTCGCTCTTTTCCCACCTTTTTTTATCTTCGAGGTATGCTTTTCTTTCCAAAAATTCTTTAGACAAAGTAATTTCTTTTAATTCATAAAATCTTTTTAAGTCGAACGAATCTTTAACATCCAGATAATTTTTATAAATCGCTACCTTTTCATATTTCAAAAAGAATTTTATGTCCTGGTCAGCTTCCAGTTTTTTAAATCTTTGTTGCTTTGTATAGGCTTCGCTTTTTTCGAACTTTTTTTTGTCTTTTAAAAATGTTTCTCTTTCTTTATAATGATCGCTTTCAACAAATGCCTTTAACTCGATATATTTTTTCAAGTCGTGGCTATCAATTGTTTCGCGGTAAAGTTTCAATTTTTTAGATTTTTCAAACCTGAAATACGATTTTATTTCCCGATCTTTTTGCAATGCTCTGCATTCTTTACGTTTAATTTTATTTTTATCGGGTGCATTTTTTAATTCCAAAAAATTTTGCAGCTTTTCTGATTCCGAAAATTTTTCGTGGTTTATTAATATTTCCGATTTGTTTAATTCAACAAATGCTTTAATACCCCGAAACTTTCCGAGCTTTTTATAATCCACAAAATGTTGTTCTACAACCGACCCCTTAAACACCTGTCTTTCAATCTCTTTTTTATCCTTTTGAAATTCGCCCTCTTTCATGTATTCCAAAAGTAAATCGTATTCATTTAGTTTTTCCGAGTTTTTCAATTCATCAAACCGTTTTAGTTCCGCCGAGCCTGACGCAACAAAATACTTTTTAATATGCCTGGCTTTTTTTAATCCTGCAAATTCTTTTAGTTGATTAAATTCTACACTTCCTTTAAAATTAAGCGAAGTTATTTCTGCTTTACGCTTTATAAATTCATCAGAATTAACCCAATTTTCTAAACTGAGGAATTCTGCCAACTCTTCCGATTTTTCAACCTCTTGAAATTCTAAATAATCTTCCCGCAAGGTTTCCCGCTGTTTTTCAACAACTTCTACCGATTTTAATTTTCCGAGAATTTGTATGGAGAAAATTTTAAACGACATTTGCCAAAATTTAGTTTTTTAGTAATTCAAAAATAGAAATTAAACCTGTTAAATTCTAATTCTAAGTTAGAAACATTCTTCAATATTAATTTGATTAGGCCTGACATATTTAACATAAATTTTGTTTTTAACAATCTCAAATCATTTTCCAAAATAGTAACACTTAACTGTTTATATGTTTTTATCGATAATATTGGCTTTTCATTTAAATTTAAATAGTTTTGGTCGGAAGCATTATAAATATCATGATAAAACATTCAGAACTAATACTAAACAACGACGGCTCGATTTTTCATTTACACCTGAAACCTGAGAATATTTCTGATCAAATTATATTAGTTGGCGATCCGGCTCGTGTTGACATTATTACCAGTTTTTTTGAAAAAATAGATTTCTCGATACAAAACCGTGAATTTAAAACAGTTACAGGCTGGTACAATCGTAAAAAGCTAAGCGTAATTTCTACCGGGATAGGAACCGACAACATTGATATTGTACTAAACGAACTGGATGCTTTGGTTAATATCGATCTAAAAAAACGAGAAATTTTAAAAAAACACAAATCATTAAATATTGTAAGAATTGGGACTTCTGGTGGATTACAGCCCGATTTGCCGGTGAATTCGCTTGTGGTTTCACAAAAATCAATTGGTTTCGATGGAATGCTTAATTTTTACGCAAACCGCGAAAATGTTTGCGACTTATCTTTTGAAATCGCCTTTAAAAAATTTACAAGTTGGGATAAATCGCTGCCCACTCCTTACGTTGTTGATGCATCTGAATATTTATTATCGAAATTTGGCGATCGGGAATTTAAAAAAGGGGCAACCATTTCGGCGCCCGGTTTTTATGGTCCACAAGGCAGGGAATTACGTTTGCCACTTGCCGTACCCGAATTAAACCAGTTGTTAGAAGAATTTAGCTTCAACGAAATAAAAATTACCAACTTCGAAATGGAAAGCTCGGCCATTTATGGCCTTTCTAAAATGCTGGGACACAAAGCATTAACTATTTGTTTAATTATTGCAAACCGGGTAACTTTAAATGCTAACCAGGATTACCGCGACGAAATGAAAAAATTGATAAAAAAGGTGCTTTCCCGTTTATCAACTTAATATAAAATGGAAAAGAATAAACTTCAGGCATTAATTTATTTATTAGACGACCCCGACCGGACAGTTTTTGAATTGGTTGAAAAAGAGTTGTTAAAAGAAACACCTGAGATTATTCCTGCCCTGGAAGAAAAATGGGAAAATAGTTTTGATGAAAATTGCCAGGAAAAAATTGAAAATCTAATTCAAAACCTCCAATTTAAACAAACCACAAAACAACTAAAAAAGTGGATTACATCTAAAAAACAAGATTTATTGGAAGGCTTTTTAGAAGTTAACCGTTTCCAGTATCCCGACCTAAACCTGCTAAACATTCATCAAAAAATTGAAAGCATAAAAAAATCAATTTGGCTTGAATTAAAAAATTCATTAACCCTGCTTGAAAAAACTACTATTATAAACCACTTTATTTATAGCGAAAATGGATTTTCAATAAATCACAAAAATATTCATTCGCCACAAAACTGTTTTTTAAACCAAATAATTGACACAAAAAAAGGAAATCCTGTTTCGTTAAGTATTTTTTATACTATTATGGCACGGCAGTTAGATTTGCCCGTACAGTTTATCGATTTCCCCAAAAACCCACTTGTTGCGATAGTTGATCGTGAATTAGCTAAAAAGGTACACGGAATTAATGTAAATTCCCATGTTTTATTTTACATCAACCCTTCAAACAAAGGGGCAATTACAAGTCGAAAAGAAATTGAATATCATTTAAGAGAAAGTAAATACAAGCCTATAGAGTGGTTTACCGAACCAAAATCCGATCTTCTTTTTATTCAGCGTTTGCTCGAATCTCTTAAGGAATCATACAATACCAATGGTTTTAAAGAAAAGGAAGAAAAAACCGGGAAGCTGCTCAAATTATTTCAAAATAATGTATAAAAAATACCCTTCAAAACCGAAGGGTATTTTTTATAACTAAATATCTTTTAAATAATTCTGCTTTTATTTGGTATAACTTACAGCACGGATTTCCCCTGTTTTCCGCACTAGGACACCTTATTTTGGCCTCAATGAAAAAAATACTGATTTGAGATTAATTTATGAACAATGATTTTTGTAAATATCATATTTTCAGTAATATATAAAACCATCCTTGAAATTAATAATTTTGAGTAAATAATGCCGGGACACCCAAAAATCAACACTGAAAATTACAATCACCACATATACAGCACTTTATAACTTCGACATTAAAAACAGTGCGGAACTCAGGAAAAAACCGGGAAGCTGCTCAAATTATTTCAAAATAATGTATAAAAAATACCCTTCAAAACCGAAGGGTATTTTTTATAACTAAATATCTTTTAAATAATTCTGCTTTTATTTGGCATAACTTACAGCACGGATTTCCCTGATTACCGTAATTTTAATCTGCCCGGGATAGGTCATTTCATCCTGAATACGTTTTGAAATATCGTATGAAAGTTGTTCAGTTTCCTTATCGCCCATTTTCTCTGCCCCAACAATTACACGCAATTCACGACCGGCCTGAATAGCATAAGTTTTCATTACTCCGGGATACGAAAGTGCAAGATCTTCTAAATCTTTCAGTCGTTTAATGTACGATTCAACAACTTCGCGGCGGGCGCCCGGCCTTGCTCCCGAAATAGCATCGCAAACCTGTACTATTGGGGCCAGCAGTGTTTGCATTTCCACTTCGTCGTGATGAGCTCCAATGGCATTAACAATATCTGGTTTTTCCTTATATTTTTCCGCTAGTTTCATACCCAAAACAGCGTGTGGCAATTCCGGTTCATCATCGGGTACTTTTCCAATATCGTGTAACAATCCTGCTCGTTTTGCTTTTTTTGGGTTCAATCCTAACTCACTGGCCATAATTGCACTTAGATTAGCCACTTCGCGAGAGTGTTGTAACAGGTTTTGCCCGTATGACGAGCGATATTTCATTTTCCCTATTAACCTAATTAATTCGGGGTGCAATCCATGAATCCCAAGATCAATGGTAGTCCTCTTTCCTGTCTCAATAATTTCCTCTTCTACTTGCTTTTTAACTTTTTGTACAACCTCTTCGATACGGGCCGGGTGAATTCTCCCATCAGTAACTAACTGATGTAAGGCGAGCCTCGCAATTTCTCGCCTAACCGGGTCAAACGCAGAAAGTACAATTGCTTCGGGAGTGTCGTCAACAACAATTTCTACCCCGGTAGAAGCTTCCAGTGCACGGATATTCCGCCCCTCGCGGCCAATGATCCGGCCCTTAATTTCATCGCTTTCTATATGAAAAATGGTCACCGAATTCTCCATGGCCGTTTCAGTGGCAACCCGCTGAATAGATTTAACCACTATTTTTTTAGCCTCTTTATTAGCTGTTTGTTTGGCCTCTTCCATAATTTCGTTTACAAAAGAAATCGCTTCTGTTTTAGCTTCTTCTTTTAACGATTCAACTAGTTGCGATTTAGCTTCTTCGGCTGACAAACCAGAAATTTGCTCCAATTTATCGAGGTGCTGACGGTGTAATTTCTCCACCTCTTCACTTTTATGTTCCACCCGTTGTAACTGAACCGTTAAATTCTCGCGAATCACTGAAACCTCATTTCGTGTAGTTTCAAACTCTTTTGTTTTTCGCTGCAATTCCTCGCGACGTTGGTTTAAGGTATTTTCCCTTTGTTTCTGTTGATGTTCAAGGTTGTTAATATTGGCACTTTTATCGTGAATATATTTTTCATGTTCCGATTTAAGTTGCAAAAATCTTTCTTTTGCCTGCAACATTTTTTCCTTTTTAATTACCTCGCCTTCTAATTTGGCTTCAGCAACTAACCGTTGCTTTTTATTATTTAAGGCTTTATCCCAAATTAGATAAGCCAAAGCACCACCGCCTATAAAACCGACAGCGGCACCCACCACCATTTCTATCCAGTTCATTATTGTTGTTTTAATCAATTAATAAAAAACCCGTAATAAATCACTTTAAAAATCAAGTTTAAAACGATTTAATACGGGCTTTGATAAATATTATGCTTTATAATCCTATTTCCTATTTTCTTTTAAAAAATCCGAAATATCATCATTTAAGTCTTTTAACTCGTCGATAAAAAGAGATTCATTTTCGCGTTGCATCATTTCTGTATTACTTAATGCAATCTGAAAGGCTGTCATCGCCACTATATCCTGTGAATCTTTGTTTCGAAACATTTCTTTAAATTTGCCAACTGTTTCGTTTACTATTTTTGCAGCTAACCTATGCCTCTCTTCATCTGCTCGATCGACATACAAAGGATAATTCCTTCCATCGATCTTAATATTTATTCTAAGTTTGTTTTTATCCACCTGCCATTACTTATTTAGTAATGCGATACATTTATCAATTTCCCGTATTAATTTATTTATTTTCAGTTTTGCCACCCTGTTTTCATCAATACCCGATAAAATATGAGCCGCTATTTTTAGTTGTTCATTTTTTTGACCTAATTCAGACTTCTCCCGCTCCAACAATCCAACATCATTTTTTAATTCTAACACCCTTTCTTCCAACAGGTTCTTTTCAGTTTTCAAATAATTGTATTCCTTAAATAGCTGCTGTGTGTTTTCCTTTAATTCAATCAGGAGCAAGCGATCTTCCTCGGTCATTTTAGCTGCATTTCACTGACAAAGTTAATATTTTTAGCCTATTGTAAAAGCGTTTATAAATTATTGAGGGAAATATTACAAACATATCGTTATCACATGAACCGGAAAAGTTTAAATTTGCGCTCTTTCAGCATAGTTTAAAAGCTTGTTTAATGAAATTTATTTTATTGGTTTTATCTCTTTTAAATTCTGTTTTAGTTTTTGGGCAAAATAGATATTATACCGATCCTGTAAAAATCCCGATGTTATTGAGCGGTAGTTTTGCTGAATTGAGAAATAATCATTTTCATTCAGGTATCGATATTAAAACCGGCGGTGCTATTGGAGTTCCGGTTTTTGCTGTCGCCAATGGGTTTATTTCACGGATTGCCGTTTCGCCCACCGGGTTTGGGAAAGCGTTGTACATCCAACATCCAAATGGAACCACATCGGTATATGCTCATTTAAATAAATTTAGTAGCGAAATTGAAAAATACGTCAAAAATATTCAATACGAAAAAAAAACATTTCGCGTTGATTTGCCTGTCCCGCCAAAAATGTTCACAGTTGAACAAGGCGATATAATTGCAAAAAGCGGGAATTCTGGAAGTTCGGGCGGACCACATTTACATTTCGAAATTCGCGAAACAAAAACCGAAAAACCCCGAAACCCGTTAAAATACAATTTTACAATTGTTGACAAAACTGCCCCAAAAATTTTCTCAGTTCTTTTAGCACCATTGTCCAAAACATCTCACATAAATTGCAAAATCGAAAAAAAAAGATATCCGGTTGTATTTTACGAAGGCAAATATCAATTGAAAAATAGCCCAATAATCCCGGTTTATGGGAAAATTGGATTTGCGGTTGAAACCAATGATTATTTTGATGGCTCGTTAAATAAATGCGGCATTTATTCATTACAACTTAAAATTGATGGCGAATTATATTTTTCATTTCAAATGGATCAGTTTTCGTTTGGTGAGACAAAATTTATAAACAGCCATATCGATTATGAACACTTTACAAAATCGAAGCGACGGTTTCAAAAAGCCTGGATAGAGCCGGGGAACCAATTAGGGATTTACAAGTACATTCGCGAAAAAGGAATCTTTGAAGTAAACGATGGAAACATCCACCACATTGAATTTGTATTAACTGATACCTATGGAAATACATCGGAATTGGAATTTAGTATCGAAAGTAAGTACAAGGAGACAAAACCTCCAAAAGAAAATTTTATTGAAATTTTTGAATTCGATAAAATTAATGTTTTTTCAACCAACAGTTTAGATCTTGAGATTCACAAAGGTTCAATGTACAATAACATCAATTTTCAATATAAAAAACTTCCCGCCCCCGATAATTATTATTCCGATTTTCATGTCATTCATAAAAACACGGTTCCTTTGCATAAAAGTGCTGATGTTCGGATAAAAACAAATAATCTCCCCAAAATTTTGGAATCAAAAGCATTGTTAATAAATATCGATACAATTTCAGGAAATTATTTCGCTTCTGGCGGGGAATTTAATAAGGGCTGGGTAAAATCCAAATTAAGTACTTTCGGAACTTATGCCGTTACCGTTGATACAATTCCACCCAAAATTATTCCATTGAGTTTAAAAAATAAAAATACATTATCAGAAACAAACCGGCTTCGATTCAAGATCTCAGACGATTTGTCGGGAATAAAAAATATTGAAGGTATTATTGATGATAAATGGGCACTTTTTGAATACGATCCAAAAAACCATCTGATAACGCACTACTTCGATAATGAACGATTTGAATTAAAAAAAAGGCACCAACTTTTGTTAACTGTTTCAGATTATAAAGGAAATAAAACTACTTATGAAGCGACATTTTGGAAATAAATTTAAAGTAATTGGGATGATGTCGGGTACCTCGCTCGATGGGCTCGATTTGGCAGCAGTTGAATTTCATCTCAATAATGGGAAATGGGATTTTTCTTTGTTTACCGGCGAAACTGTAACTTATTCCGAAAAATGGCTAAACAAATTAAAAAATGCCCCCACCCTTTCGGGAGAACAACTAATTGAATTGCACTCAGAATATGGAAAGTTTATTGGATCTAAAGTTAACAGGTTCATAAAAAAAACCGGTTTTAACCCCGATTTTATTGCTTCGCATGGGCATACAATTTTTCATCAACCCGAAAAACATTTTACTTTCCAGGCAGGAAACGGTGCCGAAATTGCTGCCTCAACGAAAATAACAACAGTTGCAGATTTCCGTACCGGCGATGTTGCCCTGGGCGGTCAGGGTGCCCCCCTAGTTCCGATAGGCGACCAGCACCTTTTTTCTGAATTTAAATACTGCCTTAATTTAGGTGGTTTTGGAAATATTTCGTTTGAATCGGAACAAAAACAAATTGCATTCGACACCGGTCCGGCAAATATTATTTTAAATTATTTTGCTGAAAAACAAGGTTTTGCTTTTGATAAAAATGGTGAATTGGGAAAGCGGGGAAAAGTTAACTCTGAACTTTTAAATAGTCTAAATAATATTTCGTTTTATAAAAAAAATCCACCAAAATCGTTGGGCCGCGAATGGGTGGAAAATACATTTATCCCGATTTTAAATTTAGCAAAAATTTCGGACGACGATAAATTACGAACAATCTACGAGCACATTGCTTTTCAAATTTCGAAGGTTGTTTCTGGCAACGGAAAAATGCTTATTACAGGCGGCGGTGCATTTAATTCGTTTTTATTGGAGCGAATAAAGTTTCATACTTCATGCGAAATAGCGATTCCTTCGAAAGAAATTATAGATTTTAAAGAGGCCATAATTTTTGCCTTTCTTGGCATTTTAAGAATTCTCGATAAAACAAACTGTTTAGCATCGGTAACTGGAGCTTCAAAAGACAGTAGTTCAGGAATTGTCTTTTTGCCATAAACAGACCAAAAATAAGATGAACATGAATCATCTGCATCTATTTAAATAGTGTCTCTTAGAAAACGCCAATAACTGCGTTATGCTCATCTTGAAAACAGTCATTTACGAAAGTAAACTCCTTTATTTTCAAGATTTCGCAAGCCTTGTTCTTGACATTTCCTAAAAAACACTTGAAAAATATATAGTTTTTTTAGAAGCAGTAAACAACCACGCCCAAAGGACGTGGCTTTGAGATAACCCCTAAAAGGGGATA
>JABGRN010000135.1 GCA_018648265.1 Prolixibacteraceae bacterium | reverse complement strand
CTGCGAGGGGGTCAATATCACCGAAACAGGGGTCAGCTTCACCGAAATATCCATTCAAAAAATAGCACAAACAAAGAAAGCATTCTCAGTCGTTGCCTCATTAATAAGGATACACCTTATAAGTATGCTCGACATGGTAGAATTGCTTCGAAGTACCAGCCGGGCATATAAAGTTCAGGTTGGCGAACCTCCCGGTCAACTTCAATTAAAGTTGATATAAACCAGGGGTCAGTTTTGAAAATAAAATAAGAAAGCCCAATTAATGGGCATTTGAGACATAATAAATTAAGAATCCGACTTTAGTCGGTTAATAGTGAAAAAATATCATTTTTCATAATTCATTATTTATGAGTTAAACTATATTTTGGGGATTTACTTTTATCATTAAATTCAGGTAAGTTTCCAAATTTCTCAACATACTTAGCAAAACAATCATATTCAAATTTTACTACTTTTCCCATTATTCTTAAATCCTTTGGGGCATTTGATTTTACATCACATTCAAATGAACAAACTGAAACGTAAAGTTTATCCACAAGGTCTTGATAGTTTTCATATTTAAACCTAAATCTGTCAGCACCACTGTGCCCAGTTTTTCCAATGATTGTATTATCGAATTGTTTTAAACGCCCTTTTAAACCCGCTTTTGAATTTGTCATTCCAACATAAGTGATTTTTGAAATCCATTCAAAATCTTGTTCAGACAAATCTGATTCTGATATTGCAATGCAATAAATTCCTGGATATTTAATTCCGTTCAAAGAATTTCTATCTATCCATTTTGTCCATTGTGAATAATCTTTATCCATCATTCAATTCTCTTCTTTATCCTTGCAGGTAACTATTTGACAACAAAATGTCGCAAACTTTCACCTGTTCTGCTTGCTTCTTTGTTGTATTGTCGGCATTAATCATTGTAACTTTAAAATTTGTTATGCGGTATTTTGAAGAACAATTGGTATTATTTGTGTTTTGTTAATTGGCACTTTCAAAATTTGTTGACTGTTATTATCTGACATTAAACAGTTAAAGGCCATTTGCATAAAACACTATTTGAGAAAAAATTGGTAGTATATAGGGACAGTAAAGACGCAACCATTTTTTTGCCTTTTCCTTTTTTTTATTTTCTTTTTGCTTTCCTCAGAATTTGTGAAATGTGCCCCCAATATTTCTCATGAAATTTTACGCTCTTTTTCCCAATAATGTCGTTGTAGCTCATCGGTGTATCTTCCGGGTGGAACTTACGAACATACATATTTTCGTATAGTGCAGAAACTTCAGGGTGAAATTGTACGGCAAAAACATTGGGAAAACGTTTATGGGCGAGTCCTTCTATTATTTCCCCGTCAGGCGAAAGTGCAGTTACTTCCATACCTTTTCCTAATTTTTCTACTGCCTGATGGTGGCTGCTGTAAATTCTCGGTGTCAAACGTTTGTTAACTTTAATATTGTCACCAAAAAACGGGTGGCCTGTAAATTGAATTGTGTGTAAGTTAATTCCCATTAATAGCGAGTCCTTAACAACATTTTGCCAATAATTGCGATGAAGATTTGTACGGCCTGATTTTAATGTTGATTCTGGCGTTTCGGCCCCATAAACTTCAGCCGGGATATCCTGAATTAAGTTTCCTCCTGTAGCCACATTCATTGTTTGCATGCCCAAACAAAACCCGGTAACAAGGTATCGGGGTTTATTTATTAAAAAGGCATTAAAACTGTTATTGCGGTAACTGCCCAGCAAATGAAAAAGAAATGTCGTTTCGAAGTAATGCCGGCCGGGGTCAGTTACAACTGATAGCGTGTTTTCTTCGTTGTAAACTGCTGGCGGGATATCGGGGCCACCAAAAAAGAAAACACCGATCGAATTTTCAAAAATGGTTTTTAAATCTTTCGTACAGCCGTTTTCTTCAAACAAATTATTTTCATTCAAATCCGCTTTTACTTCATGCAAATAGAAATTTTTTAAATCATTTTTATCTATATAATCCCGGGTTAGGTTAAAATCGTAATTCTGTCCCGTGTAATACACACCTACAAATTTTGTCTTTCGGGTATTTATATCCAGCAAATCTGCATTTACAAGGTAACTGATGGTTTTTAAATTCCTAACAGTTGGATTGGCGAGGATAATATATTTTTTGCGATGGTTGAAATTTTCGCTAAAAAAATCCTGGGCTGTTACACTAAAGCAAAAGAAAATAATTGTCGATAAAAGAAGCAGTTTTTTCATTTTTTATGTCAGATTTTGAAATTCAAATATAATACAATGTAAAATTTGTGAGGGAGGTAAACCAGAATAATTTTTAAAAAAAGGCTTTGGTATTTACCAAACACATTAAACTTCGTACATTTGTAAAATCAATAAAAGACAGAAAGATATTTAACGGGTCATTAATTCAATATTTTAATCGAATATAAAAATTTTGAAAAAATGGCGGATTCAATTAAATACTATTGAAAACTTAAAAATTTAAAAAAATGAAATTTAATTTTAAAACATCTTACATTGTTATTGCGGTAGTTATCGTATTTGTGTTATTGCTATTTGGAGGCCGTATTTTTAAAATAATCGATCCAGGTGAACGTGGCGTTATTTTTAAACCTTACACATCAGGTTTGGATAAAGAAAATATTTTTGGTGAAGGTTTTCATATTATCGCGCCCTGGAACGAATTACACATTTATAATGTGCGCGAACAACAACGCGACGAGCCCATGGATGTATTAGACAGGAATGGTTTGTCAATCAGCATGGATATAACCGTTCGTTTTAATCCTTCTTTTAGCCAGATTGGTTTTTTGCACGAGCAGTTTGGAATAAACTACATAAATGTTCTTGTAATTCCAGAGGTACGGTCGTCGGTTCGTCAGGTTGCCGGTAGATATGCTGCCGAAGAAATTTATTCAACAAAAAGGGCAGAAGTAGAGCAGGCAATAATTACTGAAACCAAGATAGTGCTGGAAAGAAATTCAATTGATATGAAAGCATTGCTTATCCGGTCGATTAATTTACCTGAGCAAATTAAAAATGCGATCGAAAGTAAATTGCAACAAGAACAGGAAGCGTTGGCTTACGAATTCAGGCTTCAAAGAGAAACCTCGGAAGCTGAACGAAGAAGAATTGAGGCCGATGGGATTGCAGCTTATAACCGAATTATTAATTCCAGTTTAACCGATAAAATTTTGTTGCAGAGGGGTATTGAAGCAACCACTGTGTTGGCCGAATCGCCAAATTCCAAAGTAATTGTAATTGGTGGCGGAAAAGATGGATTGCCTCTTATTTTAGGGAATAATTAATTCGCAAAACATTAAATAAAAGCAGGCTGGTTTTTTACCGGCCTGTTTTGTTTTATATATTTTTGAAGTTGATTTTCGAACAGTGTCTTAGATAGGGACTTTATAAATCAATAAATATAAAATCAATCCCGGAAATGAAAAAAATAAAAAACCCGTTTGCGGCCATGGCGGGAAAGCACGATTATAACTGTTTTGGATGTTCGCCTTTTAATGAAATTGGCTTGCAACTTGAGTTTTGGGAGGATGGTGATGAAATGTTTGCCAAATGGCACCCACGAAAATCGCTGGAAAGTTGGATGGGTATTTTGCACGGTGGAATCCAGGCGTCGCTTCTCGATGAATTGGCAGGCTGGATTGTACTTATCAAAATGAAAACAGCTGGCGTTACCTCTGCATTAAATGTTAAATACCTTAAACCGGTTAATATTTCGAAAGGCGAAATTACGGTGAAAGGAAAACTTATTTCTGTAGAAAAAAGGTTGGCTAAAATAAATTGTAGTTTGTTCGATGGTAGTGGTCAGGAGTGTGTTACAGCCGAGGCAATTTATTTTTGTTTCCCAGAGAAAATTGCCAGGGCAAGATATAATTATCCTGGTTACGATGCTTTTTACGACCAGGAATAAACAATTGTCTCGTATTATTTTTGTGACACGATTTGAGGTTTAGAAGCAAATAATATGGGAAAAATTTATCTCACTTTTAAACAGGTCAAAAAATTAACAACTCGGAAAATCCATTGGAATTTATTAATGACGGTTCATAAATTTTTCACGATTAATGTACTTGTCATCAACATCTTCGTACTCGTCGTAAATTGAAAGCTTTCTTTTAGAACTTTTGTCTTTTGTCCTCGGAGTTTTTTTCCCGGACACAGAATCGTAACCGTTTTTGAAATCTGCTTGGTTACTTTTAAAATTCGATTTCTTCATTTTTTAGTAATCAATAAAAAAGGAAAAATAAAGTAATACCAATTGTACTTTGAAATGCCGCATGGCAATTTCGAAGTTTATAATGGTTAATGCCGATACTACAACAAAGGAGTATGCTGAGTAAAACGAAAGTATGCGACATTTGGTTGTTAAATCGGTATAATTATCAAGTTATAAACTTATCCGTTATAAAAATAAATATATTTTATTTATGTGATGTGCGGAAATAAACTTTTATTTCTGTTTATTAGTTGTTTAAATTTAGAGTTTTATGGATTCAGTATCTCTGTAAAATTTTTCTGCATTAAGCTAAAAGGCTATTAATCAACTAAAACAATATCTCTTTTTAGTCGTTTAGTGATAAAAGGTTGCTTAAAAATGATTCGATATTTATTAAGAAATAATTTAAAGTTTTTCTTTTTTTCTTTTTTTCTTTTTATGTGTTTGGCTTCGAATGGTCAAATTGATGCAAAGGCAAGGAGGCTGTTTGAAAATGCCAGGCAATTATTTGTGTCAGGTGATAATAACCAAGCCATTTTTGAAGCAAAAAAGTTAATTAAGAAAGAACCTGGGTTCGTTGACCCATATCTTTTATTGGCAGATATTTATAACGAAACAGATTCAACAATTTTAGAAATATTATTCCTTAAGTCTGCTTCTCAGCTGTCTGCTAACCCAACTATTTTGTATCGTTTGGGCGAAGCAAATTATTCAATAGGTTTTTATACCGATGCCTTATTATATTATGAAAAATATTTGCAGGTAAATGATGTTTTAGAAAAACGCAAATCAAAAATTGAAAGGAAAATTGCAAATTGCAAATTTGCTTTTGAAGCTAAAAATCACCCGGTAGATTTTCAACCAATCAGGTTAAATTGGAATGTAAATTCCATGAACGATGAATACTGGCCAAGCCTTTCGATTGACGGTCAAAAGCTGGTTTTTACCCGCTTAATAAAATCTGGGCAGTTTAGCCAGGAAGATTTTTTTATTTCTGAATTTGATTCAGCAGGGTGGGGCAGGGCAATACCTTTTTTCGAAATTAATACACGCGAAAACGAAGGGGCACAAACATTTTCGGCCGATGGGAAACTACTTTTTTTTACCGCATGTAACCGGGCTGGAGGGAAAGGGGGTTGCGATATCTACTTTTCGATATGGGAAAATGGAAAATGGAGTAAACCAAAAAATGCCGGAAGACCGTTAAATAGCAATTATTGGGAAGCTCAACCCAGCTTTTCATCAGATAATCAGTTTTTATATTTTTCGAGTAACCGGAAAGGAGGAAAGGGAAAAATGGATATTTGGAGGGTAAAATTTCAGGGATTTGATGAAAGTGGAGATTTAATATGGCAAAGCCCTGAAAATCTTGGCGACAGCATTAATACAAAGGGAAACGAAATTTCACCATTTATTCACCCCAACAATAAAAGTTTCTATTTTGCTTCCGATTTTCATGCCGGAATGGGGGGCTTTGATCTGTTTATTGCAGAACTAAATCAGGAACTAAATTTTTCAGGACCGCAGAATTTTGGGTATCCAATAAATACTTTTAAAGATGAACAAGGTCTGAATATCAGTTCTGATGGTAAAACGGCCTATTTTTCTTCAGCACGCGAACCTGGTTCCGGGCTCGATATTTATAATTTCGAATTAAGTGAGAATATGCGCCCTGAACCTGTAACTTATGTACATGCAAAAGTAGTGGATGCCAAAACAGAGCTTCCTGTCCAGGCTAAAATTGAACTAATAAACTTAACAAATAATATTGATGTGCGTTCTGAAATTGCCGATGAAAACGGAGAAGTTTTGCTTTGTTTGCCACTTGGGGCAAATTATGCATTTACTGTTTCCGAAGGAGGGTTCCTATTCTTTTCAGAATCGTTCCCCCTTACTGATTTGAAAACTTTGCACGATCCGTATCATTTTCGGGTTGAATTAAATCCGGTGGAAATTGGGGCAAAAATGGATTTGTACAATATTTATTTTGAAACCGATTCGTTTTCAATTTTATCGGAATCGAAACCCGAATTGCATAAGTTGATTTCATTTTTAGAAAGCAATTCAGAATTACTTGTCGAAATTCAGGGGCACACCGATAATAGCGGAGATATTGAAAGTAACCAGCAACTATCGGAGTTACGTGCAAAATCTGTGGTTAAATATTTGGCAGAAAATGGTATTTTATCATCGCGTTTGCGGTTCATCGGGTTTGGCGAACACAACCCTGTTTCTACAAATAAAACCCCGGAAGGACGAATGCGAAACCGCAGGACAACAATTAAAATATTGGGTATGTAGTAGTACTTGATGTAAATAAATTAATTGTTAAAAAGCAAAACCAACACTTATTCCAATTCGAAACCCCGGAAATAAAAATGGAAGTTTCGATGTTAAATTGTTAGTGTTTACTTCATGGTTTAACTTGTTTTCCAGATAGTTGATGTTTTCAAATACCTCACTTACATCATCGGTAATTGTGTTATAATCGAAACCGGTTTGGGGCTGTTGCAATTCATATTTTAATTTTAAATTGTATTTATCTAATCCCGCACCGAAGAAATAAAAGTCGATGGTGAAAACTTCTTCGATAACTAATTGATAGCCAATTTGGGCGCCAAGGCCAAATGTGTTTAAACGGGCATCAACATCAAAAGTATCCCCACCAATTACATCGCTATACATTCCCGACTGGTTAAAATAACGAAGATAGGGTGCAATATAAAGTCCTTGTGGAGCTCTACTTTTTCCTAAAAAAAAGCGATATTCAATTGAAGTACTTACACCACCTTTTGTATCGAGTAAGGTGTAAGCTTCGGGTGTAATTGTTTGTTCCTTAATAAAAGGGCTCATTGTAGGCTGCCAATACCCAATTTTAAATTGTATTGAATTTTGGTCATTTATAACCCGTTCGTAGCTGAGTTTAAAGTTTCCAAGCAAAGCATCGGTAAAACCAACTTTTATTACGTTTTCCTGTGCAATTACAAAAGTCGATACTAATATCAAAACAGCAAAAAGGATATTTTTTAATCGTAACATTTTAAAGTAGCTTAATAATTAATAAGGAAAGATATTAATTAATAAATTGTTGTTTAATTAAAATGAATAAAGTTTTAAACAATGAAGTATTAATTTCTGAGCGGCAATTAAGTTTTCGGGTCTTGATTACAAAAATCACTGCAATTTTTGTTAGTATAATTTATACTAAATTAAACGATTTAGCTTAATGTCAAACCGGCACACAATTTACTGAACAAAAAATGGGTCAAGTCGAATTGATAATTAAATAATCCAACTACTTTTAAGCACGTCTAATTAAATCTATTTAGAATGAATCTCACTGTAAACGTAATTGGGGCAACCGGACTTGTTGGGAAACAACTGGTTCAGCAACTTTTAGAAAATAATAATTTTGAAAAAGTACGCATTTTTGTTCGTCGGAAAACCGGAATTGAGCATCCAAAATTGGAACAGCAAATCATCGATTTCAAAAATGAAGAAACCTGGAAAAAACTTTTGACAGGCGATGTTCTTTTTTCTACTTTGGGAACCACTCTTAAACAAGCTGGCAGCAAGGAGAAAGAATACGAAGTAGATTTTACTTTCAACTTGAATTTTGCAAAAGTTGCCAAAGAAAATGGAATTCCGAATTATGTTTTGGTTTCGTCGGTTGGTGCCAATTCAAAATCGCAAATATTTTATACCCGAATGAAAGGTGAACTGGATGATGCAGTTGCAAGATTAGGTTTTGAAAACCTTGTTGTTTTGCGTCCTTCGTCGTTAACAGGAGATAGAAAAGAGAAACGAATGGCAGAAATAATTTCTATTCCAATTGCCAATTTTTTAACCCGATTTATGATGAAAAAGTACCGGCCAATTAAAGATGAAATTGTGGCACAAGCAATGATAAATTCGGTATTAAACCCCGCTCAGGACAAAACAATTTGGGAAGGAAGTGAGGTTTTTGAATTAGTTTCAAGTCAAGCATGAAATACGCGGCCGTCATGCTGAATTCATTTCAGCATCTCCATAATAAACTATAGATTCCGAAACAAGTTACCAATGACAGATTTTTTATTTAGACCCTGAAACAAGTTGCTAATGACATATTC
>JABGRN010000134.1 GCA_018648265.1 Prolixibacteraceae bacterium | reverse complement strand
AAACAAAATATAAAGGAGTAGTTTAGAAATTGAATATTTTAAAAATTAGAACTTAATTGATATTTGTTTTTTGAGATTTGTATTTTCCGTTTATCTGGGCTAGGAATTCAAAATAAATCCAACTTTCGGGATATTTTCAATTTTAATTTTTGAATCCCCTGAAAAATACTTTCGAAGTTTTGAGATAAAAACATCAAGGCTCCGTCCTGCAAAATAGTCGTTTATGCCCCAAATCGAAGTAAGGATTTTTTCGCGTCTTACCACATTGTTTTTCGATAAACAAAGCAACCTTAAAATTTCAGCTTCGCGTGTGGTCAGGCGTTTAATATTCCCATTTAAATTTAGGGAAAGATTTACATAATCAAACTCATAATCACCAATTTGATAAAATTTTGCACATGAAGATTCCGAAAAATCAAGTCTGTTTGTTATTGCCATTATCCGGCAAAGCAATTCATCTTCATCAAAAGGTTTAGTAATATAATCGTCTGCCCCAATATTATATCCTTTCAATTTATCCTCTTTCATTGCCCTGGCCGTTAAAAAGATTATCGGGATTTTAGGGTCAATCGCCTTAACTCTTTTTGCCAAAGAAAAACCGTCAAGTTTTGGAAGCATCACATCTAAAATACAGAAATTAAAGTCCCCGTTTTGAAATCCGTTTAGTGCCAACAATCCATCGCGATACAGTTTCACCTGCATTCCACGGCTTTCAAGAAATTCAACAAGAAGAAATCCCAGATTCAAATCATCCTCGGCCAATATTATATTTAACTTACTTTCAACCATTTACTTAAAAGATATCAGTGGCAATTGAATTGTAAAAATGCTTCCTTTATCAATTTTACTTTCTACGATTACAGATCCGTTGTGAGCCTCAACCACTTTTTTAACATAAGCCAGGCCAATCCCAAAACCTTTACTATTGTGGACATCCCCGGTGGGGACACGATAATAATTTTGAAAAATAAACTTTTGATATTTAAGAGGAATCCCGATACCGTTGTCTTTTACATTAACAAGGATTTTTTCATCCAGTATTTTAGTTGAAATTTCTATTCGGGGTAATTCCTTTGAATATTTTATCGCGTTCGAAAGTAAATTCACCAATACATTGGTAATATGCAACTTATCTGCAAATATTTCTGAATTTGATGCTTCAAGTTTTGTTTCAATTATTCCTCCCGTTTCGAGCAGGATCATTTCTATTGTTGTTACACCGTCATCAATAATATCGTGTAGATTTATTTTTTCTTTTATATAATCAAATTCGTTGCGTTCGATTGCGGCCAAATGCAGAAGACTTTCTACAAGATGTTGAAGCTTTTTATTTTCTTTAAAAATCAAATTTGCATAATTATTTAATTTGTCGCGGCCGGAATATCGCTCCTTCCTTATCATATTCGAAGCAAGTGCAATTGAAGTAAGCGGCGTTTTAAATTCATGGCTTACATTGTTTAAAAGTTCTTTGGTATGTTCTGCAATCCTTAATTCCTGCTGATAAATTTTCAACAAATAAGAAATCGACACAATTATCAATAAAATTAAAACGACTGATGAAAGAAACATCAAACCTGTTTTCTCAAGGAAAAATTTTGTTTTGCTAGGAAACCTAACCACCAACTCGTAACCTGCCTGCTGAAAAATATTATACAAGCCGTGTGAATAATATTTCCCTTTTTGAATTTCTTTGCCGTTTATTTCAAAGGGGTCAGAATCCGGCTCAACAATAAACATATCATATTCAAGATCAATATCATACGATTTCAACTCCTCGTCGATTGCACTGTGAATTTTTTCCCATATCCCCGCCGAAGTTAGTTGAAGGTTAAGTTTTAAAGAGTCGCAGGCTATACATTGTTGCATCATTAAACAAATGCCCTTGTTCTCGGTGATATTCGCAACAGTTTGATTCAAAGCCAGGCTCACGCTTTTCTCAAATACTTTTTCCTGGAATTTTATTGAACGAATGATCCACCCCACTTGTATTAAAAGCAAGGCAATAATTATTACCAGGGTAAATGCCAGGACATATTTTTTAACCGGATTTTTCATTTAATAGCAAAAAGAAATTATTGGAAATGGTAGCCATTTTTTAAAAACATATCAAAAATAGCTATTTCACTAACAAGTTTTGATTTTTAACATCGCGTTAACATCGCGTTAACCAGCTTTAACCACGAAATAAAATATTTTTGTACAAGTCAATTAATCAAAAAAAATGAAAATTATGAAAAAATTATTTCTCGTGATAGCTTTAATAGCTGCTTACGGTATTACCATTTCAAATGCAAGTGCCAAAATCCTTAACTCGGAAAAAACGGATATTACAATTGTGGCTGATTCAGGTTCCAATTCAATCGTTTCGTTTAATAATGACGAAGACCCTCCAAAGAAAAAAGCCGAAGCAAAAGCCTGTTGTCCGGGTACGGCTGCTAAAGCTGCAAAGGGTGAATGTGATGAGGCAGCAAAAAAATCAGCAAAAAAAGGTGTAGGTTGTACCGAAGCACAAGTAAAAAGTTGTGCAGCCTCGAAAAAAACCTGCGCCGGGGAAAAGAAATAAGTTAGGTATTAATAGTCTCTTCAAACTTGAAAGGATGCTTCGGCATCCTTTTTTTGTTGCCTATCGTTGTTAAAAACCTATTGAATTAGTACTTTTCGAAACTTAATATTCAACCAACAAAAAATGAGGGCACCTAAAACATTTCGTTTACACATCGGAATTTTTGGCAAACGAAATACAGGGAAATCGAGCATTTTAAATGCACTTACTCATCAGGATGTTTCTATTGTTTCTGATGTTGCCGGAACAACTACCGACCCCGTTGAGAAACCAATGGAGCTTCTTCCGCTTGGTCCGGTTTTGTTTATCGATACTGCCGGAATTGATGATGTTGGCCATTTGGGCGAAAAACGAATTACAAAAACCCTGGCTGTTTTCGACCGGACGGATTTAGGGGTAATTGTCACTAACTTTTCGGATTGGGGCGATTTTGAAAATAAAATAATGGCTGAGTTTAAAACCCGGAAAATTCCCTTTGTAATTGTTTTTAATAAAATCGACATTTTTACTGAAAACCCGGTTATTACTTCTCAACTTAAAAATATAAAAGTAAAATATGTTTTTACTTCGGCAACAAATGGAATTGGGTTATTGGATCTTCGGCAATTATTGCTTCGCTCGGCTCCCGGAGATTTTATTAACCGCCCCGGAATTCTATCCGATTTAGTAGGCCCCGGCGAAGCAGCAATTTTAGTGGTCCCCATAGACAAAGAAGCTCCAAAAGGCAGATTGATTTTACCACAAGTTCAAAGTATCCGCGATTTGCTCGACAACGATTCTTTTTGCGTAGTTGTTAAAGAACGTGAGTTACGCAAGGCACTTTCAAGATTTAACAAACCACCAAAACTTGTAGTTACCGATTCGCAGGCATTTTTAAAAGTTGCTGCCGACACGCCACCTGAAATTCCATTAACCTCGTTTTCAATACTATTCGCGCGATTTCAGGGCGATTTAACTGAAATGGTTAAAGGGGCCATGGCAATCGATAAATTAAAAACCGGCGATAAAGTTCTCATTGCTGAAGCCTGCTCACATCATCCAATTGGAGAAGATATTGGTACAGTTAAAATTCCCCGATGGCTAACTCAATACGTCGGTGGAAAATTGGAAATTACAAGTATGAGAGGCCACGATTTCCCTGAAAATATTTCTGAATACAAATTAATAATTCATTGCGGAGCCTGCATGTGGAACCGCCGCGAAATGTTAAGCCGGATATTAAGAGCTAAACAAGCCCGTGTTCCAATTACTAATTATGGGCTTTCAATTGCATTCTCGTTAGGAATTTTTGAACGTGCGCTAAAACCCTTTCCCGCAGCACTCGATATTTTTAAAAACCAGGATTAATCGTTCAATAAAAATTGTTTTCACCTTTAAACCATCCTAAAAAAAAAAAGTCAAAGCTTTTTTACCAATAAAACCTAATAAATTATTATGAGAAAATTATTACTACTACCTCTGTTTTTACTGTTCATATTTTCAATTCAAGCACAGGAACAAGAAGAGCAATCAGACAGTTTACGTAAAAATGCCGTAAAAATTTTTATCGATTGCGAATACTGCGATATGAACCATATTCGTCGGGAAATTCCGTATGTAAACTATGTCCGCGATATAAAAGAAGCACAATTATATATACGCGAAAAAAGACAACAAACTGGAAGTGGTGGAAGTGAATACTCTTTCTTTTTTACTGGACAGGAAGAATTCGAAGGACTGACTGATACATTGATATACACCTCACGCCCGGACGATACGAGGGATTTTACCCGCGATGGCCGCTGCGATATGATGAAAATGGGTTTAATGAGATATGTCGCCCGTACACCAATTTTCAAAGAAGTCAGCATTAGGCACATGGGGGAAGCTGAAGAAGAAGAAGTGAGCGACAGATGGAACAACTGGGTATTTGAAATGGAAACAAGGCCGCGTTTTGAGTCGGAAGAATCGCTTAAAGAATTTTCATTCTGGAATTCATTTAATGCCAATAAAATAACACCAGAGTGGAAAATTGAAATAGGTGTTGACCAGAGGCTGACGCGTACAAAATATATTTACGACAACGAAACTAATATTAGCGATAAAACACAAATTCAATTTGAAAATCTAATAGTTAAAAGCCTTGGAGAACACTGGTCTGTGGGTACTAAAATAGAATTATTAACCTCTACTTTTAACAACGCGAAATTTAATGCTGATATTTTCCCAACCATCGAATATAATCTTTTCCCATACTCTGAATCAACGCACCGCCAATTACGTTTTGCCTATGGAATTGGAGTCTCTCTGAATCAGTATAACGACACAACCATTTACGGAAAAATAGCAGAAAATCTTGGGCAACAACAATTACAGATTGCTTACCAGGTACAGGAAAAATGGGGTTCTATTAATGTTTCGCTGGAAGGTTCAAACTACCTGCACGATTTTTCAAAAAACAGATTGGAACTGGAGGGTTCTATTAGCATAAGGATAATTAAAGGGCTATCATTTAGTGTCCGTGGACGTGTTGCACAAATTCACGACCAACTTTCTCTTGTTGGTGAAGAACTCTCGGAAGCCGACATTTTATTACAATTAACAGAAATGGCAAGTAGCTTCAATGTGGATGGAAGTCTTGGTCTTACCTATACTTTTGGATCCATATTTAATAATGTGGTAAACCCACGTTTTGGAAATGGGCGAAGATATTATCGTTAAACTTCTTTTTTGTAAGAAATAACTACTTTAGAAAGTTGTTTTAAATTCGAAATCAAATTTTTATAAAATGAAAAAAATTGCTCTGTTTAATCTAAGAAATTACTTTGCTCTAATCCTTGCTGTGATACTAATTGCAGGTGGTTCTGTTTTTGCTCAAAAACTTGACATCAGCCAGTTAGAAAACATGAAAGCCAGAAGTATCGGTCCGGCAGGAATGAGCGGAAGAATTGTTGCAGTTGATGCGGTTATTTCAAATCCTGACATAATTTATGTGGGAGCGGCTTCTGGTGGAGTTTGGAAATCGGTTGATGGCGGAGTGATTTGGAAGCCCATTTTCGATGATGAAAAACTGATTAACATCGGGGCACTAAAAATTTGCCAAACGAATCCCGATATTATCTGGGTAGGAACTGGCGAAGGAAATCCCCGGAATTCAATAAATATTGGAGGTGGAATTTATAAATCGATGGATGCCGGAAAAACCTGGAAAATGATGGGTTTGGAAGCCACTAAAAACATTCACCGAATTTTATTAGACCCTCGCGATGAAAATACACTTTACGTGGGAGCCATTGGAAATCCGTACGGAGAACACCCCGAACGTGGAGTTTTTAAAACTACCAACGGAGGCGAAACGTGGGATAAAATTCTTTATGTTGATGAAAAAACAGGCGTTGGAGAAATGGTGATGGATCCTAAAAACCCCAATAAACTTTTTGTAAATATGTGGGAACACCGTCGCTGGCCCTGGTTTTTTAATTCTGGTGGGAAAAGTTCAGGTTTACATGTTACTCTCGATGGAGGTAAAAACTGGAAAAAATTAAATTCAGAAGACAATGGTTTACCGGAAGGTGATTTAGGAAGAATGGGGCTTGCAATAGCGCCAAGTAACCCGGCTATTGTTTATGCTTTAATTGAATCTAAAAAGAACGCACTTTACAAATCTACAGATGGCGGAAACAAATTCAGCAAATTAAACGAAGGGAGGGAAATTGGAAACCGCCCGTTTTATTATTACGAAATATATGTCGATCCAGTTGATTCAAAACGTTTATACAGTTTGCACAGCGGCATTTCAATGAGCGACGACGGTGGAAAATCTTTCACTTCAATCGAGGGCGGCACTCACTCAGACCATCACGCCCTGTGGATTAACCCAAACGATCCAACTCATATTATCGAAGGAAACGATGGTGGAATGAATATTTCAATGGATCATGGAAAAACATGGCGTTTTATTCAAAATATCCCGGTTGGGCAATTCTATCATGTACGCGTTGATAACGATACACCGTACAATGTTTACGGTGGATTACAGGACAACGGTTCGTGGCGGGGACCCGGTTATGTTTGGAAAAGCGGTGGAATTATTAACGAACTCTGGCAAGAAGTTATGTTTGGCGATGGTTTCGATGTAATGCCTGATCCAGACGATTCGCGTTTTGGTTATGCAATGTCTCAACAAGGAAATGTTGGCCGGTACGACGTGTTAACAGGAAATAATTATTCAATTAAACCAACCTCCCCAGACTCAGAAACAAAGTTGCGTTTCCACTGGAATTCGCCAATCGAACAAGATCCTTTCGATAACAGTACCATTTATTACGCATCGCAGTTTTTACATAAAAGTACCGACAAAGGTTTAACCTGGGAAATTATCTCACACGATTTAACAACAAACGATACTACAAAACAAAAACAGGCTGATAGTGGCGGTTTGACATACGATGTTACAGGTGCTGAAAACCATACATGTATTTTAGCCATTGCACCCAGCCCGGTTCAAAAAGGAGTAATTTGGGTTGGAACCGACGACGGAAATCTTCAGGTATCCCAAAACGGTGGCGAAACCTGGACCAATGTTGGTGATAAATTAAAAGACCTTCCGGAAGGTAGCTGGATTCCTCAGGTTCGGGCATCAGATTACGATGCCGGCGAAGCTTGGGTTGTTGCAAACAATTACCGACGTGGAGATTTTTCAGCCTACGCATACCACACCACTGACTTTGGAAAATCGTGGGAAAAAATTATTGACGATGAAAAAGTATTTGGTTACGCCCTCTCAATTCTGCAAGACCCGGTTGAACCGAAACTTGTTTTCCTCGGAACTGAACATGGACTTTGGGTAAGTATTGATAAAGGCGAAAACTGGACTCGCTGGACGCATGGTTTTCCTGCGGTTTCTACCATGGATTTGGATTTGCAGGAACGTGAAGCTGATTTGGTAATCGGAACTTTTGGCCGTTCAATTTATATTTTAGATGACATTAGGCCACTGCGCGAATTGGCTGCAACCGGAGGCGAATCTTTAAATCAACAAATGGCTCTTTTTAATCCAGCCGATGCAATAATTGTAAACGGGACTTTGGCATATTCAGGTTCTCATTTCCCTGCTGATGCCATTTTCCGGGGAGAATCGAAATCAAACGGAGCTCAATTAAAGGTTTTTGTAAAACTTCCAAAAGGTGCAAAAAGCAAACGTCCGAGCCGAGAAGAAATGAGGGCAAGGTTTGCAGCCATGCGTAGTTCCGGAGAAATGCCAGGTAGTGGAAGAGGAGGCATGCGTGGCGATTCAGGAAGTAAATCCGACAGTTTAAAAATTACAATTTTCGATGCGGAAAATGAACTGGTAAAAACCATCACCCAAGAACCCGATCCGGGATTAAATATTATAAACTGGCGCTTAGATGTTGGTGAATTAAAAATGCCTTCGCGTGGAAGTTCAAGCGGAAGAAGAGGATTCGGAAACCGTTCAAGAGGTGGAAAAACTGCACTTCCCGGAACTTATAAAATTGTTGCAGAATATAAAGGTGTTAAAGATTCAACCACTTTAAATGTTGTTTTCGACCCAAGGATTACAAAATCGATGGAAGCACTAAATGCTCAAAACGATATGATTGACGATCTAACTTCGAGCATGGAAATTTTATATAAGGGAACACAACAATTAATTGAAAGTAAAGGAATTGCAGATAAAGTTTCTGCGAATATAAAAGGTTTAAAAGGCGACGAAATAAAAGAATTGCAAAAAGCAGTTAAAACTGTTCAGGATTCGATAACCGCAGTTCAGGATGCAATTTTTGGCAAAGAAAATCCTGATGCTCAAGGAATAACTTCACGCGAATCGAATACGGCAAGCGGAAAAGTTTTTACGGCAATGCGTCAAATTAGTTCGCGGCCCGATTTGCCAACTTCAACTGAAGAACGTTTGGTTGAACAGGCGAAAAATAAAATTATAGAAGGTGTTGAAGTGATTAATGATTTCTACAAAAACACCTGGCCCGAATTCCGTAAAAAAGTAGAGGAAACCGAAATTCAATTATTTAAAGATTACGAACCTTTAAAGTTAGATTAGCCTGAACTATTCATAAATTTATCTATTCCGAAATCAAACTGCTTTGAATA
>JABGRN010000031.1 GCA_018648265.1 Prolixibacteraceae bacterium | reverse complement strand
CAAACAACCAGTTTTAACTCCGAATCCGGGGGGTCAGCTTCACCGAAATATCCATGCTGGAAGGTTTTCTTATGTTGATGGTGCAGGTGGTGGTATTAATGACGGATCTGACGAAAGTTGGGGACCGGCACTTGATATCGGCTTAATGATTCCTCAGTTTACTTCTCCTCAAAACGAGGACGGAAGTTATCAGCCAACACCCTGGGTTTCTTATCCTGACAATGTTAGAAACATGTTCGAAACAGGGGTAACCCATTCAACAAATGTTTCTTTAACCGGTGGCGATGCAAAATCAAATTTCAGGCTTTCTCTTACAAATCTGGATCAAAAAGGAATGATCCCTAATACAGATTTTAAAAAGAAAACTTTAGCTTTTAGTGCCAGCTCAAGTCCAACCGACAAGCTTACTTTTTCAACTTCTGGTAACTATATTAATTCTGGTAGCGATAACCAGCCCGGATATGGTTACAATGCTCAAAATATTATGCAACAGGTTACCTGGACAGGTCGTCAGGTTGACTATGCAGCATTAAAAGACAAACAACGTAACGACGATGGTTCGATATTTAACTGGAGCCACAATTATCATAACAACCCTTATATGACTTTATACGAAAACCTTTCACCAATGAGAAGGGATCGTTTTATTGGGAATGCTATGGTCCAGTATCAATTTACCGATAATATCAGTGCATTTGTTAGATCAGGTGGTGACGTTTATTCTAATTTCACATCCTCTCAAAGATTTATTGGTGACATGGATTATGGTCAAGGTTATTATGGCGAAACTGTTGAATCTTTCAGGGAAATTAATACTGATTTTCTTGTTTCTTACGAAAAAGTATTTGGCGATATTGAGGTTTCTCTGAATGTTGGAGGAAACAGATTAGACAGAAGATACCAGCGTAATACTGGTGTTGCTCCTGAGCTTTCTATTCCTGGGGTTTACAATGTTTCTAACTCTGCTGTTACTGCAACCACATCAAATTATTTTTCTGAGAAGAGAGTGAACAGCCTTTATACCTTTGGTCAGATTGGTTATATTGGAGCACTTTATTTAGATTTCTCAGTAAGGAACGACTGGTCAAGTACACTTCCAGTTGAAAACAGCTCGTACCTATACCCATCTGTTTCGTTAAGCGGTGTTTTAACCGAATTGTTTGAAATTGAATCAGACATACTATCTTTTGCAAAAGTTCGCGGAAGTTGGGCTCAGGTTGGTGGTGATACCAGCCCGTATGCTTTAAGCCCAACAATTAGCTTCGGTAGCAGTTGGAACGCAGATCCAAAACTTTTGAACCTTGCGGTTCCGAACACTTTACCAAATGCAACTCTTATGCCTCAGAAAACCACATCAGTTGAATTTGGTGTCGATTTTAGATTTTTTATGGACAGGGTAAGGCTCGATGTAACTTATTATGACGCAAAATCAGAAAATCAGATTGTTAATATTCCTATTTCTGCAGCTTCCGGTTTTACAGCAAAAACAATTAATGCCGGTAGAATAGATAATTCAGGTGTTGAAATATTATTAGGACTTACGCCTGTTAGAACTGATGACTTTAGATGGGACGTAACCGTGAACTTTGCTAAGAATACAAACGAAGTTGTTGCACTTGCCGAAGGAATCGAGCGATTTGAGCTTGGCGGATATTGGAGTTTAGATGTTATGGCTATTCCTGGCGAAGCATACGGACAGCTTTATGGATATGATTATGAAAGGGATCCAAACGGAAATGTTATATTCTATAACGGTTTACCAACACAGGGAGATCTTAAACTTCTTGGTGGGACCTCTCCAGATTGGATTGGTGGTATCTTAAACGAGTTCACTTATAAAGGTTTATCTGCCAGTTTCCTTATCGATCAGAGAAAAGGAAGTGATTTGTATTCAATGACTACAACCTGGGGAAGATATGCCGGTGCCCTTGAAGAGACACTTATCGGACGTGAAGGTGGTATTGTTGGCGATGGTGTAATGCCTGATGGTAATGGTGGATATGTTACAAACACAGTTGTTGCCGACGCTGAACGTTTTAATAAGGCTTCTTATTCTAATGATATTGCTTCTTCAAGTGTGTTCGATGCAAGCTACATTAAACTTCGTGAAGCGAAAATTGGTTATACTTTTTATACTATTCCAAACACACCAATTAAAGACCTGAATGTTTCTTTTGTTGGAAGAAACTTAGCTATATTGAGTACAACTGTACCTCATGTTGATCCTGAAACAGCCTTTAGTTCGGGTAACGTTCAAGGGTTAGAATACGGTCAGTTACCTTCTGCAAGAAGTTTAGGATTTAGTGTTAGTTGCAAATTTTAATAATATTAAATATAGAAAATTATGAATCGAAATAAAATATATTTAGCTGCAGCTAGTTTTTTAATGCTTATATTTTTTAGCGTTAGCTGTACACAGGATTTTGAGGAAATAAACACAAATTCCAATGCTCCAAGTCTTTCACAGGCAGCTCCTGATATGTTGTTAACCAACGCAATTGAATCGATGACTGACAGGGTGCATAACATATTTTTAGGACACGAAATGGGATCTGCATGGGTTCAGCACATGGCAAAGGTTCAATATACTGATGAGGATAGATATATCCCCAGAATGAGTGTAATTAATGCAGCTTGGAGTAGTTTTTATGCTTCTTCAGGCATGGATGCCCAATTGTTGTACGATATTGGAGTAGAGACCAATAATGCTTCTTATCAGGCTATTGCCCTGATATTAAAAAGTTATATCGTTTCTGTAGTAACCGATGAGTGGGGTGATGTACCTTATTCTGAGGCTTTTTTAGGTGCCGCTGATGAAGCTGTTTTGTCTCCGGTTTACGACACACAAGCTTCTATTTATACTGCTCTTTTGGCAAACCTTGAACAAGCAAGTACTTTACTTGATGGTGGTGCAGCCATTGGCGGAGATATTTTATATGACGGCGATTTGATGGCATGGAAAAAGTTTGCAAACTCTTTGTCCTTACGTCTTCTGATGCGTCAATCGGATAAAGTTGATCCATCTGCTGCAATGTCAGCAATTTTTAACGGTTCTGATATATTTTCAAGTAACGGTGACAATGCCGCCCTTATATATTTAGGTGCTGCCCCTAATAATCACCCGTTTAATGAAAATAGAAAATCGAGAGATGACCATAGGGTTAGTAACACTATAATAAACTATTTATATACCGATGCACCTAGTCCGGATTACCGTGTTGTTGTTTATGCTGAATTAGCAGCTAATTCTGGCGATTGGGTGGGAATACCAAATGGTATGCTTTCAGCCTCTGCCGGGCAATATTTAGGTAATGGATTGGCAGAAACTTCAAAAATTGGTGAGTATTTTACCAGAGCAAATGCACCTGGTATGCTTATGAGTTATGCTGAACTTCTGTTTATTAAAGCTGAAGCTGCTGCACGTGGTTTTATTTCTGGAGGAGATGCTGTTGCTGAAGAAGCATATCAAGCTGGTATAAAAGCTTCATGGGATCAGTACAATGCTGATGGAACTTTTGCCGATGCCTTGGGTGTTTGGGAAAGTACTTTCATTAGTTGGGGAATGGATCCTGCGGGTGATATTTATGATTTTGGCTGGGTAGATTTTGTTGATTGGGGCGGAACTTATGCTTACGATCCAGCAAATGGCCTTGAACAAATTGCAACTCAGAAATGGGTAGCCATGTTTGACCAGGGATTACAAGCTGCTTTTGAATGGAGAAGGACTGGATATCCTGCCCTTACACCTGCTATTGATGGTGAGAATGGTGGTAAAATTCCGGTGAGGGCTTATTATCCTTCCGATGAAGCTGCCAGAAATCCAACAAATTTAAGTGCAGCTGTAGCGGCACAAGGTACTGACGACTTGAACACCAGGGTTTGGTGGGATGTAGCTGATAATTTTTAATAAATAAAACGATACTATTATGAAAAAAATAATATTTTCTTTTTTAAGTCTGGTAATCGTCGCAATGCTTTTTACATCTTGTGAACAAACTTACGATGATTTTATGACTGGTAATGTTCAAACTGGAGGCCTTGTTGCCCCGTTAAAATCATTCCCTTATAAATTGGGTGGAACCACATCTTTTGATGTGACGGTTGAGGTACCAAAAGGACCAGGGATTGTATCCATTGAAATTTACAAAACTTATACTGGGAAAGCTGAAGTTTTGCACGGGACAATTGATGTAGGTTCTGCTAATGCTACTGGCCCTGTAACAAAATCCTTCACTCTTGATTATAATTCTTTAATTAGTGGCCTGGGAATGCCAGCCGATGAAAGTGTACTTTTAATTGGTGATGCCTGGACACTTAGTTATGTGTCGATAATGGAAGATGGAAGAAGTGTGAAAAATAGCTCACAAACAGCTATTGGGGTAGCCAACTTTTTTGCTGGCGATTATTTAGCGCATATTCTTTATCATCATCCTTCCGTTGGCTCTTATCCGGGTAACGTGGCTGTTGAAGAGACAAATGAAAAAGGATTAATTGCTACCAGCGCAAATACATGTAAAACTGAATTTGCTGTTTGGGCTGACGAATGTTGGATCACAATTAACGCCGATAACTCAATTACTTTTGTGGTTGCTGATTCTTGGCCGTATGATGTTGGTCTTGGTGTACCCGAACATCCTGAATTGGTTTCATCTTATGACCCAGCTACCGGAACAATCCAACTATATTACCATTATTTAGGAAGTACTGGTTATAGGATTTTTCATGAAACATTTACTATTGCAAATTAATTTAAACGAATTAATTATATTTAAAAAGGCTGCTATTTTTAGCAGCCTTTTTTTGTATATTTAGTGTCTCTTAGAAAACGCCAATAACAGCGTTATGCTCATCTTGAAAACAGTCATTTACGAAAGTAAACTCCTTGATTTTCAAGATTTCGCAAGCCTTGTTCTTGACATTTTCTAAGAAACACTTGAAAAATATATAGTTTTCTTAGAAGTACTATTTAGAAAATTAAAACACCAAAGTTTATGAAAACAATTATTATTCTTGCTTCTATTTATTTTTTCTTTATTTCAACTTCTGTTGCACAAGCTCAAATCGAAGTACAGGGAACCGAATATATCCTGGCAAAACTCCGGTTTAACAGAGCAATTGAAGGGATTCGAGATAACACTTATCAGGACATTGAGGGTGAGCCTTTTATGTTTGAAGATTTTCTGATGGGAAATATTAAATTGAAGGATGAAGGGACTTACAATGGATTGCTCAGGTTTGATAAATATGCAGGTGAAATACATTTTAAAAAAGAAAATGATATTTATGCGATAGCATTTCCAGAGAAAACTGAATATATTGAAATTGATGATACCCGATTTATTTATTCCGAATTCCAGTTGTCAGGATCAACACCGGTAAGTGACGAAGGTGCATACTTTGTTGTTTTGTTAGATGATAAATGTAAATTATTAGCTAAAAAAAATATTACTATAAAAGATGCACAGCAATCGAAAGGTGTTGTTGAAGCAAAACCTGCGAAATTTATTAATCAAAATGATTCTTATTTTTTAAAAATAGGAGATACGCCTGCGGTTAGAATAAAGACCAAAAAGGATTTAAATCTTTTTTTTGAAAACAAGGGGGCCGGGATTTCAGATTTTATTAAAAAGGAAAAGATAAAGACAAATGATCCTGAAGGTTTGGTAAAACTTGCCAAATTCTATAATAAACAGTTAAGTCAATAATGTTTTTGAATTCGACAATTCTAACAATCTCGCAATAACACAAACTGAAAACATTATGTTTCCCTTTTTTTTCTTTTTAGCCGCCGGGAATATAATTTCCGGGTTTTTAGCTAAATTGAAAATCCATAGAGTGGGTTATAAATCGAATAATCCTTTAATGAAATTACACCCTCTTCTTCAATTCCACAAGCAACTATTGATGTAACTTTTTCTTTAAACAATGGAGCAATTTTTTTGAAATTTAATTTTTTTGGATTAGGTCGCTCACTGTTTTTTGCTTCAACAAGAATGATTTTACCATCTTTTTCAATAATGAAATCAACTTCAACTCCATTCTGGTCTCTAATATAAAATAAGTTTTTACCTGCGATGAGCCCCTCTTTTAAATATTCAGTAAAAACAAAATTTTCCCAAATATTACTTAGATGAGGAGAGTTTTCAAGGACTTTTAACGAGCCAATATTGAGTAAGGCTGCGACCAAGCCATTATCGCAAAAATACAGTTTTGGTGCCTTAATTAAACGTTTACCAAGGTTGTTATAATAAGGTGGCAATAGAATAATTAATCCCGAAGTTTCCAGGGCACTTACCCATGCTTTTATTGTGTTTACTGCAACTCCAACCTCCTTGGATATTTCGGAATAGTTCATTAGTTGTCCAACTCTGAAAGCAAGTAATGATAGAAAACGCCTGAAATCTCTTAAGTTGGTTACCTTTAGGATTTGTCGCAAATCACGTTCAAGATAAGTTTGGATATAATCATCAAAAAAATCAGATGCATTTAAATTCTCAGCCCAAATTTCAGGAAACCCTCCTTTCCATAAAAGGTCTCTCGGGTTTATCAATAAATTAGTATTATTGAGTTCTGAAGTACTCAGGGTATTAAGGTTTAATATCCTTACCCTTCCTGCCAACGACTCACTTATTTGTTGCATTAAAGTGAATTGTTGGCTTCCGGTTAAAATCCATTTTCCTTTAACATTTCTTTCTTGATCTACCTTGATTTTTAATTCGCGGAATAAGGATGGTGCATATTGAACTTCGTCAATGATTACCTGGTGCTTAAATCTTTCTAGAAATTTTGTAGGATTTGTTTCTGCTTCCTCGGCAAGTATTATCTTGTCTAATGTAACATATTCCGTATCCTTGAATAATTTCTGCAACAAAGAACTTTTGCCTACTTGACGAACTCCTGTCAGAAGAACAACCGGTCTTGTTTTTATTGCTTCTTTTATTTTTCCCGTGTTATTTCTGGTAATCCACATTGCTTTTCCTCAATACTGTTTTATTGAGTTAAAGGTATAATGAATTTTGGCGAATTGCAAATTATCTTAATTCGAATTGCATAATATCTTAATTCGCATTGTAAATTATCTTAAGACATAAATTATTGCGAAAACAATTATCCATTCGATTTTAACAAATTATGTTTTTCTTTTTTTCTTTTTAGCCGCCGGGAATAAAACGTTATTTAAAATTAAACGGTAACCCGGAGAATTCGGGTGCAAACTTAAATCGGTTGGTGGATCGCCAACCAAATGCCGGTAGTCTTCCGGGTCGTGGCCACCATAAAATGTCCAGAAGCCTTTTCCTTTTTCGCCATGAATGTAACGGGCTTCGCGGGCAGGTTTATTTTCGCCCATTATCAAAATATTAGGCTTTAAAACTTCTTTTCGGTAAGCAGTGGTTTGTCCCATAAAACCTTTTATCAGGTTGTGGTGGTTCTGGCAAAGCATTGTTGGGATAGGATCCCATTTTGCCGAAAAATCAAAAAGTGTAAAATAATCATTTTCACGGGCAACATTTCTGGTGTTTGTTGCATCAATATTAGAAAATTCGTATTCATACGGACTTTTTTCCAAATGAAAATTTTCAAAAGCAAACGATCTCGAAAAGTCTAATTTTTCATCGGCTTGTTGGTCTGCGGGATCACCGTCAAACATGGGTTCGCAAATATCGATTCCTGCCGCAGCAAGCGAAATGTCGTAAGTGTCGGTGGCGGCGCACATGGCAAATAAAAATCCTCCTTTTAAAACATATTCCTGGATTTCCCTTGTCACAAACGATTTCATTTCCGATACTTTTAGGAATCCCATTTTTTTTGCAAGTTCGTTATTGATGCTTACTTCTTGTTGGTACCAGGGCATGTGCTGATAATTTCTCCAGAATTTCCCAAACTGACCTGTAAAATCTTCGTGGTGAAGGTGAAGCCAGTCGTAATCCGACAGTTCCCCACTTAAAATTTCTTCATCGTAAATAATATCGTAGTTAATTTCGGCGTAGGTTAAAACCAGGGTAACTGCATCGTCCCAGGGTTGTTTGTTAGGTGGCGAATACACAGCAATTTTAGGTGCTTTATTCATGCTAACGGCATCTTGGTTCACATCTGGTTGGGCAATTTCGTTTAAAATGGCTGCTGACTGAGTGTCGGTTATCGTTTGAAAACTAACCCCCCTAACAAGGCATTCGTTTTCGATTTCGGGTAAATGTTGCATTAAAAAACTACCGCCCCGGTAATTAAGTAACCATTTCACTTCCACGTCTTTTTCAAGTACCCAATATGCAATTCCATACGATTTTAAATGGTCTTTTTGCATTTCGTCCATTGGGATTAAAACATGAATACTTTTCGCCTGAAAAGCAAAAAAAATTATAGTTAGCAGGAGTGAAATTTTATTTATCATTTTTTTCAATTTCAATAAAAACAAGTAACAGTTAATATATGTTCAGGTTGTTAAAATGGGGTGTCAGATATTTTTGATTTTTGCATGTCAAAATTATCGTTGCGTGTAATTCCGGCCCCAACCTGATCTTCATCTTCATTCATTTTTGAACTGAACGTTTGCCCCGGGACACCAAAGCCATCATCTGAGCGAATTTCCATATCTAAAAATTTAGCAAGCTCTTTTTTAAACGACAAATGAACGTCTCCCGTGGGTCCATTTCTGTGTTTTGCGATTATTAATTCTGCAACCCCAAGCAATGAGTTTTGGTTGTCGTCTTCCGTAATTCCGTAATATTCAGGTCGATGAATGAAAATTACGATATCCGAATCCTGCTCAATTGCTCCCGATTCACGCAGGTCGGAAAGTTGAGGCCGTTTCCCCTCGCGCGATTCTACCGAGCGGTTTAACTGCGACAATGCAATAATTGGGAGATCCAATTCTTTTGCAATTGCTTTTAACGATCTCGAAATTTGACTAACTTCCTGTTCGCGGCTGCCCCGGTTGTCGGAGCCGGCGGTCATTAATTGCAGGTAATCTACAATAACCACTTGAATATCGTGTTGCATTTTCAGGCGACGGCATTTTGCCCTGAATTCAAATATCGAAAGGGCTGGGGTATCGTCGATAAAAATCGGTGATTTTTCCAAATTCGCAATTTTCCGGTTCAGGTGTTCCCATTCATAATTTTCAAGCCGTCCGGTTTTAAGTTTTTGCGATTCTATTTCTGTTTCCGAAGCAATTAAACGGGTTACCAATTGTAACGATGACATTTCGAGTGAAAAAAATGCTACCGATTTATTGTGGTCAACTGCCATATTTCGTGCCATTGAAAGTACGAATGCCGTTTTTCCCATCGAAGGGCGGGCGGCAATAATTGCAAGGTCGGTTTTTTGCCATCCCGACGTAATTCGATCCAAAGCGGTAAAACCTGACGGGGCTCCGCTTAATCCATCTTTTTGGTTTCGTGCATTTTCGATCTGCAAGATTGCTTCATTCAGCACGGGTTTAATTGGCACAGTCTCTTTTTTAATATTCCCTTCTGCAACCTGGAAAAGCGACGACTCGGAGAAATCAATTAAATCGTCAACGTCAATAGTGTCGTCATACGATTTTGTTTGAATCTCGGAAGAAACGCGGATGAGTTCTCGCTGAATATATTTTTGAGCAATAATCCGGGTGTGAAATTCAATATGCGCTGCCGAAGCAACCCGGCGAGTTAACTGTGTAATGTATCCCGGCCCGCCAACTTCTTCCAATTGGTCGCGGTCTTTTAACTCTTGGGTTACCATTAATAAATCCACGGGCCTTTCTTTTCCCGAAAGGTTTTTAATAGCATCAAAAATTTTCTGATGTTCTTCTTTATAAAAACTTTTTGTGTCAATAATATCGGCAACTGTAACGTAAGCATCGCGTTCGAGCATCAAAGCTCCCAACACTGCTTCTTCAACTTCAATGGCCTGTGGCGGGAGTTTTCCGTATTGGGCATTTATTTGTTCGATGGTATTTTGCGATGTGGTTTTTTTTCTTTCTGCGGCCATATAAATATTTTAAAACCTTTAGTTTAAAAATTTAAAGTAATGTTGTTTTTTCAGAATTGTAAAAATACAAAATAACGAATCTGCCAAGCAAATTTTACTTTCTTAAGTTGTTAACTTATTTTATTCACAAATGTTTATTGAATTTGATGTGTTAATCCGTTTTTAATAATTGTGGTGAGTACATCTTTTAATGTAAGTCCCATCGCTTCAATTTGTTGTGGAATAAAACTGGTTTCCGTCATTCCAGGGGTAGTATTTATTTCGAGGAAGTAAAATTCATTATCTTTTAAAATAAAATCGACGCGTACAATTCCGGAACACTGGCATAAATCGTAAACCATTGAACTAATTTGCTGGCATTTTTTAAACAAATTTTCGGGAAGCCTGGCAGGTGTAATTTCATCGGCTACGCCGGGCGTGTATTTAGCTTCAAAATCGAAAAATTCGTTTTTTGTTTGAACCTCGGTAACAGGGAAAATAAGTTCCGTGTCCTTATATTTGATCAGTCCACAGGTAAATTCATTGCCTTCGATAAATTGTTCTACCAAAGCACCATTGCTTTCCTTCCAGGCTTTGTACACTGCCTTTTCAAGGTCGGTTATGTTTTTTACTTTTGAGATTCCAAAACTTGAGCCTCCAGCATTGGGTTTTACAAAAAGTGGCAATCCAAGTTCATCAACAATCTTTTTGGCATCAATTTTACTTCCTTTTGAAATAAGTAAAGAATTGCCCATTTTAATACCGAAACTACGCAGGTAGTTATTGCAAAACCATTTATTAAATGTTAACGACGAAGAATGCATGTTGGAAGTAGAGTAGGGGATTTTCAGTAAATCGAAATAACCCTGCAATATCCCATCTTCGCCCGGTGTTCCATGAATAGTAATGTAAATAAAAGAAAAATTTATTTTTTCGCCATTAAATAAAAAGCTAAAATCTGACTTGTCAATGTCTGCAATTTTATTGTTGTTTTGAAATACAATCCATTCTTTCCCTTTTATCTGAACCAGCCAGGGATTAAATTTAGAAGTGTCAACTGCTTTAAAAATATTGGCCCCGCTTTTAACCGACACCACAAATTCTGATGAGTCGCCACCTGCAACAATGGCAATATTTGGTTTATTAGTCATGTCTGTTTGCAATATAATTTTCCCATTTTTCAATTACCGACGACATATCTTCGGGTAATTCTGAATTAAACACCAACTTTTCGCCCGTAAGTGGATGAACAAATCCCAGGGTTTTTGCGTGCAAGGCTTGGCGGGGAAGTACTTTAAAACAATTTTGTACAAATTGTCTGTACTTGCTAAATGTTGTTCCTCTAAGAATTTGGTCGCCACCGTAATTTGAATCGTTAAAAATAGTGTGGTTGATATATTTCATGTGTACCCTGATTTGGTGTGTCCGCCCGGTTTCTAACCTGCATTCAACCAAATTTACATACCCGATACTTTTTAAAACTTTGTAATGGGTAACAGCGTGTTTGCCGAAATCGCCTTCCGGAAAAACCGTAAAAACCTGTCTGTTTTTAAGGCTGCGCCCAATATTTCCGGTAATGGTCCCTTCAGTTTCTTTTAGGTTACCCCAAACCAGGGCCTGGTATCGGCGCTCGGTACTTTTTTCGAAAAACTGAAAAGCCAATTTGTTTTTCGCCAGTTCAGTTTTCGCCACAACCATTAATCCTGATGTATCTTTGTCGATTCGGTGTACCAGCCCGGGTCGTGGATCTTCGCTATTAAATAATGGAAGATCTTTAAAATAATAGGCCAGTGCATTAACGAGTGTGCCGGAGTAGTTCCCGTGCCCGGGATGTACCACAAAACCTGGCGGTTTGTTAATTACTATTAGTTGATCGTCTTCGTACACAATATTTAAAGGAATATCTTCGGCAATGATTTTTAATTCGCGGCGGGGATAATCCATGACAATCTGGATGTCGTCGTTGGGTTTTACTTTGTAGTTTGGTTTTACCGAATTCCCATTAACCAAAATATTTCCGGCATCTGCCGCAGCCTGGAGCCGGCTCCGTGAAGCATTTTCAATTCGGTTTGTGAGGAATTTGTCTATTCGGATTGCAGACTGTCCGGCATCTACGGTTATACGGTAATGTTCAAATAAAACGCCATCTTCCAAATTGTCATTTTCTTGCAAAAATTCTTCCATATTGTGAATTAATGATTTTGTTTTATTGCATTGTCAATTTTTAGCAGATCCACAGTAACCCATAAATCAACTGTAGAACCGAGGTTAACCGTTGCAGAATTAATTCGGCTTGGCCTTTGTTGCCAGATTTTTGCATTTAACGAATCTTCCATTAAAATAACAGAGTCATCAAAAATTAAAACTCCTGGATTAAGCATTGCATCTGTTATTGTTGTACGCGCTTCCTGGATTGTTAAGCCAATTACATTAGGGAGGGGAGTTAAGGCAATTTCCTGGTCGCTACCAATAATTAAATCGACACTGTCACCTTTTGCAAGTTGTTCGCCTGGTAAAATATCTGTTGAATCTTGTTGAATATTAAGAACAAGCCCGTTGTATTCTGAAGGTTGGTACGAGATTTGGCCAATAACAAGGCCGCAATTTTCGATTAAAACCTGTGCCTGCCTAAACGATATATCTGTTAATTTTGGCAGGGCAACTTGTTCTGGTAGTGTTGCGTTTATGGTTAAAAAAACTGTACGATTTTCTTTAACTTTAAATCCATTTTCAGGGACCTGTTCAACAACAACCCCTGGAAGTGCACCGTTTACATGCGCCGAATCAATAATTTCAACAAGCAAGTTATGTTGATTTGCAATTTCGTTTGCTTCTGTTTGGTTTAATCCCGTAAAATTAGGGACTGGGTTTGCCTGTCCGTGACGGGTATAAATTTTCAGTCCCCGTAAAGTCAAAATAATTATTATAACAAAAAGGGCTGCAGCAAAAATTAGCTGTCTCAAAAATACACCGCTAAGTAAGAATTTTTTTAAACTCATTTCAAAAAGTATAATGATCTATTAGAAAACAAAAATAAACCAAAAAAAGTATGGAATAAGGGTTTAAATAAAATTTTCGCTATTATTTCGATTTAGAACGTTTGCAGAATGTTGTAAACTGTATCGCGCTCAGCAGGAATAAAGTTTAATTCTTTTATCATTCGAATAAGTTCAGTGCGGCTGGCGGAAGGATTTTCTTCTCCACCTGCCATGGAATAAATACGGGTTGAATCGTCGATAGTGCCATCCAGATCGTCAACGCCATAAGCAAGTGAGAGTTGGGCAGTTTGCTTTCCCAGCATTGGCCAGTAAGCTTTTAGGTGTGGGATATTATCGAGAAATATTCTGGAAACGGCATAATTTTTTAAATCTTCAATTAGCGTGGTTTCCTTTACGTGAGAATATTTATTGTTCTCGCGACGGAATTTTAACGGGATAAAAGCATTAAAACCATTTGTCTGATCTTGCAAAGTCCGTAACCTGTTTAAATGGTCAATGCGCTGTTCATAATTTTCGAGCAAGCCGTAGAGAATGGTTGCGTTAGTGGGTATTCCTAAGCGATGGGCAATTGAATGAATACGTAACCATTCATCAGAACCGGTTTTGTCGGGGCAAATTTCGGCACGTAAATCTTCATCAAAAATTTCTGCACCACCCCCCGGCATCGACTCCAAACCGGCTGCTTTGAGTTTTTTCAAACCTTCTTCGACCCCGATATTTGCCATCTGGCACATCTGGTCAATCTCGACAGCTGTAAATGCTTTGATGTGCAAACCGGGAGCAGCTTTTTTTATCGACTGTAACATATCTACATAAAAATTTACATTGCGGCTTGGATGCACACCCCCAACAATGTGAACCTCTGTAGCACCAGTTGAAATATGCTTTTTTACATCGTCAACAATTTCTTCGATGCTGTATTCCCATGCGCCTTTCTGCCCTTCTTTTCTCCGGTACGAACAAAATTTACAATGGTTTACACAAATATTGGTAGGTTCAATATGAAAATTTTTATTAAAAAAGATGTTTTTGCCGCTTAGCCTTTCTTTTGTAAAACCGGCTAAAACGCCTAAAAGTGAGAGGTTCGATGATTGAAAAAGTTCAAGTGCTTCGGAGGTGGTAATTCGTTTGCCCGCAAAAACTTTTTCGGTAATTTTTTTTAATGATTCCGACAGGTTAAGCGAATTAATTATACTTTGCCCGGTATTCATTGTTTCAAAATTAGTTCATATAAACACGAAAAGGTAAAGAATAATATTCCTTACCTTCGATTAAAAAAGTTAATGTCTTAACTATTATCTTTTATGTCTTGGCTCGTCAGAAACTGTCAATTTTGATCTTCCTTTTGCACGGCGGGCTTTAAGAATTTTACGTCCACTAACGGTTGACATTCTTTCCCTGAATCCGTGTTTATTCTTTCTTTTTCTATTTGATGGCTGAAATGTTCTTTTCATTTCTTTTTGTTTTTCTGATTATCCGATAAAATTTTCGGACTGCAAAAATAGTTGTTTTTTTATCTCTTCCAAAAACTAATGTGCTTTTTTATTTAGAAAATATCATTTTTACTGCAACAATAAGTATTAAAACACCAAAAGCTTTTCGGAGCATTCTTTCCGATAAATTCGCCGAATAAAGCGAACCGAGATAAGCGCCAACAACAAATGTCAGAGATAAAATTAAAGCGAACTTCCAGTTTACATGGCCTCCTTTCCAATAGTTCCATGTGGCCATAATTCCAACCGGGGGCAACATAAAAGCAAGGCTGGTTCCCTGGGCTTCGTGTTGCGAAAGCCCTAAAATAAAAACCAGTGCCGGGATTACAATTATTGCCCCTCCAATCCCAAACATTCCTGCCAGCACGCCAGAAAGTAAACCAATAATTATTAATAAAAGTAATTGTGTAACAGTCATTATTAAAATTTTACGATAGTTAATTGTCTTTTTTTACCGAGAACCGGAACCCAATTCCATGAAGGTTAACAATTTTAATATTGGGATCTTGTTTAAAATATTTCCGCAAACGGGTAATAAAAACATCGAGGCTGCGCCCCAGGAAATAATCGTTTGATCCCCACACTTTTTCCAGGATCTCATTTCTGCTAAGCACTTTATTTATATTTTCTGAAAAAATATTAATTAATTCAGCTTCTTTGAGTGTTAAGTTGCGCGAGTCCCCGTCGATAGCAAGTGTCAATTCTTCGGGCTGAAACCGGAATTTCCCAATATCTAATGTTTTATTAGAAATCTCTTTTGTAACTGGTTGCGACTGGCTGCGTTTTAAAAAGATTTTTATTTTTAACAACAGTTCTTCCATGCTAAACGGTTTTGGGATATAATCGTCACCTCCGATGGTTAAACCGGTAATTTTATCTTCTGTCATTGAGCGGGCTGTTAGAAAAATAATCGGGACCTGCTCGTTTATTTTACGTATAGTTTCGGCTACCTGAAAGCCATCAATTTTCGGGAGCATAACATCGAGGATGATAAGGTCGAAGTAATTATGTTCGAACAATTCAAGGGCCACTTTGCCATCTTCGGCAACTTCAACATTATAATTTTTTTGTTCCAAATTGTCTTTTACAATAAAACGTAAAGCTTCATCATCTTCAACTAATAATATTTTAAATATAGTTTCACTCATCTTTTTTCTGGAATTGAAATTGTAAATATACTGCCTCCTTCAGGATTATTATCGACCTTTATTTTCCAGCCATGTGCTTTTGTAATTTTTTGAACATAATCGAGCCCTAATCCAAAACCTTTAACATTATGTACATTGCCGGTTGGTATCCGATAAAACTTCTTAAATATTTTCTTTTTGTGTTCTTTTGAAATACCAATTCCATTGTCGATAAATGTCAACTTAATAATTTTTTTCTTTTTGAACGATTCTATTCTTACAGATGGTTTTTTTTCGCAATATTTTACGGCATTTTCAAGGACATTTAAAATGAGGTTTGAAAAATGAAATTTGTCGGCCCACACAATTTCGCCAGTAGTATTAAATTGGGTTTGGATGATTGCTTTTTGCCCAAAATCGGATTGTTTAAAATGCCCGGCAGCCTCTAAAATGAATTCGGTTAAATTAATTTCTTCCTCTGTTAACTTAATTGTGTTTTTTTCCAATGAAGCCAGGTTTAGCACTTTCTCAACGTTTTTCGATAAACGGTTATTTTGTTCCTGGATAATCTGTGCATATTTGAATAAACGCTTGGGCGATTTTAATATTTCTTCGTTGTTAATAACATTAGCCGACAAGGCAATCGAAGAAATTGGGGTTTTTAATTCGTGAGTCAGGTTGTTAATAAAGTTTTTCTGTATTTCGGAAAGCTGTCGTTGACGGATTATTACAGATAGGGTATAACCAAAAAACACCACAACGAGTAAAAGCAAAGCTGTAAAAAAATAGATTATTGAAAGCCGTGAATAAAAATAGGAAAAACGATCGGGGAAATGGACTGCAAAATAGTTGTTGTAATTTTCGTTTTTTGGAAAATTAAAGTACGATGGTTTTTCTTCCTGGTTTGTTAAAATTAATGTCGCGTCGTCCATTTGCTCATTTACAGGATTAAAAATAGCAAACTCAAAATTAGAATAAATCTCGTGTTTTTTTAATTCTTCGATCAAGTGTGATTTTAATAATTCTTTGTCGATTAATGCTCCAACATTTACCAAATAGGAATTGTTAGAAACTATTTCTACGGGTGTAATACTATCGAAATTTGAAGTATTCCCGCTGGAAAGCAAAATTTGCCAGGCTACTTCTTTTAACGCCACAGAAGTGCTTTCACGAAATTGTTTCTCAGAATAATTATAAGAATTTTTTAGAAAGACAAACTGAATCAATAAAATTCCGGCAACCGAAATAGTAGCAAGGAATATAATATATTTTAAAGTTTTACCTTTCATATAAACTTATGATTTTATAAGCCAAATTAACCATTTTTTGTTCGAATTTCCTGTTAACACTTTATTAACAAAATAATAGACATGGTTAACAGAGAATTCCGTAAAGCATTTATATTTTTGCCTGAAACAAAGTAAGGTAATAAATCCAAATAATTAAAACACAAATAAAATGAAACATTTATTAAGTCTGGTATTGATTGTTTTGCTTGCAACTGCATTCAACGAGGCAGTAGCACAAGAAAAATCAAAAATAGTATTTAACGAATTAGAACATGACTACGGAACTTTTAAGGAGTCTGACGGTGTTCAAACCACTACGTTTGCCTTTACTAACAAAGGAGCTGTACCATTAGTATTAAATAGTGTGAGGGCTTCTTGTGGTTGCACAAGCCCAAAATGGACGCGCGAACCGGTTGCACCTGGCAAATCGGGTGAAATACAGGTAAGTTACAATCCCAGAAATCGTCCCGGGTATTTCGATAAAACTGTCACCGTAAGTTCAAATGCCGAAAATGCAAATGTGGTGCTTCATATTAAAGGTACCGTTGCGCAGCGCGAAAAATCAATTGCCGAATTATACCCACGGAAACTGGGAGAACTAAGGGTAAAAACGAATCATGTTTCTTTTGCAAAAATGGTTCAAAATGAAGTAAAAACCAATGAGATGGAATTGGTTAACGACACTGATAAACCAATTACTGTAGGGTTTCGAACTGTGCCAAAACACGTAACTGCCAAAATTGAGCCTGAAATTATTCCTGCAAAAGGAAAAGGCAAATTGATTGTAACTTACGACGCTAAGTTGGCAAATACCTATGGATTTGCATCACACAGGATTTATCTCTCGCTCGATGGAAGCAATGATTATAAAAATTCGGTTGGGGTAAGTGCTACTTTAACAGAAGATTTCTCGCAATATACACCAGATCAACTCACAAATGCTGCCGTTGCAACATTTTCTGAAAAATCGTACGATTTTGGGGATATGAAACAAGGTGATAAAAAAGAATTTACTTTTAATCTTACAAACAATGGGAAAACTGATTTGATAATTAGGAATGTTCGGGCATCGTGTGGTTGTACAGCGGTAGCGCCGGCAAAAAAAGTAATAGCCGGGGGCGAAACGGCTCCTATTAAAGTTACTTTCGATTCGCGTGGGAAACGTGGCCGTCAGAGCAAATCGATTACCGTAATTACTAACGACCCGAAAACACCAACAACGACTTTACGTGTTTCTAGCAATGTTATAGTTCCCGAAGGTTAAAAAAAATTGATAAAAATAATATAAGGTGTCGCAGCTTAGCTCGCGGCACCTTTTTGTTTATATATTTCTTTCTTTTTCGAATTGTAGTACTTTTGCTTTCAGATAAGTTTTGAATGTCAAAAAATGCACAACATCATATTGAAAACAACCCTGAATTTAAAGGATTAAATGTAAATAATGGGGTTTCTCAACCCGATGCTGTCGATAACGAATCGGTTAAAAGATTTCTAAAGAAAAAAAGAAAGCTATTGTCCGTTCAGGAATATGTGGACGGTATCCTGAAAAGAGACATAACGATACTTAGTAAAGCGGTAACGCTTGTAGAAAGTTCAAATTTAAAACATCAGAATATTGCCCAGGAAATTATTGCCCGGTGTCTTCCGCAGAGTGGAAAATCAATCAGGGTTGGGATTACAGGTGTGCCGGGAGCCGGGAAAAGTACATTTATAGAAGTACTTGGAAAATACATTACCGGGCGTGGGGGAAGGTTGGCAGTTTTAGCTATCGATCCAAGCAGCGAACTTTCGAAGGGTAGTATTTTGGGCGATAAAACCCGGATGGAAGATTTGTCAACCGATAAAAATGCGTATATCCGTCCAAGTCCATCGGCGGGATCGTTGGGGGGTGTTGCCCGAAAAACACGCGAAACAATTATACTTTGCGAAGCTGCCGGGTTCGACCATATTTTTATTGAAACGGTTGGGGTAGGACAAAGTGAAACAGCGGTACATTCAATGACCGACTTTTTTCTGCTATTGATGCTGGCAGGTGCCGGCGACGAGTTACAAGGAATCAAACGCGGGATTATGGAAATGGCCGATGCCATCGCAATTAATAAAGCCGACGGAAACAATGTTGAAAAAGCGGGAATGGCAAAAAGCCAATATTCAAACGCTCTTCATCTTTTCCCCAGAAAAGAATCGGGATGGGATCCAAAAGTTTCTACTTGCTCGGCATTACAAAATTCAGGAATTAAAGAAATTTGGGATACAATTGAAAAGTATAAAATGCTGACTCAGGGCAACGACTATTTTTTCAATAAAAGAAACGAGCAATCAGCATATTGGATGCACGAAACAATTGAAGAGCAGCTCAAAAATAATTTTTATCGGCATCCTGAAATTAAGGAGATTGTTAAAGAAATGGAGTTAAAAGTTTTGAATAATAAAATAAGCTCGTTTGTGGCTGCAGGAAAATTATTGGAAATGTATTCTAAATTGAAATGATAAATACATAGTTGTTTTTAAATTTGGGATTAGTATTTTAAACTCAAAACGAATGGATGGTAAAACAATATAATTGCTTTAATTTTACTGAAAACCTTTCAAAGTTACCGGTGTTATATTTACTTAAAATAAACAATCAAAAAAAATAGTATAAAGATGAATTACGATGTAATTATTATTGGAAGCGGGCCAGGTGGTTATGTAACCGCAATTCGGGCAGCACAGTTAGGGATGAAAGTTGCTGTGGTTGAGAAAGAAAATTTGGGCGGGATTTGCCTTAATTGGGGCTGTATTCCAACTAAATCGTTGTTAAAAAGCGCTCAGGTGTTCGAATATGCCAAACATGCAGCCGACTACGGGGTAACAATTGACGGGGAGGTAAAACCTGATTTTGCGGCTATGGTAAAACGAAGTCGCGACGTGGCTAATGGAATGAGCAAAGGAATTCAGTTCTTATTTAAAAAAAATAAAGTAGATTCGATTTTCGGTTTTGCGAAACTGGCTGGCAAAAACACGGTCGAAGTAAGCGATGAGTCAGGCAATAAAACATCCTATTCGGCAAAACATATAATTCTGGCAACAGGTGCCCGTTCGCGCGAGTTACCAAATTTACCCATCGACGGAAAAAAAATAATAGGATATCGCAAAGCTCTAACACTCGACAAACTTCCCGAAAGTATGGTTGTTGTTGGGTCTGGTGCAATTGGTAGCGAGTTTGCTTATTTTTATCAGTCGATTGGTACAAAAGTAACTTTAGTTGAATTTATGCCAACAGTGGTTCCAAACGAAGATCTTGATGTGGCAAAACAGTTGGAACGCTCCTTCAAGAAAATGAAAATGAAGGTGCTTGTCGGATCATCTGTTGAAAGTGTCGATTCAATGGGCGATAAATGTAAGGTTGTCGTTAAAACTAAAAAAGGCGAACAAGTTATTGATGCCGATATTGTACTTTCTGCCGTTGGAATTTCGCCAAATACCGAAGGTATTGGTTTGGAAGAAATGGGTGTGGAAACCGAAAATGGACGGGTTAAAGTGGACGAGTTTTATAAAACTAATGTTGATGGTGTGTACGCCATTGGCGACATTGTTGAAGGACCCGCATTGGCTCATGTGGCATCGGCCGAAGGAATTGTTTGTATTGAAAAAATTGCAGGTTTAAATCCTGATCCGATTGATTATGGAAATATCCCAGGCTGCACTTATACAAATCCGGAAGTATCGTCGGTGGGATTAACAGAAGCCAAATCAAAAGAGGCAGGTTACGAAATTAAAGTGGGTAAGTTTCCATACTCTGCAAGCGGAAAAGCAAGTGCTTCTGGACAAAAAGATGGTTTTGTAAAGTTAATTTTTGATGCAAAATATGGCGAGTTACTTGGTGCACACATGATTGGTGGAAATGTAACAGAAATGATTGCCGAACTTGTAGTAGCTAAGAAACTCGAAATTACCGGGCATGAATTATTAAAAACAGTCCATCCCCACCCAACAATGAGCGAAGCCATTATGGAAGCGGCAGCCGCTGCCTACGACGAAGTTATTCATATTTAAAATATTTATAATGAAGGAATTACCCGGAAGTTATTTTTCGGGTTTTTTGTTTAATTAAATCGAACTTATGATCAGTTTATTCGAAAGTTTTATAATTCATTGAAAATCAATAAGAATGTTTTGTGAATAAATTATAAATTATAAATTTGCTTAACTAAAATTCAGCTAAACATCGAAAATAGTATCAAAATATTAAATCTAATGTATTTATAAATTAATGAATAACGTACAATTAAAAATTTAACGTATGAAAAAATTAACACTTTTTGCTGCATTATTTATGCTAACACAAATGACTTTTGCCGGTGGTTTGTTAACGAATACAAACCAAAGTGCACAGTTTATCCGCATGTTGTCAAGGAATGCTTCAACAGATATTGATGCAGTATATTTTAACCCTGCCGGTTTAATAAAATTACAAGACGGCTGGCATTTTGCTGTTTACAACCAGAGTATTTATCAAACCAAACCTGTAAAAAGTAATTTCCCATTATTGAACGATGGTAATTACGAAGGTATTGTAAAAGTCCCTGCGTTCCCAACAGCTTTTGGAGTTTATAAAAAAGAGAATTGGGCAATTTCTTTGGGTTTTGGACCAAACGGGGGTGGTGGATCAGCTACATTTGATAGGGGTTTGCCATCTTTTGAAATACCAATTACTAAAGTTGTGCCTGGTTTAGCAGGCTTGACACAAATTAGTCCGGCCTTGGCAGTTCAGGGTTACGATGCAGAATTATCGTTTAGTGGCAGTTCTATTTTTTGGGGAATACAACTCGGGGCAACTTATAAAGTTAGCGACGCGTTTTCGGTATTTGGCGGTTTAAGATATTTGCCGGCAACTAATACCTACGAAGGAAGTATCCGGAATGTTCAGTTAAATGTTGCTGGGCAAATGTTCGGTGCTGCTGATTGGCTGACACAAACAGCGGGATTTGTTGGTGGATTAGCTTCGCAAGCAAGTGCTGGTGCTGCTTTGTTGGGGGGAACGGCTTCTAACTTGCAACCTTTAATTGATGGAGGGGCAAGTGCATTTACACTTGAACAACTTGAAGGCGCGGGTTATATTGATGCCGCAACCAGGGCACAGGTAGCCGGTGGGTTACTCAGCCTGGGTTTGACACAAGCGCAAATTGATGCGATGAACCTTGCAACTGTTCAAGGTACTTATTCCACGGCGGCTGCAACTTATGCGGGGCAAGCTGCACAATTAACAGGAACTTCAGCTTTACTCGAAGGAACATCAGCAGAAATGGGTGATAGAGAGGTGATAACAGAACAAACTGGAGCTGGCTTCACACCAATGATTGGAATTAATATTTCACCAACCGAAGAGTTAAACATTGCTGTTAAGTACGAAATGAAAACAACGCTTCAGCTTACTAACAGTACCGAAGTTGATGATCTGGGCTTATTCCCTGACGGGGGCACATCAAACAGTGATATTCCTGCTATTCTTGCTGTTGGTGTTGGATACAAAGCTGCTGATTGGCTGGAAGCACAGGTATCGTATAATATGTATTTCGACAAAGGTGTTGACTGGGGAGTAAATACAAGGGATGGAGCAGTATGGGCAAGTGTTGATCCAACTCAGATCCGTACCCGCGAAATTGATAATAACGGTTATGAAATTGGCTTAGGGCTTCAGTTTAATTTAAGCGATAATTTTGCAATTAGTGTTGGTGGTTTGCGCTCAAAGTCTGGCATTGCTGAAAGCTATCAGAGCGATTTTAGTTACAGTAACCCATCAGTTACTGCCGGTGCTGGTTTAATGTGGAAGATTAGTGATAAAATGGCCTTGGATGCAGGTTTTTCAAATACGTTTTACGAAGATCAAGATGTGAGTTTTAACGATCCCGATGTTGGTACTTACAATGAAATCCTGAGTAAAACAACGGTAACTTTTGCTGTTGGTTTATCGTATAGCATTTTCTAAAAAAAAATAAAATCAAAAAAAGCTGTCCGTTTGTAAAAGCGGGCAGCTTTTTTTATGTTTTCCATTTAAATGATTGTTGGTCGATTGCACGTTGTGTAGCGAGTATTCCGTCCAAATGATCGTATTCGTGCTGAATTAATTCGGCCAAATCGTCTTCTAAAAGCCAGGTTTGCTTTTGCCAGTTTGAATCGAAAAAAGATAATGTGAGTTTTTTATGTCGTTTTACTTTTACAAGCAAACTTGGGAAACTCATACAATCGTCCCACACTTCAAACATTTCATTGCTGAGATTAGTAAGAACAGGATTTATTATTGCAACAGGTTTGTCGATATTCAAACAAATAATTCGTTTTTGTAATCCAATCTGGGGAGCAGCAATGGCACGGCCCGCTCCGTATTTATTGCGGAAATCGAGCACGGTTTCAAACATCAGGTTAATTTGAGGATGTAATTGTTTTAGTTCCTTTTTTTCAACTGAAACCGATTTCTCGTAAAGTTTGGGATTTCCAATTAATAAAATATCTTTTACAGCCATTTTTGTTTTTTTCGAATGCTAAAGTAGATAAAAATAGAAAGGTTGACCAATATTGAGCAACCTTGGTTGAACTGACATGAGTCTAACTTTAAAGTCTGTATCAAAACAAATCTCAACTGTCAAGCACCAAAATTCAAATAAATCACAATGATCGAAATCTCAATATTCAAAATTATTTTTATTGTTTGAGCATTGATATTTGGAATTTATTTGTGATCTGAGTTTTGTAATTTGGTGCTTCATTTTAAAATTGACGACTTCACGGACTCCAACAATGACAACAAAATTATAGGAGGCACTTCCTAATAATTCAACTCAAATATTTTATTATATATTTCACCATCCGTTAGTTTTGCAGTAAGCACAAACTCGGTTTTACCTTCAAGTTTTAACGGAGTTAAATCGTATCGAAGCTCTTTTGTAAAAAATGCTTCGCATAAATCGCCGTTGGAATTGTGCCGGATTTCAAAAGTTGGAATATTTGAGCTGCCCACATACCAGGGGTGCATTCTTGCCAAGTCAATTGTATGTGCCTGGCAACCACCGCTGTACGAAAGCTTGATGTGCAGGCAGTCGCCATCAACAAAGGCTTCGTGTATGAAAACCGGGTCGCGGGCCAAACTGTCGTAATTGCTGAAATACAAATCTACAAAAGGGGCGCAACTCAGCTCTTCAATATATTTAATATCGCAGGCAGCACCTTTATCACAGCTTGGAATTACGTTTGGAAGCTCAAGGTATTCAATAAAAACACGCTGTCCGTGGGCAAAAATAAAATCATCGGGATAATACAAAGGTTGAATCCGGTTTCCGTTGTCCAGTTCAATTACAAACCCACAATTTCCGGCTCCGGCATAATCTACAACCAAACCCGTTTCCTGAAAAGTTATTTCATCTTCTTGCTGACATCCTGAAAATAAAACGACTGCAAGAAATAACATTGTTATTAATCGTTTCATGGCTTATTGTTTTATAAAAGAACGTACAATTGTTTCAATTTATTCTATAACTGTTATTTCAATTATTTCACAATCTTTTCCAATTGAACAACCGGATTCTCTTATCTCAAGTTCAGAAAATGATATTCTTACTTGTTGTCCTCCCTGGTAAAACAAAATTTGTTCGTTAACGGGAATAAGGGTGTCGCCACTGTCCATTCTAATTTGTGTTGCACAGAAAGCTAATCCGCCACTTAACCAAACCGTTCCTGTTCCCTTTTTAATTTCAAATTTTTTTTCATCAGTTTCTTTTGAACAGGAAAATAAAATGAGTAATACCGCAATCCAAAAGAGTTTATTCTTCATATTCCGGGTTTTGCACTTCGCCAACGAACAAGATTGCATCTGTATCTTTTTCGGTAATTGCAAAAACAAAAGGTTTATTAACGAGGAATGTAATTTTTGGAGGTTCATTTCCAATGCTGGTAGTAGTAAAAGTAATTGAAGTTACCGCGGCGGCCTCGGTTCCTGTTTCGTTAACGTCGATAAACGATTTGTGTTTTACCGAGCTGATGTATAAATCTTCATCGGTAATTTTCGAAAAATCGGCAATGTTTGCTTGAAAAGCTTTTAGCATCCCCATTTTTTTCAGAACATCGTTGAGCCCGATTTCAAAAGCAAACTTAAAGCGTGGCATAGTTACTTCAACAATGTCTTCAACTTCAAAGCTTTCCATCCAGCTTTTCCAGTTGCTTGAAGTAAGTTCATCTATAACATTCTGTGAGTTTTTGTTGTCGGCAGGAAGAAAGACCAACATGTTGTACTGACCGTTTCCGTAAGGCATTTTTATGGCTTTGAACAATGAATTTGAAGTATAATCCAGTTTATCTTCTTTATTCATCATCGGAATTTCCAATAAAGAACCATCAGTTTTGTGAAAATTTTGTAGGTGAGTTCCTTCTTCATCAAATTGGGCAGTCCAAATCCCGTTAAAGTAAATGGCGTTTACAAGAACCATCCGGTCGAGCGGGCTTAATTGTTCGATTATTGAAAGAATTTTATCGTGGGTTTTTTCGGCTACCCAGTCATTAATTGTTGTAACTGCCGACGGTGAACTAAAATCAAGGCTTTCAACTTCGGCATCGTAAATATTTTTGTTTGTGTTAATAAAATCAGCTTTTACCGAGAATCCCTGTGCATAAAAAACAGCATTGGCAATTTCGAATATTACATCTTCATCAAGTGATTGAAGGGCTGAAATAAGCATTTGATACGATGCATTAATTTCATCAGTAGTTAAGCCATTTAGTTTCATGGCATTCTCCATTTCAGTTTTGGTGTCTCCATCGGCGCCATTGTAAGCCATGGCAAGTGCTACTGAAATACTGAGCGGCGAAATCATAATATTTTCTTCTTCGCTCTCATCCCTGATTTCCTGAAAAATTTCCAGACCAAAAGCATTGTCTGCTTCGATTAATTGAGCCGATTTTGCATCTAACTGAATGATTTTATTTTCTTCGACACTTATATTTTCCTGTTGGCACGAGCTAATTGCAATAAAAGTAAACAGGGTAATGAATGTGAATAGTGTTTTCATAATTATCTATTTTCTGAGTTTGCTTTTTTGGAATCCAAACATAAATATTTGTATTTATTTTAAGCAACTTATTTTTTAATTTTTGTTTCATGAATAAAAATATAAATCTTGTTTCAATTTAACGAAGGATTTTTTACTGTCCCAATAAATAAAATCGCCCCGGTATCTTTTTCAATAATTGTATAAATAAAAGGTCGGTTTACATAAAATGGGACTTTTTCCGGACCCCCTGCCGATGTGCGTTCGATAGAAACAATTGTTACCGCAGCTGCTTCGGTTCCTTCTTCGTTAACTTCAACAAAAGTTTTGTGTTTCACAAAACCAATTTGCAAACCTCCATTTTGGTTGATTCCTGTAAAGTCTGCCGCTCCGGTAAACGCAATTCCCATTCCCATTTCGGTTAAAACATCGTTTAAGGTAATTTCATATTCGTATTTAAACCCTGGGAATTTAATGTCAACATTTTGTGTTTCCTGGAAACTTTCCATCCAGGTTTCCCAGTTATCTTTATCGAGTTTATTTACAATTTCCTGGATTGTTCTCCCGGGTTCGGGCAGAAAAACATACATGTTATAATTTCCTTTTCCATACGAAAGTTGTACAGCGCTGAATAAATCGTTCGTGGAGTAGGGCAGTGTATCTAAACGCTGCATTGTTTTTGTTTGAATGGCAGTGCCGTTTTCAAGATAAAAAGGTAGGTCTTCTGTGCTTTCAATATTGAACTCTTTTTGCCAGATTCCTTTAAAATAAATGGCATTAAGTAAAAACATTACCTGATCGGGAGTTATTTCCTCAAGAATTGTTTCAATTTTATCGTGTGTTTTTTCGGCAACCCAGTCATTGATTGTGTTAACCGCTTGTGGCGAATTAAAATCAAGTGCCGAAACTTCCGCATCGTAATAGTTTTTGTTGATTGAAATGAATTCATTTTCAACCGTAAAATCGTCTCTGTAAAAAATGGCATTTGCAATTTCGAGCAACACTTTTGGGTCGAGCGATTTTAAGGCTTCAACCAAATCTTGGTACGAGGTATTAATGTCATCGGGTGTTAATCCATATACTTTTAACGTTTTTTCCATTGCCGATTTGGTTTCACCCTCAGCACCGTTATAAGTCATTGCAAGGGCCAGGCTAACACTAAGTGGCGAAACCATTATGTTTTCGAATTCCTTTTCCGAAGCATAAATATTTTGGAACAGTTCAAAACCAAAGTCATTTTCAGCTTCAATTAAGCGAGCGGTTTTTTCATTAAGATAAATTTCGTTTTCAACATTATTTTGAAACAAATCGCAAGCAACAAAAAGTAAAGCAGCCATTAAAATAAATAGTGTCGATGTTGTTTTCATGATTACAGTTTTCACTTTATGCTAATCTGTTTTCAGCATAATTTCTTTTCAAAGATGTTTCAAATGTTTAAAAGGTTGCGTACAATTATTATTTTCAACGCAACCGTTTTGAACAAAAATCCATCTGGTTAATGTTTTTAGTTCAAATAAAAACGGGAAGCAGGAAACTAATATTGTTATGGATTCTATTTTCAGGGAATTGAAAAAAAAATATCCTTAATTTTGAGAGTTCATTTGTAAGCAGAATTTGGAAGACCTAAAAAATATTATAAACGATTGTGCCTCGGGAGAAGTTCGTGCCCAAGAGAAACTTTACCGGATGTTTGCGCCAAAGATGTTTGGGGTTTGCCTTCGGTATGCCAAAGATAATACTGAAGCTGAAGATAATTTACAAGATGGTTTTATTAAGGTTTTTATGAACATAAAAAGTTTTAGGCACGCAGGTTCTTTTGAAGGTTGGGTAAGGCGGATTATGGTAAATGTGTCGTTGGAGAAATATCGGAAACAGCATTTGATGCACCCGGTTGAAGATATCGGGATTTACGAGCAGGTAAAATTTTCTGATGATATTCTTGATAAAATTTCTGCAAACGAACTGATAGAACTCATTCAACAATTATCGCCTCGTTACCGTATGGTTTTTAACCTTTTTGTTTTGGAAGGAATGAACCACAAGGAAATTAGCGAAGAGATGAAAATCTCGGTGGGGACTTCAAAATCGAACCTCGCCCGATCGAGGGATATTTTAAAACGTAAAGTAAAACAACTTTATGGCGAAATTGAAACAAATGCAAATTATTCTGCATGATGAAAGATAAAAATATGGATAAAGCTTTTCGCGAAAAACTGAACGGTTTTTCGATGCCGCCCCCTACCCATGTTTGGGATAATATTCAGGGGCAGTTGACCGGGCAGCGAAAGAAAAGGCGATTGGCCTATTTTAGCTGGATAACAGCTGCTGCTGTGGTGGTTTTAGCTTTTTTGGCAGGATGGTATTTTAACGATAACACGAATGAAATTATTCCATCAACTGTGGAAAGTGAAGTAGTTAAAACTGAAAAAGAAATTTCAGGAGAGGAAAGTATTCAGGGATTTGCTAATTCTAACAATCAAAAAGAGTTACAAAACGAAGCAGAAAATCAACAAGTGATTGAAGTCACAGAAAATAATTCGTTCAAACGTACTTCATTAAATAAAAATACAATAACGAAAACAAAGGAAACAGAAATCCCGGTTTTCACTTCATTTGAAAAAACAAGGATGAAAATGCTGGACAGAATTGAAGTATTGTTTAAGCCGGAACAAGCCGAATTATTTCTTGCAAAAAATACGTTCACAGAATCGGCAAATCGTTACACTGAAACTGAGAAAAACCGTATTGCCCAAAATGTTAAAACATCGAACCTATCGGCAAAAAATAAGGCCAATTGGAAAATGGGGATGCACTTATCTCCGGGTTATTCTTCAAATGTGTCGAGCCATTCAGAAAGTTATGCTCAAAATATGACTTATTCGGGTTCCTCCGGAAACGGGAATTTGGGTGGTGGATTGTCTATTCAATATAAAACCGGTAAAAGGTTAAGTATTGAAAGCGGGATTTATTACGCACAGAATGGTCAGAAATCGAATAATTCATCCGAATTATTTGCAAGGAGCAGTAATATGGATTTGGCATTTAGCGCCGATGAGAAATCGTATTTTAATACAGCCGTAAATGTTGCAAACGGACAAATGGAAATGAACAGCACGGCAGGCGTAATTCAGTTTAGCGGCACCCCCGATAGGGTAGAAGTTGCTGCAGACCTCGAAAGTTCGAGCGAATATTCAAATATTTTGCTTACCGAAGGCGAGTTTTCGCAGAAGTTCGATTTTATTGAAATACCTATTTTGTTGAGGCTTAATGTTGTGGACGCGAAAATTGATGTGGAAATTGTAGGTGGTTTAAATGCCGGGTTATTAGTGGCTAACAATGCGTTTATGGAAAATGAATTTGGCCTCCAGAATATTGGTGAAACGCAGGATATTTCCACTTTAAATTTATCGGGGACTTTTGGAATTGGTATTAATTATGCACTGGGCAAAAATGTGTCGTTAGCGGTGGAACCCCGTATGAATTATTACCTGAATTCAATTAATAAAAACTCTGGCGTTGATTACCGACCGTACCGGATTGGGGTTTTTACCGGTTTGTATTATGAGTTTTAGTTGTGATTTTATTCATGGGGTGACTTCAAGTCACCCCGTGAATAATTAATTATCTAATTATACTTCCAAAAAACACAGAATTCGAAAACAACTTATTTGTCCCCAGCCAGATTCCCCTAAAAGTCATATTTTCGTGATAGCTGATTAATTTCCCACGACCGATTGATTGAACAGAAACCACCGGTGCACTTTTTATTTTGTCGAGGTTTTTGTCTGAAATAAATCCGCTTAAATACGGTGTAGAAGAAAATTTCACTGGTTCTGAATAATTTACTTTTAACGATTCGGCTACCGAAGTCCCGGTTTTAAATACGGGTAAATCTATTTTTAAGTATCCGTAACAAAGCGGGTGGGAGATATCCATTTCCGTGTTAAAAATTGCTCCACTTATCGAATTCAGACTATATTCTTTTCTCCGATCTACATAATTTAATTTCAACGTTGAATCTGGTGCAGTCCCTTTTTTAAATGTTGTTTTCCCCAATTCGTTTTTTGAAGCCCACGATGCAGCACTTTTGTAAGCAATAATATTTCCACCCTGGTTTGCCCATGTTTTTAGTTTTTGAACATCTGGTTTACTCCATTCGCGATAGGATCCACCGGGTAAAATAACTGTATTATATTTCGAAAGGTTAACCGAGCTCAACCTTTTGGTTTCTACCAAAGTTACCGGAATTTTATATCGTTGGTCAAACAAGTGCCAAATCTCACCGGCATCACGGCTGCTTGTACTTCCGTCAACAAATAATAAAATTTCAGGTTTGTTTAGAGGTACAAAACTGTTGCTCCCCAAATCAATTCCCTTTGGCGAAAGTCCGGTTGTTAATCCGTAAAAGTCAATACCGGTTTTATTGGCAATATTTGAAATCAAATCAAAAATCTGGTTTTCATTAAGTTTTTGTCCACTAACCGGAATAAGAATGGTTCCGTAGGTAAACTGTTCTTCGTCACCCTCTATTTCGAAACTAAATTTATTGGTCGCTACTTTGGTTATTAAACCTTCTTTTTGCAGTTTATATAATGCTTTTGCACTTGTATATTCATCCCATTTAAAAAGATATGCCAGGCTGCTTTTCCCTCCAATTATTTCTCCTTTTATTTTTGTCGCCGATACTTTGTCTGAGAATACAACATCTTTTAAAGAGCCAATTTCGGCATATTGAATATTAAAACTATAGGGGAATGTCCAGGTCGAAACATCATAAAAAGTACTGTCGGCAAAGGTTTTAACATCCTGAAAAATAGATTTTAATAAACGATATTGTTTTTGTTTAACAGGTATAATGAAACTGCTTCCGGGTTGAAAAACGATATCATTTTTCGAAATTACTTTTGAATTTGCAAAAACCTCAATTTGGTGTTGGTTTAAAAAATTAATAAACTTTTGAGTTTTTATTTTATCATTCTCACTTCCAAAAATGTATGCTTTAATGGGATCTTTATTACCAAGATTCAAGGCCTCAGAATAAAACTCTTTTTGATGGCTAAGTAGCTCATCTTTTAAATTAACCGCTGCTTCGAGCGTAGAAAGCGAAACCGTAAATTGGTTACGGATACCAAAAGCCAATGTTTTTAAGCCGTTGGGGGTTTCCCTGAAACGTCCTCTAAAACCGGCTTGTTCAAATAAAATGCCCACGCTCGAATTAATGTCCGGGTACGACGAGCCTTTTCCAAAATAGTAATCGTCGAACTGCTCTTCCGAAAAATAGGTGGAGCCAATTTCATCTAAAAACTGTGCATGGTATTTTGCTATTTCGTGAGTAAGTACATAATTGTTTTCTGGCGTTAAAGGATTATTTCTGCTGGGAACCCCGGGCTGAAAAAAGAAAGTTGAACCGGAACCCATTTCATGATGATCGGTAACAATGTTAGGTAACCACTCATGAAAAGTTGCAACACGGCCACGGCTTTCTGGATTTACCAATAACAGGTAATCACGGTTTAAATCGAACCAATAATGATTAGTTCTCCCTCCGGGCCAAACTTCTGTAAATTGACGTGAATCGCTATTTGCCGAAATAGTTTGGCTTTGGTGCATATTTGCCCAGGTACTGTGTCGTGTAAATCCATCGGGGTTTAAGTTTGGGTCAACCAAAATAATGGTATTTTCCAGAAGATTGTCGATTTTTTCACCTTCGGCTGCTGCCAGATAATAAGCCGTTAAAAGGGCAGAATTTGGCCCACTGGATTCATTTCCATGCACACCATAAGTTAGCGAAACGACCAAAGGAACATCATCACCCGAAATATTTTCATCAGGTGAAGCATGTTTTTTATGGAACTCTTTTAGCTCATCAAGATTACTTTGGTTTTTTGCCGATGTAAAAATTACCTGAACCAGCGGACGGTTTTCCCACGAGCGGGCGTACTCATGAATAATGGCCCGGTCCGAAACTTTGGCAATCTCCTTCATATAAAATAAAATCTGATCGTGGGTAACATGCCATTCGCCAACTTGTTGCCCAAAAAACTGCTCGGGCGTTGGGATGTTTTGGTCATATGTTACATTGTCGGGTAAATAATAATCTAATTTTTCCTGCGAATTTGTTGTAATAATAAAACTTACAAGAGTTAAAATAAGAATTGCAATTTTTTTCATTTTGAATAAATTAACTATTTTAAAAGCTATGTAGAAGGAAATCACTGATTTAAAAATTGCCCGAAGATTGAAAAAAAAATGGGTGTTACAAAATTAAGGTTGTATTTTTTTTTGTGCTTTAAAAAGTTTTCCAAATTCGAAAAAATACATTAAACCTTTCCAGGAAATTATCATCTAAGTTCGCATTAAATTAAAGTTGGGTAAATATTTTATAATGGAATTAGAATTTATTTATCAGGAAAATCAAAGTTAAAACCGACTAATTTGAAACAATATTTTTTTGCCCGCGTGCTGCTGTTTAGTGTATTTATTACACTTGGATTTGGCAATTATACCATAGCCCAGAAGATTGAAAATATCAGGCTTTCCGAAAGTTATCAAGAGCAACCTTTAAAAGATTTTTTGACTTCCCTAAAAGAAAAACATGGGATAAAAGTTTATTTCAAAGATAATTGGGTTGAACCGTATTTAATTTCGAAGACTTTCAGAAATACCCCGCTTATTCAGGCTTTAAATAATGTTTTTTTAGACCACGAACTCACTTATATTTTTTATCAGGACGATGCAGTTGTAATTTTCCCAAAAGTTTCTGACACCCGTTCAAGATTTAATAACGAAACCCAGCTATTAATTATTGGCGACCCCATGAATATCGGTCGGTATAAAAATGCAAAACTGGAGGGCCGTATTTTGGATGGAAAAACTGGTGAACCACTTGTTGGAGCGGTAGTTTATGATAATAAACTCCAAAAGGGTTCGACAAGCGATAAGGATGGGATTTTTGGATTTGATATGCCAACCGGCGATCACCAATTGCGATTTTCATTTATGGGTTTCCAAAGCACGAGTTTCAAAATCAGGTTAATTGAAGATGGCTTCGAGGATTTCGAACTTTTTGAAGAGTCGCATAATATCGGGGAGGTAACAGTTTTAGGTGAGGATTCCGATTTGCCCCGTTCGCAAATGAGTATGGTTCAAATGTCGTCGAAGGAGTTAAAGCAATTACCTGCATTGATGGGTGAAGTAGATGTGTTGAAAGGATTAACCATGCTTGCCGGGGTCCAAACTGTAAGTGAACTTTCGTCGGGATTTAATGTTCGTGGCGGAAATACCGATCAGAATTTAATATTAATAAACGGAAGCCCTGTTTTTAATTCTTCGCATTTGTTTGGATTTTTATCCTTAATAAATCCTGATGTGGTAGAAGATGTCAGATTGTTTAAAGGGGGGATGCCAGCTAAATTTGGCGAACGTGTGGCCTCGGTAATGGAAGTTGATTTTAAAGAAGGTAATAATGAAACTATGCAGGTTTACGGGGGGATTGGTATTATTAACTCGCGTTTGACCTTAGATGGACCACTAACAAAAGATAAAAAATTAACGGTTGTTGCAGGTGGACGAAGTTCATACACAAATTGGATTTTGCAAAAAATACCCGACCTGAACCTGTCTAGAAGTGTAACTCATTTTTATGATGTATCGGGAAAAGTAACCTATAAATTTAACCAGCACAATAAGATCAGCATTATGGGTTATAATAGCAACGATGAGTTTAGTACAAGTTCTCAATCGGTAACCAAATACGGTAATTTGCTGGGCAATTTAAAATTGAATACCCGCTTTAACGAGCAACTTTATGGCGATTTGGAAATATCGCATAGCGAATATGCGTACCAGCTAACAGATTTTGCGAACAACAAATCGGGCGAGGCATATAATCTAAATAACAAATTAATTTACAGTTCGGCTGGATATAATTTTAATTGGCATCCTAGCACCAGGCACAATGCAGAACTCGGTTTCAAAGCAATAAATTATAAAATCAGCCCTGGTGAAATATCGCCTTTAAACCCTGTTTCGGTAATTGAAAATAAACGTTTAAATGATGAAAAGGCAATAGAGTGGGCAGCTTACATTGGCGATGAATTTGAAATACTACCGGAGTTTTCGGTTTCGCTGGGATTAAGGTACAGCCATTTCAGTAACATTGGTACACCGCTTGTTTACCTTTACGACCAAACTCAACCAATGTCACCCGAAACCGCTGTTGAATCGTTGCATTTTGAACCAAACGAAGTATCTAAATCGTACGGGGGGATTGAACCCCGATTCTCTGTAAATTTCGATTTGGATATAAACACCTCGTTAAAATTTAATTATCAACGCACAAATCAATATATTTTTCAATTAAGTAACAGCGCGGTTATTTCTCCTGCCGAAACATGGAAAGCGGCAGATTATCATTTAGCTCCCCTTATTAGCGATCAAATTGCTGTTGGAGTTGAAAATGATTCGTGGTTTAAACAGATTGATTTTTCTGCCGAAGTTTATTTTAAAAACCTGCAAAACCTGATAGAATATAAAAATGGCGCCCAATTAATAATGAACGAAAATATTGAAACAGCTCTTGTTCCGACAAAAGGTTATTCGTACGGAATTGAGTTGAGTGCAAAAAAATCGTTCGGGAGGCTAACCGGTTATACCAGTTATGTTTTTTCGCGCACCATGCGGAAAACTACAAGCGACTTTATGGAAGATAATTTATGGCAAGGAGATTATTACGCATCTATTTACGATAAACCACACGATTTTTCGTTAACAACAACTTATAACATTAGCCGCCGTTGGAAGTTATCAGGTAATTTTGTTTTTATTTCGGGTCGGCCAGTAACTTTGCCAGAGATAAAATACACCTACGCCGGCGAAAGCCTGGTCTATTATTCCGACCGGAACAAATATCGTATGCCTCCTTACAACCGATTGGATTTATCGATTACGTTCGACGAAAATTTACGCAAAAAAAGGATGTGGAAAGGAAGCTGGACATTTGCAATTTATAACGTTTACGGGCGAAATAATCCTTATTCGGTTTATTACAAAAAAGCACTTCCGGGAATGGATAATGATTACAGGCGTTATTCGCTCTACAAACTATCGGTAATTGGAATACCCGTTCCGTCGTTAACCTATAATTTTAAGTTTTAGATGAAACGAGCATTGCAAATATTGGTACATAACTTGTCCCGATTTGTCGGGAGGAGGATGATTATTACGCGAGCTCCACGTCAGTTGACGGATTGCCATTAAAAACGAACAATTACACATGAAAAAAATTATTATATATTTTGTTCTATTCACGGTCATTTTATCAGGGTGCGAAAAAATTTACCTGCCCAAAATTGAAAATCGTGAAAATATAATTGTTGCCGATGCCAGAATAATAAATGGCCACGATGAAAACTACATCAAGCTTTATAAATCGCTTGGTTTTAACGACCCCAAATCTATTTATCCCGCGGTCGAAGGGGCAGCGGTTTCAATTATCGATAGTAATAATAAAGTTTATCAAATACCCGAAGAGAGTAATGGAAATTTCAGAGTCGATTTTCAGTTAAATCCTGGATTGGAATATAAAATAAAAATTGATTACGGGGGCGACTCTTATGAATCGACTTTTGAATCGGTGCTGGAACCACCTGAACTGGATTCGATTTATGGAATTCAGGAAGTGCAAGTTGTAAGGGAAGGCGGAGAAAATTCGGTAAATGATTTTAGATATAAGGTGGGTGTACAATTGTATGCCGACATACAAAATAAAAATGAATTACAACATTACAGGTTTTCAGCCCGAAAAACATATCAATATACATTTCCTGTTGAGGTAATGCAGATGGGTGAATTGGTAATTGAAACCATGTTTGCCTGGAAGACTGTTTATCCGCAAGGTGCTTATAATATTGCTGCGCCACCCGAATATTCTTCTTCGGTTGATATAAAAAAGCACCCCTTGTTTTTTATTGAGCGCTCGGCCGGGGTAACACTTGAACAGTTGTTTTCGGGCTGGATTATATTTTTACACCAATACAGTCTGTCAAAATCGACTTACGATTTTTATAACGATTTAAATAACCAGTTAGATGCAGATGGGAGATTATTCGATCCGCTTTATGTGCAGGCAAGGAATAACCTGACATGTACGAATAACCCTGAACAAATTATTCTCGGTAATTTCGAAATTACTTCTACCGTTGAAAGACGTTATTATATCAGGTACATTTCTGATGAGCTGGGATACATGATAAAACCGATAAATCATTTTTACGATATCCCTGTTGAAGGAGAGCAAATTACAGTACCTCCGGATTTTTGGGAACCTAAATAATTTTCAATTAATGAAACGAAAAAAAATAACATACTTGTTACTTTTCATGTGGCTGACCTTTGTCGCACATGCTCAAACAAACGATCGTTTATATAATTTATTTTTATTTACTAACACCGATTATTGTGTTTCGGGCGATACAGTCTGGTTTAAAGTAATTCTTCAAAATGAAGTTGAAATGGAGAGCAACGTTGTTCATGTTCAGCTCGATTCGCCAGGGAATAATTTAATTGCCGATGTCACAAAAATGAGCTCGGACGGGAAGGCAAGCGGATATATTGCAGTGCCTGATTCTTTAAGTACCGGTGTTTATTTTTTAACTGCTTTTATAAATGCCCAACGGAACAACCTCAATCTGGATGTGAACGGTAAAACACTTTTTGTGTATAATCGTTTCGACGAAAATGTAACACAATTTATGGTTCCAGGCCTGAAGGAAAAAATAATCTCTGAAAACTTAAACGATCAGATTATAATTAAAACGGATAAAACAACGTATTCGAAAGGCGACAAGGTTGCTGTAAATGTAGAATTTAAATTACCCACCAATGGAACTCAGGCAATAATTAATGCATCACACATTGATCCTCTTGCTGAAGAAAAGGGTGGTATTTTTCAATTTAGGGTTAAACAATCTGAAAGTTTTATTCCTTGTTTTAACGAAAAAGACGGGGTATTGCTGAGCGGAAAAATAGTAGATGAAAATGAAGTTCCGCAAAACGGGATTTTGGTGTTTTTATCAATTCCGGCTAATCCTCCGTATTTCGATTATTATGTTACTGGAAAAGATGGGGACTTTCATTTCTTTTTAAAGGATGCTAAAGGGAAAGCGGGTATTTTTTTACAAACCGTTTCAGATTTAGGTAAGGAGTTTTCTATTCGGGTGGACAAAAATTATTTTGAGCGGGAGGAAAAAGTTCAATTAGAAAATAAGATATTAAACCAAAAACAAATAAGTTTTATTGAAACTGCAATTAATGGTAGTTTTATTAACAAACTTTTTAATCCTGGTTTTTATTTACAGCCCCAAACTTTTGAAATGCCTGTAAGTTTTGAAGTGCCCTTTTATGGCTCTGCAGTAAACCGGGTAATCCCCAACGAATTTTACGACTTGCCTGATTTTCAGGAAATTTCGCGCGAATTGCTTTTTGGGGTTCAATACAGGGTTAAAGATAATGAGGTTACATTTCGTTTGTTAAATGAATCTCCGCCGGGCTTTTTCAATAATGAACCGCTCCGACTGATAAATGGTATTCCTGTTTTTAAAAATAGTTTGTTTACTAAGCTAAAATCTACCGATATCGATTTTATTGATGTTGTATCACGCGAACGAATTTATGGGGATCTGATTTTTAAAGGTGTTTTGGCGGTTTCGTTGAACGACAAATCGAATGGTTGGCTGGCAGAACAAACAAATATTTCTCAATTTAGTTACGATTGTCTTCAAACCGATCGTCAACTCCCGCTTATAAAAAGTAACGGGGAAAAATTAGATCAACCTGATTTACGACAAGTTTTTCTTTGGGAAAATATCAAAAACGGAGGCGCTCAAAATTTCGAGTTTAATCTCTCCGATTTAAAAGGCGAAGTTGAAATATCGGTAGAAGGGCTTACTCCAAACAATAAGTTTTTTAAGGCTTCAAAAAAAATAGCGGTAGAATGAAAGCTAAAAAAATTATAATAAATATCCTGATTATCCTGGGTTTTTCCCTATCAGGAATGGCACAGTTTAAAGGCCCTTCTGGCGAGGATTTGTCGCAAAACTCAAACCGTTTGCAAGGTAAATTAACGGGTACAGTCTATAATATTACACCTGAAGCCAATGCAAACTTTTTTTTACACGAGAAATGGAATGACGGAATTATAACACTCGAAGACAATGACATTTTTACAGGGTTAAAAATGAGATATTATGCGTACGGTGATGAACTTGTAGTTTATAACGAAAAAATAAGATCGCTTTTTATTGTCGATAAAAATAAAGTGAATGAATTTAGACTCGTAACATCGGAAAAAGAGATGCATTTTATTAAGTTAGATTTCGAAGGGTATAGTAGCAATCAAAGATATTTCGAATTAATTTATCAAGGGGTTAATAAATTAGTTGCTTTTCACTTTGTTGAAGCGTTTAAAGTTAGCCCTTATAGCGACAGGCATGGAATAATGAGGGATACCGAATACCGGAAAAGTATCAACTATTTTATGTACTCTGAAAATGAGGGGTTTTTTAAACTGCAAATGAGAAGACGTTCAATTTTGAAGATATTTCCTGATAACAAAAAAGAAATCCGAAAACTTTTTAGAAAAAATAATTTGATAATTAATAATGAATCTTCGATGATCCGGGCTTTCACATTGCTCGAAGAAAATGAGATTATAAAACGTCCATGATTTTAGTATTATTAAATTACGGAAAACTCCAAAACCTTACAATTGAAAATAATAAAAACCTGAAATAATTTTCTTCGGACGCAACCCAAACAGGTTACTTTACATCTTTTTCAAAAATATTACTATTATGAAAAAATTGTGCCTGTTTGTAATTGCCTCTCTACTTGTGATTTCCGTTTTCTCACAGTCAGAAAAAGGGTATGTGTACCTAAAAAACGGAACCATTTTAAAAGGGAAATTTCAATACTCTGACGATTTAAATAAACTTAAAGTTGAATCGGCTGGTAATATTTGGGTTTTTAATGCCAGCGAGATTGACAGTGTTTCAAATTTACGTGTAAAAAAGGCCAAAGTTGATGAATCCAGTGAAATCGATCCGGTTTTTTTTAATCGGACAGAATTGGGCATTTTAGCCGGAAATAATGAAAACAGCCAACCTGCCCCATTTAGCTTTACTTCATCAATTAATTATCATATCAACAAAAAACTTGCAGTTGGTTTGGGCCTCGGAATTGAATTTTTAAAAGAAACCTACATGCCTGCATTTTTAAATGTTGAATACAGGTTGAGGGATTCACATTCAACTCCTTACGTTTTTCTTCAAACCGGTTACCAGGTGGCCATCGAAGAATCGAGAACCGTTTATTATGATGTTTACCCGGCGTGGAGCAGTGTTTGGCCTGGCCCGGATTACGGACAGGAGAACCTGAATGCCAAGGGTGGAATTCTGATAAATCCGGGAATTGGATATCTACAAATGTTTTCTCCTAATTTTGGGATGTCGTTTGCTTTTGCTTACCGTTTTCACAAGCTGCATTATGCCGGAGAAAAGGACTACGGATTAGACATCGATTACAACAGGCTTGCAGTAAAAATTGGTATCATTTTCAATTAAAAAATCAAACCCATGAAAACAATCAGAAATATAATTACAGTTGTTATTTTGTTTGCAGGTTTTAATTCCTGTCTTGACGAATACACCGAAATTTTTACGGCTAATTCACCGGTTTATATGACTTACGAGGAATTGCGCGAAGCAGTAAAATTAGGTTCGGCGCGCGATTTGGTTAACCCCGGTAAAATTTATTTTAAAGACGGCTTCATTTTTATTAATGAAGAATTAAAAGGTATTCATATTATTGACAACCAGAATCCACAAAATCCGCAAAATATTGGTTTTATTGAAATTCCGGGGAATGTTGATATTGCTATAAAAAACGACATTCTTTATGCCGACAGTTTCATCGATTTGGTAGCTATCGACATTTCAAATGTATCAAACCCCAAAGAAGTTGGCCGGGTGAAAGATGTTTTTCCATACACAACCCCACCTTACGATGAAGAATACCGTGTGGCAAAAGTAGATGAAGAAGAAGGTGTGGTAATCGATTGGGAAATTAAAACTGTGCGCCAGGAAATGGAGTATCATTATTATCCGGTTTATAGTTTTGCCAGAACTGAAGTCGATTTTGCCATGAACGATGCTTCAGGCGGCGCAGTACAATCAGGAAGTACTTTTGGTATTGGGGGGTCGATGGCCCGTTTTGGTTTATACAACGATTATTTATATGTGGTTGACAATGCAACGCTTTACATTTTCGATGTAAAGAATCCTGAAAGTCCGCACGATATTGGTAGCCAGAATGTTGGCTGGGACATAGAAACTATGTTTATTTACGATGGCCACATGTTTTTCGGAACACAATCGGGCATGCTTATTTATAGCCTCCAGGTAGCAACTGTTCCTGAATATGTGGGCAATTTTTGGCATGTTACAAGTTGCGACCCGGTAGTAGTTTCCGATGGTTATGCTTATGTGACTTTACGTGGGGGAACGCGATGTGGAAGCAATGTAAACCGATTGGATGTTTTAAAACTTTCGAGTGATTATTTGGATAACGAGTTAATTGCATCGTATCCTCTGCACGGGCCTTACGGTTTGGGAATCGATGATGAAACATTATTCGTTTGCGATGGCGATGCCGGGTTAAAAGTGTACAACGTAGCCGATAAGTTACACATCGATGATAATCAGATTGCCAGTTTTGCAAATATAAATACTTTCGATGTTATCCCGGTTAACGATTATCTGTTTATGATTGGCGACGACGGTTTTTATCAGTACGATTATTCTGATTTACAAAATATAACCCAGGTGAGTTTTATTCCGGTGGTGAAAAACAATTAATCAATATTTTACTTTTTGAAATGAGACTGATTCTATTTATCAGGCTTTTTTATCCGTAAATATATCAATGTCGTTTAGTTAGTGAAACAAGACTTCGACCGGGACGTAGTCGAAGGGTGTTTAATACTCATGTTATCTTATTTCGAGTCTTAAATAAACGACATTGATAAATATATTAATTTTTCTTTTTGGTATCTTTGAACAAGAAATAGAAAGAGTACGAATATGGAAGGAATTAAATATTTAACTGATGAGAACGGGAAAAGGGTAGCAATTCAAATTGATTTATATAAGCATAAAAAATTTATTCATGAATATTTGGAGTTTATTGAAGATAAAAATGATATCCTTGATACTCGGTTTGAAGAAACTATTTCTTTTGAAGAGGTTCTTCTGAAATTTGAAAATATTCATAGGGAGAATGTATAAAGTTGTATTTCGTAAATCTGCCGAGAAACAACTGCTTAAGTTGCCTAAGGGAATTGGCAATGAGATAATTAGTAGGATTAAATCTCTTTCAGAAAATCCTATTCCGGATGAAGCGAAAAAAATGATTGGCTTTGATAATATTTTCAGAATTCGTTTTAGAAACTATCGGATAATTTTATAGATTAGAAAAAAGTGAATTAATTATTGAGATTATAAAAATAGGACATCGACAAAATATTTATAAATAGTATCGAAATTTTATATAATCAAAAGACCTGGCAAACTGTCGGGTCTTTTCGTTGTTAAACAATTTGTAAAAGAGTACTTTTGCCAATTGATTTTTTTGGGATGTCTTTTTGTTTTATTCCATGAACTTGGGATTAATTTGAGGATAAAAAAATTAAAAAACAGGGCTTTGCTCTTGGTGAATTATTTTAGCGAAAAAGGTTCAAAAATGAAAAAGAAAAAATGGTGGAAATATGTGTTGCCAATAATAATTGCGGCAAAGATTGTCGTGGTAGTTATGATTTTAGAATCGGCAAGGGCCGATAATACACAGGCAAATATTGAATCGAAAACAGAATTTAAAGCAGTTGGAATTCCAGACTCAATAACTTTTGCAGGTGAAAAAATGCCATTGGGAGAATTTGATGTTCGGGAAGCCCTCGATCGTGAATTGCTTTCAAATGCTTACTTTCATTCGCAAACAATCAGGTTTATAAAACTGGCACCACGTTATTTTTCGATTGTTGAACCCATTTTAAAAGAAAAAGGAATTCCCGACGATTTTAAATATCTCGCTGTTGCTGAAAGTAGTTTAAATCCAAGGGCAGTTTCACCGGCCAAAGCAGTGGGTTTTTGGCAATTTATGAAAGGGACAGCACAAGATTACGGATTGGAAGTTACACTTGAAATTGATGAACGTTACCATGTTGAAAAAGCAACTTATGCAGCTTGTGATTATTTGCTTAATTCGTATAAAAAATATGGAAACTGGACTTTGGTAGCAGCTTCGTACAACCGCGGAATAACTGGAATTCAGCAACAAATTACAAGACAAAAAACAGATGATTATTACAGTTTGTTGTTAAACCCTGAAACACAGCGTTATGTTTATCGGATAGCCGCTTTGAAATTAATTCTGCAAAATCCAGAGAAATATAATTTTGTTGTTACAGAAGATGAAAAGTATCCAATAATCCCAACAAAAAATGTTGAAATTTCTGGTAAAGTTGGAAATTTTGCCGATTTCGCAATAGAACATGGAATTAGTTATAAAACGTTGAAAGATTTTAATCCCTGGTTGCGCGAAAATTATTTAACAAATGCAAAGAGTAAAAAATATATTGTAAAAATCCCGGAAGTGAAATAGGGGAAGTTTGCAGTCACAGTCGCAGTAGGCAGGGAAGAAGTTTTTAGTCGCAGTTGACAGAGAAGGGGGTTTTCAGTCGCAGTCGCAGTGAGCAGAATAGGAAGTTTACAGTCGCAGTGAGCAGAATAGGAAGCTTGCAGTTGAAGTAAAAAGTTAGAACAAATACAATGCAATAGAAATGCTAAGTATCAAAAAATAGTATTTAACATGTTTTTTGTTAGCCTGAATTATTCATGAGTTTTTCGTTATGAAAATTCAAAATGCACAGAATAAAGGGAAGCACAGAGTTGAGCCTCGCAGAAATAGCCTCAGCTATTTTGAGAATCGAGAATCGAGCATTCTCTTTATTCAAAGCAGTTTGATTTCGGAATAGATAAATTTATGAATAGTTCAGGTTAGAACGTCATGCTGAATTCATTTCAGCATCTATCAATGAAATTGGTGCTGTAACAAGTTCAGTGTAAAGAACACACGATGGACAGCTTGTCAAATAACAAATAATTGAGAAAACAGGAAGTTTTATAAATTGGAATGAGAAAAGAGGATCAGGATTTAAATATACTTCAACCCGAAAATATTGAAGCGGAAGATGTAATATCCGTTCAAGGCGCGCGTGTTCATAATTTAAGAAATATCGATGTTGAAATTCCCAGAAACAAACTTACCGTAATTACCGGTTTAAGTGGTAGTGGAAAATCTTCGCTGGCATTCGATACAATTTATGCTGAAGGACAACGACGTTACATCGAAACTTTTTCAGCTTACGCGCGCTCATTTCTTGGGAATTTGGAACGCCCGGATGTTGATAAAATTACAGGTTTGAGCCCGGTGATTTCTATTGAACAAAAAGTAACAACCCGCAATCCACGTTCAACGGTTGGTACAGTTACCGAAATATACGATTTTTTGCGTTTGCTGTTTGCCCGAGCTGCCGAAGCTTTTTCGTACAACACCGGCGAAAAAATGGTGAAGTATTCCGAAGAAAAAATCATCCAATTAATTAAAAACGATTTTGCCGGAAAAAAAATAAATATTCTTGCTCCGGTTGTAAAAGGAAGAAAAGGACACTACCGCGAGTTGTTTGAACAAATCAGGAGAAAAGGATTTTTGTCGGCCCGGATTGATGGAAAAATTACAGAGTTAATTCACAATCACCGGGTGGATCGTTATAAAAACCATTTTATCGAAATTTTAATCGATAAATTGAAAGTTGATGAAGTTTCAACAAAACGGTTAAAAGAAAGTGTTCAAACTGCAATGAAGCACGGGCATGGAATTTTAATGATACTGGATCATGAAACTGATATTGCCAAATATTACAGCCGTTTGTTAATGTGCCCGACAACAGGGATTTCTTACAACGAACCTGCCCCACATAATTTTTCGTTTAATTCTCCGCAAGGTGCTTGTCCGCGGTGCAATGGTTTAGGAAGGGTGACCGAAATTGATATGGACAAAATAATGCCCGATAAAAGCAAGGGTATTTCGAAAGGGGGAATTGCCCCGTTAGGTTCATATCGGAACTCGTTGATTTTCTGGCAGATTGAAGCTATTGGTGAAAAATTCGGGTTCACCCTGAAAACACCGGTGAATGATATTTCAGAAGAAGGCTTACAAGCAGTTTTGTTTGGTACCAACGAAAGAATTCAGCTAAAAAATACGCCGCTTGGTAGTAACATGAATTATTTAATGACCTACGAAGGGGTAATAAAATATATCGACAGCCAGCGCGAGGACAGCCCTTCTAAGCAAGCACAGAAATGGGCAAACCAGTTTGTGAAAACTTCTAAATGCCCTGAGTGTAATGGGATGAGGTTAAAAAAAGAATCGCTTCATTTTAAGATTGGTGGCAAAAATATTTCAGAATTAGCCCAACTCGATTTAAAAGAACTGGGCGATTGGTTTGGTGGAGTGGAAAAAAAATTAAGCGAAAGACAGCGAAAAATTGGTGCTCAGGTAATAAAAGAAATTCGCGATCGACTTGGATTTATGCTTGGAGTTGGGTTGAATTATCTTGCGCTCGACAGGACTGCCCGCAGTCTTTCAGGTGGTGAATCTCAACGAATCAGACTGGCCACTCAAATTGGTTCGCAACTTGTAAATGTATTGTATATTTTAGATGAACCCAGCATTGGATTGCACAACCGCGACAACCTGAAATTAATTGAATCGCTCGAAAAATTACGCGACACTGGCAACTCGGTAATCGTTGTTGAGCACGACAAAGAAACAATGCTTCATGCCGATCATTTGATTGATATGGGACCTCATGCAGGGAGGCACGGTGGCGAAGTAGTTGCTGCAGGAACACCGAAAGAGGTGCTAAAATTAAATACCTTAACTTCTGATTATCTGAATAACCGGAAACAAATTCAAGTCCCGGTTGAACGCAGAAATGGCAGCTTAAAAGTTTTAGAAGTGAAAGGTTGTTCGGGAAATAACCTTAAAAATGTAAATCTTGAAATACCACTTAGTAAATTTATTTGTGTAACCGGTGTTTCGGGAAGTGGAAAATCAACATTGATAAATGCTACTTTACAACCCATTTTAAGCCAGCTTTTTTATAAATCGGTTCAAGATCCAATGCCTTACAAATCGGTAAAAGGACTTGAAAATGTTGACAAAGTGGTTCGTGTGGATCAATCTCCAATTGGCAGGACCCCGCGTTCGAACCCTGTAACTTACACAGGTGTATTTTCCGACATCCGGAATTTATTTGCACTTCTCCCCGAAGCAAAAATAAGGGCGTACAAACCGGGCCGGTTTTCGTTTAACGTAAAAGGCGGCCGCTGCGAAGAATGCCAGGGCGGGGGTTTGAAACTTATTGAAATGAATTTTTTGCCCGATGTGTATGTACATTGCGATAAATGTAATGGTAAACGTTATAATCGTGAAACATTGGAAGTCAGGTACAAAGGAAAATCAATCAGCGATGTTTTAAACATGACAATCAACCAGGGTGTTGAATTCTTTGAACATATTCCTTCTATTGCAATAAAACTGAAGATGTTACAGGAAGTTGGTTTGGGTTACATCACTCTCGGACAATCGTCAACCACTTTGTCGGGAGGAGAGTCGCAACGGGTAAAATTAGCTTCCGAGCTGGCCAAACGCGACACCGGAAAAACAATTTATATTTTAGATGAACCAACTACAGGACTTCATTTCGAAGATATCAGAGTTTTGTTGGAAGTATTGAACAAGTTGGTTGATAAAGGTAACACGGTAATTGTGATAGAACACAACATGGACGTTATAAAAGTTGCCGACCACATAATTGATTTGGGCCCCGATGGGGGGAAAAACGGTGGCGAGATTTTATGCACCGGAACCCCCGAAAAAATCATTAAAAACAAGAAATCGTTCACTGCGAAATTTCTAAAAAAAGAGTTGTAACTAGGTGCAGCGATTTCTAAATCGCTGATTATAATTGTAATTAGCACTAAAATCTGGCGATATGTAAATCGGCACACCCGAATTTTTAATACATTTACATTTCAGGTAAACAGAAAAAGCATAATGAAACAAGTAGAAATATATTGTAAAAGTACGCAATCAACACATTCTTATCCATTGGGGACCTCCTTATTAGAAATCAGCAAGGATTTAAATATCCAGATGAAAAACACGGTTTGCGGTGCCATTGTAAACCATCAGGTGAAAGAGCTTTCGTTTTGTTTGGTTAAACCTAAACGTGTTGAATTTTTTGATATTTCTCACCCCGATGGAATTCGGATGTACATCCGCAGCTTGATTTTTGTGTTTTATGCGGCAATAAAAGAAGCTCTGCCCCACGTTACACTTCAAATTCAACATGGTATTTCTAACGGTTATTATTGTGAATTGAGCGGATTGGAAAGGGAAATTTCTGATTCCGATATTTTTGCCATCAAACAAGAAATGAAATTGTTAATTGAGCAAAAAATCCCTTTTATAAAAAAGGAGTTATTAACTGATGAAATAGTTGATTTATTAATGAAACAAGGCCTTGAAGAAAAAGCAAGATTATTTGAACAACAGGGGAATTTATATGCTCAACTTTATTTTTTAAACGATTTGGGGAATTTTTTTTATGGGCATTTACTCCCTTCAACAGACTATCTTTCCAATTTCGACCTGGTTAAATATTTCGATGGATTGTTGCTTCAAATCCCTAAACGTAAAAAAATCCAGAAACTTCGTAAAATTGTTAAGTTAAATAAGTTGTTTGGGATTTATAAGGAACATAAAAACTGGGCTGAGATTTTGAACGTTTCGACAATTGGAAACCTCAACGATTTTACATTGCAAAAACGAAGTGGCGATATTATTAAAATTTCGGAAGCGTTGCACGAGAAAAAAATTGCTGAAATTGCAAACAAGATTCATTTACGGAACGGAGATGTTAAAGTTGTGCTGGTTGCCGGACCGTCGGCTTCGGGGAAAACCACTTTTAGCAAACGTTTGGGAGTACAACTTGCAGTTAATGGTTTGCGGCCATTCCAGATTTCGCTGGATAATTATTTTGTTGACCGTGAAAAAACCCCCCGCGACGAATTTGGGGAGTACGATTATGAAGCGTTGGAAGCTATTGATATTGAATTTTTTAACCAGCAGTTGCTGGAACTTTTCGAAGGGAAAGAAGTACAAATACCCAGGTTTGATTTTCAATTGGGATGTCGGTTTCAAAATGGAAAAAAACTAAAATTATTACCAGGAGATATTCTGATTGTAGAAGGAATTCATGGAATGAATCCGAACCTCATTCCTAAAATAGATGAAAAAAATACATTTAAAATATTTATTTCGGCACTTACGCAAATTTCTTTCGATGAACATAATTACATTTCAACTGCCGATAACCGATTAATTCGCAGAATGATCCGGGATAGTAAATATCGGGGTTATCCAGCCAGTGAAACTATAAAACGCTGGCCGTCGGTGCGACGGGGAGAAGAAAAAAATATTTTTCCATTTCAGGAAAATGCCGATGTAATGTTTAATTCGGCTACTTTATACGAACTTGCAGTGCTGAAAAAATATGCCGACCCTATTTTAAAACAGGTCTCCGAAAACCAGGAAGAGTACGTGGAGTCAACGCGGTTGTTGGAATTCCTGTCGTATTTTAAACCCATCAACGATGAAGAAATCCCACCAACTTCATTACTTCGTGAGTTTTTGGGGGGAAGTAGTTTTGCTTATTGATGATTTTTAGTTGATTGCTAAGTCGTGTCTTTAACGACCGAATTAAAAATAGAATAAAAAAATCAAGTTTTTCAAAAAATCTATACAAACGGAAAAAACTTCGCAAGAACCATCACAACAATTAATCCTGTAAATCCCATAATTGTAAGCATTACCGAAAATGTTTTTAGCGTTTCGCGTTCGGTAAAACCGCTCATTTTGCTGATAATCCAGAAACCGCTGTCATTCATCCATGGAATAACTTTTGAACCACAACCAATTACTAGCGCCAGATAAACCGGATGAAAACCCAAAGTTGCTGGATCAGAAAATCCGCTTAATATTCCAACAGCAGTTATCATAGCAACAGTTGCCGATCCTTGTGCTGTTCGTACCAATAAAGTAACAAAAAATGCAAGTGGTAAAATTGCGATTTGATAATCGTTTGCTAATCCTTCGATGCTTGGACCTACACCAGTTTGCTGCAGAATAGCACCAAATGCGCCACCAGCCGCTGTAATTAAGATAATTGTACCAGCACTCGATAACGCCGCCCCAACAGAAGTCGAAAGCTTTTGTTTGTCGTTGCGTTTGGAATAAACCAAAGTTCCCATTGCGATTGCTGCTGCAATTGCCAGAGCAGTGTTGCTATTTCCAAGGTTATCCAGCAATTTTAAAAAAGTCAGATCAGATATGGTAACTGTGGCATTAAGAATTGTACGGCCCGCAATTAAAACAACAGGAAGTAAAATTGGCAATAACGAAAGCCAAATTGAAGGTAGCTCATGATCCTCTTTAGTTGACAATAATTTTAATTCTTTTAATGAAATATCATTGGTTTCGCGCAAAGGTATTTGCCATCGACGGTTCGCCCACAAAGCGTAAAGGTAGCCTGCGGCCACAGTAAAGAATCCTACAACAATTCCACCCATAATCATTGTACCAATATCTACATTAAGTGCACCGGCTACGAAAAGCGGGCCGGGTGTAGGAGGAACAAGCGAATGTGTCATTGCAGTTCCAGCCACAATGGAAAGTATATAAAGCAGGTAATTTCGTTCGTTTCTTGTGGCCATTGCTTTACCCAACGGCAACAGGAGGTAGAACACAGTGTCGTAAAAAACTGGGATGGCAAGAAAAAAGCCACTGCCCAAAAATGCAGCCGGAGCCCTTTTTTCACCCAATAAACGAATGGCTGAACGTACAATCCGGTCCGCTGCTCCACTATCCAACATGGATTTTCCAATGATAGACGCAAGTGCAATCAATATTCCAATTTTTGCACAAGTGCTTCCAAATCCATTAGCAACACGTTCGCCCGCCGATTGCTGTATTAATTGTGTTGTTTCTTGTGCTGAAATATTTTTTGCAGCAGCATATTTTTCAATATTAGAATCGGGAGTCAGCCACGAAACAATTAATGCCGCCATAAACAGAGCCAAAAAAGCATTTAGTCGCAAACCTAAAATGCCGCCCAACACTATCAAAGTTCCAATAGCAATAAGAATGAAAGGATCCATTTTATTATTTTACGCTGTTTTTCAATTCTTTTACGGCCCTGGAAGCTACATCGGCAAGCAGAGTTATATCGCTGCTATAAACTGCAAAGCGGAAATCTTTGTTGATCCATTTCGTTAACATTTCCTGATCAAACATTAATATTCCTGCAATTTTATTATGTCTTTTACATGCCGTTGCAATTTTTTCGATTGCATCAACTTCTAGCGGATGATCAATTTGCCCTGGAATTCCAAGACTCACCGACAAATCAAAAGGACCGGCAAAAATACAATCTACTCCATCAACAGCCGCAATTTTATTTATGTTTTCGATTGACTGAATCGTTTCCGCCTGAACCGCAATAAACGTTTCATCGTTAGCTTTTTGCAAATATTCTTCGGCATTAACTTTATTGTAAAGATTGTGTGGCCGACGCAAAGCAACTCCCCTTTTTCCCATGGTTGGATATTTCGCATGTTTGATAACTTCCTGCGCTTCTTCAACTGTATTTACCATAGGAACAAGTAACCCGGATGCACCAGAATCCAGTGGTTTTAAAATGTTTGCGCGGGTTATTTCAGGGATTCTAACGATAACTGAAATTCCGGCACCCCTCGCTGCGGCGATTATATTTGAGATGGTTTCAAAATTGTAAGTTCCATGTTCATTGTCGATTATGAAGAACTCAAAACCACACTGTGCCAAAATATATGCGATATTTGGATTACGAACTTCTGAAATAATTGTCCCTAATACAAGTTCACCATTTTGAAGTTTCTTTTTGATTTTATACATATTTCTTTTTCGGTTAATGGTTAATATCCCGCAATTTTTATTGCAGCTAATTTAGTTTCGCCAATTGTCATTGATTGTAAATAACAAAACACAATTACCAAATCTCAAATAAATTACCAATCTTAATATATCAAATCACAGTAAATCCTTGCAAAGAAGAAATTTACTTTTTGACTTTTGTTTATTGATAGTTGGTGCTTGTACTACGAATTAATTTTTATTTAAAACTATTAATATTCAAATTTAGTTGTTTATTTATCATTCATTTTCTTCGGTAAGACATGGACGTTTTGGATTAAATTTCCAACCTGGTTTGAGGAATTGCATTGCCACAGAATCGTCACGTTTAGCTGAGCCAACCATATTGTAGAGTTTATTTGCTTCTTCTACTTTTTCAAAATCCAACTCAATTCCCAATCCTGGTATTTTAGGAATATCAATAAAACCGTTTTTTATTTTCATTGGCTTTTTTGTTAAGCGCTGACCAACCTGCCAAATCCAGTGTGTATCAACGGGTGTTACATTCCCTTTGGCAGCTGCGGCAGTGTGGGCAATCATTGCAAGCGACACATCGAAATGATTATTGCTATGAGACCCCCAAGTTAATCCCCATAATTCGCAAAGTGCTGAAACCCGTACTGCACCCTGCATAGTCCAAAAATGGCAATCGGCGAGCGGGATATCAAGTGCCTGCAATTGGATGGCTTGCACCAGTTCTTTGTAATTTGTTGCAATCATATTTGTGGCTGTTGCAATTCCTGTTGTTTTACGAAATTCAGCAAGAATCTCTCTTCCGGAAAAACCTCGCTCCGAACCGCAAGGATCTTCAGCATAAGTAAGAATGGGTTTTAGCGGAGTAAGCCAGTCGATTGACTGTTGTAAACTCCATGCACCATTTGGATCAATTGTTAATCCGGAATCAGGAAAAGTTTCTGCCAGTGCGCTGATACAATCGCATTCCGCAGGTCCATCGAGGACACCTCCTTTTAATTTGAAAGTATTAAATCCGAACTGTTCTTTTGTTGCCCTTGCCTGTTCCACAATTCCCTTTGGATCCAAAGCTTCCATTCGTCGTATTCGTTCCCAGTTGGTACCATTATTTTTTGGCAAATCATAAGCAAGGTTTGTTTTTTTCGAATCGCCAACAAAAAAAAGATATCCTAAAATTTCTACTTTTTCCCTTTGCATTCCATCTCCTAACAATTCTGCAACCGGAACTCCGAGAGTTTTACCCGTCAAATCCAAAAAAGCTGCTTCAATGGCAGTTTGTGCGTGAATCATTACCCGCTGATCGAATGTTTGCTGGCCTCGTCCGCCTTCATCAAGATTAGCAAATCTCCGACCGATTGTATTAAGTACAAGATTCATTTCTCCCAACCGGCTGCCAATTACAATTTCTTTTGAGTCTTCAAGAGTTTTTCTGATTGCTTCTCCGCCTGGCGTTTCACCAACTCCAATGTTTCCGGCATTATCTTTTAGCACAACAAGATTACGTATAAAAACAGGGCCATGTCCGCCACTTAGATTTAGCAGGAAACTATCGTAACCAGCCACGGGGATGACTTTCATTTCTGTTATCAAAGGAAAATTCATATTTAAAAAATTAGGTTTAGCTATTTTTGGTAGCTTGTCAAATATAATAAATAATACAGGGGTTTCAAATTGGCGAACTGGTGTTTGTTCTTCCGCTTAACTTTTGGTTTTATTTATTAATCCTCTCAAAACTTGTTGATTGACACCAATTATCAAACAACTTCCTTAATGTTAAGAATGTTGAACAAAAGTTAAGTATTTGACAGCAAAGAATTTTGGTGATATTTTGGGCAAAAGATTTTATCAAAAATGTTACAATAAGGCTTTATCGATTTTTTAAAGAATCACGGATTTTTCCAAGAAATTCATTCCAGGCACTGTCACTTATTGTCACATCTTTGGCATCGAGTCCAAGCCGGACAATTACCATATTCCACTCGTTAATAATAAACATCTTGTTATTATTATGGCCCGAAGCGGCGTAAGTGCCTTCCGGGGCATTTGGCCATAACCGGGCTCCGTTTGCCTGGATCCCGTTCACCCACCAGTTATATCCATAAACCCCCATGCCATAAGTTTCACTCAAATGCGAACCTAATTCCAATTTAACAGGTACCTGATTTTTGGTTGCTTGTTTAATCCAATCGCTACTAATTAATTGGGTTCCATCCCAATTACCTTCGTTTAAAAATAATAAACCAAAACGTGCAAGTTCGTTTGCTGAAATATAAATGCCATTGCTTTTATTTCCAGCACCGCCTACAACTTTTAATCCGTCGATTTCTCCAAAATCTAGCCATTTCCACGCTTTCTCATTCATTCCAATTGGATCTGCAATCCGATGTTTAAAGAATTCATCGAGTGGTTCTGTTGCAATATGAGTCAGGATATTTGCAAATTGATTCATTGCTGCATCCCAATATGCATATTTTGTTCCGGGTTCAAATAATGGGGGTGAGCCAGGCGAAAACGGCGTGCTACTTGAACCGTGCGTATATCCTGTTGTAGCAGTATCTCCAACAGCTTTATATCCGCTGGTCATTGTTGAAAAATGAAATAGGTTAACTTCAGGATATGTAACTGCCATTTCCGGCAAAATTGTTTTAGCTAAAGTGTTCAATTGAGTTTTGTTATCGTCGATTAGCAAGCCTAAAACAGTACTGGTAAACGATTTTGTACAAGACCACACTCCATGGACTTTATCGACGCTGTCCCCTTTAAAGATTAATCTTCCGTTTCGAATAATCATCAATTCATCTATGCCGTTTCTTCCAGAATTAAGTTTTAAAAAATTTACAGCTTTGTTTAGAGTCTGAGAATCTATACCAACTTCTTCTGGTTTTACTTCAAGCCATTTATCTTTTGGGAAAACTTTCTCTGAAGGATAAGAGCAGCTTAAAATTGAAACAATCGTGATAATAAAAATTATTCGTTTTTTCATATTAATTATTTTGGTATTGCAGGCATCTGTTAAATATTAAATCATTAGTACCAATCATTAATTAGGCAATTTTTGAAAGATAAGCACCATATAGCAAAACTAAAATAACAAACCTTTTCGGCTACAGACTGATAAATCACAATTATCAATTTTTAAAAGTTAGAAACCGTTTTCCTGTTTTGATTTTTGCAACACCCTAATAATTTTTCATTATAATTTGATAAAGTTCAGCTTGTTCATCATCCATTTTCAATAATTTAGTTCAATGTGAAAACCCACGTTCTTTGAACGTGGTCAGAGAAGTTTTAC
>JABGRN010000030.1 GCA_018648265.1 Prolixibacteraceae bacterium | reverse complement strand
TGCTGAGTAAAACGAAAGTATGCGACATTTGGTTGTTAAATCGGTATTACTCAATCCATTGCATTTTGATACATGTTATTTGATTAACTAACGTATCTTATTGATATAACGGACTTTGAATTTAGGTAATCAGTAAATCAGCAGATCTTAATTGAACCTCGAAGGTTTATTTCTCAAAACAACCAAACAAAACAAATGCTTCGATTTTAATCAATTATTTTAATTTCCGGTTATTTCAGCTTACGGAAAGACTCTCTTATTTCGTTATAGGTTTTCTCGCTAATTTTATAAAGCGGTGAACGCAATTCATTTTCAATGGTTCCCTGAATGTTCATCAATGCTTTAACTCCTCCCGGATTTCCTTCTTTAAATAAAAGCTGGAACATGTCGATCATTTCAAAATGCAATTTGCGTGCTTCGTTATATTTTCCATCCAATACCAGGTGGATCATACTGCTTAGTTTGCCAGGCAATGCATTCGCAGCCACCGAAATAACACCACTTCCACCGATTGAAATAATTGGCAGCGCTAATACATCGTCGCCTGAAATTACAGAGAAATTATCGGGAGTATATTTTGCAATCTTTGTGATTTGAGACATTATGCCTGAAGCTTCTTTTACAGCAACAAATTTATCGGATGTTTCGGCCAGTCTAACAACAGTTTCAGCTTCAAGGTTTACTCCAGTACGCGACGGTACATTGTATAATATTATTGGAACCGGGCATGCTTTTGCAATTTCAACATAATGATTAAACATTCCCTCTTGCGAAGGTTTATTGTAGTAGGGTGTTACAATTAGCAGACTACTAACGCCTTCAAAATTGAATTGATTTATTTGGTTAATAATTGTACGGGTATCGTTTCCTCCCATTCCAACAACCACTGGCAATCCGGCTGATTTTTCTTTAATCAGGCTAACCACATCCAGTTTTTCCTGAGAAGTTAATGTAGGTGTTTCAGCAGTTGTACCCAAAGCTACCAAATAGTCGATATCGCCTTTTACCTGGTTTTCAACGATATTTTCCAGGGCTTTAAAATCGACTTCATTATTTTTTAAAAACGGTGTAATTAAAGCCACCCCTGCCCCTGTTAAAAATTGACTCATTTATTATTTGTTTTATTAAGCTGCCGAAGATAAAAAATTTGTTGTTTGGCAAGGTACAAAGAATCCCGATTTTGGCTAATATTAATATTCAGGTCAAAGAAATTATTTTCGTCAGGCGACCAACCTGTTTTGAATTTAGCACGGGTAATTAGTGTAATATAATCGAGGGTAATATTCTGTACAAGGGCAAGGTTTAATAAAAGGTCAAAATCCATTTCGGTAAAACCATTAATTTTTCCTGGTTTTGGAAACCTCATCCAGTTTAAGTCTTTGGGTGTTAATGAATTTGCATCGACAACAATTTCGCTATTTTCTTCAAAAACGCACAAACTACGAAAAATAATCTTTTTTTTGCTGAAATAATCCTGAAGAAAAAGAAAAGCATTTTTTTGATCGGGTTGCCAAATTACACCAACTTTTTTAAACGTTTTAAAATTAGGCAACTCCGGGATTCTTTTTAATAATTTAGCTTTTCTCAGGAGCTTTCGTTTTGCGTATTTTTCTAATATTCTCATTTATACGACAAATGTAATTGAATTAAAGCATTTTTAGAAAATCGACTTCGGAAATTATTTGGATCGATAATTTCTCAATCTTTTCCATTTTTGAAGGACCAGGATTTCTTCCGATAATAATCAAATCAGTTCTTTTGCTAATGGAAGTGTTTACATCAGCACCAAGTAATTTTATTTTGTGTGCTGCTTCTTTTCGAGAATATGTAATTAAATCACCTGTAAAAACTACTCTTTTTTGATAAAATGGATTATCCTTATTTTCAACGTCAAAGTCTGGTCTTAAATCGTTTTTTTCAATTTTTTTTGCCGCAAAAGGTTCTTTATCTTTCTTGATAAAAACTTTCCCTTCGCTTTCAAGATATTTCAAATATAATTTGGCACATGCTTCAGCATCTGCGAGGGCATCATGATGGTTTGTAAATTCGATATTTTGATTTTTGCAAGATTCTTTTAGTCCTTCACCAAATATTTCATAAGTGCAAGAATAAGTATAGTTTGGAATTGAGTTTCCATAAAACTCTAGTGTTTCTTCAAATTTCACTAAATCAAACGAAGCGTTATGACAAACGATATGTTGGTCAATAAAATATTTTTCAATTTCTTCCCAAACGTATTTAAAGTTAGGAGAATTTTCGGTCATAAAAGGTTCTATATTATGAACTTTTATATTCTGATATGAATATTTGTTTTCGGGTGGTTGAACAAGAAAGGAAAATTTCTTCTCAATTACACCTTGGTTTACAACAACAAATCCAACTTGACAAATACTATTATGTTCAGATGTTGCTGTTTCAAAATCGAGTGCTGTGAAATTTAGGGTTTTCATTTTAGTTTAAATTTTTCTTCAAATTCTATTTTGTTTAGAACTTCAATATTGAGTTTTTGAGCTTTTCTTATTTTCTCAGGTCCAGCTTTTTCTCCAGCTATTAAATAGTTTGTTTTTTGTGAAATTCCAGATATCACTTTTCCTCCCAATTTTTCAATCTTATTTTTTAAATTTTCTCTAATCACCTTTGAACCAAAATTACCTGTTACAACAAAAGTCAATCCGTCCAATATTTGTTCTAATAAATTTTCTTCTTCATGAATTTCAAAATTAAGTTCTTCTTTTTTTAAATGTTCAATTAGAATAAGGTTCTTTTTGTGACTAAAATAATCCTTAATACTTTCTGCTATTCTATCCCCGATATCTTCGACATCATTAATTTCTTCAATAGTTGCAGTTTTTAAATTTTCAATATTTTTAAAAGCTTTGGCTAATTTTTTTGCTACTGTTGCTCCAACGTATCTAATTCCTAACGCAAAAAGGACTCTCTCGAATGGTACTTCTTTACTTTTTCGAATTCCTTCAGAAATGTTGTCAAACGTTTTTTGTTGGATGCTATTTTTCCCCAAATGGTTAAGCTTATGATGATAGATCTCTTTTTTGTTCAAAAAATCAATTAATTGCTTTTGTTCAAAAAAGTCTAAAAAATTGATTTTTGCTATCTCTTCTTGCTTTAATTGACTAATGATGTAATAGAATTCAAATTTCTCTTCTAATAACTCAGATTTTTCTTTAGAAATTCCTCCTAATTCATGCAATATAATTGATGGGAAAATAGAATCTTCATTTTCAGGTAGCCCATCAATTATTATTTTTATTAATTCATTTTTTTTGAAATATTTAGCGATGTTCTCTGCGAAACCTGGCTTGATTTGAAGTATTTTTTCAATAGTAATTGAATCTATTGTAAATATTTTTGATTTCGGAAAGTTTCTTAGCAAAACTTGTATGTGTTTTAATGCAGGTGCACCTTTAAAGCAAAACAATAATCTTTCAATTGGAATTCGATTTTCTCCTAACAATAGTCCATTCTCGGGTTCCTTAAAGGACTCTATTCCAACAAGTAGTTGTTCATTATTTAGTAATAGGTAAATGTCTGCAACGTCTTTTAAGAAACCTTTGTCGTATAGTAAGTTTAATGTTTCTTTCCCCAACCCATCTATATCCATTGCTCCCCGGCTAACAAAATGTTCCAGTTTCCTTTTGATTTGAGGCGGGCAACCATCCTCGTTCGGACAATAATGAGCAGCTTCTCCATCTTTGCGAATAAGCTCAGTTTCGCATTCCGGGCAGTTTTTTATAAAATGAACAGCGTGAAACATCGGGTGTCTCTTTGTTGAATCAACTCCGGTAATTTTAGGAATTATCTCGCCCCCTTTTTCAACAAAAACGGTATCGTCGATATGTAAATCGAGATTTTGAATAATATCGGCATTGTGCAACGATGCACGTTTTACCATAGTTCCGGCAATTTGAACCGGCTCTAAATTTGCAACTGGTGTAACCGCTCCTGTTCTTCCAACCTGGTACGAAACCGATTTTAAAACGGTTGTAACACTTTCGGCTTTAAATTTATATGCAATTGCCCAGCGAGGCGATTTTGCCGTAAAACCAAGATTGTCCTGCAAATTTTTTGAATTCACTTTAATTACAACTCCATCGGTGGCAACCGGGAGTTTGTGGCGTTCAACATCCCATTTTTTTATAAATGCAAAAACTTCATCGAGGTTTTTACAAAGTTGGGTGGCATCCGAAATTTTAAATCCCCATTCTTTTGCCTTTTGAAGATTTTGAAAATGACCATCTTCGGATAAATTACTGCCAAGAATATAATATAAATAGGCATCCAGGTTTCTGGAAGCTACTACTTTGGAATTTTTCATTTTCAGGGTTCCGGCTGCTGTATTTCTGGGGTTTGCCAGCAGCGGTTCACCAGCTTTTTCCAATTCTGCATTTAAATCATCAAAAACCTGAAAAGGCATCACAATTTCGCCCCGTATTTCAAAATTTGCAGGGTAATCTTTTCCCCTCAATTTTAAAGGAATTGATTTTATGGTTCGAACATTTGTAGTTACATCGTCGCCTCGAACGCCGTCACCGCGAGTTACCGCTCGAACCAATTCTCCTTTTTCGTAAGTTAAACTAATGGATGAGCCATCGAATTTTAGTTCACAAACATATTCGAAATCGGTGTTTATAATCTTTTTTATTCGTGTATCGAAGTCTGTAATTTCTTCTTCGGAATAAGCATTTGAAAGCGAAAGCATTGAATGCTGGTGTTCAACCTGTTCGAAATCGTTGCTGAGATCACTACCTACTCGCTGAGTTGGCGAATTGACATCTAAGAATTCAGGAAACTCGAATTCCAGTTTTTCCAATTCCTTTAATTTCATATCGAAATCGAAATCTGTGATTACTGGTTTTGCCAGAACATAATAGTTGTAATTGTGTTCGGCGAGTTCGTTTATGAGTTCTGATATTTTAATTTGTGCTTTTTCTTTGTTCATTTGATAATCATTTCTTCGAAGTAACGTCATGTTGAACTCGTTTCAGCATCCTCTTTCGACAGATTCCGAAACAAGTTCGGAATGACGTACAGTTCATCGATATTCCTTTAAAAAATTTAAAGCTTAAAAATACGGAAGATTTTGTTTTGGTTTAAACAATTTACTATTGAAATATCTTTTACTTTTAAACAAAACAAAAAATTATGGCATTCACCTTAGAAATAGGTTCAAAAGCAATCGACTTTAATCTTCAGGGAACCGACGGTAAAAAATATTCTCTCTCGGATTTTGTTGATTCAAAATTTTTGGTTGTTTTTTTTACCTGCAATCATTGTCCGTATGTAATTAACAGTGACGAAGTAACACGTAAAACAGTTGAGCATTTCAACCCAAAAGGAGTTGAATTTGTAGGAATAAATTCGAACAGTTCAAATACTTACGAATCAGACGATTTCGAACACATGGTTTTACGAATGGAAGAAAATAAATTCCCATGGAAATATTTACACGACAATACTCAGGAAATTGCGTTAAAATATGGTGCATTACGAACTCCTCATTTTTATGTTTTTAACGAAGAAAGAAGATTAGTTTATACCGGGCGGGCTGTTGATCATCCACGCGAGCCTTCTAAAATTTCAGTCAACGATTTAGAACGCGTTTTAAACGAATTAATTTCGGGCAACGAAATTTCAATTCCGGTTACTAACCCAATTGGTTGCAACATAAAATGGGATGGCAAACATAAACACTGGATGCCAACGGAAGCCTGCGATTTAGTTTGGTAATTTATTGCCAGGCTATTATTGCATTGTATTTTAATTGCCCTCCAGGGTGCCTGCAGGTAAATCCCTAACACAACGTATCGCGTAGCCGTTAGAACTCATAGCCGATGCCATCTTCATATTGTTTGAATTGTAACTCAGCATGATAAAGGCGGCTGCATCGACAGCCATAAAAGTGCTTGTCCACCAGCAGCCATTATTATCTTTCCCGATAAAAGAGCCATGATAAAGAACTTGCCCTGTTGACCAATCCACATATCCACGCTGTCCTCCGGGAAGGGCACGAAACTTATAATCATCAGTGCCATCGCCTTCACTTGTCCAACCCGAAATTGATTTGAGGGCCACGCCTATTTTTAGGAAATGCCCGTCCTGAGAAATAAATTCTCCTAGTTCTTTCCATTCTTCCATGCTTGGTAAGTGCCAATCGGCAGGGCATACACCTTGTACACCGCTTGGGTTAGAATTGCTGTAAACGCCTTTGCCTCCCAAAGCTGCCGGCCATGAATAAAGTACACCGAATGTTGAATCTTTATCATTACCATAAAAGCAGTATGCCTCTTCTGCACTTTTATCCCTAACATGCTTCCAGGCTTCATCGTCTGTAACTTTGGGGATTGAATTACCTTCAGGATAATGTGTTGTTTTTAAATTTTCAGCCATCCATACCTGATTGCCAATTTCAACTGCTAAATAAGTATTGAGTTCATAGTCGGTTAAGGTGTAATAAAAATTTTCAAATTCCAGATTCAGATCGTTTGTTGGAACCACTGTATCCACAGCTTCTGCGCCAGTAAAATATGCTTTAAAGACTAATTCGTCATCCTTTGAAAAATCCATAACTTTAACATCAGAAGTTGTATTGATAGATTTTAATTCTGATTTATTTGTGTTTTTTATGTTGTTGCTGTAGTTAATTCCAAGTAAACTTAAATTTGGAAATTTATCAGCACTTCTGTTTGAAGACAAAAGTACCTGGGAGCTAAGTCCTTTGGCAGTTAATACTTTAAGAATATAGCTACCTTGCTGCAGTCCTGAAAGCATGTAACGAACATGGCCGGGTGGTAGGTTAGTGGATTCTGAAACAAGTTGCCTGCCTGCCATATCAAATATTGTTACCGTTACATTGCCTTTTTGATGATTGTAAAACTTAATTGTCGCATTTTTAGTTACCGGATTTGTAAATGCTTTAAGGTTTAAGTTTTGAGCAATTAGGTCATTTAATGCCGTGGGAACATTTAATCGCAATGTGTCTGCACCCATTAACATCAGGTTGGTACCTTTCATCAGGTTTTCTACATACACACTGTCGGGAGCGCCGTTTTTGTCTTTCATACTAAAAGTAAGTTCAAAAGGTTGAGCATCTAATTGCGCTGTGGTAACCAGTATTATTACGATTAACCAGAATGTTGTAATAAAATTTGTTTTCATATGACTAAGGTTTTTGAATTATTATTTTTTTAGTAAAGCTTCTTTCATTCATTACAACTCTGCAGAAATAGACTCCATTTTGTAAAGAACCTACATCAATTTCAGTTGTTTCATTTCCAGCCGGGATATTTTTTTCAAGAAGTTTTATGCCATTCAAATCGTAGATTTCGACGATAGCATCCCCAACTTTGAACTCTGAATTCCGAACTTTAAACTTTTCATCTGCCGGATTTGGAAAAATATTTATTTCTGTTTCAGACAAACGATCTTCCAAAGCACTGGCAGTACAGTTCTCGGAGTAACTTGCGATGGCATCTTTTAACCAATTGGGATAAGTACTAGCAGCATTGGCATCGTCAACTTCAATGCAAAAAAGATTTGGATTTTCGCTTGCATCTAACAAAGGCTGCAAATAAAAGAAAATGGATAAAAAAGGATACTCTGTGCCAGTTAGTAAAAGATTGTTCCCGTTTTTCAGTTCAAGATTGCTTAACTGGTTGGCCCGGCAAGAAAGAGCGAATAGCGTGTCGTTTTTATTTAAACATAGCGAAACAATTTGGTTGCTGTCGCAAAACAAGGCATTTAGTGAAGTAAGTTGGGAAACGTCTAATTCAGGAAGAAGGTTATTGGAGCAATCAAGGAATTTTATTGCATTATTTCCCTGCAAATCAACAGTGTCTAGTTGGTTGTGAGAACAATTCAAATACTCCAGAAGCGAATCCTCTGTGCTGTTTTCTTTACCGGAAGAGGGTTTGTTACCCGATTTGGTTTCTGCCCATTGAATTGATGAAATCTGATTTGAGGAACAATTTACCGAGCTTATTTTTTGGCAGGAACCCAGGTTTAATGTTGTTAGATTATTGTTTTGACATTCTAAAATTGTTAAATCTGGATTATTGCCAAAGTTGAGTGTGGAAATTTTATTTCGATTACAAATTAGTTCCAAAAGAATTGGGTTAATCGAAAAATCGAGCGAAGTAATTTGATTATCGCTGCAAAGAACTCGCATAAGTTTTGGTGTTTTTGAAAAATCGAGCGATGTAAGCAAATTTTCGTTGCAACTTAAAGATACCAGATTTGAATTATTTGATAAATCCAAAGAAGCAATTTTGTTATTTGTGCAATTGAGGAATCCAAGTATTTTATTTTGGCTAAGATTTAATGACTGGATTTGATTATTAGTAAGGAACAAACTGGTCAAATTTACATTTTTGGTAATATCGATGTTTGAAATCCCATTTTCGTCAGCATTTAAAACGTTTAATGCTATATTCTTGCTTAGGTCTATTCCACTGATGTTGTTCTTGCTATAATATAAAGAAATCAGTTTGGTATTATTTGTCACATTAAGGGTGTTTAGCTGGTTCCCGGAACAATCTAAATAAGTTAATTCCATATTATTAACTAAATTGAGACTGGATATTTCGTTTTCCTCACAATACAAGTTCTCCAATCGGAGATTTTTACTGAGGTCAATTCCCGAAAGGTTATTGTTGGTTAATTTTAAATTTATCAATTGGGTATTTTTAGTTACATCGATTGATGTTAGCTGATTTCCTGTACAATATAAATATAATAGATTGCTGTTTTTTGAGATATCAAGAGTGTTTAATTCATTATTCCAACACTTCAGAACTTCAATCTTAGTATTCTTGCTTAAATCTAAACTTGTTATTTTATTGAATTCGCACTGCAAACTTTCAAGCAAAGTAAATCCGCCAATTCCTGTCAAGTCGCTAATGTTTTTATTTCCAACATTTAAAGTCGTAACCGTATTAATATTCGCTGTTGGAACCAAATCGTTCAGTGGACCACTGTCGTAACCCAAATCGATGAGTGCCTGTTCGAAGTTATCATCAGGCACAAAGGTTTTATCATCATCTGCAGCAATGTAAAAATGAAAGGATGTAAAATGTGTTTCCTGCAGATTTTCAAAATCAATAATTAATGAATTTAATGGGATATTAGGCATAAAAAATGCTGATGCCGCCTCGCTTGAGGGCAAACCACTAATTACAAGATTATTATAAACTACATAGTCTTCATCTGTATCGGCTCCCAGCAAAGTTGCGTTTGTTGAATCCCATTTAGGAATATTCTGGCCATCATCAACCGGATCTGTATCAAAGAGCTGAACAAGCCAGGTATCGATTATCTGATTATCCACTTGATTGCCGGATTCATCAGTTGCGGAGATCAAACAATGTTCAACATCAATGTCAACCACACAAAAACCCCAGGCTTCAGCAGGTGTGGTTTTGTCAAAATTAATAGTCAATCTGGATTTTGAAAGAATAGGAGTGCCATTGGTTCCCGAACCGTTGGGATAAATTTGAGTACGCAAATTCTCGGCATTATTTGCCTGACCAAACCTAATCTCAAATTCATTACCATCCACAAATTCTTCATCATTTAGAATTTGAATATCTCCATTTATTGTACCAACGGCATCCCACGTAAAATTTGGAATACAGCCATTTGTAAATGTTCCTGTTCCCTGATTTGTGCCGGTGAATTCGAAATCTGCAAATTCCTGGGAAAAGGAGCTGGCAAAAAAAATGAATGTGAATAAGGTAATTAATAATGTAAATTTTCTCATAGTGTTGGTTTTACTAATTTGATTAATTTTCGAAGATTGTTTTACAGGACCTTTAATGTTAGTTTCTTTGAATGATTATTTTTTGAGTGAAACAATTTTTATTCATTAAAATTCTACAGAAATAAATTCCGTTTTTTAAATTGCTAACTTCAATTTGAACACTGTTCGTTCCTACAGTGATTTGTTTTTCGAGGTGTTTTCTGCCATTCAAATCATAAAGTTCGATTGTAGCATCTTCAACTTTAAACTCTGAACTCTGAACTCTGAACTTTTCCTGAGCCGGATTTGGAAAAAGATTAAACTCAGTTTTTTCATCCATTTCAGAAATGCTTGTAACATTCGAGAATTTAATTGAATATGTTTGTTGCGTTACACCATCTTCGGCAGTTACCAGAATTGTTGAATTGCCCCGCACATTATCTGCCTGTGTTATTGCAACGCTGGCATTTATATCGTTTGGTGTAGCCGAAACTGTTGGAATCACGGTTGTTGTTGAAGAAATTTCAATATCGTAACTGAGCGTAGTAGGGCTAAAACCGGGAACTGTTGTGCCATCAACTTTCAAATCACTTAGTGTAACATCTGCCAGAGAGCTTAGTAACGAGGAAGAAAGTTTGTAAACGCCATTGTTTTGGCTGCAAACAAATATAGTGTCGTTTTCCACTTCTACCTCATTAAATTCGCAGCCGCCAATAAAAAATCTGCCAACCTGGATAATATTTTTTGGATCTTTCACATCAAGTACAAACAATCCCATAAATCCTGCTGTTACAAAAGCATAATTACCTACAACTTCTACATCATTAACAATCCCAGGTGATAAATTATAGGCTGCAATTTCCGATATCTGAGAGGGATTGGAGACATTCAGAATTCGTAAAGAATTCATCCCATCGGCCAAATAAGCGGTGTCGTTTTTTATGCACATATTTATTGCGGCACCCGGGGTGTTGTATTCCCCGACAGGTGTAGGATTTAATGGATTGCTTATATCCAGTACTTCAATGCCTTCGTTTGAATTGCAACAATACAATAGTTCATTATAAATCGTTCCTGAAAGTAAATTCCAGTTAACAGGCCGGGATGCCACTTCCCTGGGATTTTCTTTTTGCTTTATATCAATAACTTTTATGCCATAGGCCCCACCCATTAAATAGGCATAATCTCCATCAACCAAAACATCCTTAACTGATCCATTATTAGCCGGATAATACCGTCCTACGGTATGAGGGTGACGAAAATCGGAAATATCAACAATGCTCATCCCTTCCATTTCTGTTGCCAGGTATGCGTAATTACCTTGCAAAACTACATCCTGAACTTTACCTCTTGTATGAAGGACACCAAGTTCTTCAGCAGAATTGTTTTTCATGTTTAGTACACGTAAACCACCCAAATCGTTTGCAACAAAAGTGATATTATCTTTAACTGCAAATGCATTGTTTAGACCCAAGGGAGCTATTTTGTCTATTAAAGTTGGAGATGTTGGAGTACTTAAGCTAAAAAAGGAAAGTTTGTTTTCATAAATTACTTTCAAAACCACAAGGTTGTTGCCAATAATTGAAGGCGAAGTAAAGTGACCCGGGATATTGGTAAAACCAACACGGATTGGAGAAAATGGATTTTCAAAATCGAAAACTTCTATTCCATTCTGACCAACTATGTATGCCAAATTTTCATTAAATAGGGGTTTCTTTTTAAGTTGGCTTATATTTAAAGTAGTTTTTATCTCAGGTTGAAATGGATCGGACAAGTCGTAAGTACGAAGCTTATCTTCTACATCGGTAAAATATCCAATATTGTCTTTTACCCAGCACCCTACAATGGAATCGGTAAGTAGTGGTTCAGCATCTATTTTGGGATTGTCAGGATTAGTAAAATCAACACGAAATATTTGATTGTTGCTATCCTGAACAAACAAAGCCGAGTCAGTTGCCCCTATTTGCTCAATAATAGATTCATGTTTAAGATGCACCCCAACGATCGGCTCTAAAGGATTTGTTATATCCACAATATTTATCCCTTTTCCATCCCATAATCCATCGGCATAAGCAAAAAGATAATTTTTGTAAATGGCTAAAGATTTTTGTTTTGCGGGTAATGTAATCGATCCGAGTTCAACAGGTTGGTTTGGATTTGAGATATTAACAAGGTAAATTTTGTAATCCTGAATCATGTAAGCTATTGTATCTTTAATAGCAATGTCGGTTGCTGAAACATTACAATAACCATGATCAACCGGCTCTGTTGGATTGCTTACATCTAAAATTTTTAGCTTAACAGAATGTTGCGACAAATACTCCGGAATATATAAAGTTGTTGAATCAACTGCATACATTTTCATTGGTGAAAAATCAAGTTCATAATGAGCTGATTTTTTGTTAATACTATTTTCTTCTATCGAAAATATACCCAGTCCTTCATTATCCTCAGCAATACAAATAGATGAATCACCCAAGGCAAAGCAGCTAAATGAACCCACATCTTTTGTAAGTGTTTTGGAAGGGTTTAAAGGATCACTAATGTCGAACAAGCGGATACCCAAATCCGAACCAACAAACAAGGTGTTACCTTGTACTTGCATATCGTTAATACGGTCTTCATCTGTAATGCTATTTTTAAGTGTTGGCGTTTGCGAAACCGAAACATCAAGAATATCCATTCCCTTTTCTATTAGGTAGCTGGCATACAGGTAGTTGTTGTGCTGTGTTAATCTGTAAATATCATGAGTGGTTGTTACTGTACTATTAATTTCTAGTGCTTGTAGGTCGGTTTGATCTATTACTATTAATCCGGCAGAACGACACGAACAATAAATATAATTCCCGTTGGGTATAACATCGTAAACAGTTCCCGATATATCCAACTCATCAAGTAAAATAGGTTGTGTCGGTGTTGAAATATCATATACTGCCAAACCATTATTAAATCGTGCTACATATAAACAATTGTCAGAAATACGTAGCTTTCTGTTAATGCATTCCAGTTGATTTACAAGATCCATATTTTCAGGATCGGAAATATCAACAACACAAATGCCTGCATCAAAGCTTCCTACATAGGCGGTGTTACCCATAATAGCAATATCGCTAATAGTATTGGGTAAATTTTTAACGCCGGTTATCCGGGAACTTTCGAGATGGATGGAGTATAGAAATGTACCAAAGCCTGCAAAAACATGAGTATTTGTCATGGCAACGGCCCGGCATTTCCCCCCTCCCCAATGCGACTCAAGTTCGATTTGTGCAGTAAGTGCTGAACTAACAAAAATCAGAGATAAGAAAATGTAAAAAGTAAACCTTGCAGTTTTCATTGTATTGTTATTTGAAGTATTCATGATTCATAGTTTAAATTGAGTGAAAAGCCAATGCCTCGGCGCTTGTATCGCGTTCCTGCTAATCACCTTGCGATGTAATCGCCGGGGAGCGAAGCTATCTCCAAACAATAATTTTTCTGGTTACGTACTTATTATCAAATCGTATTTTGCAGAAATAAATCCCGTTGATTATTTGGCTTACATCTACCTCAAGATTTATACTGTCTAAAGAAATTTGTTTTTCGAGGTGTTTTATGCCATTCAAATCGAAAAGTTCGATTGTAGCATCTCCAACTCTAAACTTTGAACTTTGAACACTGAACTTGTTTTGCGCCGGATTTGGAAAAATCTTGATTTCTGTTTCAGATAAACGATCTTCCAAAGCACTGGAATTACAGTTTTCGGAATAACTCGCCATAGCATCTTTATACCAGAATTGATATCCCGATGAAGCTACTGCATCATCTACCTGAATACACAAAAGGTTCGGATTAACTCTTGCATCCAAGCCAGCATAATTTTCGTCACCTTGCATGTCTGCATTATTTCCATTTTTCAGGTTGAGCGATGTAAGTGCGTTATTGTGGCAAATCAATTGCATCAAGGCTGTGTCTAAACTCACATCGAGGGATGTCAATAAATTGTTGTTGCAAATAATGGATCGTATTGCGATATTGTCGCTCAGGTCAATAGTAGTAAGTGAGTTATTATTACATACCAACCAATCAAGGGAAATGCAGCCACTTATGTTAATTGAGGTAAGCACATTTTCAGAACAAAATAACCATTCCAGATCAGCGCATCCATTTACATTTAGTGTAGTCAGTGCATTATTGTGACAATCTAAATTATACAAGGCACTGTTGGTACTAAGGTCTAGCGAAATAATTGCATTCTCGTAACAATGCAGGTATTTCAATGCTGCAAGGCCATTGGTATTTATCGAAGTGAGCGAATTCTCAATACAAAGCAGTTCCTCCAGTACAGTACAATTACTCACATCAATAGAAGTAAGCGAGTTTTTTTTGCAGTTTATAAACTCCAGCGAGGTACAGTCATCCACATTTAAAGAGGTAAGAAAATTATCATAACAACGCAAATACACAAGGGATGAGCAATTACTCAGGTTAATTGAAGTTAGCTCGTTTCTGTAGCAATCGAGATTTTCCAATTCCTTACAATTACTAACATCAAGCGTTGTTAGGAAATTGTCGTAACAATGCAGCTTTTTTAAGGCCACAAAGTCTTCTATACCTGTCAGGTCCGATATTTCCTTTTCCCACACATAAAGAGAAGTTAGTGTGTCTATATTTGCTGTAAACACAGAATCGTCGGGTGAACCCGAATCGAGCCCGAGTTTTATTAGTTCGTTTTCGAAATTATCATCCGGCACATAAGTTTTTTGTGCACTGCATGTAAATTGAAATGCCAAAGCAATAAATGCAATTGTAATAATTCGAGTAAAATAATGTTTCATGATGGTATTTTTTAAAATTTTGTTTATTGTGTTTATTTGTGGATTCCATCTAGTTGAATTGTAAAATTTAAAGGTAGAATCCGTTTAATTAATCCACTTTACATTTTTAAATGAGTTGAAATAAGTTGTATAATTATTTTATGTTGTTCAGTAGATATTGGAAGTAATTGGGATTTGTTAAGTTCGATAAAACCTGGACTTTGATTTGGAATTCCAGTGATGTGATTTACATTCACCAAATGATTCGAGTGGATTCTTATAAAACCGTGGTTTTTTAATTGTGACTCGATACTTCCGATTGGTTCGGCAATTTCCGATAAGGTGTTATCAATAAAATGGATTGCCGTTTTTTTATTTTTTGCTTCGAAACGAATAATTTCGTTGTCTTTATAAAACAGCATCTGCCCTTTTAAAACAATTTTGATCATGGTTATCAGAATAATTCATAATCAAGTTACAACAGGTTCTATTGAAAAATTAGGGCCATTTATTATTTGCGGGGCTTGGATTATTATTCGTTGAAGGGTGGGAACAAAAAATAAATTACATTGAGTCTGTCTATAAAGTAAGTGTTTGAGCTATAAAGTTCGAATTTAAGGCTTGCGAAGTCAGAAAATAAATGAGTTTACTTTTGTAAATGACTGTTTTTCTGACAAGCGTAACGCAGAAGTCGGACTTTAAAGACAAAGACTACATGGTGTCAAACAAACGAAACAATTCCTCTTTATTTCGAGTTGAAACCGGAACCATAGATTTGTTATTCATTACAAGATAACCACCGTCTGTTTTGTCGTACCGTAAAATATGGTCGAGGTTAACGAGGTGAGATTGGTGGGTTCGGAAAAATCCGGTTTGTCCGAGCAATTCATCGTATTCTTTTAAGGGTTTCGAAACAAGTAGGTTTTCACCTCCTTCAAGAAAAAAAGTTGTATAATTTACATCGGCCTGGCAGCGAATGATTTGTTTAACATTAATAATGTGAATGCTTTCGGCAGTTTTCAGCACTATCTTTTTAAGTTTTTCGAGGTTCGAAAGCAGGGTGCTAATTTTTAATACCGTCTCTTCTTTGTTGAAACTATCGTTTGCTTTTTCTACGGCTTGTAATAATTCGGCTGCACGAATCGGTTTTAATATATAATCAATTGCACTGTACTTGAAAGCTTTTACAGCATATTCTTCGTGGGCAGTTATAAAAATTACTTTAAAGTTTATTTTTTCAAACTGTTTAAGTAAATCAAAACCGCTTCCATCCGGCATGTTTATATCCAATAAAACCAGATCTGGCGATTTTGATATTATCAATTCATATCCCGATTTTACATCACTTGCTTCTCCTACAATGTTTAATTCAATCGCACTCATTCCGAGAATGTTAATAATCGTGTCCCGTGCTTTTGGTTCGTCGTCGATAATTGCTATTGAAATCATTGTCAGGAATTAATGTGTAATAAAGGTAAGGGTTTTAAATCAATTTATAGGGCAACATAATTTCTACTTTTGTTCCGGATGGTTGACCACTTTCATCTTTTAAGTCAATAATTTTTAACAAGAATTTATATTTGTGTTTTTTACTCAAAATAGTTAACCTCTCTTTTGTAATATCAAGTGCTAACGAACGGTGTTGTTCTCTTTTTTTTATTTCTCCTGCTTTTTCCCTGCCAATTCCATCATCTTCAATTGTAATTTTAATACAACAGTTTTTTATAACAGAATAAACTAATTTTAAATTTCCCTTTCCGGGTTTGTGCCGTAGTCCGTGTTCAATGGCATTTTCAATAAATGGTTGGGCAAACATTGGTGGTAGCATCGTATTTTCAGGTTCAATATTATTCAACAATTCTACAGAAAAATCAAATTTCTTTTCAAAACGTAAACTCTGAAGTTCAAGATAATTCTCTAAGGTTTCTATTTCCTTTTTTAATGAAACATATTCAACCCTTGAATTCTCTAAAATTAATCTTACCAACTCTGCAAATTTTGCCAGATAATCACCGGCAGCAACAGGTTCTTTTTTATAAATGTAACTTTGAATGGCAATTAACGAATTGAAAATAAAATGAGGATTCATTTGCGAACGTAATAACCTTTGTTCCAGCTCAATTGCATTGTGTTTCGATTTAAGCAGATTTTGCTTTCGTAATAAAAATCCAACCAATATTAACAATGCTATAATTGCAATTAGCGCAAATAACATTCTGTTTCGTCGGCTAAGTTTTAAATCCTGTATTTCATTTTTTTCGGTTAAAAAATCCAGTTGTTGTTCATTTTTTTCCGATTCGTACTTTACCTCCATTTCTTTTATGGCTTTGTATTTTTCGGCATTAAAAAGACTGTCTTTTAAAAGAGAATACTCCCTGAAATATTGAAGAGCTAAGTGAGGTTGATTAAGAATTTTGTAAATGTTAGAAATATTAGATTTGGCTTTAATCATTAACTCCAACGACCCATTTCCTTCTGCCGTTTCTAAACTACTTGTAAAAAGTTCGAGGGCTTTCTGGTAATCTTGTAAATAGAAATAGGTTTGTCCTAAATTACCTTCAATTTCAGCAATACTCGTTTTGTCGTTTTTGAGCTGCGAAATTTCCAAAGCTTTTTCATAATATTCAATTGCTTTGTAATGGTCGCCTTCATTTAACCAGCTATTTCCCATCAGAATATTACAGAAGTCGCGTTCGTGTTGATATCCGGTTTCATCGTACAATAAAATGGCTTTCTGTAAAAAACTACGGGCAGTTTTATATTGTCCAGTTTTTATATGTACATCCCCGGTATTCAAATAAATGGAAATTTGCCTGACCTTATCGTTTTCTTCACTTGCCAATTCGAGCGATTTGTTGAAATATTCCAGTGCTTTATCATAGTCAAGTTGTTTGTTGTAAATATCTCCAATGTTTTGATAACACGCTGCTATTCTGCGATTTTCTCCCAGGGTTTCCATAATTTTCAGAGCTTCTAAATAATGTTTCTGAGCAATATTTAAAAACCCTTTTTCTTTATAAACATTCCCGATATTTATTTGGCAGCTTGCTATCCAACTTGTGTCGGTCGATTGTTTTGCCAATTTAAGTGCTTGATTGTAATAGTTTAGTGCCTGGTTGTAATCTCCCTGATTTTTATACACAATTCCAATCTCACTCATGCATTCCGAAATCAACACCGAGTTACCTACAACCTTTGCAACTTCCAGTGCATTATTAAAATACCCGATTGCTTTTGAATATTCATTTTTGTAGAAATATTCTATTCCAAATTCAATTAAAGCGCGAATTTCAAAATTTCTATAAGTAGTAATTAGTTCTCTGTTTGAACCTTCATTTTCTTCAATTTCAACAAGATTATTTTGAATAATTTTTAAAGCTTTCTCGAAATAAAACAAAAGTGAATCTGACGGACCATTAATAAACTGATAACCCAATTCAAACAATTCATTCACTTTTATTGTATCACTCGCAGGATTTTCTAACCTTGACTTTCTTTGATTCTGTTTTTGAATTTCGTTTTCGGCTTTTACATTCAATGTATTAAATGTAAAACACATTAATAAAAAAGAAAGAATAACTGATTTTGAAAACGATTGCATTTTTGTATGCTTTACACAAATATATGAATTAGGCGTGAAAAATACAGAAGATAATAATTTTTGCCGCTGAGCATAATTCAAGGTTGTTGGTTTTTTAGTAAGTTTACCTTCAAAATAATTCACATCAATAAACCTTATAAAATGAAAAATATCAAAACGATTCTTATTGCAGTATTTGTTGTTGCAACTCTTTTAGCAACTGCGCAAAATTCGAAAAAAGATTTTTACGGAATGTGGACAATCGATATTGAAGGTGGCTCGGTTGGCTGGCTTAATGTTCACGAAGACAGTGGTTTCCTCGATGCCGAATTGCTTTGGCGCGGTGGCAGCGTAGTTCCGGTTGCGCATGTTTATTTTGTTGACGATAATAATCTGGTTGTTACCCGCACCGGCGAAAGGGTAAAATCCGATGACCGAAAACACGTGGTTACTCAAACTTTCAATTTTAAAAGAAAAGGCGATAAACTGGAGGGAGTTCTCGTTGAACCTTCCAGAGATGGAATGGGTGCAAATAAAACAAAATTTAAAGGTTGGAAATTACCCGATGTTGGGCCGGCTCCTGATTTATCAAAGGTAAAATACGGAGAACCAATCGAACTTTTTAATGGAAAAGATTTAACAGGCTGGAAACTAATAAACCCAAAACAAGCCAATGGTTTTAAAGTGCTTGACGGTGTTCTAATTAACGATCCGGTGAATGAAACCGGTGAACGTGTACGTTTTGGTAATTTACGTACTGAAAAAGATTTCGGGGATTTCAATATAAAATTGGATGTTAATGTTCCTGCACACAGTAACAGTGGTGTTTATTTGCGTGGAATGTACGAAATTCAGGTTGTAGATTCGTACGGAAATGAACTGGATTCGCATAATATGGGCGGATTATATAGCCGGGTATCTCCAACTCAAGCAGCAGAAAAGCAAGGTGGCGAATGGCAAACCATGGATATTACATTATGCCAAAGACATGTAACCGTAATTTTAAATGGTAAACTGATTATTGATAACCAGCCAGCCTACGGACCAACTGGTGGTGCAATGATTGCTGATGTATTTAAACCAGGTCCCATTTATTTACAGGGAGATCATGGAAAAGTTTCGTACCGAAATATTGTACTTACACCAATTATTAAGTAACCAGGTGTGGCGAATTCCGATTCGCCATAAATTAAGATGCGATTTGGAAATCGTATTACCCAAAAATTAGTAGTAGTAAAGGATTCCATCTTTTTTAAGAGATGGAATCCTTTTTTAATTCAAAACTTTCCTTATTTTCGAATTGTTCTTAAATGAAAATACTTCAAATGACTTCAAAACTTTTTTTAATACTCGTTGCAATGTCAATCCAAATTAGTGCATTTGCACAAATAGCAGAAAAAATAAATAAAGAAGCCCAAAAACAAACTGCTTATTCTATAAAACTGTGTAAACATCTACATCAAAATCCGGAACTATCATTTCAGGAATTTGAAACCGCAAAACGAATGGCAACAGAATTGAAAAATGCTGGTTTCGAAGTAACCTCAAATTTTGGTGGAAATAGTGTTGTTGGAGTTTTTAAGAATGGCGAAGGACCTGTGATAATGTTGAGAACAGATATGGATGCGCTACCAATTGAAGAGAAAACCGATTTTGAATTTGCAAGTATCAAAATCGCAGAAACCTTAGATGGCGATGAAGTTGCTGTTATGCATGCTTGCGGTCACGATATTCATATGTCAACCTGGACAGGGACTGTTCGAACTTTGGTTGCTTTAAAAAATGAATGGCGGGGAACTTTGCTTGTAATTGCTCAACAAGCAGAAGAATTTAGTGGTGGGGCGGGAGAAGCAATTGAAGCTGGTTTATTTACAAAATTTCCAACTCCTGATTATGCTTTGGCTTATCACATAAATCCGGAACTGGAAGCAGGGAAAATTGGATTGGTTGGAGGACCGGTTTTTGCCGGGGTTAAAACAGCCGAGATTACGGTTTATGGAAAAGGTGGGCACGGTGCTTATCCCGAAAAATGCATCGACCCGATTGTAATTGCATCACGAATTGTTATCAATTTACAAACCATTGTTAGTCGTGAAATAAGTCCGCTGGAACCGATTGTTGTTACGGTAGGATCTATTCACGGAGGTACGCGCCCAAATATTATTCCCGATGAAGTAAAAATGGAACTTACCTTGCGTTATTACTCCGATGCTGCCATTGAAAAAACCATTTCAGCCATTAAACGTGTTAGTAAATCTGCTGCCCAAATGGCCGGGATGCCTGATGATAAGCTACCAAATGTTTTTGTGTCGCCCGTTGAAACACCGCCTGTTTTGAACAACGCAGAATTGAGTAAAAAGATTGACCAATTTGCTTCAGAAATAATTGGAGCAGAAAATATAGTTGAAACATCGCCGGCAATGGTTGGCGAAGATTTTGGTAAATACGGGCGAACTCCTGAAAATATTCCTATTTGTTTAATGTGGTTGGGAAGTACTAATTCTGATTTAATGAAACAGCTAAATGCAGAAGGCAAAAAAACGTTTCCATTGCATTCGCCGAAATTAAATCCTGATTATGAAAAAACCATAGAAACAGGAATAAAAGTAATGACAGGAAACGTGATTGGCTTGTTGTCAGAGTGATAGTATTATCCTCAGGAAATAAATTTAATGTAATAGACATTGGATTTTAGTGAATTAATTGGTAAATTGTAAGTGCTTTAGTTGAGCTGCTTTCATATTAATCAACCTATAATTCAATGAAAACAAATGTCAGATGGATTTTTAGCATTATATTTCTTTTTGTTTCTTTAAATTGCAATGCGCAACTTACCGGAATCTGGCAAGATGATAATGGGACTCGTTATTCAATTCGTCAAATAGGAAACGAAATATTTTGGCGTATGGACGGCCTTCCCCATGTAATAAATGTTTTTTCAGGAACCATAGCAGGAAATACGATAACGGGTGAATGGGCAGATTTACCAGGCGGAAATAAATTGGGTACTGGTACGATTGCCCTTAAATTGGAAACCCGGGACCGGATGGTTCGCATTAGCAAAAATGATAATTATGGGGCATCGCAATGGGTTCGTATTCCTGTTTTTGTTGAACCTGCCGGACCTACTACTCAAAATACTCAAACTCAAACTACTCAGACTCAGTCTAACCAAACAACTTCGCAACGCACAGCAAATGAAAAGGAGCTGATATATAATATTCCAGGATTTTCTTCACCATTGCCCGATCCCCCACCTCTCAAACCAACTATTTTGGCTGATAATGGAAATAATCAGGATTATTATGCTGATTCAGGTGAACCTTTAATCAGAATTAAAAGTATAGAAATAAAATGGAGAGACGAAAATGAAGATCCGAAATACATGTGTAGTTCTAGTCCGGCTGTAATTATAACTGTGATAAACAGAAGTAACAAAAAATATGTGTCAAATCAATCCGTAACGCTATTGGGAAATATGTCGGCTACAACCGAAAAAAAGACAAAAGAATATATTTTAAAAGCAAGAATGAACAATGTTTCGATAGATTATGATAATTGTACATGGGAGTTTATTGAAGAAGAAATACGATTTGTTATGGAAAATCATAGCATTCCATCTTTGGAGCCCTATGAGGAAACAACTTTTTCAGCATCAATTAATCCATTAATTCCAAAATTTGACATAGGAGCTGAGTTGATAGAATGGGATTATACTCAAAATCAAAATAATCCTAAAGAACGGGTTTCTGATGGGTTGTTTAAGGAATTCAAAAGATCCGGACCAGATATCAGCTATGATAAGGGGCAAACCAGAGTTATTTTTAAAGAGGGTTTTGATAACGGAAAAGTTGTAGGTACAGGAAAGCTAAAGGTACAGGTAACTAACATGGGTGATAAGGCTACTACGGGCGAAATTACGGTAGAATTAAATTTTAAACAGAAAAAATCAGAAGAAAATGAAATAGCCCCCAAATGGGTTATCAAAATTCCTGCTTTGCAAGCCGGGGAGACGAGGGGTAATTTTAATGAAGAAGGTGTTGAATGTGTGATAATTGGTGACCCAAACTGGGATGAATGTTGGATTCATGTCAGCTGGACATGTCCGCTTGGAATTGGCGGAATGGATATTGATTATCGTAATAATTTTATTCATAAAACAACCAGCAAACAAAGATTTTAGTAATGTCAATTTCAAAATAATATAAAATGAAAAATATTTTAAGATTCAGTATTTTTATAGTTATTTCAATTTGTTGTCCATTTATGAGTGTATCGCAATTGACGGGTATTTGGACTGATAATGGTGGTGCGACTTACAGGATTCGTCAAATTGAAAATCAAATATTCTGGTCAATGGATGCCAGACCTAGGGTTCTTAATGTTTTTTATGGTGTAATTGCCGGCGATGTAATTACCGGCAGATGGGCCGATGTGCCCGATGGCCGCTTAAATGGAAGTGGCACTCTGGCTTTGAAGGTTGAAAATCAGAACCGAATGGTAAAATTAGGTTCCGAAGGTAATTATGGAGCTACAGTATGGACTAGAACCGGAAATAATACGACACAAGGTCCCGATGATCCTCCGATAAATCCCCCGGATCCTCCAACCTTAACAAGTTCACCAAATGCATTGAAAATACCCGGTGCTGTGGATTTGGCAATTAGCAATACTGATATTTGGATTGGTCATGGTGAATATGGTATATACAGAATTCCATTGAGCACCAGACAACCTGTAACATTCGATAACACAGTTATGGCAAAGCATATTGCAGTTGACCAAAACAACAGGCCCTGGATAGTGTCGAGTGATCAAATTGTATATTATCACGACGGAAATACATGGATTAAAACCAATTCCAGCCAATGTAAAACAATATGTATTGATAAAAATAATGTTGCATGGACCATCGATTATGGTTGGTGGGTAAAATACTTCGATGGAAGTACACAAGAATGGAAAGCAGTTGTAAAAATGGATGGCAGGGCCATGGAAGTAATCGATAAGGATAATATGATCCATGTTGGTTCATGGGATGTGTACCAGTTCGCTCACCTAAAACAAAATGGTGGCCCCTGGACCCCAATTAACAAGCAAAAATTTCTGAATGATATTGCAATGAGTCAAAAGGGAATTGCCTGGGGAATCAGCCGGGGAGATGATGTGGTTTGCAAATATGAAAATGGGAAATGGGCGAATCATACGGAATACGGAAAAGCAGAGCGAATTGCTGTTAGCCCAACAGGAGAAGTGTACACAATTGTTAAAGAATAATTTTTTCAATTATGATTCGGTTGTGGCGTTATTCCCGATAAAATAAGAATGGAATTGACTTTACGATATTACTCCGATGCAGCCATCGAATAAACAATTACAGCCATTTAACGAGTTAGTAAATCGGCTGCTCAAATGGCCGGGATACCTGATGATAAGCTACCAAATGTTTTTGTGCCACCCGTTGAAACACCGCCGGTTTTAAATAATCAGGAGTTGAGTAAAAAGATTAACCAATTTGCTTCAGAAATAATTGGAGCAGAAAATATAGTTGAAACATCGTCGGCAATGGTTGAGAAGCTTTTGGTAAATACGGGCGAACTCCAGAAAATATTCCTATTTGTTTAATGTGGTCGGGAAGTACTAATTCTGATTTAATGAAACAGTTAAATTATGAAAGTAAAAAACCATTTCCAAAGCATTCACCGCATTTAAATCCTGATTACGAAAAAACAATTGAAACTGGTCTAAAAGTAATGGCTGGAAATGTGATTGGTTTGATGAGTAAATAATTAATTGTTAAGACATCTTTGGGAATGTGAAATTTATCAGGAATTCACTATTATTCAATTCTTTCGTAAAAATTTCAATTGTTTCTTTTGTGGGAGGTGCAAATGGTCCACCGAAGTAAACTCTGTCATTCAAATTATCAGCATTCATCCAATGATGAATTTGTGCGTGTGGCATTTGAAAGGTAGTACCGTAATGTTGGGGAAGCGCATACATTCCGTAAACAATAACAAATCGGGTTCCTGGAGCTTTTCTGGAAATACCTCGGTGCCAGGCCCTTTGGTCAATCAAAAGTGCATCTTCCATATTCAACAAAATTGATTCAACTTTTGAATCATTATATGGATTAAGTGTATTGTCCTGATGCGAACCGGGAATGATTTGAGTCGGACCATGCTCTTCTGTAATATCTTCAAAATAAAAAGCCAAAAAAACATCAGAAGAAAAATGGTACTCTTTCCCAGGCATCCCATCAGGTTGACGGTCCTTATGCCAATCTGGGGCGTATCCATTTGTTTTATCTGTTTCAATAACTATAATTGTTGTGTGGATTGAAGGCATTGGTTTCGCTATCGAATCAGACAAAGAGTGTGGTAATATTTGTCTGCCCCGAGGAGCGAGGGCTCCCGCCATATAATGAGGAGAATTATCCGGAATAGTGTACGAAATACCATTGTGAAACATTATTTCTTCCAGTTCGGTTTTGAATTTTTTAACCGATTCCCTTTCAAAAACATTGGGTAAAATTACAAATCCTTTTTGTTTAAATTGATGAATTAGCTTTTTTATTTCAGAATCAGGAAATAGATTTTGGTTGTATCTGAGACTTGAATTTTTCATAAAATTAAAAGTTTTTTAGGATTTAAATTTTACAGAAAGTTAGCTATTTTACATTCCAAAAGGACGTTTAGAAATGAAAAAACAATTTACTATTTTTTACTTCGGAATCGGTGATGCCGCTGTAAAATTATTGGATATAAATTTCCTGCAATATTAAATAAGATTGAAAACAATGCGAAATGAATTTTCCAATGACTAACGATTTAAAAGACCATATTTTAATGTACAATAGACGACTTTAAGATAAAGAATTTAATGAATCGGTTATAATTGAAAGAAAATACTTTTAACTTAGTCAATTTAATCAAAACCACTAACCGGATCAAATTTAAAATTAACAACATTACATTTTGAAAATAAGGTGGTTTTTTATTAAGCGTGTAACTTCAATTATAATTAATAACATATAACTATAGTCAAATGAAAGATGTTTCAAGAAGAAGTTTCTTAAGGTCAGCGTCAGCAATTACCGCCGGGGCAGTTATTATTCCTAATCTTTTAAGTGCTTCACCATCAAAAAAAATTAATGTAGCAATAATTGGTGTGGGGGGCCGCGGAAAGGCCCAATGGAGTTCGTGCAATGAAGACAACATTGTGGCGATGTGCGACGTTGATGAAAACAGAGCTTCAGAAGGGTTTAATGCATTTCCAAAGGCAAAACGCTACAAAGATTTCAGAAAAATGTTCGACGAAATGGCTGGTGAAATTGATGCAGTTATGGTATCGACACCCGACCATACACATTTTCCGGCAGCCATGGCAGCCATGCAATTAGGTAAGCATATTTTTGTTGAAAAGCCACTGGCACATAACATTTGGCAACTTCGGACTTTAAAAAAAGCAGCCCACCATTACAAAGTTATTTCACAAATGGGAAACCAGGGTCATGCTACCGATGGAATCCGCCGTGTTAAGGAATGGTATGAAGCAGGTGTTTTAGGGGATGTAAAAGAAATACTTGCCTGGTTTAACGGCCCTTCTTTCGGCCCCGACAAATATTTTAACAAACCTGAACAATTTCCACCTGCGAAAGAACCAATTCCTGCTGGATTTGATTGGGATTTATGGTTAGGGCCAGCGGCAAATCGTGAGTACAGCCATTATTATGCCCCGAAAACATGGCGTGGATTTTACGATTTTGGTATGGGCGAATTGGGCGACTGGGCTTGTCACACTTTAGATGCACCTTTCTGGGCACTCGATTTGGGAATGCCTAATGTTGTTGAAACTGAATTTACAACCGGCGCTCCTGCCGGATTCTTACCCGACCAATCGATTATAAGATTTGAATTCCCTACTCGTGGAAGTAAACCACCGGCGACCTTAACCTGGTACGAGGGTGGCATAAAACCTAAAATCAGGCCCGAATGGAAGCTGGAAGAATTAACAGGTTCAGGAATGATGATGATTGGCGAAAAACAGAATATTATTACAGGTGGCAGGCCAAATGACGCCAAACTAATGATGCCCGACGATGAATGGGAAAACTGGAAAGCCAACGAAATGCCCGAAGCAAGCATTCCACGTGTTGATGGTGGACCACAAAGAGAATTTTTAAATGCAATAAAAGGTGATGGCCCATTACCTGGCTCCAATTTCGATTATGCCACACGTTTAACCGAAATGGCTACTGTCGGTGTTTTGTCTCAACGTTTTAATGCACGAATAGAATATGACGATAAAAATATGAAAGTTACAAACCACCCTGAAATGGACAAATATGTAAAAGAACCTGTTCGCAAAGGATGGGAATACGGGGAAGAAGTGTGGTAGGAAATATTTTAACCTAAACTTCATCGCCAAAGTATTTAAAGAAGCCATCGGAAATTTTCTCCGATGGCTTCTTTATTGGTCATTCACTTTAACCGGGAAGTGCTAATAAATGCAAATTCAACGCAGTATATATGAAAAAGACGTATAATTAAATGAAAGAATAATTTTTAACATTCTATAGTAAACTCAAAATTTGTTATGCGGCATTTTGAATAACACCAAACCTTATTTATTGTGAAGATGGAATATAATAAGCTGTACACATTTTATATTTAAAAGCCATTAACGACTACAGTTATATTATATAAAAAACAAAAAGATAAAGAGTATGCTGCAAGAACATGCCAAACTTGACTTTAGGTACTGAAAGGTAGCCAAATCAATCAATAATATTTTAATCAAAAGAATTTCGTCGAGGCTTTGCCTTGAAGTTCCTTATTTTCTGCCCTGAAATTCAGGGGAGAGGTTATTATGCAACTGCCGGATGACAGTGGGGTGGAAATAATGAAAATTCGTTTTTTTAGCTTGTTTCCTGAAAATAAAGTTGGCGAAATACCTCTTGATTCTGCCACAGGGATAGTCAACTTTAAGAATTATCTTTATTTGCTTCTTTTACCATGTATAATTATGTTGGAAATAATTTTCCAAAAATATTTCCAATTGGTTAAAAAAGGCTGTTTTTCGTAGGCATCTAAAAACTTCATTTCCGATTCAATTATTTCATTGAAACTATTGGGTAAATCAGCAAAATACGGTGGAAATAAACCGGGTTTATATTTTGTTCTTTTTTCCTGCAATTCAACAGGGTATAAATTAAAATAATGTTGGCTAATGGGGCGGCACCCTACAAGTTTTATATCACCACGCATAAGATTAAATATCATCGGGAGTTCATCTATCCAGAACTTTCGCATTAGCTTACCCAATGTACAAATCCTGAAATCATCTTCGAATTTCCCCCCTTCCTGAAGATTGTTTTTTTCGTGAATATATTTTTGTAAAAATTCAGAATATGGATGCATAGTCCTTAGTTTGAAAGCATTAAAAAATTTCTTGTTTTTACCGACCCTTTTTAAGCTAATAAAAAGGCCATAAGAGGCATTTTTGGGGAATTCAGGTTCTTTTATTTTTTTAAAAACAAAAATAAATTTATTGTCAATAATTGCTGTGTCAACAGGTTCAAATCCGCATGAATACAAGCGGCCCATGATTTCTGTTTTGGTCAAAACCCTGTTGATGCCTTTTGTAAGAAAAAAATAGATTTTTTTTGTTATTGAAATTTTTGAGAATAAACGCATAACAATAAAATCTAAAGAATAAATACAAACATTAAGGCATTGCCAATAACGTTTCATTATTCTTTGTTTCCGAATATTTTTTGTTTCCGCAATCCCAATAAAAATGCCCCCCTTTGGAATTTTATGATTTACCGCTTCAAAGAATTTATTTAAAAAGCGAATATCGTTAACTTTATGCAAGTTAACGATATTCGTAAATGTATTATCGGGCTGTTTGCCTATGTTAATCCTCGTTGTTGTGGAAATAACAAAAGTTTTTTTGTTTTCAATGGGGGCGTATTTGTTAATAAAATCAAAACTTTTAATCCCCATCTCGTTAATAAGCGGATTTTCGGAATCGATTGAGATACCCTTATGAAATTGAGTTTTAATGTTTTTGTCAAAACCAATTGAAACTGATTCATCCAAAGCACTTCTCAAATTATTTTTTTTGATTGCTACAATCAGGAAAAATCCAAGTGTGGCTGATATTGGGATTAATATTATTTCCATGCGTTTGCCTTGTGGGTTTTTGGATTAATTTTAAAATAACTATTGATAAATTTCTCAAAAGATAAGTAAAAAAATTTATTAAAGTGAAAATATGTTAATAATATTTTATGAAATATTCATTCATTGTCTTTTATTATACAATGAATCGAGCATTTGTCGATTGCCAGACACACAAGATTGATTAAAAAGCGAGTTCTTCTTCAGCTGACAGAGAACCACTATAAACAAACAATTATAAACACATGAAACCAAGATCGCTGAGAAAATAGATTTAAATGAGTAGTTGCAAAAGGCCATTTAATTATTGGGTTGCCAGCAAAAAAGCTTTTAGCATAGAGTTGCGATATAAAATTACTAAGAACTATGAAAAAAAAGATTTTATTGAATTTGATCAGGTCTTTGAATGCGGCTGTAGTATGGATGTCCACAAAGATTTGATTGTAGCAAACATCCAATGCAAAATTACGTTTAAGTCTGGGATCTTCAAATGATAAATATGCTTAACCCGTAATCGAATTAGCGAAGGGAAGGTAAATATTCTTGGCTCAAAAACCGATTGTACATTATTACTGTTACTCGTTTGGGAGTTGTAAAACAAGTGTCTAAAACCAAATTAGAATGAGCCGAATTGTATCCAAAACTTGATTTGTCGAACTTTTTTGTCGAACTTGATTTTGAAAAGAACCAACAAACGTTGAAAGAATGTTTTGAATTGTGGGAAAAGCTTTCCGTTTAATTCATTTCTAATTACATTTGAGTTTCTTGTAAAGTGTAAAAAAATGAAACGAGCATGCCGGGTACTCAGAACACAGGAGAATCATTATAAAGTGAGTTCCATCGAATACCTTTAAAAACCAAAATTAGAATGAGATGAAAGCTGTTTATTACGAAAAATTTCAGGGTCCAGTTGACGTTCGGGAGGTGCAAGATCCCATAGTTTCAAAAGGTAGTGTAATAGTAAAAGTTGGTGCCACCGGACTTTGTCGCAGCGACTGGCACGGTTGGATGGGACACGATCCAGACATTGTTTTGCCACACGTTCCAGGCCACGAATTGGCCGGAATAATTGTTGAAACAGGATTAGAAATAAAGAATTTTAATGTAGGCGACCGTGTTACGGTTCCATTTGTGGGTGGTTGCGGAACCTGCCCGGAATGTAATACCGGAAATCATCAGGTTTGCGATAATCAGTTTCAACCTGGTTTTACAGCCTGGGGTTCGTTTGCCGAATTTGTTGAAATAAAATATGCCGATATTAATTTGGTTCACCTTCCTAACGAAATCGATTTTGTAACAGCAGCAAGTTTAGGTTGCCGGTTTATAACTTCTTTTCGTGCGGTTATTGATCAGGGAAAAGTTTATGCTGGCGAATGGGTTGCAGTTCACGGCTGCGGTGGAGTGGGACTTTCTGCAATTAATATTGCTACCGGTGCCGGTGCAAATGTTGTGGCCGTTGATATTGATGATAAAAAACTGGAACTGGCAAAAAAACTGGGTGCAAAAATTATTATAAATGCACGTAAAGTTGAAAATATTTCAGCAGAAATTATAAAAGTAACTGGTCGTGGTGCGCATGTTTCGATAGATGCACTTGGCAGTCAGGAAACCAGTTTTAATTCAGTTTCGTGTTTACGGAAGCGAGGAAAACATATTCAAGTTGGTTTAACAACCGGCGACCACAAACATCCGAAAGTGCCAATGGATAAAGTAGTTGCGCATGAATTAGAGATTTTGGGTAGTCACGGGATGCAGGCTTTTCGATACGAAGCAGTTTTTGAAATGATAAAAACCGGAAAAGTTCAACCGGATTTAATGTTGGGGAAAACCATTTCGCTGGAAGAAGCTCCGCAAGCTTTGGTTAACATGAATAAGTTTGAAAATTTGGGGGTGACAGTAATTAATAAATTTTAAATAGACTGTATATTGAAAGATTTTTTGAGATCATTTAATTGTATTATGAATAATAAGATAATGACAGAAATCCCAAAATACAAAATTCAAATTTCAAATAAATCCCAATTAAATAAAATCCAAAATTCTATATTCTTAGAAACGGATTTGTTTTGAAAATTTGATTTTTTGAGATTTATTTGAAATTTGAATTTTGATATTTGGTAATTCTTTATAAAACAATTTTTTACGTAAATCTGTCATTTGTAACTCGATTCAGAATCTTTTAAAATTGAACCCTGAAACAAGTTCAAGTTGACGAATAAAATAAAATATTTCTATTTAATGCAAAACCTAAAAATAACAATCATCCAACCCGATATTATTTGGGAAAATCCAAAAGGTAATCTGGAGAAGTATTCTCAACTGATTGATAATATTGAAAACACTGATGTAATTATTCTTCCTGAAATGTTTACAACCGGTTTTTCAATGCATCCTGAAAATTTGAAGGAATCGATGGATGGGATTTCGGTTAATTGGATGAAAAAAGTAGCTGCGAATAAAAATGCTTCGGTTGTTGGAAGTTTGATTATTGAAGAGAACAAACAGATTTTTAATCGGGCACTTTGGGTTTTTCCAAATGGCAAAATGGAGAAATACGATAAACGACATTTATATACAATGGGGCAGGAGCACTTACATTATTCACCCGGAAAAGATAAACTAATTGTTGAATTTCGTGGCTGGAAATTTTGCCCGCTTATTTGTTACGATTTGCGTTTTCCGGTGTGGAGCCGTAATCAGGAAAACTACGATGTACTAATTTATATGGCAAACTGGCCCTCACCGCGACACCATGTTTGGAAAAATCTACTGGTTGCAAGGGCTGTTGAAAATCAATCGTATTGTTTTGGTGTAAACCGCACCAGAACCGATGGAACCGGATTAAAATATTTAGGAGACTCTGCTCTGGTTTCTCCAAAAGGTAAGGCCGATTTTATGGGCGAAAATGAAAGCGTTAGAACTTTTGAGACTTCTTATTCAGAACTACACAATTTCAGAAAAAGCTTTCCTCTTCTCGAAGATAGGGATGAGTTTCAAATTGAAAAGTAAGTACTCGGATACATCGTCATGCTGAATTCATTTCAGCATCTATTTCTAATTATAAGATTCCGAAAAAAGTTGGAATGACGCTTAATATAATGATTCATAGAAATAACAACTAAGCTCTTAGTTGTATAACAAATTTGTAATCAGTGAATTATGGATGAATGTTGCAATTAACTAAGAAATTAGTTTGAAAACTAATAATTTAGTTATATATTTGAACAGGATATCCAAAAGAGTTCAGAGTTCAGAGTTTAAAGTTTAATATTTAAAAATTAGAGTCATGAAAACAATAAAGTTGATCTTTTCAACAGTATTTATGTTTGCATTAATTTCAATTCAAACCAATGCACAGGAGAAGAAAAAAAATAGTGATATTTTTTATATAGTCGATGAAATGCCGGAATATCCGGGTGGGGAAGAAGCGATTCGTAAAGATATCGCAGAACTAATTAAGTACCCTGCAGAAGCTCGAAAAAAAGGAGTTTCTGGTAAAGTTTATATTACATTTATTGTGAACGAATTGGGTGGTATTGAAAGGCCACAAATAGCCAGGGGAGTGGATCCGCTGCTGGATAAAGAAGCTTTACGGGTAATGAATTTATTGAAAACATGGAAACCCGGAAAGCAAAGAGGAGAGACCGTTAAAGTTTCATTTACCGTACCAATTAATTTTGCATTAGATGGTGGTTCAAAAAATGAAACAACTGTAGCAACAGATGATGAAGAACCAGTATTCTTAATTGTTGAAGAAATGCCCGTATTTCCGGGTGGGAAAGAAGCACTTGGAACTTATATTTCGAAAAGTGTAAAATATCCGGAAGAGGCAAGAAAAGAAAGAATCCAGGGCAAAGTTTTCGTTTCGTTCGTTGTTGCGAAAGATGGAAATGTTAAGCAATCAAAAATTGAGCGGAGTATTCATCCAACTCTCGATAAAGAAGCTTTGAGGGTTATAAACAGTTTGCCAACCTGGAAACCAGGAAAACAGAGAGGAAAATTAGTAAATGTTCGTTTTACAGTTCCAATAAATTTTGCATTGTCTAACGGTGATAATCCAAACAAAGAACTAAAGCAGTAGTTTATTAACTAATTATTTAGTTTTAGGTATAATTTTTGTTATATAAAATCTTGTGTTTTATAATCTATAAATTCTAAATAAATGAAAGAATTAACAAAAGCAGAAGAGCAGATTATGCAATTATTATGGAAGTTGGAAAAAGCATTTGTAAAAGATATTATTGAGAAAATGCCGATCCCAAAACCGGCTTACAATACGGTTTCAACTATCATTCGGATTTTAGAAAAAAAAGGTTTTATCGGGCACAATGCTTACGGAAAAACACATGAGTATTTTCCTCTTATTTCAAGAAAAGATTACACCCGTTTATTTATGAAAAACTTTATGCGCAATTATTTTAGCGGCTCTTTTCAGGAGATGGTTTCTTTTTTCGCCAAAGAAGATAACATGAGTTTATCTGATTTGGACGAATTGGTAAAAGATGTGAAACGCGACATAGAAAACGAAAATCCGAAAGAAAATGAATAGCGCAGTAAATTTTTTGATAGAGTCGGGGGTAAGTTTGGCTTTGCTATCGTTAATTTACATCCTGTTTTTACGAAAAGAAACTTTTTTCAGGCTAAACCGGATATTTCTTTTGATTTCGGTTACGTTCTCCATTTTGTTACCTTTTCTCAAATTTCGTGTTTACAACCCGCAACCTGTGTTGTTAGCGGAAATAACAGTAACTCCTTATCGAAATTTAATGGAGGCCGTTACAATTTATGGCCGTGGATTTTCCGGGACTGTTGAACAATCTATTAGTTCAAGTAAAATAATAATTCTGGTTTATTTGGCAGGCTTGTTATTTTTTCTTGGGCGGTTTGTTTTCCGCTTGATTCAGATTTTAATTTTAATCCGAAAAAATCAGGTAGAAAAAATTGGATTGGTGAAATTTGTTTCGATTGATAAATATTTCAGTCCGTTTTCTTTTTTAAGTTACGTTTTTATAAATCCTGAAAAAAGGGGAGAAAAAGGGTATGAAAAAATGCTTGCTCACGAAATGGAGCACATAAAACAAAGCCACACTTTCGATGTAATAATATTGGAAATAATGACTTTTTTTCAATGGTTCAACCCGTTTATGTGGATTTTAAAAAGGGTGATCCGCGAGAATCACGAATTCCTGGCCGACCAGGCCGTACTAAATTCGGGTGTCAGTCCCGCACAATACAAACAATTATTACTAAATCAATTTGTTGGTGGACAATTGGTTATCGCCAACAATTTCAATTATTCATTAATTAAAAGTAGAATTAAAATGATATCAAAAATAAAATCATCAAAATTGGCAATCACAAAAGTAGTGTTTGGAATTTTAATAGCTGCTGCACTTGTAATTGCTTTTGCCTGCGAGCAAAAGGAGTCGATAGAAGTTGAACAAACAGTGGAAGAGCAATCAATGGAAATGAAACTTACTTTGCTAGATGAAAAGATAAAAATAGAAGCAACTTCAGAAGGATTGGAAAAGTTAAAAAGTATTTTTTCTGGAGGTTCAGATTTCGAGATTGTAAATGATAGTTTTGGAAATGTACTGTTAGTTAAGAAAGAGATTGTTACAATTAAAAAATTAGACAGTGAGGATCCAATTTTCTTTATTGTTGAAGATATGCCAGAATTTCCAGGTGGTGAATTGGCATTAAGAAAATACATCGCTAGCGCAATTAAGTATCCGAAAGTTGCTCAGGAAAATGGTGTGCAGGGAAAGGTTTACGTTACATTTGTTGTTTCAAAAGATGGTACAGTTGCAAACTGCAAAATAGCTCGTGGTGTTAATCCGTCTCTCGATAAAGAAGCATTGCGGGTGGTGAATGGCCTTCCAAAATGGAAACCCGGCAAACAGAGAGGTCAAGCGGTAAATGTTAGTTACACAGTTCCTATAAATTTTGTACTTCAGTAATAATTCATTGTTGGATAAGTTTTTAATATGAAATTATCAATAATAATTTCATTTCCACAAAGTGGGAATCTGTTTCAAATTAAAGATTCCCACTTATGTGGAAATGGTATAATATAAAATCCATGAAAACTAGAAAACACTTGTTATTTATCTTCACGCTTTGTTTTTCACTAAATTCTTTTTCGCAGGATAAAATCGATTTATTAATCCTGAACAAAAACTACGAAGAGGCACTTTTGCAAATTAATTCTCAAATAGAAATAAATCCTTCTGCTAAACTGTATTTCAAAAAAGGGATAGTAAATCAGAGCCTTCAAAATTATCAGGAAGCCATTTTTGCTTTTTCAAAAGCACAACAATATGATCCAAAAAATGTTGAGATTTTAAATGAAATGGCTGAAAGCCTCTCAGCAATTGGTAATTATCACGATGCGGTTAATTATTTTCAACAAGCGGTTCAACTCGAACCTTCTAATTTATCGTTGGCAGCAAAACTTGGCAGGAGCTTAATTAATTTAAAACAATACAAAAGTGCTTTCGATGTTTTTTCCGCTATTTACAAAAAAGATTCAACAAATCTTTATTGGAATAAACAACTTGCTTTTTGTTCATTCCGAACTGCAAAAAAGGTTCAGGCTATCCATCTATATGAAAAAGTTTTAGAACAAAATCCCCGCGATTACTCAACTTATTTTAATCTTTCGCGATTGTACAGCAGAAAAAAAGAACCAGAAAAAATTGTGAATTTGTTGGAGAATGGATTAAATGAATTTCCCGGAGACGCTGGTTTTTATCTCGAATTTGCCAATTATTATTTTGGCTCGAAACAATACGATTTGGCAATGCCGGAATTTGAAAACTACTTTTCGGCTGGTGGCGATTCCTTGTTTAAAACAAATTTGAATTATGCAATTAGCTGCTATTTTGCAAAAGACGAAACCAAAGCTTTAAAAGTTTTAAGTTCGCTGTACCATTTATCTCCAAACGATCCGTTCGTTTTGTTTTATATGAGTTTATGCAACAAAAAAATGGTCAATTATGAGTTGGCAGAGAGTTTTATGGAAGGGGCCATTGATATGTCGATTCCGGAATATTTATCCGAAATGTATCATCACCTTGGACAAATTCATGGTCAGCAGCGAGAGTTTGTTGAATCGATTGCAGCATTGGTAAAATCGAATGAACTGAATCCTACAAACCACGAAGTTTTATTTGAAATAGCAACAACTTACGAAGAATATAATTCGAATAAAACGCTGGCACTAAATTATTATCTAATTTATTTAAAAGAAGCTGGTGAGAGTGGTAAAAACACAAATTATGCCCTCGATCGGATTACCAAAATAAAAGAAGATTTGTTTTTTGAAGAATAATATTCTAAAATTCCAAAACCCAAATTTCAAATCTCAATTCAACTTTAAAGTTTTGTCATTAATTGTTAGTCATTTGTCATCCGTCATTTATCTTCCGTTATTTTCCCACTTTCTCACTTTCCTACTTTCCTACTTTCCTACTTCCTATTCTCTACTTCAGTCTTCTAACCTTCGATATTTAACTCCCCGGTTTTTTCCCTAACCAGATTCGAAAGCTGAACCCGCGAATTCAAACCAGTTTTAGTATAAATATGGTGTGTGTGATCTTTTACTGTTTGCAAGGTTATAAAAAGTTTTTCGGAAATGGCTTTATTGGTTTTTCCTGAACAAATCTCCAAAACAATTTCGGCTTCTCTCTTCGTAATTTCGTAAAATTCGCAAAATGTTCCAAAATCCATGTTTTTACCCACCTCCGGAATTTCTTTGGTCATTGAATTCAACCTGATTTTTACTGGAATAAAAACACTAATCGCAAATAGAAGAACAATTGAAAAGCAGGTTGAAATAAAACCAAATAAATTAAAAAACCACATTGAAGCAGAATAGAAAAGTATTCCTGTTAAATAAACAAATGCCAACTTTTTATCGAAACCTGTTTCTTTTAAAAGGGGCGCACTTTGTTTAGGTTTTAAAAATGGAAGAAGAAAAACCAAATGAGCACCCATATTTAACAGCAATATTATCCTGACAATAAAAACATTTGGTTTTTCAGGTATTTGTAAAATTTCTTTCTGAACCAACAATGTTAGTACAAAAATCAATACTATAAAAGTCGGGAAATAGCTGTAAACAAATACTTTCGAAAATTTGTAACCATTTAGATTGAAGCTAAATTTCAGTAACATAAACCAACTTACAACCATAAATGGAATACCGATTACAGGAATAAAAATGGCCAGTTTACCAGCCAGCTCGGCACTTAAATTCAGATCCGAAATAATTTCGCGCAATGCCATATTTCCCCAAATCCCGTAAATAAAAAACGAGAATAGAAATATTTGCTGATAAAGTAAAATAGCAAAAACCGGCGTTTTATACGACTGGTACAATTGGTACGAAATTAATATACCAATTACCGACATCCCCGCCGAAAGGATAAAAGTTACGATATATGAAAAATATTCAATCCACATTTTTTTACAAACTTTAGTAGTGCATTGCAATTATACAAACTAGCGATGGTTGCTACTACAAACTAAAGTAGTGAATATACAAAATCCAACTTTAGTATGAAGGATATTTTTTAATTAAGGCATACTTTTGAATTGTCAATGTTCAAAAAATAGAAACTTTAAAATTAATAAAATGGAAAGTAACAAGTATTTCAACCTGACACCCTCGATAGGGGGAAGTTTTGGATTTGCATGGAGAAAAATGTTTGAAAAATCGTTTTTACCACTGCTTTTGGCGGTTATTATTGTTGGTATTTTAAGTGGCCCGTCGGCCGGGGCAAATTGGAAAATGGACGGCGATGGTTTTGATTTCCCGATGTTATTGCTTTTACCTGTGGTAATTTTTGGATTAGCCTACTCTTTTATGTTTTTACCAATAATTAAATACGGCGAAAATTATCTGTTCCTCAAAGCCATGAGAGACGAAGAAGCTGATTTAAAAACCCTTTTTGAAGGTTTTAAAACAAAGTATTTAAACATTGTTTTAGCACATTTAATTGTTACTGCACTGGCAATAATCGGGTTTGTAATGTTGATTATCCCGGGAATTATTATTTTATGCCGGCTGGTATTTGTACCATTTCTTGTAATGGACAAGGATTTGGAACCTATGAAAGCCGTTGAAAAAAGCTGGCAAATGACTAAAGGCCATGGTTGGACAGTTTTTTTTATGGCTATTCTTTCATTTTTTATTGCAATTGCCGGATTAATCGTGTTTTTCGTTGGCATATTAATTTCAATTACGTGGATTCATGCCGCTTTTGCAAGTTTATACCAGGCTGTTTTAAACGAGGATGACGATAATAACCCAATCCCTATTTTAGGCGTGAACGAAGCTTAAAAACAATATTCAAGCAAAACGATTGGCCCGGAAATTTTTTCGGGCTTTTTGTTTTTATTGAACTTCTTTGTGTATTTTGGAAAACTTAAATTTTTATGAATGAAGAGACTTTTATTATTCTTTTATCTGATTTTTTTGTTGAATATATCCAATGCTCAATTTTTTCAAACCGGGCAAGATCCGGCTTCAATAAAATGGCGACAAATTAATACCGAAAATTTCCAACTTATTTATCCCGATTATTACGAATTGCAATCGCAGAAACTGGCTTTTGTCCTGGAGAAAGTTTATAATTACGGGAGTTATTCCTTAAACCACAAACCTAAAAAGATATCGGTGATTCTTCATACTCAAACCGTTAAGTCGAATGGGTTGGTTGCCTGGGCGCCAAAACGTTCGGAGTTTTATACCACACCACACCAGGGAATTTACCCGCAAGATTGGTTAGAACAACTTGCATTGCACGAGTTCAGGCATGTTGTACAAATCGACAAATTAAATGAACGATTACCCGGAATAATAAAACTGCTTTTGGGAGAATCGGGAACTGCTTTGGTTTTTGGGGCATATTTACCATGGTGGTTTATCGAAGGCGATGCAGTTGTAACAGAAACAGCATTGAGTAATTATGGCCGTGGCCGCTTTCCTTCGTTTTTAATGGAACACAAAGCACAGGTAGTTGAAAAAGGGAATTATAAATATGATAAGGCTTACAATGGATCTTACAAAGATTTTGTAGCTGATCATTATAAATTGGGATATTACATGGTTGGCGAAACCCGAAAACAATTTGGATCTGAGGTTTGGGATTCTGTTTTAAATCGGGTAGGAAAGAAGCCATTTTCGTTGAACCCTTTTAACAAAACTTTAAAACAAAGTACCGGTTTAAATAAAGTTGAATTGTATAACTCTGTTTTCGAAAACCTTAGAAACCAATGGATAAAGGCAGATGAAAATTTCGTTTCTATAAAGTTTGATGTCAAATCGCCTAAAAACAAAACATATACAAATTATAAATACAATCATTGGTTGAACGATACTACGCTGGTTTCTTATAAAACATCGTTGAATAAAATTCCTTCGTTTGTTGTACTAAGTAAAACCAGAGAGGAAAAAAATATATTCTATCCGGGAGTAATTTTTAATGAATCGGTAAATTACCGCGATGAATTAATTGTTTGGTCGGAACAAATTCCTGATTTGCGATGGTCGCACAGCGGTAAATCATTAATTCGGATTTTTAATATTAATACTCGTGAAATTATTGAATTACAACCTGAATTTAAATGTTTTAGCCCCTCACTTTCGCACGATAAAAAAAGTGTTGCTGTTGTTGAAACCGATTTTGGGAGCAATAATTATCTAACAATTTATTCGGTTACAAGCGGTAAACTTATAAAACGTATTCAAACCAAAAACAACAATTATTTATTTTCGCCCGAATGGTTAAACGATATCGAAATTGCTGTGGTTTTGCTTACTGCAAAGGGAAAACGGCTGGCAAAAATTAATATTGAAACAGAGGAAGTAGAAGTGCTTGTAGAACAGGATTTAGGGGAAATAAAACATTTAAAATATTCTGAAAACAATATTTATTTTATAAGTAGTTATTCAGGTAAAAATGGTCTATATAAATACAATCAGCTTTCAAAAGAAATACAATTTTTATATGAACCCCGTTTTGGTGCAGAGTCACCGGCAATTTCAGGGTTAAATAGTAAAATAGCGCTAAGTAATTATACTTCAGATGGATTTCAGATAATTGAATTGTCCAACATTAAAGAAAATGCAACTCGCTTTGAGTCAGTTAATAAGGCAAGTTATTTATTAGCCGACGAACTTGCAGGTCAGGAAATGGGAATACCTGATTTTAGTTATCCTGATACTTTGAATTTTGCGTCAAAAAAATATAGCAAAGTTAGCAATTTGATAAATTTTCATAGTTGGGCACCGGCGTTTGTAAATGTAAATACGTATGAAATTGTTCCGGGGGCAAGTTTAATGTCGCAAAACAAATTGGGCACTGCCGAAACAATTTTGGGCTACAAATGGGATGTTGCGGAGAAAACAGGGAAATTTTTTGCCGGCTACACTTTTAAAGGCTGGTACCCAGTTTTTGACATCGAAATAAATTCTGGCAAAAGTGCTTCGGAATATTTATTAATTGAGCAAACTAAAAATCAAAATGGCGATGTTGTTCAACAAGATACATCGTTGCAGCGATATACCTGGAAACATACTACTGCTGAATTTGGTATCAAAGTACCATTAAATTTAACAAAGGGTGTTTTTGGCCGTCTTTTGCAACCGGAAGTTCAGTACGATTACTCTTTTTATGACCATGATTCGTCAACACCAGAACATTTTTTCAAAGGGAATTTCCAATCACTTTCCTATCGTTTGTATTTTCATCAGCTGTTAAAGCAAAGTTCCCAGGATGTTTTTCCAAATTTTGGGTTAATTATCGATGGAAGTTATAGGCATTCACCCACTGGAAAAAACGACTTGGGAAGTGTTTTAGCGGGCCAATCTATTTTATATCTTCCGGGATTTCTTGCAAATCATGGTGTGAAAATTTATTCCGGAATCCAAGACAAAAAAATTTCGGATACTTTTAGTTTTTCCGAGGCAATTCGCTACCCACGTGGGTGGGGGAAAAGGAATACAACGCGCATGAAAAGCTTAGCCCTTGATTATAAATTACCACTTTTTTACCCCGAATGGAGTGTGGGAGGGATAATATATATCCAGCGTGTAAAAGCGTCATTATTTGGCGATTACGCGTCTTTAAATGGATATGTTTACCACGACGGAGAAATTACAGGAACTTATAACAAAAACATATCATCTTTGGGAATTGAGCTAAGCGGAGATGTAAATTTTATGCGATTTTATGCACCTACCGAAATAGGATTCAGGGCTTCTTACATACCAGAACTAGGGAATGTTTATTTTGATTTTTTGTTTTCAATCGATTTCGATTCCCTTTAAAGTAAACACTGTTATTTCGGGTGGCATATCAATTCGCCAGGGAATCCCAACCGTTCCTAAACCAGTGTTAACATACAAATACGAATTGTCAGATTGATATAATCCGCTCCAGTTTTTCCGTGTTAGATAAGCCAAACTAAAAGGGATTCCGGCAGGTTTTATACCTAATTGTAAACCGTGTGTATGACCTGAAACTGTTAATTCTATTTTCTTTTTACCTGCAATTTGTGCTTCCCAGTGTGCAGGATCATGTGTCATCAAAATTTTGAAAGCATTTTCAGGAATGTTAAACATTGCCGAATCAAGGTTTGCATACTGTGGAAAAGGAGGGTGTCCCCAGTTTTCAACTCCAATCAGAAAAATTGAGTCGTTTCCCATTTTAATAACAACATTCTCGTTTCTTAACAAAGTAAATCCCAATTTCTTATGAGATTTAATAATTCCTTCAAAATTGTTTTGTTTACTTTCCTCATCAGGCCAGCGGGAATAATTTCCATAATCGTGATTCCCAAGAATCGAAAAACTATTTCCTTTGGCATTTATATCATTAAATGTATTCTCCCACCTAATTGTTTCATTCGAAAAATTATTTACTAAATCACCAGAAAATAAAATTAAGTCAGGATTGATCTTATTTATATTTATTGCTGTTTTTTCTAACAAATTGCTAAATTCTAATAAACTACCTAAGTGAATATCAGAGATTTGTACAATTTTATATTGGCTAAAATTTGGGGGAAGATTGGAAAAATTTAATTCAACTTGATTTACTTTAATATTTTGGTTTCCCAAAATTGTGCCATAAATAATAAGCGTTGCCAGGCAAAAGGAGAGTATTAATCCTGAAAACAGGATAGTTTTTGATTTGTTCTTTCTTGAAAAAAATAAGTAGAATAAAAATGTAATTGAGAGGGGGATTTTAACAACAACATCAATAAAAAGAATCGTATTGTAAAAAAAATATAAAACATAGTTTGTTGCTCCTTTAGGTTCGTTAGGGTAAATATAAAGATAGATAAAACTAAATATTAATAGAACTGTATAAACCCAAAAAAACCAGACCACTTTTTGGCGATATTTTCCATTTACAGTTGTTTTAATATTTTGAAATGCCCCGATTGTTATCAAGCCATAAAAAATGATAAATATTAAAAGAGAAATTATTTGGAACGAACGCATTTGTATTTGTTTTTTGATTTCACAACTTTTTCAATCTAAAAATAAAAATATATAATTAGCTTTTAAATATCATTCATCCAGCTATTTAAATCATAAATCAATCAATTTTCACCTAATTAGAATCGAATATTCGCACAAAGAAAGATATATGTACTGAAATAGTGAAGTAAAAACTATAAAATTCTGGATTAAATGACTTCCGAAATGGGTGAGGTGATAAATTTTTAATTTCTTTAAATGAAGTATCAATTTCTTTTCTGTAAAATTCTTGTTACTTGTTTAAAAAATTTTGTCCAGGCATTTAATTATCATTATTTCAATAAAGTCATACAACACTTCAAATTTTTTGGCAAACCTTCTTGCAAAGTATATCAAAAAGAAGAAAATATAAAATATTTACAAATGTAAAGTACATCAATTATAATAAATTTTACAAAAGTATTACTGAATAATTGTTGATGATAAAATATAAATATTACAAAACTGAAATATTTTGTTGCACGAATCAAATGTATTTAAAGTTCACTATTTCAGAGTATTATGTATATTATTTAAAGTTATATATTAATATAAGATTTAACAATGTTAATTAATCTGGATATATATCAATATATCAGATATTAACTACTATATATCAATATTTTATACGATTCAATTAAAGTTTAATTAAATCTATGCTAATAGTCTTAAAGTATTCTGTTTAAATAGTTTACATATTTATTGAATTTTTGGCAAAAAATGCACGATACATTTGTAACGATCACAATTAGTACAAATGTGGATATATATCTAAAATATATGTTTTACATTTGTTAAAGTTTAAAATGTAATGATATGAAGGATCGGATTAGAAAATTTATTGATTACAAAGGTGTAACTCCTGGTGAATTAGCTTTAAAATTAGATGTTCAACGTTCTAATATTTCACATGTACTAAATGGCCGAAATAAACCTGGAGCATCTTTTATAGAAAAATTATTGACCGAATTTCCTGATTTAAATGCCCGTTGGTTATTAATCGGTAGTGGTGAAATGGTCACCTCAAAAAAAGATAAGGTCAAGGAATTATTTGATAAAGAGGATTTTGTATTGGAAAATAATGTTGGCAAAGAACCTGCTGGAGCTTTAATTAAAGATAAAGTAAATGAGATTCATGATATTGAATTAAAAAACGAACCTATCTTAAAGGCTAATGATAAAGTAATTGATAAAATTGTTATTTTTTATAAGGATAGGACTTTTCGCGATTATCAACGTGAATAAAATAATGACATGCTTTTATTAATACCCGGTTCTGATTGAGTTTATTTTTTCCAATTTTACTAAATATCATATTTCGAATAGAAATTCATTTGATTATCTTTGTTCAAAATTATTGCCGATGAGTAAAAAAACTGTCGCTGACTTTGTTGTTATTGAGAATACTACGTTAAACGCATCAACTTATTTTATTAAATTAAAAGCCTCAAAACCGTTGCCTCGTATGAAACCAGGGCAGTTTGTAAATGTTGAGATTAAAAATACTGATGAAATTTTTTTACGCAGGCCATTTTCGATTTTCGAGGTTGATTATTTAGAAAACACCCTCTCTTTAATTGTTAAAATTTTAGGGAGGGGTTCTAAAAAGCTTAGCGAAATAAAAGTTGGAGAGACGCTAAATTTGATTTTTCCTTTGGGAAAAAGTTTTACTTATCCTGAAAGCAAAGAAAAAATATTGTTAATTGGTGGGGGAAGTGGGATTGCTCCAATGTTGTTCTTGGCTAAAGAGTGCGGGTTGCAACCTGAAAATGTTGATATTTTGATTGGAGCCAGAACTTCTAAAGACCATATTAATGTAGACGAATATAATAAATATGGCAGTTTACATTTCACGACTGAAGATGGATCGTTGGGAACCAAAGGTTTTGTAACCCATCATCCGGTATTAAAGACTAATCTAAAATATTTCGATAAAGTTTATGCTTGTGGCCCGGAAGCTATGATGAAAGCAATTGCAAAAGAGGCAAAAGTGGCCGGAGTGTTTTGCGAAGTGTCGTTGGAAAACTTAATGGCTTGTGGTTTTGGAGTGTGCCTTTGTTGTATTGAACCTACTGTAAAGGGGAATTTATGTGTTTGTACCGATGGACCTGTTTTTAACATTAACGAATTAAAATGGTAAACTTAAGTGTAAAAATCCACGAATTACAGCTTAAAAACCCGGTAATGACTGCCTCCGGGACTTCTGGTTTTGCCGAAGAATTAACTGATTTTTATGATGTTTCCAAGCTTGGTGCAGTTTTATTGAAAGGAACTACGTTAAAAAACAGGGATGGAAATGCCTATCCAAGAATGGCTGAAACTGCTTCAGGAATGTTAAATGCGGTTGGATTACAAAATAAAGGAATCGACTATTTCATTGAAAATATATATCCACGAATTAAAGATTACGAAACTCCACTAATTGTAAATGTCAATGGTTCAACCGTTGAGGAATACATTGAAGTTACCGAAAAGGTAAACGAATTGGACAAAATACCAGCAATTGAACTCAATATTTCGTGCCCAAATGTGAAAGAAGGGGGAATGGCTTTTGGAATTAGTTGCCCAAGTGCTGAAGCCGTTACCCGGGAGGTGCGAAGGGCATACAAAAAGACAATGATTGTTAAGCTTTCGCCAAATGTTACTGATATTTCTGAGATTGCAAAAGCCGTTGAAGGACAGGGTGCAGATAGTGTATCCCTGGTAAATACTTTTCTCGGTATGGCCATTGATTCTGAAAAACGTATCCCATTACTTTCTACAATTACCGGTGGATTATCCGGCCCTGCAATTAAACCTATTGCATTACGTATGGTTTGGCAGGTATATAAAGCTGTAAAAATCCCTGTTATTGGAATAGGCGGCATTATGAATGCTGCTGATGCCATTGAATTTATGCTGGCCGGAGCTTCTGCTATTCAGGTTGGCACTGCCATTTTTAAGGATCCGTTTATTCCTTTAAATATTATTGACGGTATCGAAAATTATCTTGTTAGACATAAAATACAGTCAGTAAATGATTTAACAGGTAGTTTACAAATGTAAAAGAGGTAATTTAAATAAATCTGCTTTTTATTTTGATGAAACAGGTTTATTAATTTTTTTTAGTTTTTTATCCAATATCTACTAATTTTTTCCTGCTTATATTTTGTAATTTTATTTGTAAATTATCGCCTAAAGTAAAATTAACTTTAAGTAATCGTTAAAGCAAAAGTGCAATGTGAACATTTCAATTTTTGCAATGTTATATAATCTGAAAATTACAATTAATGTTATAACATCAATAAAGTTATGTCGAACTTTGAAATTATAATGCCGAAACTGGGTGAGAGTATTCAGGAAGGTACAATTACTAAATGGTTTGTAAAAGAAGGAGATACGATTGAAGAGGATGATGTTTTGTTTGAGGTTGCAACTGACAAAGTCGATTCCGAAATTCCTTCGCCGGTAGATGGCGTTGTAGTTAAAATCAATTATCCCGAAGATAGCCTGGTTCCGGTGGGAAAAGTACTTGCCATTGTAAAAATGGATGGTGAAGAAGAAGAATCTACTTTGGCCGGGGCCGGTGTTTCTGAAAAAGCAAAACCAGCACCAGATAATAAAACTGAAATAGATGAAACCCTTGACAAAACTGTGGAAAATATTAGGGCGTTATCAAATCGGTTTTATTCGCCTTTGGTGAAGACCATTGCAAAACAAGAAAATATTCCGTTTGAGGAGTTGGAAAAAATAAAAGGATCAGGAGCTAACGGAAGGGTTCAAAAAAAGGATATCTTGGATTATATTGCGCAAAGAGCAAGCAAAATTGTGATATCTCAAAAACCTGCTAATCAGTCAATTGAGAGAAAATCCCCGATACCAGTTTCAAAAGGCGCCGGGGATCAAATTATTGAAATGGGCCGGGTGAGAAAATTAATAGCGGACCACATGGTAATGTCGAAACAGGTTTCGCCCCACGTAACTTCGGTTGTTGAAGCCGATGTAACAGAATTGGTATTTTGGAGGAACAAAAATAAAGATGATTTTCAAACAAAATATGGAGAGAAAATTACGTTCATGCCTATTTTTACTGAGGCTGTGGCTTCTGCATTATCAGAATTTCCTTTGGTAAATTCTTCGGTTGACGGTGATAATATTATCCTCAAAAAAGATATTAATATAGGTATTGCAGTTGCTAAACCCGACGGAAATTTAATAGTCCCGGTGATAAAAAATGCTGAACAAAAAAATCTTGTGGGATTGTCTAAAGAGCTAAACCGGCTTGCCGATTCCGCCAGAAACAACAAACTTGCAATCGAAGAAATCCAGGGTGGAACGTTTACAATAACCAACTTTGGTACTTTCAGAAATTTAATAGGAACGCCAATTATTAATCAACCACAAGTTGCTATTCTGGCAACGGGCAGTATCGAAAAAAAACCAGCAGTAATGGAAACCCCGACCGGAGATGTAATTGCAATCAGGCATAAAATGTTCTTGTCGTTATCGTACGATCATAGAATTGTTGATGGTGCCCTTGGTGGTGCATTCCTTCGGAAAATTGCTGATAACCTGGAACAATTTGATTTAAACCGTTCAATATAAAAAATAGATATGAAGAATTTAGAAGTGCCAAAAATATATTCAATAAAAAAAACGCCCAAAGAATTATTGGAAAAGTGGTTTGGTTTAATGACCATTGGTCGCGCAATTGATGAAAAAGCACCCAATTATTTGAAGCAGGCCATTGGCTGGTCGTACCACGCACCTTACGCTGGTCACGATGGAATTCAACTTGCCGTTGGGCAACATTTTGAAAAAAATATTGATCATATCTTTTTATATTATCGCGAAATGCTGACGGCGTTGTCATGCGGTATCACTCCCGAAGAAATAATCCTTAACGGGATCTCAAAAGCAAACGATCCATCCAGTGGCGGAAGGCACATGTCGAACCATTTTGCCAAACCCGAATGGAATATTCACAGTGTCTCGTCGTCAACAGGAAATCATACTTTACACGCAGTTGGAGTTGCAAGGGCAATAAAATATTATGGCGAAAAATCTGTAGCAATCAGTGGGCAAGGTGAATCTTCGGTAAGTGAAGGTTATGTTTATGAGGCGATTAGTGGTGCTGACAAAGAAAAACTTCCTGTTATTTTTGTTATTCAAGACAACGGTTATGGCATTTCGGTTCCTAAAAAAGACCAAACGGCAAATCGAAAGGTGGCTAATAATTTTACAGGTTTTAAAAATACGCGAATAATTCATTGTAACGGAAAAGATGTTTTCGACTCGATGAATGCAATGGCCGAAGCAAAAAGATATGCGATCGAGGAGTCAAAACCAGTTATTTTACAGGCAAACTGTGTGAGGATGGGATCTCATTCAAATTCCGATGATCATCTTTTGTATCGTAGCCAGGCTGAAAGAAATTATGTAGAAGAGTACGATCCCCTGGCAAAGTTCAGAAGACTTTTAATCAGGTATAAAAGGTTTACTGAGGAAGAAATAGTTGCATTGGAAGAAAGTGCAAAAACAGAACTTAAGGCGGCTCATAAAGCAGCTTTGAAAGCACCGGATCCAACTCCTGAATCTATATATGATTTTGTAATTCCAGAACCGCACAAATCTAAAAAATATTCGGAAGGATTACATAACCAGGATGGTGAAAATAAAAAGCTGATTACCGCATTAAATGAAACTTTAAAAGCTGAATTTAAGTACAATCCCGATACTTTTATCTGGGGCCAGGATATGGCAAATAAAGACAAAGGTGGGATTTTTAATGTTTCGAAAGGTATGCAGCAGGAATTTGGTGAAAAACGTGTTTTTAATGCGCCAATTGCTGAAGATTTTATTATGGGCACTGCAAACGGAATGTCGCGGTACAACGAGAAAATCAGGATTGTTATTGAAGGCGCTGAATTTGCCGATTATTTTTGGCCGGCAATGGAACAGTATGTTGATTCCAGTCACGATTTTTGGCGATCGAACGGAAAGTTTTCACCAAATGTAACCGTCCGCCTTGCTTCGGGTGGATATATTGGCGGAGGCATGTACCATTCACAAAATATCGAAGGTTCACTGGTTTCTATTCCAGGTGTCCGGATTGTTTACCCGTCGTTTGCCGACGATGCAGCGGGTTTATTACGTACTGCAATGCGTTCGAAGGGAATGACCATGTTTATGGAACCAAAAGCATTATACAACGATCCGAAAGCTGCAACATCAATTCCCGACGATTTCGAAGTTCCTTTTGGAAAGGCAAGAATCAGGAAAGAAGGAACTGATATTACATTATTAACTTATGGAAATACAACTCATTTGAGTCTCGAAGCCGCAAAAAAGTTGCAGGATGAAGGTGTTAGTATCGAGCTTATTGATTTAAGAAGTCTCGTTCCTCTTGATGAAGAGACTATTATTGAATCAGTGAAAAAAACCAACAAAGTGCTTGTGGTTCACGAAGATAAAATTCATGGCGGGTTTGGGGGTGAGTTAAGTGCTATAATTACTGAAAAAGCATTTGAATACCTTGATGCACCAGTTAAAAGAGTGGGATCCACTTTTACGCCTGTTGGATTTAACCGCATTTTAGAGAAGGCAATATTGCCAAACGCAGAGCGCATTTACAATGCTGCCAAAGAATTAATTGAGTATTAAAATTGAAATAAAATGAAAAAGACAGCAATAATATATAGTTTCAATACACGGAAATCAAAAAAAATAGCCGAAAAAATAATTGAAAAATATGCCGATGATAAGGTTGAAGCCGTTAATGCAGAAGAATTGACAATCGAAGTTTTTAAAAAGTACGATAAATTTATATTGAGTGCGCCAACCTGGTTCGATGGTGAGTTGCCTAATTATTGGGATGAGTTTATTCCCGATCTTGAAGAAATGGACTTAAAAAATAAGACATTTGCCGTTTTTGGATTGGGTGATCAAAAAGGATATCCGGAAAATTTTTGCGATGCCATTGGAATTTTAGTTGAAATTTTGGAAGAATGTGGTGCAAAAGTCGTCGGAAGTACTTCAGTTGAAGGATATTCACACGAATCGTCGAGGGCACAAAAGGGAGATAAATTTGTGGGTTTGGCGCTTGATCAGGAAAATCAGGCCAGGTTGAGCAATGAAAGAGTTGACAATTGGGTTGAACAATTAAAAATTGAAATGAAGTAATAAAATTATTTTGGGTTTTACGCTTGTTATCAGTTAATTTGATAACAACCTTTTCTTTAAACTTTTTGTTACATTTGATAAAACATAATCCAAAAGTGAAAAATCCAAAGAAAAAATTCCTAAAACTTCCTGAATTTCCAGGTGGTAAAGAAGCTTTTAAAAAATACATAAGATCGAATTTAATTTACCCCAAAAAGGCTTTGGAACAACGAATTCAGGGAGTTGTACATTTAAGAGCCGAGATTAACGACAACGGTGATGTTCTCGATGCAATAATTGAAAAAGGATTAGCTGGTGGTTGTAACGAAGAAGCTATTCGTTTGATAAAAAATGTTCAATTTGGCAGCGTTAAAAATAGGGGGTTAAGGGTAAAAACCCGGAAAAAATTCAGGATTGAGTTTAAACTTCCACCTGAAAAGAAAATTAGTTATAAGCTTACCAAAGAAACGGTAAAGGAAAATGAGCAAAAACCTAAAAAAAGTTATTCGTACACAATCCCATTAGGTCCGCAATAAAGCAAAGCAGATTTTAATACAAATATTAACTGGTTTTTATCCTGTAAATGCTGGTTATAAATAACATTATTTCATCAGTCAGTAAAATATATGCTGAATTGTGCTTACGAATCATGAAAAATCGATAGTTTACATTTGTAAAATCATATATGTTTGAATAAATATATTGTAGTTATGAAAGTACAATAGAACAAACTATTTAACTGGGATATTTATCTGTACAAATTAGTTGTAATGGCGTATATAATTGCAAATCAACATAATATACAAATGTGTATTCTTTTATTTACAAAAGTAACGATGTTTGATTTGGCATTATAGTTGCGTAACAGACAAAATTGAGTTCTACTCTAAAGTTATTAGCATTAGAAATTATACATTTTACGAGAGAGAGATTAATATAATATGAAATATTGAAAGGAAATTGAGTTGATTATTGTTAAATACAGAAAATTGAATTTTTGTTACATTATTTTATTCCCAGAAAAAATTCAATTAAACCGGCGTTTAGTTTTCAAATAAGTTTTATTAATTAATTTTGTGACTTTTAATAATAAGAAATTCTTGAATATTGCCTGATACAAGATATATATTTGTTACTGGTGGCGTAACTTCATCGTTGGGAAAAGGGATTTTGGCGTCTTCACTCGCTAAATTGCTTCAATCAAGAGGTTATAGTGTTACCATTCAGAAATTGGATCCTTACATAAATGTTGATCCGGGTACTTTGAACCCTTATGAACACGGTGAATGCTATGTTACGGAGGATGGTGCAGAAACGGATTTGGATTTAGGGCATTACGAACGTTTTTTGAACGAAGCGACTTCGCAGGCTAATAATGTAACAACAGGAAGAATTTATCAATCGGTTATTAGCAAAGAACGCCGTGGTGATTATCTTGGTAAAACAGTGCAAATCATACCGCATATTACCGATGAAATAAAACGCAGGATTAAAATTCTTGGTTCCAAGGGGAAATACGATATTGTACTTACCGAGATTGGCGGAACAGTTGGTGACATAGAATCGCTGCCATACATTGAAACCGTAAGGCAGTTGAAATGGGAACTGGGTTCAAAAGCGCTTGTTATTCACTTAACTTTGGTTCCGTTTCTTTCGGCCACTGGTGAATTAAAAACAAAACCAACACAACACTCTGTCAAGCAGCTGCTCGAAGCCGGAGTTCAACCGGATATTTTGGTTCTGCGTACTGAATATGACATTGATGTGACTGTAAGGAAAAAGGTGGCGCTCTTCTGTAATGTTGCTTTAGAAGCTGTAGTACAATCGATTAATGTTCCTACAATTTATGATGTTCCTTTAAAAATGTTAGAGGAAAAATTGGATTTAACGGTATTAAAAAAGTTGGATCTTGCTGTTAAAGAAGAGATTGATCTTTCGGCTTGGAATAATTTCTTAATCCGATTAAAAAACCCAACACAAACAATTGAAATTGGATTGGTTGGAAAATATGTTGAATTGCGCGATGCATATAAATCTATTGCCGAAGCATTGATACATGCGGGTGCCGAAAACAGTTGTGTGGTAAATGTCAACTGGATCCATTCAGAATCAATTAAGTCGAATAATTATATTAGTAAGCTTTCTAATTTAAATGGTATTATTGTAGCTCCCGGCTTTGGGCATCGAGGGATGAACGGAAAAATTCTGGCGGCTAAATTTGCACGGGAAAAAAATGTCCCTTATCTCGGAATATGTCTTGGAATGCAGGTTGCAGTGATTGAGTTTGCGATAAATGTTTTAAAGTTAAACGATGCCAATTCAACCGAAATGAGCCCTAAAACACCATATCCTGTAATCGATTTAATGGAACATCAGAAAGAAATTACAGATTTTGGCGGAACAATGCGATTGGGATCTTACGAATGCCGGATAATTGAAGAAGGTTCGAAAGTTAGTAAGGCATACAATAAATTAACCGTGTTTGAACGTCATCGCCATCGTTACGAATTTAACGATGCTTTCAGGAAAAAATTTATTGAAGCTGGAATGGTTCCTGTTGGAGTTAATCCAGAAACCGATTTGGTTGAAATTATTGAAATTCCCAAACATAAATGGTTTGTTGGTGTTCAATTTCATCCCGAATACAGAAGTACAGTATTAAATCCCCATCCTTTATTTGTAGATTTTATTAAAAATTCGTTAGTTGAATAAGTAAAAAATGGATAAAAAATCAATAATCGGAATAGTCATAATTTTTGCGATTTTGGTGGTGTTTTCGCTAATAAACCAGCCATCGGAGGAAGAAATTGATGCAGCAAGAATTAAAAGAGACTCAATAGCAACAGTTGAAGCAGCAAATGCATTAGTTCAACAACAACGGGCAGAACAAACTATTGAAAGTGGAAATGAAGTTGCCACGCCTGATGTTGTGAATCCTGAAGAAAATATGCAGGAAAAGGTTGATCAATTTGGCGTTTTCGGAGCAGCGGCAGTTGGAGAGGAGAGTTTTAGTACTTTGGAAAATAATTTGATGAAAATTACTTTTTCAAACAAAGGTGGTAGGATTTATTCGGTTGAATTGAAAGATTATCTGACTCACGAAACGTTGCCACTTATGCTTTTTGATGGTCCTGAAACTCTTTTTGGTCTTAACTTTTTTGCACAAAACAGGAGCATTCAAACCGACCAGCTTTATTTTAAACCAAATGTTAGCAGAAAGGAAACTGTCGTCACCGGACCGGAAATAAAAAAAGGTAACGAAGGTAAAATCAAATTTAACGAGGAAAATCCAGGTGGAAAAGAATCTGTTGCATTCAGGCTGGAAGTTGCCCCGGGGCAATATATGGAATATGTTTATACCCTGGAATATAATTCGTTTATGGTAGATTTTGATTTGAATCTACAGGGAATGAACCAGTACATTGCATCAAATCAATCGTATCTTAATTTTAGCTGGTCGTTTGATGTGCCGCGTCAGGAAAGAACATCAAAGTTTGGTGAAGACCGTTATACCAACATTACCTACAAATTTTTCGAAGACGATGTTGATAACCTGGCTCAAAACAAAACAGACGAGGAAAATTTAAATACCCGTGTAAAATGGATTGGTTTTAAACAGTTGTTTTTTAGTTCAACAATTATTGCAGATGAATCTTTTCCAAATGCACAAATTCGTCAGAATAAATTTGAAGAAAATGAAGATTATCTGGCAAATTTTTATGCCGATATTGCTTTTCCATACCAGGGAAACACAAATGAAACAGTTGGGATGCAGTTCTTTTTTGGCCCTAACCATTACCAAACACTTAATCAATACGATGTTGATTTAGAGCGTCAGGTTTATCTGGGATATGCAATTGTTCGTCCGGTAAATAAATATTTAATAATACCACTTTTTAATTTTTTGCGGAAATACATTGCAAATTTTGGGATAATTATATTATTGCTAACCATTTTTATAAAGTCAATATTATTTCCATTTACGTACAAGTCGTACATGTCGCAGGCAAAAATGAGGGCCTTAAAACCTGAAATAGACGAACTTGGTAAAAAATTTGGTAGCGATAAAGCAATGGATAAACAGCAGGCAACCATGGCCTTGTATAAAAAGGCGGGGGTAAACCCAATGGGAGGTTGTTTGCCCATGCTTTTACAATTCCCGATTTTAATTGCCATGTTCTTTTTCTTTCCGACATCAATTGAGTTGCGGCAGCAAAGTTTTTTGTGGGCACACGATTTATCAACTTACGATTCAATCCTGAATTTACCTTTTGATATTCCATTTTATGGAAGTCATGTTAGTCTTTTCTGTTTATTAATGACAATTACTACTGTTATTTCTACCAGTTTAAATCAACAGGCAGCTACAAGCCAGGGAATGCCGGGTATGAAAACAATGATGTATATGATGCCTGTAATGTTCTTGTTTATTCTGAATAATTATTCTTCAGGGTTGAGTTATTATTATTTCCTTGCAAACGTAATTACCATTGGCCAAACATATTTAATCCGGTCGTTTGTTGATGAAGATAAAATCAGGGCCCAATTGCAGGTTAATAAAAAGAAGCCTGTTAAAAGATCGAATTTCCAGAAGCGTTTAGAAGATATGGCAAAACAGAAGGGGATTAAAACTCCAAAAAGATAAAAAGAAATTACTATGTAGAAAAAAGGGTAACTAGAAATAGTTGCCCTTTTTTTTCTTTTCATTCCGTTTAAACCTTTTTATATTATATAGGTCAATGTATGTGTTATTCGGAAAAAAATATTTTAAACATTAAATTTATAATAATGAAAAAAATTGGAATTTTATTGATTGCTATTGTTCTCGGAACAACTGTTAGTATCGCTCAAAATCGTGATGGACAAAGAAGTTTTGACCCGGTAGAAAGGGCAAAAACTCAAACTGCAGATCTTAAAGAAGCACTTGGATTAGATAAGGATCAAGAGAAAAAGGTGTATGAATTAAATCTGGAGAGTAACAAAAAAATGAGTGCAATGCGCGAAGATATGCAAGCCAGTGGTGGTGGATTTGAAGGAATGCGCGAAAAATTCACAAAACTCCGTGAAGATCAAAACAAAAAGATGAAAGAAATTTTAACAAAGGCTCAGTGGCCAAAATATGAAAAGTACCAGGAAGAAAACCGATCGAACAGAGGACAGGGAAGAGGTAACCGTTAAAATATTTTTAGGTTTTTAATAGTTTATATAGGTTTAAATGGGTTTGCAGTTTTGTAAGCCCATTTTTGTTTTTATAGCCTGAACTATTCATAAATTTATCTATTCCGAAATCAAACTGTTTTGAATAAAGAGAATGCTCGATTCTCGCTTCTCAAAATAGCTAAGGCTATTTC
>JABGRN010000029.1:32840-54397 GCA_018648265.1 Prolixibacteraceae bacterium | reverse complement strand
TTATTCTGTGCATTTTGAATTCTCATAACGAAAAACTCATGAATAATTCAGGATAGAAAAGAATTTTTCAGATGTACCATTTTAATAGCAGTCACAGCAGCCTCGTCACCTTTATTCCCGTGTTTTCCACCAGCCCGATCAATTGCCTGTTGTTCGTTATTGGTAGTTAGAATGCCAAACACAAAAGGCTTGTTGTATTTCAGGTTTAAGTCAACAGTTCCCTTGGTAACACCCTGGCAAATGTAGTCGAAATGCCGTGTTTCCCCTTGAATTACACAACCTAGCAAAATAACAGCATCTACATTTTCCATTTCAGCAAAATACTGCGCTCCCAAAGGTAATTCGAAACTACCCGGAACATATTTTAAAAGAATATTATTTTCCTGGGCCCCGTGTTTTTTTAGGGTTGAAATGGCTCCATTTGCAAGGGCCGAAGTGATATCAAAATTCCATTCGGCCACCACAATTCCAAATTGCATACTTTCTGCTGATGGAACAGAACTAATATCGTATTGCGACAGATCTTTTGTAGCCATTTCTATGTAAATAAAAAACCCCTCAATAAAGAGGGGTTAATAAATATTATTAAAATAGTTTAGCCCAACTTAATTTTCACCCGGGCAATAAACCGCTCTACATTTGTACCCTCGTCAGAATCCGGGTATTTTTCCTTAATTTCTTCGTACAGCGACAGTGCTTCTTCCAATTCATCAATCGACTCCAATAAATTGGCCGCTTTCATCATATAAATCGGAGTTGTTAATTCATTATCGGTATCAGAATACGCTTTTTGATATTGCTTCAAAGCTTGGTCGGTTTCGCCAAGTTCAAGCAATGCATCGCCTTTTGCACCTTCCGACACTGGACCAAGCAGCAAATCGTTTGTTTTAAAATCATTTAAATAATCGAGTGCATCTTCAAATTGCCCCAATTGCAGGAAAGCAATCCCGGTGTAGTATTTTGCACGATTGGCTGATTTGGTAATTCCATAATCTTCAATAATATCAAGAAATCCAAGGTAATTACCGTCACCGTTAAGCGATAGGTTAAACGAATCTTTTTCGAAGTAGCTTTCTGCCATAAACATTTGTGCTTGTGCTTCGTTTTCTTTTGGTTGTAAATAAAATTTACTAAACCCTAAATAACCCGCTACCACTAAAATTATAGCACCAACAACATAAGTTATTATGTTTTGGTTGTCTTCTATAAACTGCTCCGTTTTTGTTAAAGCACTTTCAAGTTCCTGTAAATTATCGGCTTGTTGAGTTTTTTTCTTTGCCATTTTTATAGTTTTCAAAATTGTGTCGCAAAAATAGTTTTTTTTTCAAAACCGAGTTGAAATTGAACCTATTAATTTGAATTTTAATGAACAGTGTTGTGTTATTAACATGAATTTACCAAAACCTGAACTTCAGCCTGCCTTTTTTAGTTAGTTTTGCATGGTACTAGTAAAGCATTGAATTATGTACATTGAAGAAATTTCAGTTGTTAATTATAAAAATATTAAAGATGTAAAAGTTGAGTTTTCGCCTAAATTAAACTGTTTTATCGGGAATAACGGGGCAGGCAAAACAAACATGCTCGATGCTGTTTATTACCTTTCGTTTTGTAAAAGTTTTTTCAACTCCGTCGATCATCTGAATGTTAATCACGAGGAAATTTTTTTTATGCTGAGTGGTAACTATAAGCGATTAGATTCTTACGAAACGATTTCTTGCGTATTACAAAAGGGCCAGAAAAAGCAGTTTAAACGCAATTCAAAAGTTTATAAAAAACTCGCTGATCACATTGGACTTTTGCCATTAGTTATGATTACCCCCTCTGACGTTAATTTAATTCTTGGCGGAAGCGACGAGCGGCGTAAATTTATTGATGGTGTTATTTCGCAATACAACCAAAATTATCTCGACGATTTGTTAAAATACAACCGGGCACTTTTACAGCGAAATAATCTTTTAAAGCAATTTTCTCTTGAAAGGTATTTTGACGTTGAATTACTCGCAATTTGGGATAATCAGCTTATTGAATATGGAAACCGGATCCACAAGTTTCGTGAGGAATTTGTAAAAAAACTAATTCCCAAATTTCAGCATTATTATTCTTTTATTTCGCAGGTGAACGAAATGGTCGGATTAATTCACCAGTCGGATTTATATAAAAATAATTTCGATGAATTATTGAAAAATTCAATTGCAAAAGATCGGGCGGTACAACATACCACAGTTGGTATCCATAAAGATGATCTGGTATTAAATATTGGCGATTATCCAATTAAAAAACTTGGTTCGCAAGGACAGAAAAAAACTTTTCTAGCCGCCTTAAAATTGGCTCAGTTTGATTTTATTAAAGAAATATCGGGATTAAAACCTGTATTGTTGTTAGACGATATTTTTGATAAATTGGATCATCACCGGGTGGAACAGATTATTAAAATAGTTTCTGATCAGCAGTTTGGACAAATTTTTATTACCGATACCAATCGGCAACATTTAAATACAATTATTGAAAATATGAATACCGATTTTCGTATTTTTAATGTTAATTCAGGAACTGTTGAACTGGTAAAATGAGAAGAAGCAATACACAATCGTTAAGCGAAGTTTTACGCTATTATATTCAGGAAATGAGAATGGAGCGTAAATTAAAAGAAGTGGATGTTGTACAATCGTGGGAAGATTTGCTCGGAAAAACGATAGCCGGTTATACACGTAATATTTACATCTCAAAAAAAATTTTATATGTTGAAATTAGTTCGGCTGTAGCAAAAAGCGAATTAATAATGATGCGCGAAGAAATTCGTAAAAAGCTAAACGAAAAGGCGGGTGGGGAAGTAATTGAAAAAATCGTATTCAAATAAAAAAGGTTGCTTTTAATTATTTCAAAAACAACCTTTTACAAATATTTTCAAATCCAATTAAAACTGTTCAACTTTCGAAAAGAAATAATCGGATTCTACAATTGCATTCTCATCACTATCGGAACCGTGCACAGCATTTTGCTGCAAATTTGTTGCATATAAATTCCGTATTGTACCTTTTGCAGCATTTTCAGGATTTGTGGCACCAATTAAAGTACGGTAATCCTCAACCGCATTATCCTTTTCAAGGCTGGCTGCAATAATTGGCCCCGAACTCATAAATTCAACCAGCGATGCATAAAACGGCCTTTCTTTATGGACTTCATAAAAAGCGCCAGCCTGGGCAGGTGTTAAACGCGTAAGTTTCATAGCTTTAATAATAAAGCCAGCTTCGTAGATAATTTTTAAAATTGCACCGGAATTGTTGTTTTTAAAAGCCGTAGGCTTTATCATTGTGAAGGTCAGTTTTCCTGCCATTTTTTAAATTTTAATAAATGTTATTATTCCACAATATTATAAAAATTTGAAATAAATAACCCTTACACAAAGTACAGATTTCTTATATTTGTCCGTTCAAATTTTAAATATTTTGAAAAACACTGGTATAGAGATTATTACATCGGTTAAACAATTACTTGAAAAAGCAGGTAAAAAAATTGTTATTGTACCTCACGAAAATCCCGATGGCGATGCAATTGGCTCGGCCATTGGTTTAGCCGAGATATTAGTAAATTATGGACACCATGTTCAGGTAATTTCACCTAATAATTACCCGGGTTTTTTAAAATGGTTTACTTCCGAAATTAATATTGTAATCTACGACAATTATAAAAAGAAGGCTAAAAAAATTATTGAAAATGCCGATGTTTTAATATGCGTTGATTTTAATGATGCAAAACGAGCTGCCCGTTTAGAGAAACATATTTTTGAATTTAAAAAGCAAAAACTGTTAATCGATCATCATCCTAACCCGGTTGAATTTTGTGACTTTACAATTTCTGAACCAACATATAGTTCTACAGCCGAATTGATTTACGATGTGGCTAAACTTATCGGTTTCGAAAAATATATTAATCGAAATGCAGCCGAAGCTTTGTTTACTGGAATTATGACTGACACTGGTTCGTTTAGTCATAACATTTCAAACCCAAATACTTTTAGTGTTGTGGCCGAGTTGATGAAATTGGGAATAAGCACAAAAAAAATACAATCGAATGTTTACCATAATTTTTCAGCAAGCCGAATGAAATTGTTGGGATACTGTTTAAACGAAAAAATGGAAGTTTTCCCCGAATTACGTTCAGCTGTAATTAGTATCTCGAAAAAAGAATTAGAACAGTTTAATTTTGAACCGGGAGATACCGAAGGTTTTGTAAATTATCCACTTTCTATAAACAATATCGTTTTTAGTGCACTGTTTATCGAGAAAGAAGGCTTAGTGAAAGCTTCGTTCAGGTCGAATGGTAACTTTGCGGCCAATCAGTTTTCGCAAAATCATTTTGAAGGGGGGGGGCATTTAAATGCAGCCGGCGGAGAATCAAAAATGTCGCTAAATAAAACAACCGAAACCTTTAAGCAACTTTTAGGGCAATACAAACATCAATTATTAGAAACTATTATATAAAAAATTAAAAGCAAGAATGAAGTTTAAATCTTTTTTGAATTTAGTGCTTGGATTACTGATTGCAGCTTTAATTTCTTCGTGTTTACCTGACAATGAAGTTGTTGATGATCCTACAGCGGGTGAGGAGTTAATTTTATTAAATAATTATTTAAACAATCTTCTTTCCGAAGGCATTGATATAGATACAACAGAATTGGGCGTGTATTATATTATTATCGACGAAGGTGCTGGTGATTTTCCGAAAGCTGGCGATACCCTGCAAGTAGGATATGATGGATATTTTATTGATGGATTTTTGTTCGATTCATCCGAAAATCTCCAGGAAGACGGAACCTATGAATTCGAATTAGGAAACCCACCATTGATTCCCGGTTGGGAAGATGGGATGAAAGTAATAAATAAAGAGGCGAAAGTACAATTAATTATTCCTTCGAATTTAGCCTATGGAAGTAGTGGCTCGGGAGTTATACCTGCCTTTAATACACTAATATTTGTGGTTAAAATGATTGATATAAAACCTTCGTAAAGAATTTGTTAAAACAAAAAAACTATTTATAGATGAATAAAAAATTATTTTTTGGATTATTTATTACAATTATTGCTGCTGTGTTTTTTTCATGCAATGACAATCTCGATGATGAACAATTAAGGCAATTGGAACTGGAAAAACTTGCTGAATATATTCAGGTAAATTACCCTGATTTAGAACCTACACCTTCAGGCCTGTATTATATAGAAGTTGTTGAAGGAGAAGGGGATACAATTAGATTTGGTGATCGGGTGCAGATTTTTTATTCCACCTGGACTATCGACAGTGTTTGGCTTGATGAAACCAGTGGTTATTCGCAAGGTTTACGATATGAACCCTTTGAATACATTGTGGGTAACGGAGAATCTATTCAGGGTTTAGATGAAGCTTCAAATTTTATGCGGCCAGGGTCAAAAGTACATCTTGTGATACCGTCGGAGTTGGCATACGGCCAGAATGGGACATACGATGTTGGAGGTTTTACAACATTGTTAATGGAAATTGAAGTTTATAAAGTTTACCCTGCGTATGTGCCAGAAGAATAAGTCTTGGCTGGTTTTCAGGAATACTATTTTGAATTTTCATGAACAAGGCTGAAATTCTAAAAAAACTATTGCCCGGTTTTATTCCCTTATTTGTTTTTATCGTAGCCGATGAAATATGGGGGACCAAAATCGGGCTTTTTGTTGCAGTTGGCGTTGGAGTTTTAGAATTGCTTTTTGTAGGTTTTAAAGAAAAACGTTTCGATAAATTTATACTTTTTGATACCCTGCTTTTAGTCGTACTTGGCGCTGTTTCAATTTTGCTGGATAACGACTTATTCTTTAAATTAAAGCCCGGATTAATTGAATTGATTTTGGTGGCTATTCTTGCCGTGTCGGCATTTTCTAAGGTGAATATAATTGGTTTAATGGGTCAACGTTATTTGAAAGGGACTTCGTTTAACGAAACACAAATGGCACAAATGCGCCGTAGCCTGAAATACCTTTTTTATATTTTCACTGTACACACAATCTTGGTTTTTTACGCCACTTTTTTTCTAAGCAAAGAAGCCTGGGCATTTATTAGCGGCGGTTTGTTTTATATTTTATTTGGAGTTTATTTTTTGTTTGAATTGTATCGCCAGCGTAAAAAGTCAAAAGAGTTAAGGGGCGAAGAATGGGTTCCATTGGTTGACAAAAAGGGGAAAATTACAGGGCAGGCCCCACGTAGTCAGGTGCATAACGGAAGTAAGTTATTACATCCCGTTGTTCATTTACAAGTCATTAATCGGAACAAAGCTCTTTTATTACAAAAACGATCCGGGTCGAAACTTATTCAACCCGGGAAATGGGATGTTGCGGTTGGTGGTCATATTTCAATCGGCGAAACATTGGAACAGGCTTTAAAAAGGGAAGCATTCGAAGAAATTGGCTTGAAAGATTTTTCAGCTAAACTGATTAAAACATTTAAATGGGAATCGGAAATTGAAGCAGAACTGGTTTATCTTTTTACTACTTACGATTATAAAAATATTCGAATGAAGCAGGATTCCACCTCTTCTAAAAAGATGGAATCCTTAAATAAATATTCTGATGAAGTGGATGAAATTCGTTTTTGGACAAAAAAACAAATCGAAAATCATCTGGGAGAAAATATCTTCACCCCAAATTTTGAAATGGAATTTCAGTTGTTAAAAGATTTAAAGTTGATTTAAGATCTCCGGGTCTCGCGGATTCCATTCCGCGATTTTCCTTATGGCAGATCGGAATCCGCCACACCCGGGTAATGCGAATTCCGATTCACATTTATAAAACTAGCGGATCGGAGTCCAATGCACCCACAGAAGTTCCCGCCCAGTCTTTCCAATCTTTAACAAAACCTGCTGCAACCGGATTATTTAAAGTGTATTCAATGGTATAATACAAGTGTTTCTCGTCTCGAATAGTAGTGTCGAAACTCTCTTTTTGCCAAAACGCACCTGTTCTATTTTCCAATTTATTAATTTTAACCGCTGAAAACCGTTTTACCGAATACAAAATATCCTGTAAATAAACAGGCTTGTTATCTGAATCTTTTTGATAGAGTTCAAAAACCCAATGTACGTGGTTTGGCATTACACAAAAAGCAAAATTAGTGAGCTTTTTTCCTTCCCAGTATTTTAACGATTCTACAATTATTTTTGTGTTTTCTGGTTTCGATAAATCAATTTTTGGTTTTTTTTCTGCATCTAATAATTCGTTGTAAGCTTTAATTTATTTTTTACGGAGTGCGTTGTATTCTTTTTTGATTTTCTCTATTCCCGGGTGATTCTCATTTTCCTTTAATGGCGAATCGGAGTTCGCCACATCCGGGTGATGCGGATTCCAATCCGCATTTTTTCTTAACAGCGGATAAGAATCCGCTGCACCCGGGTGTTTGAATTGGATGTCGCGAACTCCGATTCGCGTTTTCTCTTCCGGGTAATGCGAATTCCGATTCGCATTTATAAATCCAGCGGATCGGAGTCCGCTCCACCCTCGAAATCATCAGCGGATTGGAATCCGCTGCACCCGCCGCCGTACCCAAGGGGAATTGAGATTTAAGTATTTCGAGCTATTGAGAATAACGTTTTAATGCTTTTGAGGGTACGGCATCTTTTAAACTCCAGGTAATACCGATTTAACAATCAAATGTCGCATACTTTCGTTTTACTCAGCATACTCCTTTGTTGTAGTATCGGCATTAACCATTATAAACTTCGAAATTGCCATGCGGCATTTCAAAGTACAATTGGTATAAAAAAATACGCTTGTCCGGGTTGCTGAAAGTGAGGAAGCAGGTGTTTGTAGTATTCTTTTTTTTGCATGGGTGTTTGTAATTTTAAACTGCTTTATGAATTTTAATGCAATTTATAAAAAATTTAAGTAGAGCGGAGTAATGTGAATTCCAATCTGCACTTTTAACTCAGCGGATCGGAATCCGCTGTACCCGACGAAATCGGCGGATCGGAATCCGCCACACCCGAACAGTGGACCCAGAACTACCCAATCAAAAATATAACAGGTTGTTTGTGTAAATCAGGAATTTTATTTTTCCACTCTTGAATTGTTTTTGTTGCGATAAATTCATTTTCTCCAGTGAGGTTTGCTGCAATACAAAGCAGAGTAGAAGGGGAGCAGGTTTTCAATAAATCGTTTACAAGCTGGTTGTTACGATATGGTGTTTCAATGAAAATTTGCGTCTGTTGGTCGTTTTTGGCCTTTTTTTCTAACGATGTAATTGCTTTTGTACGTTGGGGCTGCTTAATTGGTAAATAGCCGTTAAAAGTAAAGTTCTGCCCGTTTAAACCAGATGCCATTAATGCGAGTAAAATTGAAGATGGCCCAACAATTGGCACCACCTGAAACCCTTTTTGGTGTGCAATTTTCACCACATCGGCACCGGGGTCGGCAACCCCCGGGCAACCAGCTTCTGAAATTACGGCAACATCAAATCCTTCTTCCAAAGGTTTTAGGAATTGTGGTATGTCAGAAATTTGGGTGTATTTGTTTAACTCAAAAAAAGTTAAAATGTTAATATCAATATCCTTGTTAACATATTTCATAAACCGCCTGGCAGTGCGGATGTTTTCAACAATAAAATATTTTGTTCCGGTTAGAATTGGATGAATTTTAGCCGGAAGTACATTTTGCCAATCGCCTTCGCTTAACAAATTTGGAACAAGAAACAGTTTTGCCATTTTAAAAGTTTTTGCAAAAATAGTTATAATCAAGGTTTCATAACTACTTTTTTTAATTTTGCACAATGTTGCAAAATGGGGAGCTAAAAATAGAGGCCACTTTTCTCGGCACGGGTACTTCGCAGGGAGTTCCGGTAATTGCTTGCGACTGCGAAGTTTGCAAATCGAAGAATTCAAAAGATAAACGTTTGCGTTCGTCGTTACTACTTAAAATTAATGGGCAGAATTTTGTGATTGATGCTGGCCCCGATTTCAGGCAGCAAATGTTACGTGGGCAGGTAAAATCACTGCGTGCCATATTATTAACCCACGAACATGTTGATCATATTTTTGGATTGGATGATATTCGCTCTTACAACTGGATTCAAAAACATCCTACTGATATTTACGCCGAAGGACGGGTACAGGTAGCTATAAAACGCATTTTCGATTATGTTTTTGCCGATTATAAATATCCCGGAATACCCAAAATGAAACTTCATTTAGTTGATGATTTGCCATTTAAAATAGATGGAATTAAAATTATCCCGATTCGTTGTTATCATCATAAACTACCGGTTTATGGTTTTAGGGTGGGGGATTTAACATACATAACCGACACGAATTTTATTCCGAAAGAAGAGATGGAAAAACTAAAAGGGACACGGATATTAATAATCAATGCACTGAGAAAAGAAAATCATATTTCGCATTTTAATCTTGAAGAAGCATTAAATATTATCCAAGAAATTCAACCAGAAAAGGCATTTTTAACGCATTTAAGCCATAGTTTTGGCAAACACAACAATATTCAAAAAGAGTTACCTGAAAACGTTTTTATGGCATTCGATGGCCTGCGAGTGACCGAATAACGTTTGGATGTTGCAAATTTTCTAATTTGTATTTTATATTTTTATGGCCATTTGGAAATCGCCAAACCCTTTTGTCACTGCGACTTTAAACAGCGACTTTTACTCTCTTCTAATCCATGGAAAAACAATTAATAACACCGAAATCAGGTACATTCCTCCGGCAAGCATAAATGCATAATTCAAACTAATATTGTCGGTGATCCATCCCAGCAAAGGCCCAATTACAGCAAAAGTAATTCGTATAACAAAGTTGCGGACAGAGAGCATGGTCGCCCGGATTTCGCTTGCGGTGTACTGGTTAATGTAGTTTTTTAATACCGGGGTTGCAACCCCGCGAACCAGGTAAAACAGGAATAAAAATGCAATTCCCCAAAAAGTTATAAAAACTCCCGAAAGAAAATATCCAAGCGATAAAAGCACTATTATGAATAAAATCGACCGACGTTTTCCTAAAAACATCTCAACTTTGTGAGCAAAAGCCGAGGAAACCCCAACTGTCAAATTCAGGGCGGTCCAAAAAATTCCGAACATTTCAACTGGCAAGTCAACTGCTTTGAAAAATGGTTGTACAAGCCATGCAAAAGTTAATGTGGCAGTACCTGTCACCGCCGATAATAAAATTGAAATTCTCAAATTATGGTTTGTAGTTAGTGTATTTTTAATATTCCGGACCAATTTTTTTATTGAATGAATATGTTCTGATGAATGAAATTTTGGTTCAAGCAAAGTTAATGAGGCTGGAATGGCAAGTGCAGCGACCACAAACTGAAAATAAAAGGGTGTTCTCAAACTAATTGCAGCCAGAAAACCCCCGGCAATTCCCGCAAAAGCTTCTGCAAAATTTCCGGCAGAAGTAATCCGGCCTTCTTGTTTTACGTATTCATCTGTTTTTTTTGCAGCCTTTAAACTATCGAAAAGCATTGCAGAATCAGCACCGGAAACAAAAGAGTAACCGATTCCTAAAATAACCTCTGCCAGAACAAAAGCCCAAAAACCATAGGAAAAACTATACATCAAAAATCCGGCACTTCCTAAAATGCTGCCAAATATTAGTGTTTTTTTTCGGCCCCAAATATCAGCCATCCACCCCGAAGGAATTTCCATTGCAACTATCGCAACCGAATAAATAGATTTCAAAACAAAAATCTCGTGCATGCCCATGCCATTATCCTGATAAAACAGGACCACAACGGGCATTACGAGGTTAAACCATTTAGAAATTTTTACCAGGTATAACCGGATTATATTTTTATTATAATTGGGCATAAAATAAATTAACGGTAAAAATAGTAATCAACCCTAATTTTAAAACATTTAAATATTGACAATATTTTATTTTATTTAAAGAAATTAAAATATTTTGCATCATTTTTATAGATTATTCTTTCAAATTGAAAGCAGAATTATATTTTTGTCGAATTATTGACTCAAAAAAGTATAGACTAATGAAATTATTTATTCCAAAAAACTACAATTCGGTTTTAGATGTAAACCAAACCGAACAAGCGATTAAATTAATTAAAGATATTTTTCAGTTAAACCTTGCTACAGAGTTGCGTTTGCACAGGGTAACTGCTCCGCTTTTTGTAAAGCAGGGAACAGGTATTAACGACGATTTAAATGGTATTGAACGCCCGGTATCTTTTCCGATGAAAGATTTACAGGAAACAGTTGCCGAAATTGTTCAGTCGCTGGCAAAGTGGAAAAGGTTGGCATTGGCCGATCTTGGAACCAAAGAGGGTTTTGGGATTTACACCGATATGAATGCAATTCGCCCAGACGAAGAATTAACCAACATTCACTCACTTTATGTTGATCAGTGGGATTGGGAAAGGGTAATAACAAAGGAAGAAAGGAACCTGGAATTTCTCAAAAAAACGGTAAGAAAAATATATTCTGCGTTTGTACGTACTGAGTTTCATGTGTCGGAAAATTATCTTGATATTGAGCCACAATTACCTGAAGAAATTACTTTCATCCACACCGAAGAATTGGCTAAACAGTATCCCGATCTGACTCCATTTGAGCGTGAAACTGAAGCAGTAAAAAAATACGGGGCCATTTTTGTAATCGGTATTGGCGGGGAATTACCAAACGGTGAAATCCACGACGGGCGTGCACCGGATTATGACGACTGGACAACACCAACGGAAAAAGGATTTAAAGGATTAAACGGTGATATTATTATCTGGAACGAAGTATTACAACGGGCTTTTGAAATTTCTTCAATGGGAATCAGGGTTGATAAACAGGCTATGATCGACCAGTTAAAACTCAGGGGAATGGAGGATAGAGAAGAACTAATGTGGCATAAAATGCTTCTAAACGACGAGTTGCCGCTTACAATTGGTGGTGGAATCGGACAATCACGTTTATGTATGTATTTTCTGCAAAAAGCACATATCGGAGAAATACAATCGAGTATTTGGCCAGATGAAATGATAAGTAAGTGCAAAGTAAATGGAATCCATCTTCTTTAAAATTTGGTCCTGGTTAAGAAGCCGGGATTTTTTTTTGAACAACATTCTAAAACAGGTTCAATTTTTATATATTTGCACCGCAAAACAAAAAAGTATGCCCCGGTAGCTCAGCTGGATAGAGCAACGGCCTTCTAAGCCGTAGGTCACGGGTTCGAGTCCCTTCCGGGGTACTGAGTGCGACAAAAGAAAAGCCTGTAAATTAACAACTTACAGGCTTTTTCTTTTTCTCATTGGGCAGGAAATTGGTACAAAACGTTTGATTTTTGTTTGTTCTTTTATTTTAATCCCTACAATTAGAATCCTTTAATTCAATTCTACGGTAAATTACCTTATATTTAGTGTGCTATTTTTTATAAATGAAAAATTTAAATCCGCTAAAACCAAAACCCGCTTTTCGGGTTGGTGTTGTAGGACATCGTCCCAACCGTCTCTCAAAAGACAGCACTTTATTGGCTCAAAGAATTCGATCAATTCTTACTGAAATTAAAGCGGAAGTAAAGGTTTTCCATTCCACAAATAAATATTTGTTTGAAAGCGATGAAGTAATTTTTAAGGCGATTACACCGCTGGCAGAAGGAACAGATCGTATTTTTGCAAAAGAAGCCTTTAAACTGGGATTTCAGCTAATTTGTCCCTTACCTTTTTTTATCCGGGAATATGAAAATGATTTTCGACCAGAAAGATCATTTTCGGGTAAAGCGTTTAATGATTTTAAGGATATTTTAAAGGATGCGGGAAATTCATTAACTATTTTTGAAATTGATGGAAACAGAAAAAATAGTGCTGAAGCTTACGCCGTGTGTGGTAAGTTGGTTTTTGAGCAGTCGGACATTTTAATTGCCGTTTGGGACCTTAAAATACAAAATAAAGTAGGAGGTACCGAAGATACCTTAAGGACAGCCATTTCGAAGGGAATTCCTGTGATTCTAATTGATGCAAATTCACCCGAAAAATTTGGTTTTGTTAAAGATTCAGAAAAAATTAACGGTAACATATTAAATGGTAAAATTGATATTTCTTTAATTATAAATGAAATTTTATCACTTTTTGAAGAAAAGAATAGTACTGAAAACCATGATGAATTAATAAAATTCTATTCAGAAAAAAAACCAAAAATTAATCCCGGGTTTGTCTGGGAACTTTTTATTAAATTATTTGGTGAATCGAAACTCTATTTTCCCAAGCTAAAAATAAATAATTTTGACGAAGATTTAAAAGAGGAATGGAAAGGTGAGAACAATAATACCTTGGGTAGGTTAAAAAGTAAATTGTGGCCTTTTTATACCTGCCCAAATAAACTTTCTGCACTATTAGCCGACTATTTCAGGAGTTCAATTGTTGTTACTTTTTTTCTCGCAATTGTTGCGTTAGGTTTTGCAATGGTTCTGCTTGCAATTGTTTTGTCTGATATTTTGTATTCATCAAAAGTATTATTTGTCATTCTGGAAATACTGGTATTATTTCTTTTGCTGTTTATATATTTTAGAAGCAGGGCAAAAAAGTGGCAGACTCGCTGGATAAATTACAGGATAGTAGCTGAATTGATCAGGCAATTAAAAATTACAGCAAGTATTGGTGGAATCTCAAAATATTTCAAAATTCCAGAGAATCAGGGAGGATTTAATCATCCCGGAAATTCATGGATGTCGTGGTACGTAAATGCAATAAAACGTGATATTGGACTGGACAATGCAAAAATGGATAAGGAATTCCTAATAAATTTATTGACACATATTCGGGAAATTGTCGAAAGCCAGATTACTTATCACAAATTGAATGTGATCCGAAATTCAAATATAAAATCGAGATTGTATAAAATAGGCTTGTATTCTTTGGGTTTAACAATTTTTGCCTGTTTGTTACATATTTCGCAATTGATTTGGGAGATTGATTTTTTTAAAGCCTGGTCAGGACTTTTATTTTTTTTATGCGGATTTTTACCAGCTATCTGTGCCTTGACAGCTATCATAATATATCGAGGTGAATTTATAAAGGCTAAAAAACGGTCAATGGCAATGAAGACCAAACTTTCTGACTATTTAAATTTAATTGATGAATTAATGAATGACATCAATGCTAATTTTGGGACAGAATCGAAATTTGCAAAAACCCGGAATTTAATTCACGAAATATTGGATCTTGTTATGGTTGATGAAGTCCAGGATCGGCAGGTTATTTTTAACAACAGTTTACATGATTCAGGAATTTAATGTTTTGTTAGTTTTATATTTCTTAGTGCATAAGGAATATTCCTGATAATTCCTTCGTCAAATTTTCTTGTTTTACTATCTACTTTCTCCCATGGGACCATTAGGGTGTGAATCCTTAAATCGTTATTTCGTTCCGTTCCATTTTGCCACCCAGAAAAAGCACGTTCTGCAATCCAACGGGCATGTTCGGCAGGGGCGAGTATTTTTATTTCTTCTTCTGTAAAATTTTCAATTTGCAGATTACCCTCTTCGGTTTTGAATAATTTTTTGTTTGCAGCATTTAGTTTCACCGAATAATTATTCGACAAATACCTATTTGCCCACTTATAAGTAGGTTTTAGGCCTTCCCAATCAATATGACTCTCATTATCAGGGTTGTACCACTTCAATTCTTTTGTAACATTTAAAAAGGCCAAATGTGCCGATTCTGCAATTGAATCGTCCAAAATATTATCGAACAAACAAATGTCGCGCATTCCGAAAAACTTAATATTTTTCTGGACAACCCGGTTAAATCCATATAAATATTCCTGGCGAATTAGAATTGGTACTTCTTTTTCATAAACCGAAACCGGTAAATTTACCCCGGCTGAAATTGCCAAATCCGGTTCCTTAAAACAAATTATAACGTATGACAGTGTATTTGCTGAGTTAGCTATTTTTTCAATTTTACCTCTTGTTTCAGAAGAATTATAATCATCTTCAACAAACTCGAATGAAATATCATAAATGTTTTTAATTCCCGGATTTTGCGCGTAAAAAAGGTTTTCTTTTTCCTTTAAATCGTGGTCGATAATTGTAATTGTTGTGGTTTGTTTATTTGGGAAATGACAAACCCGGGCCAGTTGAGACACAATTGCATGTCCCATTGAATTAAATCCAAGTACCACAAAATGAGCCTTTAAATTCGAATTGAGCTTAATTTTGTATTGATCGACCGGAACATAAACTTCGTCAAGTATTTCGGTTTTAAAATCAATCCAGCCCGTATTCTGAAAAATCAGCCTGGCCCAGTTTTCATAAAAATTAAAAGGTAGAAAGTGGATAAAGTCACTGTCGAAATATTCAAATTCTTTTGACAGTTGAAATATTTGAGGCATTATAAAAAACACATAAATTGGTATGGGGCTACAAATTTTATCTTTTAATTCGTGAGATTTATTTTTTATTTCTTCTGCAATTTTATTTGCGCAATCGATGTTTAAAGAATCATGACCTTTTTCATCAGGTTCTCCAAGAATTATTATTCTTTTTGATTTTTCGGGGTGCAAACGTTGAATTTCCTCAATAGAATTTCTTTCTCCCTGTAATACAAAAATATTTTTTTCGATTTGTGAGGGTAAAAACGAACGCAATTTTCGGGAAACGTTTTCTGCGTTTTGTGAAGTATGTATTAATATTTCACTTTTTTGAGATTCATTGTACAAATGAATTATGTAATTGGGCGTAATTGGATCGAAACCAATAATTATAAAATGGTTTGAAAATTTATATTTTGCCCTACCTGTTTTCAATTTTTGGATACGCTGGAAGTAATAATTTGTAATTACAGAAATAAGGATACCCCCAAGTAATATCAATCCGGTAAGTGCTATTAATACCGAAAAAAACTGGCTTCCCGGTTTTGTAAGGCTAAACATATTCCCAGGATCGAAAAAATAAATTAATGTCCACCAAAAAGGTGATTGTTCAGGATCTTTATCAATATCAAAAAAGAATTCATTAAATAAATAAATTACAAAAGTCCAGATAAAAACAACTATGATTATCATCAACAAAAGGATAATTAACTGTTTGTATAATGGACCATTTAATTGTTTATCGAACCATTTAATCAGTGAACTTTTTTTTGAGTAAAACATAATTCTAATTGATTTTCAGTTGAGTTTTCATTAATCTATTCTACTTCCGAATAGTATAAATCGTAATTCTGCGATCGATCGAAATCGTAATTTGCCCTTTCAATATTGCCAATCAAATAATTGGCAAAACCGTTCCAATAATAATCTTCAAAGGTCTCCGGATTTCCTGCTGAACCTTTATTTAAAACCGAAATACAAATTTCTTTGAATTTTGTATTCCCTGTCTTTTTTAAGGCCCTTGCGTAATTCACCAACATTTTTCTTTTGGGGTTTTTATCGATCAGGTTTTTCTCATAAATTGAAATGCATTTGTACAAATTATTATCTGCCAAATAGTGTTCTGCCAAAAATTCGTACAATAAAACCATGTATGCCTTACTGTTTTTACCAAATCTTTGAATTGCATTTTCTAAAATTTGTCCTGGGTTTTCATAATCTAAATATCTGCTGGTCAGGTAATAGTAAAAAACTGTAACGGCATTTGGCAAATTGTCTTCTTTTATTTCGTTGTTATAAATATCGAAAGCCTTTTTATAAGTTTTTTTCGAATCGTTTGTATTTCCATGTAAACTGAATTCTTCGGCTTCATTAAAATATAACAATGCTTTTGTGCTTAAAACAAAAATTCGTTGTTCGGAAAACCTTTTTTTTAATTGTTCTGAAATAACTTTCTCATCTTGTTTTGTGGCTATTAATTCATTTTCATAAGTTTCTTTTTGATCGTCTAAAACAATATCTAAGAAATCGAGATTTTCAACAAATATTTTTTCTTCGATTGAAATTGTTTTCTGACCCGAAATCTTTGCGATAATCAAATTGAGCCTTTCGTTAATTTTTTGGGTTCCTTCACTATTTTCTATTGCTTTCTGAAAATATTCAATTGCAAGGTTAAAATCGCCGGTGTTTAAACCAACCATTGCAATTCCACCAAGTGCATTCGCATTGTTTGGATCTTTCTTTAAAGCAGCCTGATACGATTTTTTTGCTTCAAAGTGCATTCCCAGGTTTTGCTCTGTAACCGCTTTTACAATTAAAGGGTAAAGTAGTTTATAACAGGGGATTAGATAGTTGCACGATGCAACAAAATAGCTGATTGCTTCGTATGCAAACTGATAATTTTCGGCTTTGTAAAATTCATTAAATTCCCCTAAAACGTTCATCAGGAATTTGTGAGAGTGGTTTGAATGTGCAAATAATATTATTTCATCCCTGAATTTTTCCCAAAATGGTAAACGGTGATGTGGGGTGATTTGAGGAATATAAACTTGACCGGTTGCATTACAAATTCCAGTCAACATGGAGATGTACGATTTGATGCTTTTTTTTAAGTATTTATTCCAGATAAAATCGTGATGTAAAAATCCCGTTAATTGTGAATATGGCCCTTTATAATCTTCTTTTACCGTATTTTCAAGTTCGATGGTAATTACACGGTTTTTTAAATGTAACTTCTTTTTATTAACAGCATAATCAACTTCAAAAAGGGTAAATTTTCCAATTTCGCTGTCGGTGCTGTTTTTACTTACCAGGGCTACAAAATAATCGCAATTTTCAATTTCGTTTATCAGCCTGGGTTTTATCTCTTCGGTAAAACCAATTTGTTGAAGTTCGTCGGAATAATCCCAAAAATCGAAATTTTGAAATTGTAGGCCGCTCATAATTTCGCGGGCAAAAGGAATATCTTTAGAGGAGAAACTAATAAACAACCGTATTTTTTTCGACTCAGTTGAGTTATTCATTCTTTAATAATCTTTTGAGATTCTATTATTTTGCCATCTTTCAAGACATTAATAATATAAGTACCATCTGGAAATCCTTTTAATACAATTTGTTTGTTCCGGCTGTTTGCAATTTCGGAAAAGTTGGTTTTTCCATCCATTGAAACAATTTGAATTGTATTGTCGCCACTAAGGTTTTGTAAATTTAATATGTTTTTTACCGGATTCGGAAAAATACTTATTTCATTTCTTTTTCCGATTTCTTCAACCGGACAGATTTCAAGGGCTTGTTCAATTATCGCATTCCCTTTGTCGTAAATAACGGTTGGGGTTATTACAGCCGGCTTTGGTTCCAGTAACGAAATTTGAGCTAAAAACGATTGCCACTGGCCTGGAAAATTTAACTTAATATATCTGAAGAATGCGGAAAACCTCATGGTATTTACTGTTGCATCCCAAACGGCAGGGTTCCAGGCCGAAATCATTTCCGGGTTTGCCGACATTCGATCGCTGAATTCCTTCATAAGCACGGCTTCATACGCAAACATATAAGTTGTGACATCAATTAACAGGCTTTTTAATGAAGCAGTTGAATATTGTTCAAGAAATACTCTTTTTTCAAATTCCGTTTCAATTGCAACTAAATCAATAAATGTCCCACCAGAATATATTTCATACGAAAAAGGATAATCATTTGACAAAGAAATAAGTGAATCAATATAGAGTCCGCGTTCATTAAAACCGGGATTTTCCTGTAATTTTTGATTTAATAAAGTTTGATAATAATTGGCAATACTATCGCCAGCTTCCTGAACATTAAACCCTTCCATGTCAATTCTTAATCGCCAGCAATAATAGTACGGATACCCGCTAATTTTTAAAGAATCGTTTTTAGTACTAATTTCAATCACCTGCGAATAATCTGAAATAACATACGATTGGAAAGTATAACCCAAATTATTTTCGATAGAAATAAAATAATTATAGAAATTAAATGCACCAGTGTTATTTGCATCCACATCCGGGATTTGTTCGCCCGCGCCCAATATGTAATTATTGTCTTTTTTCGGGAGATCAGTTGTAAAATCATACAATATTAACATGTCCATATCTGCCAATCGCCAACCAACTAAAGTATTGGCAAATTCGGGATGGTAATTTAAAATATGCCCGTTGTTATTCAAAATAATATTTTGGCAGTATTCATCTTCCAAATCACCAAAATAAGTGAAGCAGGCTGTGTATTCGCTATTCGCATATTTTGCAATCGGGATTAATTGCCAATCGAATATTTTAACGTGAGTTTTGTTCTCATTAATTGTTAATTCGATTCTGCTCCCATCAATTTGAGAATTATCGTATAAAATTTCGAGTTTATCAATTTGAAAGCCTTCGTTCAAAACGGCTGTATTTTCGAATGAAATTCCGCCAACACTTCCCAAATAAGCCCCATTATAACCGCCACTTCCCCCTGCACTCCCATTTACATTTGGGGTTATTTTAGGTTTTACATTAATGTGCCTGGCTCTGGGAGAAGCAAAACTGTTATTTCCACGATCTTGCGAAAAAACCGGCAAAATTTGTGTAAGGACAATAACTAAAATTATTCCTTTTTTTAATATGTTAGTTTTTAAATCCATGATTTAAAGTGTTTTACGATTAAGGCTTATTTTGATTTTGTTGTTTTAACGCATCGCTGATAGTTTTGTTCCCAGTATCATAAATTACGGTTGGAGTTGTTACAAAAGGGTAGGGTGTCAGGTTTTCTACCTGGGCATAAAATTTTTCCCATTCGATAGGGAAATTCAATTTTATGTACCTGAAAAATGCCGAAAACCGCATTGTATTTACCGTAGCATTCCAAACAGCGGGATTATGATTTGATATTAAATTAGGAAATGCCGACATCTGATCGCTAAAAGCTTTTAAATAAATTGGTTCGCGCGAAATCATTTGCGTACATACTTCTATTAACATTTTTGCCAACGCTTCAAAAGAATATTTCTCCAGGTACAGTTTCTTTTCATCATACGAATGCAAGGAAACCAATGTCGCAAAAGTCCCGGATTCATAAAATTGGTAATTTTTTTCGTATTTAACTGATGCTGAAATTAGCGAGTCAATTATTAATTCCCTATAATCAGAAATTGGATTTTCCTCCCTTTTTAAATCAATTAATTGTTCATATTTTCTTTTTAAACTATCGGCAACTGCATTAATATCAAAGCCTGGTTCCTGAAATTTGAAATTCCAGCAATAATAATACGGGAACCCCGAAATAAGTAGAGAGTCATTTTCGATCCTACATTCAATAGTTCTTGAATAATCAGTGATGACGTATGACTGAAACCGGTATCCGTAAATATTTTGGATTGTATTGATATGATTGAGGAATTTTCTTGAACCATCCATGTTAGCTTTGAGATCCGGCTTGTTTTCACCGGCACCTAAAATATATTTTTCATTTAATTTTGGCAGATCGATAGTAAAATTATATAAGATTAACATATCCATATCGGCTAATCTCCAGCCCAGTAAAGTATTCGCAAAATCAGGGTGATAATTTAAAACGTGGCCTTCGTTTTCAAGGATTAGCTTTTCCAGATCCTGATTTTCGAGCCGGCCAAAATAGGTAAAACATGAAGTATTATTGCTTTCAACAAATTTTGCAATTGGAATTAACTGCCAGTCATAAATTGTAGATTTTACTTCTTTTTTATTAATTCTAAGTTCCAATCGAACACCATCCGAATTATTGGGATAATAGTTTAAGTTTAAATGCTCGATATTTAACATTGAATCGATTGTAGCAATATTCTCAAAAGATATCCCACCGGTGGTACTAACAAATTTCTGATTAAAGGCAGAAGGAAGTTTTTCGGAATTTGAGATAATTTTTTGCCTGGGGATATCTGCCCTTTGTTCAATAAAACTTGCTTTAGGGCTGGCAAAACTAAAGCTCCCCCTATTTTGCGATTTAGCTGAAGTAATTATTATAAATGAGGAAACAGTGAAAAGAAAGATATTTCTTAAACTACTGTAAATAAGGTATTTCATGTTAAAGGTTAATTTTTGGTTAGTACGTACTCTATAAAGTTAGTTAATTTTATTAGTATGAAAAAAATAAAAATTATCAAAATAAAAATAGCTTACGAAATGAAAGGTGAAGCAATATCACACATTTTGCTTTAAAATTTTTGAGTATTGTGGTGTAAATGTCTATTTTCGCGTTTATAACAAGTAAAGCTCACCGTTAATTAATGGTATTTAAATTATTGTAAATGGAACCTAAAGATCTAAAAAACTCGGAAGAGTTAAAAAGTACGGAAAAACTGGACGCGGAAAATTCTGAAATGAATTTATCTTCTGATGAAGAAAAACAGGTAGAAGAAACACCTCAAAAAGTAGAGAAAGGACAACCGGAAGAAGAAAAAACAATTGCAAGCAAAACTGTAGATGAAGTATTGCAAGAACCTCAAAAAGAAGAAGTTAAAGAATCCGGGGAAGTTGAAAAAGAAGTTTTAGAAAAGGTCGTTGCCGAAACTGAGGAACCAGTGGTGGAAGAATCTGTGGAAGTGAAAAACAAAACTGAAGAGAAGGAACCCGAAACTGAAAAAGAAAAAGCCTTCGTTTCTGATGAAGAAATTGAAGTGCAGGTTTCAACAGATGAAAAAGAGGAAGATATAAAACCTGAACCCGAAAAAGAACCAGTAAAAGAGGCTGTTG
>JABGRN010000029.1:0-32740 GCA_018648265.1 Prolixibacteraceae bacterium | reverse complement strand
AACAGGCTAAACCCAAAGTTGTAGCACAAAAAAATGGGGAAGATACAAAACCTGAACCCGAAAAAGAACCAGTAAAAGAGGCTGTTGAACAGGCTAAACCCAAAGTTGTAGCACAAAAAAATGGGGAAGATACAAAACCTGATCCTAAAAAAGAGCCAGTAAAAGAGGCTGTTGAAAAAGCTAAACCAAAAGTTGTAGCACATAAAAAAGAAAAACCAGATTATTCAACTTATTCGCAATTAGAATTGATAAACGCCATGCGCGAGGTGTTGGATAATAATGATAACCACGATATAAAAGGGGAAATAGATACTATAAAATCGGCTTTCTATAAAAACCTCAATGAAGACATAGAAAAACAAAAGAAAATTTTTATTGATGAAGGAGGTTCAGAAGAGGAATTTGTAGCTGAGAAAGATCCTTACGAGTACGATATTAAAGATTTGTTGAAGAAATTCAGGAATATCAGGATTGAGTTTAATAAAAAACTTGAATTGGAAAAGGAAGAAAACCAGAAAATAAAATACCAGATAATTGAAGATATTAAAGGACTGATTAACAATGAAGAGTCGATAAATAAAACGTTCCACGATTTCAAAGAATTACAACGTAAATGGCGCGAAACAGGATTAGTTCCACAGTCGAAAATGAAAAATTTGTGGAATACTTACCATTTTCATGTTGAAAACTTTTACGATTACATTAAAATCAATCAGGAATTACGCGATTTAGATTTGAAGAAAAATCTTGAAATCAAAATTACCCTTTGCGAGGATGCTGAAGAACTTTTGGTTGAACCATCGATAATAAAAGCCTTTAATTCTTTACAAAAATTGCACGAACAGTGGCGGGAAATTGGCCCGGTACCAAGAGAAAGCAAAGACGATATCTGGGAAAGGTTCAAATCTGCAACTTCAAAAATCAATAAAAAACACCAGGACTTTTTTGAAGGGCGTAAGACTGAACAAAAGAAAAACCTGGAAGCAAAAACTGCTTTGTGCGAGAAAGTAGAAGAAATTATTGAAACAGAAATTACAAACCATAGAGAATGGGACGAAAAATCGAGGGACCTGGTCCAACTTCAAAAAATTTGGCGGACCGTCGGATTTGCGCCTAAACAAGATAACAATAAAATTTACGAACGTTTCCGAACATCGTGTGACAAATTTTTTGATGCAAAACGTGAATTTTACGCAAAAAATAAAGAACTGCAACAAAATAACCTTCAATTAAAAATTGATTTGTGTGTTGAGGCTGAAGCACTAAAAGATAATACTGATTGGAAAAAAACCACGCAGGATTTTATTAATATTCAGATTAAATGGAAAGAAGTAGGCCCGGTTCCACGAAAACATTCCGATGCTATTTGGAAACGTTTCAGGGCAGCCTGCGATTTTTTCTTTGATAAAAAAGGGGAACATTTTTCAAGTATTGATACCGAACAAGTTGATAACTTAAATTTGAAGGAACAATTAATTGAGGAAGTTACTAGCTTCAAATCTACCGGCGATGTTAATGAAAACCTGAAAGCGCTGAAAGCATTTCAACGACGCTGGACCGAAGCCGGGCACGTTCCAATTAAAAAGAAAGACGAAGTTCAGTTTAAATTCAGGGAGGCTATTAATAAGTTATTCGATGAATTAAATTTAGATGAAGAAAAGCGTAACTTATTGAAATTCAGAAGTAAAATGTCTTCATATTCTGAATCGACACGTGGGCAGAATAAAATGTGGATGGAACGCGACAAATACGTGGGCAAATTGAAACAACTTGAAAGCGACCTGGTTTTGCTTGATAATAATATTGGTTTTTTTGCCAAGTCGAAAAATGCCGAATCGCTAATTGAAGATGTGAAAAAGAAAATAGAGGATTCCAGACAAAAAATAGAATCCCTTAAAAAGAAAATCAGGGTAATCGACGAAATGGACACATCAGAATAAGTAAAAAAAGCCGGTTTTAACCGGCTTTTTTTATGCATTAATTTCAAAACTGTTCCAGGTCTCAAATTGCCATATTTCTAATACTTGCGAAATCGGTATTTCAAATGGTGAGTAGTTTGGATTTATAGAAACCAGAAGTAGTATTCTTTTGCTTAAGTAGTTGTAAACCAGTTTAAAAACAATCCCTTCGTCTTTTGTGACCACTACACAGGCTTTACCATTTTTTATCTGTTCCCAGTTTTCAACAAACGAACAGGTAACCCACGAACCTTCGGTAACGGGCAACATTGAATCTCCTTTAATTTGAAAAGAACGGTAGGTTTTGTCAGCGGGTAAAAAAGGTAATTTAAATTTTGGCAGTGTAGAAATAAATTCCAGGTCGCCATAACTATTTGTGTAGCCAGCCTGTGCTTTTACCGGTACCATTTCAATGTTTTCCTTGCCCTCGCTGTCAACCGAAATGGTCAGCAGCCTGAGTTTTCTTCCGGTAACATCAACATCAAAACCTTTTTCAATTTGCGAAAACTGAAATTCGGATAAAATTTCGAGTTTGTATTTTATTAAAGCATCGAGCGAAATATTAAAGTGCTCCGAAAATTTTATTAATGTGCGGAAAGGTGGCTGAACATTTTTTTCGTAACCTGCCAACGAGGTTCGTGTAATTCCTAAATCGGCAGCCAAATTGGTTTGCGACTGATTTCGCCTTTTTCGTAAAAATTTTAAATTCTCAGCAAAATGCATAATTATAATTTTTTGTCAGAAGTCAGAAGACCGAAGTTTATAAACTATATATTATTCATTTTTAATCTTCCGTCTTCTGGCTTCAATCTTTTTCAGTATTGTTTCACAAATATAACAATAAATGACTATATTATTGTCAGAATATTGACGATATTATAGTCATTTTTATGAAAAGACACATTGTACATTTAGATTTAGACACTTTTTTTGTTTCGTGTGAACGATTATTGGACAGGAAGTTAAATAATTTTCCGGTGTTAATTGGCGGTACCAGCGACAGGGGAGTAGTGGCAGCATGCAGTTACGAAACCCGTCAGTTTGGGGTTCATTCGGGAATGCCCATGAAAATGGCCCGTATTTTATGTCCTGAGGCAGTAGTAATTCGTGGAAACAGCAGTGTTTACACGAAATTTTCAGAAATGATTACTGAAATAATCAGAGAACAATCACCGCTGTTTGAGAAATCGTCGATCGATGAATTTTATGTTGATGTTACCGGAATGGATAAGTTTTTTGGGTGTTACAAATGGGCAAAAGAGTTACGCGAAAAAATTATAAGGGAATCTAAACTTCCTATTTCATTTGGGCTTTCAATTAATAAAACGGTGTCGAAAGTTGGCACTACTGAAGCAAAACCCAATAATTTTATAAATATTCCCGATGGTTTTGAGAAAGGTTTTTTAGCACCGCTTTCAGTAAAAAAAATACCGATGGTTGGCAATAAAACTTACCATTTACTGCGGAGCATGGGAGTCGAAAAAGTAAAAACTGTTCAGGAAATGCCCATGGAACTGATGGAAAGTGTAATGGGGAAAAATGGGATTTCGTTATGGAAAAAAGCGCAGGGAGTCGATAATTCACCTGTAATTGCCTGGCATGAACGAAAATCAATTTCCATGGAACGGACCTTTGAACGCGATTCAACCGATGTTTATAAAATGAAAAGCATCCTCACTTCGATGGCCGAAAACCTGGCTTACCAATTACGAATCGGAAATAAATTAACAGCAAATGTTTCTGTAAAAATCAGGTATTCCGATTTTCAAACTTACAGTAAACAGAGAAAAATTCCCTACACTTCGCTCGATCACACTTTAATTAGTACTACCCTCGATTTGTTTAACCTGCTTTATCAGCGTCGGATTTTAATCCGGTTAATTGGTGTCCGTTTTAGTCATTTAATCGGGGGAAGTTATCAAATCAGGCTTTTCGAAGATTCAGAGAAATTGATAAAACTTTACCAGTCGATGGATTTAATTAGAAACCGCTATGGAAAACAGGCAGTAAAACGTGCTGTTACAATGGGAGTAAAAAGTATCGGGAGCATGCACAACCCATTTAACGGCCAGCCACCGATAATTCCGGCACACCGGAGGAGTTGAAGAGAGTTTGTAGTTGCAGTGTTCAGTCGCAGTTTACAGTCGCAGTTGCAGTTTTCAGTCTCGTTTCACCGGATGACTTTTTGTTCACCCGGTGAATATTTTACAGTCGTTGTCGCAGTTTTTAGTCGCAAATTACAGTCGCAGTTGTTAGTTGCACAGTTTTTAGTTTCATAATATGGAAAATTATTTAGTCTCAGCAGTGTTTATTTTGGCAATAGTTTTTTTTACCCCCTGTTTTCACCGTTGCTTCTTCGAAGTTATCGGCTTCAACTGTCCCCCTCAATTGAGGGGGACAGTGAAGGTCGCAGACCTGATTTATCAGGCAAGACCGAAACAGGGGGTAACAACACAATTTACTTAATTTCTCATTCACTTAATAAACATTATCCTATGCTCATCAATTGTCATTCCTGGTTTAGTTTGAAATACGGGGCAATTTCGCCTGAAAAGTTGCTCGAAGAATTGTCGGCAAAAGGATTTTCAAGCTGTGCATTTACCGATATCAATAATACTTCGGCGAGTATTGATTTTGTGCGACTGGCTGAAAAATTTAATGTAAAACCTGTTTTAGGAGTTGATTTCAGAAATGGAATTATCCAGAAATACATTGGGTTGGCCAGAAATAATGAAGGTTTTAAAGCCTTAAACGAACATTTAACAAAGCATCTGCAAGAGAAATTAAAATTCGATGATTTAGCTCCCGGATTAAAAAATACATTTATTATTTATCCTTTTAAGTCGAAGAAATACAGCGATTTAAAAGAAAATGAATTCGTGGGGATTAAAGCTGCTGAGTTGATAAAATTACCTTTTTCGGAGTGGCGTTTCAGGTTAGAAAAGCTGGTCGTCCTTCAGCCGGTTTCTTTTCGAAATAAACGCGATTATAATGTTCACCGCTTGTTGCGTGCTATCGAAAATAACATTTTGCTAAGCCGGCTGCCTTTGTCCGAACAAGCTTCGCCCGATGAAATGGTAGTTTCTAAAACTGAATTAGCAGGGGCATTTAAAAATTACCCGGAGATCATTCAGAATACAAAAAATATTTTATCCAACTGTTCCATTGAATTTGAATTCGGAACAAATAAAAACAAACAATTTTTTACCCAATCTCATCAAGACGACTATAAATTATTACGAACCGAATGCAAAAAAGGGTTGAAATACCGGTTTGGGAAACCCGGAAAAAATGTAGTCGAACGAATGGAAAAAGAACTTAAAATGATTGACGAACTGGGTTTTAGTTCATATTTTTTAATTAACTGGGATATTGTAAAATACGCCCGTAGTAAGGATTATCCTTATGTGGGGCGGGGTAGTGGTGCCAATAGTATGGTCGCCTATCTTTTGCAAATTACTAATGTCGATCCTATTGAACTGGATCTTTATTTCGAACGTTTTATTAATCCTTTTCGTGCAAACCCACCTGATTTTGATATTGATTTTTCGTGGACCGACCGCGACGATATCACTAATTTTATTTTTAGTAAATATGGTTGGAAAAATGCAGCATTATTAGGCACGTATATTACGTTCGAACATAAATCTGCATTCCGGGAAATTGGAAAAGTTTTTGGTTTGCCGGCCGATGAAATTACCCGTTTACAAAAAAATCCGGTTCCGCATGAAAACGATCAATATGGAAAATGGGTGGTCAGGTACAGTAAATTAATTTCGGGAATGCCAAGCCACCTGAGTATCCATTCGAGTGGAATTATAATTTCAGAAAAACCAATTAATTATTATTCCGCAACACACATTTTGCCCAAAGGATTTCCAACTACTCATTTCGACATGCAGGTTTCCGCCGACATTGGATTGTACAAATTCGACATTCTCAGCCAGCGGGGTTTGGGTAAAATAAAGGATACCCTGGAAATAGTCAGGAAAAACAGGAATAAAAAAATCGATATCAATAATATTAAAAGTTTTAAAGATGATCCGCGAGTGAAAAACCTGCTAAAAACCGGAAAGGCAATTGCTTGTTTTTATGTGGAATCGCCGGCTATGCGAATGTTACTGACCAAGTTAAAAGCCGAAGATTACAAACGGCTTGTCGCTGCAAGTTCGATTATCAGGCCGGGAGTTGCCAAAAGTGGGATGATGCGCGAATATATCGTTCGTTTTCAGGATGAAAAAAGACGCGAAAAAGCGCGCAAAGAATTGCCTGAATTGTACGAAATCCTGGAAGAAACTTACGGGGTGATGGTTTATCAGGAAGATGTACTAAAAGTGGCGCACTATTTTGCCGGGCTTTCGTTAAGCGAAGCCGATGTTTTACGCCGCGGAATGTCGTGGAAATTCAGGGAACGGAACGATTTCTGGAAAATAAAAGAGAAATTTTTCAACAATTGTCGGGGAAAAAAATATGCCGAAAATACAATTTCTGACATCTGGAACCAGATTGAAAGTTTTGCAAACTATGCTTTTTCCAAAGGGCACTCGGCAAGTTATGCAGTTGAAAGTTTTCAGGCATTATATTTAAAGGCTTACTATCCAAGAGAATACATGGTTGCTACATTAAATAATGGAGGTGGTTTTTACTCTTCTGAACTTTATTTTCATGAAGCGAAAATGCACGGTGCAAAAATAGAGGTGCCGTGTGTAAATAAAAGCGAGTGGCTGAATTCCATTCGTGGCGAAACTATTTTTATAGGTTTTTATATTTTGCGCGAATTGGAACACGATGTCGCTGAAAATATTTTAACTGATCGAAAATACAATAGTAAATTTACAGGACTGACTGAATTTATTAAGCGGGTAAAGATTTCACTCGATCAATTAATTATCCTTATCCGTGCCGGTGCATTCCGGTTTACAGGGAAAAGTAAAAAGGAATTACTTTGGGACGCTCATTATTTATTAGGCCATTCAAAAAAATCGGCTCCCGAAAAGACACTTTTCAATACAAAAACACGAGAATTTAAATTACCTGAGTTGTGGAAACATGAATTGGAAGATTCCTTTGATGAAATGGAATTACTTGGGTTTCCAACCCGGTCGCCGTTCCAGTTGTTAGAATCGGCAGTTCCTTCAAAACTAAATGCTTCGCAACTGCCCGGTTTGGTAGGTAAAAATGTTGAAATTGTTGGCTACCTCGTACATCGGAAACCTACTCGTACCAGCAAAGGACAAATAATGTATTTCGGTACCTGGCTCGATTTAGAGGGGCGGTGGATCGATACAGTTCATTTCCCAAATTTCAAAAATAAAAACCCGTTTTCCGGTCCGGGCTGTTATTTTATTACTGGGAAAGTGGTTGATGAATATGGATTTATTAGTATTGAAACAAAATGGATGAAACGTTTGAAATACAGGAGCTTGGATGATTTGAACTGATTTTTTTTGTTAATCGCCCGGTTTTTAGTTTGCCCGGTGAATAAACATATTTTTAAAATCAATTAAAATTGTTAATCATTTAAAGGCTTTATAATGAAGATTTTAAGCAACACTAAAAAAGGGTGGGGGAGTTGCCTTTCCTAAAATCTACACTTTGTTCAAAGTATTCCGGATAATTGTTTAGTAAACTACCCAATTCTTCGTAATGGTAATAAACTGTAATTCCCGGGTCGTTTTTGTACTGTAAACGTGGATTAATTTTTTTTATGGGAGTAGCCTTTAATTTACTGCTATCAAAGGGTTTAAAGTACGATTTAATTTCATTTTCCGAAAGATCGGTACCTAACCAATTTAAAGCTTTTTCCGGTTCAATTATTAAAGGCATCCGTTTTTTATTATTATGTACAATTTCCATTAATTCGTTGGCCGGTGTGGTTACAATCGCATAAGTATGAATAATTTCACCAGTACTTTGGTCAGTAAATTTTTCCCAAAGCCCTCCAAAAACAAACATTCCATCGTCTTTAAGCGAAACATAAAACGGGTACTTTTCCGAGTTTTTTTTACCTGGGTTTTTATGCCGCCACTCAAAAAAACCGCTGCATAAAACCAAACACCGTTGTTTGTGAATAACTTCGTTAAACAGCCGGCTTTCGAAAATTGTTTCCGACCTGGCATTTAAAGTATTGTAACGATTCAGGAATTCTTTGGCTTTTTTGTCGGAGCGAATATGTGGGGGGACAAATCCCCAGCGAAACATTTGAATGTCTTCCGGTTTATCGCTGCTTATTACCGGCATCAACGGAAAATCAAACCCTTTTACAAATTGTTGGTCGGAGAACAAACTGAGTTGTTCTTCTTTGATGATTCCGTTTTTAACTAATTCTTTGGCGCTGGTTTTTACAACTGCATAATAGAAACACATAATTTAAATCCTAAAATTCCAGAATACAATCACCAAAATACAAATAAAATCCAATCAAATAAAATTCAATTTTCTAATATTTTTAATTTGAATGTTGGGGATTAAGATTTGGAATTTATTTGTTAGTTCGTCATTCCGAGAGTTCACCTATTTTTTTGAATGGGCATAATGAGGTAATGACAGTAAGTATTGGATTGTCATTTCGAATGAGGAACGAATGAGAAATCTGTTCATTTTGTGAGGGATTTCTCCTTTCGACAATCCGGAACTGGCTATTCTTCGTCGAAATGACAATAATGTATGACGCTATATTGTTCATTATTAATGAAATGTGAGAATCTGTCATTAGTAGAGTTCACCTAATTTAATTAGGCATAATGAGATAATGACAGAGATGCTGAAACAAATTCAGCATGACGTTAAAAAAGATATGCTTTAAGCCTTTACTTCAATTATATCTTCCCAATTTGTAGTATATCGTTTCGACAATTTTTCCTGCTTTAATTTCCACTCTTTTCCGCTGCCCTGAATAGCCAGTTTTACTTTGTCCCTGCCAAATTCAGCATTCATTTTATCGATAGTTTGCAGTAATAATTTTTGTTGTTTTCTGTCTTTTTTATCAAATATATTTCCTTGAAATGAAGTTTCGCTTTGCAAACCATCAACAATTACCCCGGCTTTTTTGTATTTATATTTTGTTTCAAAAAGGTTGTTTAAACAAACCAGAGCATATTTTACAAGTTCTGTACTATCGTTTGTAGCAACCGGTAAAGTAATGGTTTTGCTTTTATTTATTTGTGGTTCGTTTCGGTTAAAAGGATCGGTATGAATAAATATCGTTAATAGATTTGCGACTGTTTTTTGCTTGCGCAATTTTTCTGCACATCGCACGGCATAAGTCGAAACTGCCTCTTCAATGTATTTTAATTCTGAAGTTTTTTTTCCAAAAGCCCGTGTTGTTGCAATCGCTTTTTTGGCAGGAATAATTAACTCAAGTGGAATACAAGGTTCACCAAGTAGTTCTTTTTTTATTCGAACACCAATTACTTTCATTTTGGTTTTTAGCCAGTTATTGTCGAGTTCAGCGAAATCGAAGGCAGTTTTAACTCCATTTCGAATTAAAAGCTTTGAATACTGTCTGCCAATTCCCCAGACCTTTTCAATTGGAGTATTTCTAATAATTGTGTCGCGTTGACGATCGTTTTTAATAATGAAAATTCCCCCAGTTAATTTAGCTGCTTTGTTGGCTATTTTTGCCAATGTTTTTGTCGGGCCGATTCCAATTGAAACCGGGATTCCTGTATTTTGTTTAACTGTTGTAAGTATGTTCTTTGAAAGTTCTTCCAAATCAACATTCATGTCGGAAAGATTTAGAAAAGCTTCGTCAATGCTGTAAATCTCAACCTGAGGGAAAAAATGGGAGAGTGTTTCTGTTACCCTTTGCGACATGTCGCCGTACAATGTGTAATTCGACGAAAATACCCGGACACCGTTTTTTTTCAAAAAACTAAGCTTTTTAAAAACCGGCTCGGCCATTTTTAAACCCAACAATTTTGCTTCTTCCGAACGGGCAATAATACATCCGTCGTTATTGGATAAAACAATAACTGGTTTTCCTTTTAGTTTTGGATTAAAAACCCGTTCACAGGAGACGTAAAAATTATTGCAATCGACTAAGGCAAACATAGGTAAATATCTATAAATGAAATACTTAAATGTGTTTTTTTATAGTGTACGTAACCACCCCCCAAATTGTGACGTCATTTTCCGGTTTTATTTTAATGGGCTTATAATCAGGATTTTCAGGCATCAAATAGAAAATATTTCCCTGTTTTTCAAGCCGTTTTAATGTAAATTCACCATCAATTAAACAGACAACAATCGAACCGCTAACAGGTGTTTTCGACTTATCAATTATTAATAAATCCCCATCAGAAATTCCGGCTAAATTCATTGATTCTCCTTTTACACGGGCATAAAATGTAGCACTTTTATTGATTATGAGTTCTTTGTTTAAATCGATCCTGGCTTCCAGATAATCTTCCGCCGGCGACGGAAAACCTGCTGAAATATTAGCTTCAATAAAAGGCAAATCTATCTCCTTTTCAAACGAAGGTTTAAATAATGTCAATTTTGAATATTTATTACTTCTTTGTTGCATTTGTACCAAAATTAAAAAAATCCGGCAATAATTTTCCCAGCAAAATTATTTCTACTAAATTAATAATTTAATGCCACTGAGAATCCCGTAAAAATAAATTTGAGAACAGTTATGCAGATTAGCACTTTTAAAAAGCGCTGGATTTGTGCGTTGTATTTACCTGAGCGGATTAGCGAAGGCAATCCCGATCTTAGTTTTGCAAGTTTTTGATTTGCAAAAACAAATACCACAAAACTTGATTCGGGAGCAGACATAATATTTAATTATAGTGAAAATATTTTGTAAAGAAATCCGGATTAAGTTTTACATAAAATCTTTGCGGTTATCAGACTAAAGCCTTGATAACTGATTTTATGCAAACTAGTAAAGTTAGACGTAATATGCCAAGTATTGCCAAATAAACAATTAATTACATTTGTCCTGTAATGTAGTTATTGCTTTGGGTATTGAAAATTAATTCATCTAATCATAATAAAACATCTTTTGAAATACGATTTAAAGGTGCGTGGGCAAAAAGTTTTGGAATACAAGACTTCCCGTACGGAACACTTTTATGCGGAGAGAAACGGAGCAAATGGGTGTGAGGTTATACAAGGTGTATTAATTATATTGAACTGATAGTAACTTGTGGTTGATAAGTGTTTATATTTAGTTGATAAATAACTCCTTAAGATAATATCAAGCTGTATTATTTGGTGTATCTTTGTGTATGCATTATTTAAACAATAAAGAGCTTGAAGCAATAAGACTTATTCGCAATTATCTTTTACAAAAAGGACATTTCCCAAGTGTTCGAAGTTTAATGAAGGAGCTCGGATATAAATCTCCCCGTTCTGCTGCAATCATTTTGGAAAGCTTGATTTCTAAAGGGTTTGTTGAGAAAAGTGATACTGGGAATTTACGTCTATTAGTAAAAGAACGTATTACAAACCGAGAAAATCATGCTGAGACAGTTAATATTCCATTGTTAGGTATGGTTGCTTGCGGGCTACCAATTTTGGCAGAAGAAAATATTGAAGCATATATACCTGTATCAGTTCAAATCGCTAAGCCAGCAAATAAATATTTTTTATTAAAAGCAAAGGGGACTTCAATGAATGAAGCACGCATAAATATAAATGATGGTGATTTAGTATTATTTAAGCAACAATCAACAGCTAATAATGGTGATATAGTTGTTGCGTTGGTTGATGATGAAGCAACAATAAAAGAATTTCAACATAAAGGAGATATGATTATTCTAAAACCGAAATCATCAGACAAAATGCATCAACCAATTATACTAACAAGTGATTTTAAAGTACAAGGAATTGTTGTAACAGCAATTCCATATTAATAATAAAACAAGATAAGAAAATGGGTAAAAATCAACACGTAGTCAAGCATCCAGATGGATGGGCTGTAAAAGGAGCCGGCAATGGCAGAGCAACAAAAGTTACAGAAACACAAAATGAGGCAATTAATTCTGCAAAGGAAATTGCAAAGAATCAAAATTCTGAGATGTTCATTCATGGAAAGAATGGTAAAATAAGGGAGCGAAATAGTTATGGGAATGACCCCTTTCCACCAAAAGGATAAATATGGATAATGGATATTTCAAATATTACAAGGAAAAGTTGCTAATCTCGTTATTGGTTTCGCTTGGTATATTGATTTTTTTGGCAAAAGATTATTGGAAATTATCAGTTTCAATTATTGCTCTTATAAGTTCTCTACTTTTTATTATTGATAAATGGTTGTGGAAAATGAAAGTCTTTAAACATTTATTTTGGGTAGATGATTTCTCAGGCACTTATAAAGGAAGTATTGAATATGAATTTGCAGATTCGAATGGTATAATTCAAAAAGGTAAATTAAAACAGAAGAAGGTAATTCATCAAACTGGAAGCCGAATAAAAATTTGGACTTTTACAATCAAAGATGATGGGTCTAAATCATCAGAATCTGAAAGTATTGCTATTTCTGTGAAAAAATTAGATGGAAAGCAGTATCAGTTAATATATTCCTATGAAAACAAAGGTAATTCAGAATTGGCACCACATTATGGTACGGAAATTATTAAATTTATTAGAAAAAAAGATAATAAGTATCTATCAGGTAAATATTTTACTGAAAGACTTCCATATCAAACAAAAGGAACTTTCACTGATATGAAATGGATAAGTAACAGTCAAACACACGAATTTTAATTTATGGCAAATAGTAACGACGTTTTTAAAGAATTTAATAAGGTTATTAGGCTTGATGAGACTAAAAGGTCTAATTTAAGAACTAAGAGAAACAATCTTAGAGATAGAGTTCATAATGGTTTTGGATTTGTTAAAAGTATTCATGAGATATTTGAAAAGATTGAATTTCAAAGTCAAGGTTCATATGTAATGGATACCATAATTACCCCATCAAGAAACGATGATGAGTATGATATTGATGATGGTGTTTATTTTATTGGTTCGCGTGGGAGAAGGGAAAGACCAGAGCCTGCTGTTTTTCATCAGTTTATAGTAAATTCTATTTCAAGAGGGAAAGGGGTTAATGAAATTGAAGAAATTATCGAAAAAGATACTTGTGTTAGAGTAAGATATAAAGGTAAGAATGGAGATTTTAATTATCATGTCGATATTCCCATTTACTATGCACAAGACGTGTATTCTCCAGATTTAGCACATAAAAAGGATTGGTGGCATACTAGTAATCCAGTTGAATTTATTCTATGGTTTGAAGATTTAATTCAATCAGGTTTTGAAGCAAAATTTATTTTAGAACGCAGTTCTTTCAGAAATGAATATGAAAAGTGGCGTGATGACAGAAGAAAGAAAGACCATCAGTTGCGTAGAATTGTGAGATTCATGAAAGCTTGGGGAGATTATAAAAAAGGGGATATGCCTCCAGGTGTAGTTATGACAATTTTGGCAGGAATAAATTATGTCGAAAATTCCAGAGATGATATTTCATTGTATGAAACCCTAAACAATTCTTATAATTGGCTAATTGGAAATGGATTTAAATGTCCACGACCAACTGCTCCAGTTGGTGAAGATTTATTTAAAGATTATTCTCCGGAAAAGAAACGCTATTTTAAAAATGCACTAAAAGAATTTATTGATAGTGCAAAAATTGCTATTCAACAACCTAATTCAAAGGAAGCTTGCAGAGAATGGAAAAATAATTTTGGAAACCGTTTTCCATGTCATACTGTAGAGGATAAAAAGGACTATTCAAGTCTATCCACTGTAGCAGCAAAGTCTGATATGTGGCGTAAATGAGATTTTAATGTTAGAGTATATAAGAAATGAATGGGAAAATGTAAAGTCTTCCTACGAAAAGTTAGGTGATTTAGAATCTGTAAAAGGAGGATGGGAATCGGAAGGAGAAATTAAAATCATTGACTCAGAGAGAGTTTTGTGGAAAACTTTTAGTGTAAAGATTTATATTCCCTTTAATTATCCAAAAACTCTACCATCTATTTCTGAGACTGGAAATGCAATCCCCAAAGAAGAAGATTGGCATGTAAACCATGATGGGAGCTGTTGCGTAGGTCCAAATACTAAAATATATCGTAAACTCAATCATAACATTACTTTAAAACGGTGGTTGGATATAGTTGTATTACCTTATTTGTTTGACCAAGTTCACAAGTTAGAAAATGGTTTTTACATCGGAAAAGAACACTCCCATGGAAAAAATGGGCTAGTTAATGATTACAAAGAATGGTGGCAGCTTGACTCTGATAATGAAGTAATTAACAAGTTGGAATTAATTACTAAAAAAATAAAATATCCTAGAAATTCACCTTGTTTTTGTGGTAGCAATAATAAATATAAAAGATGCCACTTATTTGCTAAGACTTTTAGCAATATTCCAATTGAAATATTTAAAGATGATTTGACTATGATTTTAAGCGAATCTGCCACAATACGAATAACCAACCGGTTCAAAGCTCCCAGAGCGCAAGCATGAAGAAAATGCGGGCAAGGGTAGGGGTGAATTGGTATTTAGGCTGTAGTAGCCGTAATACGAAAGCCGTTAAAAATACCAAGAGCGCGGGGAAGCGCTCAAATGTACACCGTACATTTTCGTCTTCTTGATTTGTTCCGAATATATTCGGAATGTTTACTTTTCTCATCAAGGAGAAAAGTAAATGCCCGTTCGGCATGAGGACAAATATACTTTCAAGAAATTTGTCAATTGAATTTAGGAAAATAAGAAAACACTATTGTGATAAATTCCGTATCTTTACACATATGAGTAATGCTAAAAAAAATACTGCCTATTTAACGAAACGTACGTTAGTACGTAAATCTAAAAAAGCTATCCAGGAAGCATCAGAAAAAGCAATGGAAACAATAGGTTACATAATTGTAGCCCGTGATGGTTGGATTGTTAAAGAATATCAGGATGGTACAATTGAGCAAATAGAAGAGTTAGAAACTGCCAACGGCAACCAAGAACTAATCCTTGACTAAAGAAGTTTTAAGAATGAGAGTGTTTGCCGGGCCAAATGGTTCTGGTAAAAGCACAATAATCAATTCTGTTCGATCCCATAAAGTAAATGGTATCCCAGTCGATTTTGGTATTTATGTAAATGCAGACCTTATTGCAAGGGATCTTCAGAAAGGGAATATTTCTTTTAAAAAATATAAAATAGTTATTTCTCAAGACGAGTTCGTAGCGATATCGTTGGATTCTGGATTAATTGGAGAAAAATTTTCAGAAGAACAGTTTATATCATCGTTTAGAATTACACGGAATATCATTTATCTTACCAAACCTGCGGCTGATGAATACATTGCTCAAATCATGGCACATGTCCTAAGAAAGAAATTGTTGCAAGAAAAAAAGAAATTCTCGTTTGAGACAGTTTTTTCACATGAAAGCAAGGTAGATATAATGAAAGAAGCAGTTGAAGCTGGTTACAAAGTTTATTTATATTTTGTTTCAACTAAATCGCCTGAAATCAATAAATACCGGATTAAGGTTAGGGTAGAACAAGGAGGGCATCCTGTCCCGGAAGATAAGATTGTAAATAGATATTATAGATCAATGGATTTGCTTCATGAAGCATCTCAATATTCTTATCAAGCATTTTACTTTGATAATTCAGAAAATGGAGTTGGTAAACAATCAATGTTTGCACATTTCAAGTTAGATAAAGACAGACATAAAAAATGGGATAAAATTGATCAAGGTATTGTACCTGATTGGTTTTTTAAATATTATTCTAGTAAGAATATCTAACAAGAACAAAAATTTATCATACCGTTTTATAGTAACACCGTTTAGGCAAGTGTGCAACAGTTTTTGTCTATACAACAATTATGTTAACTAACATACATCTTAAAAATTGTTGTACTGTTGCGCATTAAAAGCACAAAACATGAATCGAACTACAAAAGCTAAAAACTTTTTTAGGGAGGGATTTTGTATTTTTAGATGTGCGGCTGATGCGCGATGGCAATGTGCGTGAGCTCCCGATCAGAAATCGAGGCTGTGCGGCAAATTAATATTGTGTCGAATTATAGGAAAAACCATACCACGAGAACTACGAATTCTTAAGTCTCTGAGAATTGCATGAAATTATTTTTTAGTACAGTTATTCAGATTAGCACTTTCTAAAGCGTGTCCTTTGTGCGTTCTATTTACCTTAGCGGATTGGCGAAGGCAATCCCGAACTTAGTTTTGTAAGGTTTTGATTTGCAAAAACAAAAACCACAAAAACTAGGATCGGGAGCAGACATAATATTTAATTATAGGGCAAACACATTCAAAGGAACACTGTATAAACTTTTACATAAAATCTTTGCCGTTATCGGACTTACAGCCGCGATAACTTATTTTATGCAAACCAGCAGAGCTGGGCGTATTATCAATAGAATTCTAAAATATTAAATAAATACAATTGTCCTATAATTGATATTAAGTTAAATAGAATTTCCATAAGAAAAGGAGAGTGTTTACCCTCCTTTTTCATTGAAATATTTATTGTCCTAATTTTTCAAGTATCACATTGTACTTATCCATCATTTTTAAACGATAGTATAAATTTTTAAGCGATTCCAAAGTCATTTCATCTTCTGCATTTAGTTCCTGGCATTTTTCCATAAACGGAATTGCTTTTTCAAACCAAATATCTGCCTTTTTAAGCTCAGCTTCATATTTTTCATTTTCATTCGGTGCCACTGTGTTGGCCACTTCAATTTGTTTAACTCCTTTATTATAATAAAGCGCTCCTAAATTGTAGTGTGAGTTGAAAAATTCCCCATCTGCTGCAATTGCTTTTTCATAAGTCTCGATCGCTTTTTCCTCGTTATTCAATTTTTCGTATAAAGTACCTTGAGCAAAATGATAAGTTGAATTATTTGGATCTTGCTCTATTGCCATTTCGAGGTATTTCATTGCATCTTCCGTTTTATTTAAATCTAAATAAATCTGGATCATGCTTGTTAAAACACCGTTATCAGTTGGGTATTTTTCAAAACCTTCTTTTAAAACTTCCAGTGCAGCTAAAGTGTCTTTGTTTAACTGGTGTGAATTGGCAATCAGACTAAAAGTGCGTGCACCATTGTATCCATGTGTTGCGGCTTCGCCATAATACTTTATTGCTTTGTCGTAATCTTCCGAATTGTACGCAGCCAAACCTGCATTAAATATAATAACTGTGTCAACAGCATCGGGATTATCGACTTTAACAATATCTATGGAATTGATGTCCATTATTTGTTCGAACGATTTTAATGCTCCTTTATAATCTTCGTTATTGAAAGCTTCAACGGCCTGATTTGTTAAATCGTTTGTCATAAGTGTAAGTTTAATTTTTACACTTTTCCCAAACTTGTCCTTTTCATCAAGTTCCAGGGCCTTTTTATAAGAATATAAAGCTTCGGTAAGCGGATCGTCGCTCAACTTTTTAATGTTTTCGTCTTCTGATTGAAAGATCGCTTGAAAGATTTCCCCTCTTACTTCCCAGGTTTTTGGCCAGCCTATCGTTTTTTCCGATTTTTCGTTTGCCGGGTCAATTGTTGGTTCGATTGTTTCAAATGCTTTATCCAATTTTCCAGTATCCTTTAGATTTTGGGCACTGGTAACTTTACCTTTCTGAGCAAAAACTGCTGTTACAGCAAAAATCAAGGTTAGTAAAATTATTGTTCTCTTCATTACTTAATATTTAAAAATTAATTTTTTACAAAAATATACGAATAATGTTTTATTTCAAATGACAAATATAAAATTCAATTATTTATTATTATTCTAAGTTATTTTCTTCACTTTCAACCTCTTCACTCTCTGCATCTTCAATAGTAACCCGGGCAACCGAAGCAATTCTATCTTCTTCTTTCAAATTAATTAATCTGACTCCCTGAGTCGCTCTTCCTAAAACAGACACCGTGTTTACAGCCAGGCGAATCGTAAGGCCGTTTTGCGTAATTATCATTAAATCATTTTCGTTTGATACGCTTTTCATGGCAATAAGATTTCCTGTTTTTTCAGTAACATTGATGGTTTTTACTCCTTTGCCACCCCGGTTGGTAACCCTGTAATCATCAATCTTTGAACGCTTTCCGTAACCATTTTCCGATATTACAAGAATATCTTCATTTCCGTCATTTACACAAACCATGCCAATCACCTCGTCCTGTTCATTTTTACGTGTTATGCCACGTACACCCGATGCGGTTCTTCCAATTGCCCTCACAATTTTTTCGTTAAAACGAATTGCTTTACCAGAGCGGACCGCTAACATTATTTCACTTTCCCCATTTGTCAGACGGGCTTCCAATAATTTATCCCCATCTTTAATTGTAATCGCATTTACTCCATTTTGGCGGGGACGAGAGTACGCTTCGAGCGTAGTTTTTTTAATTATTCCCTTTTTGGTAGCAAGAATTATATAGTTGTTATTAATAAACTCTTCATCGTCAAGAGTTTTCACTTTAATAAAAGTAAGCACTTTGTCGTCGGGTTCGATATTTAAAATATTTTGCATTGCACGCCCTTTTGAAGTTCTGGTTCCTTCAGGGATTTGATAAACTTTCATCCAGAAACATTTACCTTTTTCGGTAAAAAGTAGCAAAGTATTATGCATCGATGCGATAAATATATGTTCCAGGAAATCTTCGTCGCGGGTAGTGCTGCCTTTCGATCCTACCCCTCCCCTTCCCTGTGTGCGGAATTCAGTAAGTGGCGTGCGTTTTAAATAACCCAAATGCGAAATTGTAATTACCATGTCTTCATCAGCATAAAAATCTTCAGGATTAAATTCTTCGGCATTAGGTATAACTTCAGTCCTTCTTTTGTCGCCAAATTTATTTTTAATTTCCAGGAGTTCTTCTTTAATAATATCCATTCGCAACGAAATATCGGACAGGATTTTATTAAGGTGTTCGATTTGCTGCATAATTTCAGCATATTCTTTTCGTAACTTTTCTTGCTCCAGTCCGGTTAATTGCCTTAATCTCATTTCAACAATCGCCCGTGCCTGTATTTCGCTTAATTCAAAACGGTTTATCAACTTTTCCCTGGCTTCGTCGGGAGTTGAAGAAGAGCGGATTATAGAAATTACTTCGTCGATATTATCGCTTGCAATAATTAATCCTTCAAGAATATGAGCCCGTTTTTCGGCCTGCTCGAGTTCGTATTGTGTACGTCGTGTAATTACTTCGTGACGATGTTCAACAAAATAACGAATCAGATCTTTGATATTTAGCATTTTAGGCCTGCCATTTACCAAAGCAATATTATTGACATTAAACGAAGTTTGTAACGAAGTGTATTTGTATAGCTTGTTTAATACAACATTGCTCATGGCATCACGTTTCAAATCATAAACAACGCGCATTCCATCCCTATCCGATTCATCGTTTACATTCGAAATACCTTCAATCTTTTTATCGTTAACAAGATCTGCCGTTTTCTGAATCATTTCGGCACGATTTACGAGGTATGGGATTTCTGTGACTACAATCTTTTCCCTTCCACCCTCATTTTCGATGTGTGCTTTAGCGCGGACAACAATTCGCCCTCTCCCAGTTTCGAAAGCTTCCTTCACTCCTTCGTAACCATAAATTATCCCACCGGTTGGAAAATCGGGGGCAATAATAATATCTATTATATCCTGAATAGAAATATCATTGTTATCGATGTAGGCAATAGTTGCATCTATTGTGTCGGATAAATTATGCGGTGGCATGTTTGTGGCCATCCCCACGGCAATACCTGAAGCACCATTAATAATTAATTGTGGCAACCTGGTTGGCATAACCACCGGCTCATTTAACGATTCATCAAAATTAGGTTGAAAATCAACCGTATTTTTATCTAAATCGGCCAAAGTTTCTTCGGCAATTTTTGCCAGTCTGGCTTCTGTATATCGCATTGCTGCCGGGCTATCCCCATCAACCGAACCAAAATTCCCTTGTCCGTCAATCATTGGGTAACGCAAGGACCAAGCCTGTGCCATTCGAACCATTGCATAATATACCGATGAATCGCCATGCGGGTGGTATTTACCTAAAACTTCCCCAACAATCCTTGCTGATTTTTTATAGGGTTTGTTCGAGAACATTCCCAATTCGTTCATTCCAAATAAAACCCTGCGATGAACCGGTTTCAAACCATCACGTACATCTGGCAATGCACGCGAAACTATAACCGACATGGAGTAATCAATGTAAGCAGATTTCATCTGCTCCTCAATATTTATTCTGATAATTTTTTCACCTTCAATCATTTATATCACCTTTTTAAAAAATAAATTATCGCTACAAAAAGAGGCACAAAAGTAGTAAAATCATCTGTCAAAAGGACAATTTTTTAGTGATTAAATCGTATGGTAACGAGAAGATATTAACAAATTAACTGTCAATAATTCAGCTTTATTTTCTGTATTTAATAACTTGTGCCGTTAAAATATATTTTACTGTTGATTTTTCACTAATTTAGTATTTAAACTTATTAGGAACAATATTTGTTGATAAAGGAAAAATTTTAAAAAAAATGGATTCACAATTTTCACCAAGAATAAAGGATATTATAGGTTATAGCCGGGAAGAGGCCATTCGGTTGGGCAACAATTACATTGGTCAGGAACATTTATTTCTTGGAATATTAAGGGATGGCGAAGGAATTGCAACTGATATTTTGGAGAATATGGGTGTAGGTTTAATCGAACTTAAACAAATAATCGAAAAGAAGATACGTACTAAAAATGAGATAAATCAAAAGGCAGATTTAGTAATGATGAAATCTGCAGAAAAAACACTTAAACTTATTTATCTTGAAGCACGCTCGTTTAAAAGTGCTACAGCAAACAGTGGGCATCTTCTTTTGGCTATTCTAAAAGATAGTGAAAGCCTGGTAACACAACTTCTGACAGAATTTGGAGTAAATTATTATATTATAAAATCGCAGTTACAAGATTATAAAGGTCCCGAAGCAAAATCCGATTTTCCTGAAAGTGAAGACGAATCAAATGAATCTTTTTCTAAAGGCCCTGGTGGCAGTGGACAAGGTGCAAAAAAAGGGACCCCTTCAAAATCGGACACACCGGTGCTTGACAATTTTGGTATCGATATTACCAAACTTGCAGAAGATAATAGCCTGGATCCAATTGTAGGAAGGGAAAAAGAGATAGAACGTTTGGCACAAATCCTGAGTCGGAGAAAAAAGAACAACCCTATTTTAATAGGTGAACCAGGTGTCGGGAAATCGGCAATTGCTGAAGGCCTGGCATTAAGAATTATCAGTAAAAAAGTATCGCGGATACTTTTCGACAAACGAGTGGTAAGTTTGGATATTGCATCGATAGTTGCAGGTACCAAATATCGTGGACAGTTTGAAGAAAGGATGAAAGCGATTTTAAATGAACTAACAAAGGTTAACAATGTAATTCTTTTTATTGACGAAATTCATACAATTGTAGGTGCTGGTGGAGCTACAGGATCGCTGGATGCAGCAAATATGTTAAAACCTGCTTTGGCACGTGGCGATATTCAGTGCATTGGGGCTACCACACTCGATGAATACAGGCAACACATTGAAAAAGACGGGGCTTTGGAACGCAGGTTTCAAAAGATTATGGTTGACCCAACTTCTGTTGATGAAACAATAGAAATACTCAAAAATATAAAAGGACGGTACGAAGATCACCACAATGTAATTTTTACACCAGAAGCATTGGAATCGTGTGTAAAATTAACTGCCCGATATATCTCTGACAGGTATTTACCCGACAAAGCAATTGATGCTTTGGATGAATCGGGTTCAAGAGTTCATATAGCAAACATTAATGTCCCTGATAAAATTATTAAACTGGAAGAGAAGATTGAAAATATAAAAGACGAAAAAATTTCGGCTGTAAAAAGTCAAAATTTTGAATTGGCAGCAAATTTTAGGGACAAGGAGAAAAATCTTTTACAGCTTCTTGAAAAAGAAAAAGAAATCTGGGAGAAAGAACTTGTAAACCACAGGGAAACGGTTGACGAACAGAAAGTTGCTGAAGTTGTGGCAATGATGTCGGGTGTTCCAGTTCAGCGAATTGCGCAAGCCGAAGGACTTCGTTTAATGAATATGAAAACCGATTTAAAAGGTAAGGTTATCGGTCAAGATGAAGCGATCCAAAAAATTGTAAAAGCTATTATGCGTAACCGCGCCGGGTTAAAAGATCCTAACCGCCCGATTGGTTCATTTGTATTTCTTGGGCCAACGGGTGTTGGAAAAACCCAACTGGCAAAAGTATTAGCAACTTACTTGTTCGACAGTTTAGACTCGTTAATCAGGATCGACATGAGCGAATATATGGAAAAATTTTCTGTATCCAGGTTGGTCGGTGCGCCTCCAGGTTATGTTGGTTATGAAGAAGGAGGGCAGTTAACAGAAAAAATACGCAGAAAACCATATTCTGTTGTACTGTTAGACGAAATGGAAAAGGCGCACCCAGATGTTTTTCATCTGCTATTGCAATTATTAGACGAAGGGCAATTGACCGATAGTTTGGGAAGAAATGTAGATTTTAAGAATACCATAATTATTATGACCTCGAACATTGGTTCACGTCAATTAAAAGATTTTGGTCACGGAGTTGGGTTCTCAACCAATAAAACAGCTGAACAGGAAAACGAACATGCGAAGTATGTTATTCAAAAAGCTTTGAAAAAAGCATTCGCACCTGAATTCCTGAATAGGATTGACGATGTAATAGTATTTAATTCATTGGAAAAGAAACACATCCATCAGATTATTGATATTGAGTTACAGGGTTTGTACCAACGTGTTGAATCGTTAAATTATAAATTGAAAATTTCGGCGGCGGCCAAAGATTTTATTGCCGATAAAGGGTTCGATCCTCAATTTGGGGCGAGGCCATTAAAAAGGGCTATTCAGAAATACCTTGAAGATGAAATGGCCGAAATAATTATCAAAGCTTCGATTACTGAAGGTGATACTATTTCGGTAGGGTTTGATAAAAAAAATGAGAAACTCTTAATGCGGATATTAACAAATAGAAAAGAACTTAGCAATTAAGATATTTTTTATGAATATATATTAAGGTCTGAATTTCCAGGCCTTTTTTTTATGAATTATATTTAAGGATCAAAAGGGTCAAATCGTCACTTTGTATGGCTTCACCCTTAAAAATATCCAGGCTTTTTTCTATACTTTTTATCATTTCTTTGGGCTTTAAACCTGTAAGTTGGCTAACATTTTCTTTAAACCTTTCGTCACCAAAATGTAATTTATTTCCATCTTCGAGTTCTGTAACCCCATCGGTGAATAATATAATTGAATCTCCTTTCTCAATAGAAACTGTCGAATCAGAATATTTCTTGTCAGGGTACAATCCCAAGGGTAAACCATGCGACTTGTTTAATTCATAAATATTTCCATTTGATTTTAAAATAAAAGTGGAAGTATGTGCCGCGTTGCAATAATTTAAAACACCCGTTTTTACATTAAATATTCCAAGAAAAAGTGTAAGGAAAAATTGGTGCATATTACTGGTAAATAATTCTGCATTAGTTTTATTTACAATAGTTTTTGCCTTTTTCACAACAGCATTATTTTTTATAATAGTTTGGGCAACACTCATAAAAATTGCAGCCGGGATACCTTTGCCCGAAACATCTCCAATAGTAAATAAAAGATTATCATTATCAATAAAAAAGTAATCAAATAAATCACCGCTAACCACCTTGGCAGGTTTGTAAGTGGCGAATAAATCAATCTCATTAATATCGAGAAATGCCGGGAAATCCATTTTTATTAAACTCATTTGAACTTCTGAAGCTAACAATAAATCTTCCTTTAGCTGATGATTTTTTAACTGTTCCTGTTTTTGATTTGCAAGGTATTTTTCTTGCCTCGACTTTAAATAATTTAGGCTTTGAGAGACTAATTTTACTTCATTTAAAGTGCCATTTATATTTTGATTAGGAAGGCTGCTGAATTTTTCTAATTGTGATGTAACAGTGCTTAATGGTTCAATAAGTTTGTTGGTAATGTATGTAACAATTAAAAATATTACTAGAATTCCCAGAACAGAAAAAAGCAACATTTTTAATAACGATAAATACAAATTTTCATATAACTCGTTGTAAGGCATAACAAATATTAGTGACCATTCAATTTCCTTAATGGGTGTATAATAAATCCAACTTTTTTCAGATCCCAGTGTTTCGGGATAAGCAATCATTGAGCCGGTTAATTTAAGGCCTAAAATATCTATAAAATTTGTTTTTTCTTTATCATAAATATCGTCAGAAATAGTAAATATGTTTTGAGTTAATATCAATTCTTTACGGGGATGTGTAATGTAATTGCCATTTTTGGAAACTAAAAAGGCAAAACCCCTACCCTCATCCCCTATTTTTATTGAGTTTACCGAGTCGTTTAAATTATGTAACGACAATTCACAAATTACTTCCCCGATAACCGAAATATTATTGTTTTTGTTAATAAACTTGATTGGTGAATAAAAAGATACAACAACATTTTGATTTTCAGGACATAAGAAAGGTTCTGTCCACGAAGTTATAGTCTTGTTCTTAATTTGATCGATTATTTTTTCTTCAGCCTCACAATGATATAAAGTTTTAATATCTTTTTTAAAAATAATGGAATCTTTATCTCTGAATACCATGTAATTACGATATTCTAAATTTGGAACACCAGAATCGATATTAACATAAATTGCATTTAAAAATTTGTATTTCCCCATTAAAGTTGAAACCAGCAATTCAGCATTGTTATTTTGTCCGTAAAAAACTATTTGTTCCGAAATATTCGAAGTTATTTCTTCTGTAGAAACAACATATTTCTCTACTTTCATAATTATTTCCGAACTTTTTCCGATGGCTTCGTTCTCAATATTTTCTTTTAGTAGTTTTTTGTTGAAATAGTAATTTATTACAATAAATGTTATAAAAACACTTATTACTGCCAGGGAAACATAGATACTTAAGCGATAAGCAATTGATTTATTTAACATTCCCAAAATTTATATTTACCCTCCTGTATCATGTACAATTTAAGGAATATTTTTCAAATAGCACTTATTTTGTAAAATTTAACCATTTTCTTGTTCCTTCAAATTGGCACGAAAAAGAAGCTAATTCTGATGCTTTTATTAAAGCTGTTTTAAAATCGTTTAGTTGTAAATAGTAAAAGCAAAAAGCACCGTGCAAAAAATCCCCGGCACCCAGTGTGTCAGTTACTTTTATCTCCTTAATAACTATTTTTGCGCTATTTGAACCATCAAAAAACAGGGTGCTTTTACCCCCCCGCGAGATGGCAATTTTCCCAACTTTTTTACTTTTTAAAAAGTCTATTACCTGAAAAGAATTTACACAATCAGGGGGATGAAAATCGTCAGAACAAATTGCGAAATCGGCAAAATCAAGTAATTCGGTGTATTGAGGTTTCCAGCTTCCACAATCTAGCACAACAGGAATCCCTTTATTTTTAGCAATACGGGCACATTCCAAACTAAATTCGGGATAAAAACCATCGAGTAAAATTATCTGAGGCTCAACTTGTTTAAATAATTCTTCGGGGCTTATATCCGGGTAAATAAAATTAGGATAATGTGTGAATATGTTTCGATCGCCATTTTCTTTAGATGTTATCACAGAGGCAATAACAGGATTTATATTTTGTGAACCAACCAAATCAAAATGTTCAGTTTTGGTCTCTGCAAAATCATTATTAATGAATGTTGAAAATGAATTTCTCCCGGCTGCAGATGCCAAAAATGCACGACCATTTAAATGGGCGAAAGCTACGGCTGCGTTCGTTGCAGGACCTCCAACCAAAATATCAGGAGTAGCAGTTTTTACTTTTCGGTTTGATCCTGGAAACGATTCAACATAATATTGAATATCGATGGTAGTTAGTCCTATAAAAAGTCCTTGGTATTGCATAAAAAAAGCTGCCGTTTTCAGGCAGCAAATTATTTTCATTTGATTAACAATAATAAACAATTGCCAATCAATTCTATGTTTAAAAAAATTATCAATAAAAATTAATCAATAATAGATTCTATGTATTCATTGCTCCGCAAACCTGAATAACTTGTCCACTTACATACGTAGATAAATCGGATGCAAGGAATGTTGCAACACCTGCAACTTCCTCAGGAGTTCCTCCGCGTTTTAATGGAATAGCTGCTTCCCAAACTTTGCGTGCGTCTTCGGGGATTTTAGCAGTCATTTCTGTAATAATAAAACCTGGTGCGATTGCGTTTGAACGGATTCCACGCGATCCCAATTCACGGGCAACCGATTTTGTAAAGCCAATAATCCCGGCTTTCGACGCCGAATAATTTGCCTGGCCAGCATTTCCACTAACTCCAACCACCGAACTCATATTAATAATTGAGCCAGAACGTTGTTTTAACATTGTCCGCTGTGCAGCTTTTGTAAAATTAAATACCGATTTCAGGTTTACATTAATAACTGCATCCCATTGTTCTTCTGTCATTCGCATCAACAAAGTATCTTTTGTAATACCAGCATTGTTAACCAAAGCATCAATTCCTCCAAAATCTTTTACTATTTCGCTTACTACCCTATCTGTATCTTCAAAGTTACTTGCATCCGAAGCGTAGCCTTTAGCTTTTACTCCAAATGCCTGCAATTCGTTTTCTGTAGCCTTCATATTTTCATCTTCAAAAAGGTCGGTAAATGCAACATTACATCCTTCCTGCGCAAATTTTAATGCAATTGCTTTACCAATTCCTCTCGATGCTCCGGTAATAATTGCTGTTTTTCCATCAAGTAATTTCATATTTTATCTTTTTAAGTTTTTTTAATTGGATGCGCAAATATACTTTTTATTCAGTTTTATAAAAAAAATAGATTGATTGATTAGCAGTTAAAGGTTGCAAGATTAAACCAAAGCTAAAAACTTCAAATTTTTGGTTGAATTATTCAAACAAATACTCGCTTAATTTCATTAATACGTCCCCTGCTTTTCCTTTTAAATGAATATCGGTTATTTGATTGGTAAACATCGATTCTTCTGGATTAATTTCTATTATTGTTGCTCCCTTTTGTTTCGCTGTTTGTGGAACATACGAAGCCGGCATAACTTCCCCGGTTGATCCAATAATCAGGCAAACCTCTGCTTTTCCAGCATCGGCAAACGAATTGGAATAAGCCTTTTGTGGAATTCCCTCTCCAAAAAATATAAAATCCGGTTTTAGTATTTCATTGTCCATACTACATTTTGGAGGAATATTTCTAAAATCAAATTCTTCAGCACTATAAGTTTTTCCACATTTCAAACATTTCAGCTTTTTTGAATTACCATGAAATTCATGTATTGTTTGGCTTCCCGCTTCTTGGTGGAGATTATCAATATTTTGTGTTATTATTGAATTTAATAATCCTTCCTTTTCCAACCTGGTCAACACTTTGTGCGCATTATTAGGTTGTGCATCTGCAAAAAAGTCGTAAAAAATTTCACGAATGTAAAACCAACATTTTTCCTGATTTTCCAAATAATATCCCAAATCAAGGACTTCGGGATTGTACTTATTCCACAGACCATTCTCGCCCCGGAAAGGTGGGATTCCACTTTCTACCGAAATCCCGGCTCCTGTAAAAGCAATGGTAAACTTCGAATTTAATATTAATTGAGCTGCCTCCTTAATTTTCAAAACCATTTTATCGAATTTTTGTTTATTGGTAAGTAAAGTTTTTCAAGAATAGAAATTCAGTAAAAACCTCTGAAAAGTTACTGTAATTTTTAACTATATTTGATACTAATTTTGACAATATAAGAACAAGTAAAACAAATATTAAATCAAACAGATAAATTATAACAAGAATATTATTTAATCAACAAACAAATTATTATAAATTTTTAACTATGAAAAAAATTGCAGTACTCTTATTTACAATATTAATTATTGTAAGTGGATTTATTTCTCGGGCGGCAGAAATTGAGTTTAAAGAATTTGACCTTCCGAACGGATTGCATGTAATTGTGCACGAAGATAATTCAGTGCCAATTGTTGCAGTTTCGGTAATGTACCATGTAGGCTCGAAAAACGAAATGCCCGATCGAACCGGATTTGCCCATTTTTTTGAACATCTTATGTTTGAAGGCACAAAAAATATTGAACGTTTTCAGTATGATAAAATTGTTGAGCAGGCCGGAGGAACATTGAATGCAAACACTAGTAACGACCGGACATATTATTATGAAATATTACCATCAAACCAGCTTGAATTGGGTTTATGGTTAGAATCGGAAAGAATGCTTCATGCACGAGTTGATTCCATTGGTATTGCAACTCAAAAAGGAGTTGTAATTGAAGAAAAAAAACAGAGTTACGACAATCGTCCCTATGGTTCATTTTTGCCCGAAATATTAAAAAGATCGTTTACAAAACATCCTTATAATTGGGCTACAATTGGAGATCCTGAACATATTCGCGCTGCAAAAGACGAAGAATTCAAAAGTTTTTACGACTCATTTTATGTTCCTAATAATGCCGTACTTGTTTTAGCAGGCGACATTAAATTTAAGGATGCCAAAAAATTAGTTAAAAAATATTTTAGTGATATTCCTGCAAAAGAAGGAGAAATTTATCGACCAACGGCTGTGGAAGAAAGAAAACAAGAAGAAGTTAGAGACACTGTTTACGATAATATCCAGCTTCCGGCAGTTTTTCAGGCGTATCATATTCCTGCAATGGGAAGCACGGATTATTATGCCGTTGAAATGTTGAGTCAATTATTGGCAACCGGGCAAAGCTCCAGACTATACAAATCTCTTGTCGATGAACAACAACTTGCAATACAAGTAGCTGCGATTCCACTTCCATTTGAAGATCCGGGACTTGCAATTACACTTGCACTGCCAAATATGGGGCTCGATTGTGCCACTCTTGAAGAAGCAATGGATAAAGAAGTTGAAAAAGTTCAGAATGAATTAATTCCTGATAAAGAATTCCAGAAATTAAAAAATCAGGTTGAAAACAACATTGTAACTCAAAATTCAACCATTGCAACCAGAGCTAACACCCTGGCCAGGAATTATACTTATTTTAATGATGCGGGCAGGATTAACACCGACCTGGATAAATACCTTGCTGTAACAAAGGAAGATCTTAAACGAGTTGCCAATGAATATTTCAGGAAAGACAACCGGGTAGTTCTTCATTATTTGCCAAAATCAGAAGAAAAATAATCCTCAACTTTTAAAATCATAATCATGAAAAAATTAGTTTATTCCATAATCATATTATTCCTGGCAATTACTGTAAATGCTCAACTTGATAGAAGTATCCAGCCAAAACCAGGGCCAGCACCAAAAATACAGCTTGGCGATTATGAACTTTTTACTCTCGAAAACGGGTTAAAAGTGATAGTTGTCGAAAACAATAAAATTCCAAAAGTCACTTATCAGCTTTCACTTGATATTGACCCAATTCTGGAAAAAGAATTTGCCGGATATGTTACAATGGCCGGCGATTTACTCAGGGCTGGAACCACAACAAAAACAAAAGCAGAAATTGATGAAGCCATTGATTTTATTGGTGCATCGCTAAATACATACTCTTCCGGAATATCGGGTTCGGTTCTAAAAAAGCATTCAAAAGTATTTTTAGAATTAATGAGTGATATTTTATATAATCCGTCGTTTCCGCAAGAAGAATTGGATAAATTAAAAAAGCAAAATATTTCTGGCATTCAGACAGGAAAAAACGATGCAAGTTCAATTGCTCAAAATATTAATTCAATAATTACTTATGGCGACAATCATCCTTATGGCGATATCCTTTCTGAAACCGCTATTGAAAACATAACTTTAGATAAGTGTAAAGAGTATTATAATACCTATTTTAAACCTAATGTGGCATATTTAATAATTGTTGGAGATATAACAGTTAAAGAGGCGCGTGAACAAGCAAATAAATATTTTGGAAAATGGGAAAAGGGAAATGTACCTTCTCATTCGTATGAGTTTCCAAAATTAAATGAATCCCCAAAAGTTGTAATCGGAAACAGGGATGGAGCCGTTCAATCTGTGATAATGGTTAGTTTCCCCCTTGATTATAAACCGGGAAATCCAAATGCAATAAAAGCAAGTGTTATGAATTCTATTTTGGGTGGAGGTAGTCTTTCGTCGCGTATAAATGCCAATTTAAGAGAAGACAAAGCTTATACTTACGGTGGATATTCCGGATTAAGTTCCGACAAATTAGTGGGATCTTTTAATGCATCGGCTGAAGTAAAAGGCTCTGCAACCGATACCGCAATGTTTGAATTATTGTATGAAATTAACAGGATGATTGATGAACCGGTTGATGGAGAAATGGTTGAACAGGTAAAAAGCCGGATGAGCGGTTCTTTTGCACGGTCGCTTGAAAGTCCGCAAACTATTGCAAGGTTTGCCTTAGCCATTGAAAAATATAATTTGCCAAAAGATTATTATGCCACTTACCTCGAAAAATTAGATCTGGTTTCAGTAGCCGATGTTCAGGAAATGGCACAAAAATACTTGAAACCTGGCAATGCAAATATTATTGCTGTCGGAAATGCCGGTGAACTTTCAAAAACCATGAAAAGGTTTTCGAAAGATGGTACTGTTGAGCAACGTGATTTTTATGGTAAAGCTGTAAAAGCAATGGAAGCTCCTATCGATATTTCAGCTGCCGATGTAATTGCAAAATATATTGAAGCGATTGGCGGAGAAGCAAAACTAAAAACGATTCAGGATATTGAATCAAAATCGGGAATGACAATGCAAGGAATGAATATCGACATTGTTATTAAACAAAAAGCACCCGATAAAATGAGCGTTGAAACATTAATGGGCGGAAATGTTTTATCGAAACAGGTGTTTAATGGAGAAAAAGCAAAGGTCACCAGCCCAATGGGCGAGCAGGAAGTATCGGGACCGGAATTAGAAGATATGAAAATTCAATCGACCTTAAATGCCGAACTGTATTTTGAACAGTTAGGAGTTGTTGTTGAACTGAAAGGTCTGGAAGATGTTGAGGGCAGCCCGGCATGGAAGTTACAAATGACTACACCATCGGGGAAAAATATGGTTGATTTTTATGATAAAGAAAGTGGTTTTAAAGTTAAATCGGTAAACCAGCAAGGGCAAATGAGCATAACTATTATGTATTCCGATTATCGCGAAGTAGATGGATTAATGTTTCCATTTCAGATGAAACAAATAGTAGGTCCACAAACTTTCGATGTAACCACTACTTCAATTAACATTAACAAAGGTATTGAAGATCTGGTATTTAAATTATAAGAAAAACTAATATTTTTGATAAACCCCGGTCAATTTTGGCCGGGGTTTCTTTTTGCAAGTAAAACAAATATCTTTGTTGAAATTAATTTTTAGAAATGCTCGACCAGTCAACCATTTGTGCCATATCAACATCGCCCGGGATCGGGGCAATTGCGGTTATCCGTCTTTCGGGCAGTGAGGCAATTAGTATTGCCGACAAAGTTTTTAAAAGCCCTAAAAAGGGGAAAACATTAAAGGATCAGCCTGCAAATACTATTCATTTCGGACAAATTCTTTTTAACAAAGAAATAATTGATGAAGTGGTAGTAGCACTGTTTCGGGTTCCCCACTCTTTTACAGGAGAAGATATTGTTGAAATTTCATGCCACGGTTCAGTTTATATTCAGCAAAAAATTCTGGAGATTTTGGTTGAAAGCGGAACCCGACTTGCACAACCCGGTGAATTTACACAACGTGCCTTTTTAAATGGCAAAATGGATTTGTCTCAAGCCGAAGCAGTTGCCGATATAATTGCTTCGGCAAGTGCTGCAGCGCATAAACTGGCGTTAAATCAAATGCGTGGTGGTTTTTCAAAAGAGATTAATGAGTTACGCGATCAACTACTGCATTTTACTGCAATGGTTGAACTTGAATTAGATTTTGCTGAAGAAGATGTTGAATTTGCAGATCGTTCTGCTTTGCGCGCGCTAACTGAGAAAATTGAAATATTACTGCGGAAACTTAAGAATTCTTTTCAGTTGGGAAATGCCATTAAAAACGGGATTCCTGTTGCAATTGTTGGCGAAACAAATGTTGGAAAATCAACACTTTTAAATGTTTTATTAAACGAAGACAAAGCAATTGTTTCGCATATTCATGGTACAACCCGCGATGTTATTGAAGACCTTGTAAATATACATGGAACAGCTTTTCGGTTTTTCGACACCGCCGGAATCCGCGAAACTGATGACCATATCGAAAATCTGGGAATTGAGCGTAGTTACAGCAAATTAGATCAGGCTACCGTAGTTTTGCTGGTGGTTGATATGCAAAACCCCTACCCCATTGTTAAAGGCCGGATCGACAAAATCAGAAAACGTATTTCGAATGGACAACTGTTAATTATTGTGGCCAATAAAATAGATTCAGGACTCTCAGACACAATTCAGCAACTTGAAGTTATGGATTTGACCGACAATGAAAAACTTGTTTTCGTTGCAGCAAAACAGAAAAAGAATCTGGATGAACTAATTGATTTTATGGTTCATGCGGTTAATCTCGATGAAGCTGATCAGGAAGATATTATTGTTACAAACGCCCGCCATTTTGAAATATTAAAAAATGCCCACGAAGCAATTTTGCGGGTTTTAAGTGGATTGGATACTGGAATTACCGGTGATTTCCTGGCACAGGATATTCGTGAATGTTTGCATTATCTTGGTGAAATTACTGGAGATATAAATACAGACGAGGTTCTTGGTCATATATTTAAGAATTTTTGTATTGG
>JABGRN010000028.1:53946-55034 GCA_018648265.1 Prolixibacteraceae bacterium | reverse complement strand
AGTATGCTGAGTAAAACGAAAGTATGCGACATTTGATTGTTAAATCGGTATTATTTAAGGAGATTTCAAAGTATAAGTGAAAAAGACGCGTAATTAAATGAAAGGATAATTTTTAAATGAGTCTCATATTCCTTGGTGGTTTTTTATTTCCCGTCAATTTATTACATTTATTTTTTCAAACCAATTCATACTGAAATGAAGTTAATTTCAACTGTTTTTTTAGTCCTTCTTTCATTAGTTGCGCTGTCACAGTTTCCAGAATTTGAATTCCATAAAATTGGAGAATACGGATTACGAATGGGACAAACATCGTTAATTGATTTGGATGAAGATGGCGATTTAGACTGGATCTTTGGTGAATCAGGAAAAATGTCGTGGTTTGAATACATTTCTGCTGATAATTGGGTTTTTCATACTTTAGGACAAGGAGCCAAAACTGATGTTGGTGGTTGTGCAATTGATATTAATCGTGATGGAAAAACCGACTTTATGGTTGGGACCGGATGGTACGAAAATACTGGTAATCCAAAAACTAATCAATTTATATATCATCATAGTTTAACAATTCCTTGTCATGATAATGTTGCAGTCGATGTAAACGGAGATGGGAAATTAGATATTGTAGCAAACAGCAACGATAAAAATAATCCGATTTTAGTTTGGTATAATATCGATGAAAATAACGACAAAAAATGGGAACATTTTATAATTGGCAAAGGAATTCATGGAGGAACTGATCCAAAAGGTTTTGGAGATTTGGATAACGACGGAGATATTGACATTGTCCGCGGCGATAGTTGGTTCGAGAACATTTTGGGCAATGGAATTTCGTGGACCGAACATTTATTAATTCCCGAGGGTGGCTCACGTCCCGGGAAATATGGGCTGGCATTAAAAACGTGGGTTACCGATTTAGACAAAGATGGTGATTTAGATATTGTAGAAGCTGAATGTGATACGCTTGACACACGGATTTTTTGGTGGGAAAATAAAAACAACGGACTTAAATGGAGTTTTCATCTTATTTCTGAAAACTCAACAAACCAGGATTTTCATACATTGGCGGTATTTGATTTTGACAACGATGG
>JABGRN010000028.1:51759-53846 GCA_018648265.1 Prolixibacteraceae bacterium | reverse complement strand
GGAATGGCAGCAATTACTTCAACCCTACTTACTTTTTTAAAAGCCGGCGACCATATAATTTTTCAAAAAGGATTGTATGGCGGAACATTTAACTGGTGTAATTCTGAACTTCAAAAATTTGGAATTGAATTTACAATTGCTGAAGGAAATTCTTCAAGCGATTTTGAAAATGCTTTGCAAAAAAATACCAAAATAATTTATATCGAAACTCCATCTAATCCCCTTTTAAAAATTACAGATATTAAAGCTGCAGCCAAATTTGCGCAGGATAATGTTTTAATTTCTGTAATCGACAATACTTTTGCGTCGCCGGTAAATCAGAATCCAATCAATTTAGGAGTCGATTTGGTAATTCACAGCGCTACTAAATATTTGGGTGGCCACAGCGATATCTGTGCCGGAGCAATTGTTGGCAGCACAAAACTAATTTCACAAATAAAACCAACCGCAATTAATTTTGGAGGAAGTTTAGACGCCCAAACCTGCTATTTATTAGAACGGAGTATAAAAACTCTTTTTGTTCGGGTGAATCAACAAAACAAAAATGCTCAACAAATTGCCCAATTTTTAGAAGTTCATCCAAAAATAAATAAAGTTTTTTATCCCGGACTTCAATCTTCTCCGGGATTTGAAATTGCTCAAAAACAAATGAACGGTTTTGGTGGAATGCTCTCTTTTGAATTAAAAACTGGCAATGTTATCGAATTTCAAAAAAGCCTGAAATTGATAAAACCAGCAGTTAGTTTGGGTGGAGTTGATACAATTATTAATGCACCTGTTTTAACATCGCACCGGCATGTTCCGGAAGAGGAAAATATTAAAGAAGGAATTACCGATAAAGTATTGCGACTGTCAGTTGGAATTGAGAATGCCGATGATTTAATTGAAGATTTACGAATTGCATTAGAAAATAGTAAAGCTTAAATGGGTAATTTGCTAAAATCAATATTTTTAATTCTGTTGAGTAGTGGTTTAATTCACTGTTCAAATAAATCAAATACAAAAAATTTTCCAAAAGAAATATTCGTAATTGAAGGAACCTGGCAATTAGAAAATTCACAAACATTTGAAATATGGCATTTTAGAGATTCAATTTTTAAAGGAAATGTTATAAAAACCGAAAACTCGGATACAACAATTCTTGAGAACCTAAGAATTTTCAAAGAAAAAAATGGCATTTTCTACGAGGCAACAGTTCCTTCGCAAAACAACGGACTTCCTGTAAAATTCAAACTTATTCAAGCAAAACAAAATGAGTTTATATTCGAAAACAAAAAACATGATTTTCCTAAAAAAATAAATTATACTTTTCCCGACGCTGGAACTTTAGTAGCCAATGTAAGCGGAAACAATAAAGAAATTACTTTTAAATATCTGAGAATTAAATAATTATCAATTTCAAATACATTTAAAATGAAAAAAATTACTACGCTTATTCTTTTAACATTTTCAATTTATGTCGGCTTTTCGCAGGTTGATATAACTTACCAGAAACCACCAAAAGAAATTCTTGAAATGGCGGATGCACCTTTGGCACCATCAGTTCAAATCGATGATAAAAACGAAAATATTGTTTTACTGCATCGGAATAAATACAAAAGTATTGAAGAGCTTTCAGAAACAGAATTGCGCCTGGCCGGACTGCGTATTAACCCGGTTACAAACATTGGTAGCCGAACATCGTACTACAATAACGTTACATTAATGAAAGTTGGTGAAGAAGATGAACTAAAAGTTTCTGGATTGCCAACGAATCCAAGACTTGCCAATTTTTTGTGGTCGCCCGATCAAAGCAAAATGGCTTTTACTCAAACCGTTCCGTCAGGAGTGGAACTTTGGATTTTAGACCTTGCTAACGCTTCTTGTAAAAAACTTACTGATGCCACTTTAAATGCAAATATGTACCGACCTTTTTCGTGGTTTAAAGATGGCGAAAATCTACTTGTTAAATTTTTACCTGAAGATAAAAAGTCCTTAATAGAAAAGGCAACCGCAATTCCAACGGGTCCGCGTGTTTCGATTAGCGAAGGGAAAAAAGCACAAAACCGTACGTATCAGGATTTATTAAAAGATAAAGCTGATGAATC